>URXU01000024.1 GCA_900552005.1 uncultured Phascolarctobacterium sp. | reverse complement strand
CAAAGGAACCTCTAACCTATTATGAACAAATACACAAAAATGATTATCCATCGTTATGTGATGACTGCGCTGGGCTGCTCTATTATGGGTATTGCCCTCAATACATTTTATATGCCGAATAAGCTGCTCAGCGGCGGCATAGGCGGCGTAGCCGTACTGTCATATTATATTTCCGGCATGCCCATGGGTTTGACCAGCATTATCTGCAATATTCCGCTGTTTTTTATTGCCTATAAATATATGGACCGCGAATATACGCTGAACGCTTTATTCGGCATGCTGTTTTTCGCATTCTCTCTGGATTTTTTTCATTTCCTTTCCTACTACAAACCTGTACATGACACCATGCTGGCCTGCATAGCCGGCGGTGTGCTTTACGGCATTGGCGCCGCCTGTATGTACCGTTCCGGCGGCAGCAGCGGCGGTACCGATATTATCGGCGCTATTATCCAGAAAAATTATTCCATTACCGTCAGCAATACCAATTTTATGTTTAACATTTTGCTGCTGACCATCAGTACTTTCTTTTTCGGCATTGAACCGGTACTGTATACTCTGCTGACCTTCTTCGTTATGACTAAAACCTGCAATACCTTCATCGTCGGTTTTGACTTTAAGAAGAATATTATTATCATCAGTGATAAAGCTGATGATATTGCTGAAGAAATCATCAAGGTAGTAGGACGCGGAGTTACTTATCTTCACGGCGAAGGCGCCTTCACCCATCAAAACAGAGAAATACTTTTTGTTGTGGCCAAGCTTACGCAAACTGCCAAAATAAAATCACTATGCCGGGAAATTGACCCCAATGCCTTCATGATTATTCATGATGTCAATGATGTTTTTGGCCGCGGTTTTACTTTAAAGCCCTCCGGGCCTCATAATCCTCGGCCTGAATACGCTAAAAAATACATAGCAAGCAAACATGCTCACAAAGGACAGGAATAATTCCTGTCCTTTGTTTTTTGCAGCTGTGCCCGTGTTATAATAAAGCAAAAGACTGCGGGAGGTTAAAATGAAATTAGCGCATTTATCCGATCTGCATATCGGTAAAAAACTTAATGAATTTTCTCTGTTGGAAGATCAGCAATATATTCTCAGGCAGATTCTGGAGCTTCTGAAGCAGGAGCAGCCGGATGCAGTCCTTCTGGCAGGCGACATTTACGACAAGGCCATTCCGTCCGTAGAAGCCCTGCAGCTGCTGGATGATTTTCTTACCGGCCTTGCCGCACTGCAGCGTCCTGTATTTATCATCAGCGGCAATCATGATTCTCCCGAAAGGCTTTCCTACGGAGCACGGCTGCTGGCCGGCAGTAATCTGCACTTTTCCGGAAGCTATGAGGGGATTATTCCCTGCCACAAGCTGACGGATGATTATGGAACGGTAAACATCCACCTGCTGCCTTTTATTAAGCCCTCAACTGTCAGGCGCATCTTTCCTGATGCACAGATTAATAATTTCAACGAAGCATTGAAGCTGGTTCTGGAAAATATGCAACTGGATTCTGCCCAGCGCCATGTACTTGTAGCTCACCAATTTGTTACCGGAGCATCCCGCAGCGAATCCGAAGAAATCTTTGTCGGCGGTCTGGACAATGTGGATGCCGCCCTGTTTGCGGCTTTTGACTATACGGCCTTGGGACATATCCACAGCCCGCAAAATATCGGTGACCGCATCCGTTACTGCGGCACCCCGCTGAAATACTCCTTTTCCGAGGTCCAGCAGCAAAAATCTCTGACCATCGCCGAACTGGGACCCAAAGGCCAGCTGCAAATACGCAGCCTGCCGCTGCTGCCCCTGCACAACCTGCAAAAATTACGTGGCTCCTATCTGGAGCTTACCAGCTTAAATTTCTACCAGAAAATCAATCGCAACGATTATTTCCATATTACCTTAACTGACGAAAACGATGTGCTGGACGCAGTTAAAAAACTGCGTATTATTTATCCTAATCTGCTGCAGCTGGAATATGACAATCTGCGGACCCGCAGCAGTCATAGTGTTCTGGGCACGGAGCAGCCTCAGCAGAAATCAGAGCTGGAACTTTTCCAGGAATTTTACGAACTGCAGAACAATATGCCTATGAATCAAAAGCAGCAGGCACTGGTCAGTGAGCTTTTGGAATCACTTAAAAATGCCTGATTTTATTTTTACAGAAAGCAGCTACTAATATCATGAAACCAAAAAAACTTATTATCAGCGCTTTCGGCCCCTACGCCGAACAGACGGAAATAGATTTCACCAAGCTTGGCCGGCAAGGTCTGTATCTGATTACTGGCGATACGGGTGCCGGCAAAACCACGATTTTTGACGCCATCACCTTTGCCTTGTACGGCGAAGCCAGCGGCAATGTCCGTGAAACAGGCATGCTTCGCAGTCAGTATGCTGCCTCAGCTACGCCTACCTTTGTCGAATTTACTTTTGAGTACCGCGGTCAGGAATATAAAATCACCCGCAATCCGGAATACTTACGGCCTAAAGGACGCGGCAGCGGGCTTACTACACAAAAAGCAGAAGCTGAACTGGTTTATCCTGACCAAAGACCGCCTGTAACACGCTTTAAAGATGTAACAAAAGCTGTTATCGAACTGCTTGGTCTTGACTATAAACAATTCACCCAAATTGCTCTCATTGCTCAAGGCGATTTTCAAAAAATTCTTCTGGCCGGTACTGCTGAACGCAGTGAAATCTTCCGGCAAATTTTTCATACTGATATTTATCAGCAGCTGCAGCAGCAGCTGAAAAACAAATTGAGCAGCAAAAATACAGCTTATGAAGAACTGAACCGCAGTATCGCGCAATACATGGAAAATATCAATGCCTCCTTCATGCCGGAACTGTCGGCCGAACTGCAGCAGCTGAAAGCTAATAATTTTGCCGGTCAGCTAATTCGCGGCATAGAACTACTGCAGCAGCTTTTGCAGCACGATCAGCAATTAATGCAAAATTGTCAGC
>URXU01000023.1 GCA_900552005.1 uncultured Phascolarctobacterium sp. | reverse complement strand
ACTGCCGATAACGAACTGCTGGCACGCATCATTGTTAAAGAAGTATTCCGTATGAATGGTTTGGAAGTTTCCTTCCAGGCAAAACCTGTTCCCGGTGTAGCAGGCAGCGGCGAACATGTTCACGTAGGCATTGCCGCAAAAATGAAAAACGGCAAGTTTGTTAATTTGTTCTCGCCCACTGACATGCACAAAGATTTTCTGTCCGCTATCGGCTACGGCAGCATCATGGGCCTGCTGAAAAATTACGAAGTAATTAATCCGTTCATTTCCTGCACTATCGACTCTCTGAACCGTCTGAAACCAGGCTTTGAAGCTCCGGTCTGCATTGTAACTTCCTTAGGCCTGAGCCCGGAAAACCCGTCCCGCAACAGAACTATTTTAGCCGGTCTGATCAGAGATTTGGATAATGATAAAGCAACCCGCATAGAAATGCGTTCTCCCAATCCTTATACTAATACCTATATTGCCTTGGCAGCTTTTTACCTGTCCATGCTGGACGGCATTAAGGCCTGCGTTGAATCCGGCAAAGATTTGAAGGCTCTGGAAAAAGAGATTTCCAAAAAAGCCGGCGAAGAAAGCTTCTATCTGGAAAAAGACAGAGAATATCGTACCGAAAAAGATGTTTTTGAAGATTTTACCCCGGAAGAACGCGACAGCCTTTTTGGCAAACCGCCTGCTACCGTTTGGGAAAATCTGCGTGCCTTCAAAGAATATCCGGAAAAGGTACAGGTATTGACCAGAAGCAATATCCTGAAAGAAGAATATATCGAATCCTTCATGCAGGGTGCATTAATCCGCTGGAAAACCGAACTGCTTAACCGTCTGATTCCGGAAAATTATAAAGCCGTGGTTGATATGAAACGCCTGCATAATCAGGATACCTGTACTGATTGTGATTTGGCAATGTGGCATAAAATTCAGGGACTGCGCACCAAACTGGCCAAAGACTCCTTTAATGAGCCCAGCCTGTTCTCCCGCATCCGCAAGGCCGTAGCTGAAGGCGATTATGATACTGCTTCTTCTCTGAAAGTAGAAATGTCTGCCGTTATGGAAGAATTGCGCAATCTGTATCATGATTACAAACAAAATATCATAGACTAAGCATATAAAAAATGACTGACTGGCCTGGAAGGGTATGTCTTCCGGGTCAGTTTTTTATTGGCAGTACATAATTTTATAGATAGAAAAAACCATGCTAAAACGGTCAGTTCAGCATGAATCAAGACTGCCTGAAATATCTGAATTTAAAGATTCAGCAGTTTTTTTTAAATGTTAACTGTTGAGTTAATAAAAGAATTATGTTAAAATATTAGAGATTTCATGGAAAAGCTAATGAAAGCGGGGCGGATAACTTGGTGGAGCAGGTTAAAGATGTTCCGGCATATATCCGTAAAATGTATGGTTATAATTCTTTTATGACCGGTTTCGGAGTTTCTATTGATGAGATTCGTTGCGGCAGCGCCGTAGTAAGCATTGATATTGATCCGTTAAAACATTTTAACCATCGTGGAATATGTCATGGAGGAGTTCTGACCGCTTTGGCTGATTCTGTACTGGGAGTAACAGGTGCCAGCGCCGGTGCGGCTGTGGCTACGCTGAACTTCAGTATGAATTTTATACGTAATGTGCATAAGGCCGGGCGTATTTATGTAAAAAGCAATATTCGGCATCATGGACGTACTACCATGGTTATCGAAGCCGAAATGTATGATGATGAAGATACTTTGATGGCGACGATTTTGGCTACCATGTTTGTGGTAGGCAGGTTTGAAGAAATACCTGAAAAATGGTAATTCTCAGATAACAGTTAATAGCAGCGGTATGGCCGCGTAATTTTAAGGAGGAAAAAATGGAGTTTGCATTAAACGAAGAACAACTTGAATTACAGGAGATGGTAAGGGAATTTGTAGCCAAAGAAATTGCCCCGTATGCCGCTGAAATGGATAGAGAAAATCATATGCGTGAAGGCCTGATTCAAAAAGCTGATGAAATGGGTCTTTTGAACGTTATTGTACCGGAAGAGCTGGACGGCCCCGGTCTGGACAGCGTATCCGTTGCTGTTATCTATGAAGAACTTGGTAAAGGCTGCGCCGGTGTGGCAACCTCTCTGGCAGCTAATTCTCTGGCAACCTGCCCAGTGCTTCTGGCAGGTAATGATGAACAAAAACGCATGTACTGCGATGTAGTAAATAACGGCGGCCTGGCTGCTTTTGCGCTTACTGAACCTGGCGCCGGCAGTGACGCAGGCGGTGTTTCTACCCGTGCAGAAAAAAATAAGGAAAACGGCACTTATACTTTAAACGGCAGCAAAATCTTTATTACCAATGCCGGCATTGCCGACATCTTCCTGGTATTTGCCAACACCCGTAAAACCGGTGGTATTCGCGGCTTGACTGCCTTTATTGTTCCTAAAAATACTCCGGGTCTGACTATCGGCAAAAAAGAAGATAAGATGGGCATTCGTCCTTCCAACACCTGCGAAGTTATTTTGCAAGATGTTGTTATTCCTGAGTCCTATCGTGTAGGCCGTGAAGGTGAAGGCTTCCGTATTGCTATGAATACTTTGGACAGCGCTCGTCCTTTTGTTGGCGCTGTTTCCGTTGGTATTGCTCAGGCTGCTTTGGACTGTGCTGTTAAATATTCTAAAGAACGCCGTCAATTCGGTCAGCCGATTGCCTCCTTCCAAATGGTACAGGCAATGATTGCCGATATGGCGATGAAAGTTGAAACTGCCCGTTTAATGGTACATAAAGCATGCTGGATGCGTGATCAGGGTATGGAATTTTCTAAAGAAGCAGCTATGGCAAAATGCTATGCTGCCGATGTAGCTATGCAGGTTACCACTGATGCCGTACAGGTAATGGGTGGTTACGGTTATTCCCGTGAATATCCTGTAGAAAAAATGATGCGTGATGCTAAAATCATGCAGATTTATGAAGGCACCAACCAAATTCAGCGTCTGGTTATTGCCAATAAAAT
>URXU01000022.1 GCA_900552005.1 uncultured Phascolarctobacterium sp. | reverse complement strand
CAGTTCAAGTTTTATTTTTAGGAGGCCCAGAAATATGACTGGCAAAGTAAAATGGTTTAATGCAGAAAAAGGTTATGGCTTTATCGAACGTGAAGACGGCGGCGATGTATTTGTACATTTCACTGCAATCCAGGCTGACGGTTACAGAACCCTTGAAGAAGGTCAGACCGTAGAATTCGATGTTGTTCAAGGCGACCGCGGAGAACAGGCTACTAACGTTGTTCGTCTGTAATACATATAGAATTTGAACTTTTAATTTTATATTGTGCGGAAACCGGAAAAGGCACTTCCTTAGGGAAGTGCCTTTTTTTACATATATTTAACTTAAGCTTGCTTTGTATTTTACATTAAGTCGTTACAATAGTTACAAATCTAAAAAGTAATAAATGGAGGCTTAATTAATGAAACTGAAAAAAATCATAGCAGGCGCCATGCTTTCTTTAATGGCTGCTGTGGCACTTACTGGATGCGGCAGTGACAACAAACAGGCTGATAACGGTAAAAAAGTACAAATCGAATACTGGCATGTTGCTGCTGAAAGTTTTGGCGGTGCGACTGTTAAGGAACTGGTGGCCGACTTCAATAAAACTCATCCGAATATTGAAGTTGTCGCAAAATATAATCCCGATATGTATAAGGGTCTGACTCAGAATTTGCAGGCTGCCATGGCATCCGGTAAAAATCCTGATGTAGTACAGATGGGTTATTCATATCTGAATTATGCAGCAGAAAACTTTAAATATACTGATTTAAATGAGGCCTTCAAACAGGCTGGAGATCCTAATTTCATGCAGGATAATTTCCTGCCCAATGTTTTGCAGCTGGCGCAGACTGATGACGGCAAACAGATTGGCCTGCCGTACTCCGTAAGCGTACCGGTACTGTATTACAATCCGGAAATTTTCAAAGCTGCCGGTCTGGATCCGGAAAATCCGCCTAAGACCTGGGCAGAAGTTGTTCGTGATGCCAAGATTATCAAAGAAAAAACCGGCAATATGGGTTTCTTCATGCAGGAATATGCTGATAACTGGACTCAGCAGGCTTTGATTGAATCTAACGGCGGTGCTATGCTTAAAAAAGTTGACGGTAAAACAGTTGCAGCTTTCGATACTCCGGAAGCGGCTCAGGCTTACCAGATGCTGGCCGATATGGTAAAAGACGGCAGTGGCCTGCATGCTACTAATGAAGAAGGCTTCCAGGCATATCTGAGCGGCAAATTGGGCATGGTGTGCACTACCATCGGTAAACGTGCAAACTTTGAAAAGAGTGCTAAATTCCCGGTAAAAGCTGCTCCGTTCCCCACTTTTGACGGCAAAGAACTGAAAGTTCCGGCAGGCGGCAACTTCCTGATGATCTTCTCCAAAGACAAGGAAAAAGAAAAAGCTGCTGTTGAATTTATCAAATATCTGGAATCTCCGGAAGCACTGGCTAAATGGAGTACTGGTACCGGCTATCTGCCGCCTCGCAAAGGTGTTGCTGATGATCCCAAAGGCTTCAAAAAGATAGTTGACGAAAATAAAAACATTCAAACAGCTTTGGCTATGATGCCTAAAGTTGTAAAATGGGCAAGCTTCCCCGGCGCTAACGGCCTGCAGGCTGAACAATTGTTGATTGATGCTCGTGACATCATCCTCAGCGGTAAACAGAGCGCTGCTGATGCTCTGCATCAGACCGCAGAAAAAATCAACAAATTGCTGTAACTGGATAATGTACGATAATGCCGCTGCTGAGGCGGCATTATTTATCTGATAAAGCTAAAAGGAGTTTTGTATGAGTAAGAATAGCAAGGAAGCTTTTTGGTATCTGCTGCCGGCTGGAGCGCTGTTTCTGATATTTTTTTACTGGCCGCTGGTGCAGAATATTTACCTGAGCTTTTTCTCATGGAATATGGTAAGTCCGACAATGAGCTTTGTCGGTCTGGAAAATTTTACCGAATTGTTTGGCAGCGCTGAACTGCTGAAGATTTTATTGAATACGATTTTATTTGTAGTAATTATGCTGGTCTTAAACTTTATTTTGCCGTATATCTATTCTTTCATCTTGGGGCATATGGTACATAAATGGACAGCCTTTTACAGGTCGGCGCTTTTTTTGCCGTCCACATTGTCTTTAGCAGTTGCCAGCATTCTGTTTTTGTGGATATATAATCCTCTGGCAGGCCCGCTGAGTATTGTCCTGGGCTGGTTCGGTGCAGAATCACCCCGTTGGTTTAAGGAAAACTATCTGGTAATTTTTGCCATCTGTACAATTATCGGCTGGAAAGTTTTTGGCTATAACCTGATTATCATGCTGGCCGCGATGGTGGCCGTTCCCCGTGAAATGATTGAGGCCGCCAAGCTGGAAAATGCTTCCAACTGGGTGATTTTCAAGAAGATCATTCTGCCGATGACTTCTTCAACGGCCATTTATGTCTTTACGATTACGGTTGTTTTCGGTTTGCAGTATGTGCTGGTACCTGTCAATATGCTTACGCAGGGCGGTCCTGATCAGGGAAGCTCCAATCTGGTATATATTATCTATCAGTACGCGTTTACGTTCTTCCAGACTGGTAAATCTGCTGCTTATGCCGTTATTACCATGGTCTGCTATCTGGCCTTCCTGTATGTGAAAAATAAGTATTTGGAGAAAAAAGTATATTATGAAAACTGATTTAAGCAAAGAATTCATCTGGCATATTTTGTTGCTGGCTGCGGTATTTCTTATGCTCTGGCCGATAATATTCATGATTTCCACTTCCATGAAAGATTTGAATCAGGTATTTGAATCCACTTTGAATCCGCTGCCGTGGCCGCCTACTTTTAATAATTATTTGTCAGTGCTGGAAAATTTCCCGCTGCTGACTTATGTATGGAACACTTTCTTTATTGCCGCAGTGGTAACAATTTTTAAAGCCTTTACCAGTGTGCTGGCAGCATTTGCCTTTGTTTATTATGATTTTAAATATAAGGAAACAATCTTTAACGGTATGCTGCTTACTTTCTTTATTCCAATTACAGTGCTGATTATGCCTAATTATTTGATGATGGCTAAACTGGACCTTTTGGATACGCCTTGGGGCGTTATTTTACCGTGCCTTGTTGATGGCATGGGCGTATTTTTGATGCGCCAGACAATGCGCAGCATTCCTAAGCCTTTATTGGAAGCTGCTGTACTGGACGGAGCTTCTCCGCGTCAGATTTTAACCAAGGTAATTCTGCCGCTGATTAAGCCCTCAGTTTTGGCAATTTCGATTATGTTCTTTATCAATTCCTGGAATGAATATTTCTGGCCGCTGCTAATTTTGCAGGACAAGGATAACTACACTTTGCCGTTGGCCCTGCAGATGTTTATCAGCGCCGAAGGCGGCAGTGAATGGGGCATTGCGATGGCCGTTGCTACACTTACCAGTTTGCCCCCGCTGATCTTATACTGCTTCTGTCAGAAATTTATTATCAATACATTTATGCAATCGGGGGTTAAAGGTTAATGGAAAACAGTATTGTTTTTTCACATGTAAAAAAAGCTTACGGTAAAAATACAGTTATTGAAGATTTAAATCTGGAGATTCATAAAGGTGAACGTTTAATTCTGCTGGGACCGTCCGGCTGTGGTAAAACTACTACACTGAGAATGATTGCCGGCTTTGAAGAAATAAGCGGCGGCAGTTTATATATGGACGGTAAGGTTGTCAATGATTTGCCGCCGGGAGAACGCAATATTGCCATGGTCTTTCAAAGCTATGCGCTTTTCCCGCATCTGAGTGTCTGGGATAACATTACCTTTGGCCTGCAGATTCAAAAACTGCCGGCAGAGGAAATTAGCAAGCGCACGGAAAAAGCCTTGGAAATACTGCATCTGAAAGGCTATGAACATAAAAAAACGCATGAGCTCAGCGGCGGACAAAAGCAGAGGGTTGCTCTGTGCCGCGCTATTGTAAAACATTCACCGTATTTTCTGCTGGATGAGCCATTATCCAATCTTGATGCGCAGCTGCGTCAGAAAGCAAGAACGGAGCTGGTAAAGATTCATGAAATGTTCAAGCCAACCATGATTTATGTAACTCATGATCAGATAGAGGCTATGACTGTGGCTGACCGTATTGCTGTAATGAATAAGGGTGAACTGCAGCAGGTAGATACGCCGGCAAATATTTATCACCATCCGGCAAATACCTTTGTGGCAGGCTTTATCGGCTCTCCTGCCATGAATGTTGTCAAAGCCCATTTTGACAACAAAAGACTGGCAGTAGGTAAATGCTGTCTGGATGTGCCGGAAGCCTGGTGCAGAATTATCGGTGACCGCAAAGAAGTGCTTTTTGGCCTGCGTCCCGAAGCCTGCGTACCTAAATTTGATAACGGTATGATTAAGGGGCATGCTGAATTTGTAGAAAATACCGGCAATCTGCAGACAGCCAGTCTGCGTCTTGGCAGTGGTGAAAGCTTCTTTATTCAGGGCAGCAATCAGAAAATAAATCTGCAGGATGTCAAAGGCTTTGATTTTGATTGGAACAGTGTCAGTATGTTTGATGCGGTTACCGGTAATAATATAGGTTATGTGAGGTAAATAAATATGAAATTTTCTGTAAGTGATTTATTGTTTCCTGGTTTTCAGAAATATCCGCTGCGTGATTTCAGCAGCGAATATGGTATAGAGTTCTTTTATGAATTTGGTAAAGATTATTACTGGAATGAAGAAACGGTCAGCTGGGGGAAAAGAACTCTGTCCATTCATGGACCATGCGTGGCAGTAAATCTGGCAGATAAAAAACAAACTAATTACAGCAAAATTTTTGAAAAAACTTTTGCTTATGCCCAAAAAGTGCAGGCTGAATTTGTTGTCGTTCACACCAATGAAATTTGGCATGGAGAAAAAAGCAAGGTGCAGGCTTTGGTTATCAAGCGCCTGCGTCAGCTGGTAAGTCTGGCTAAAAGTTATGGTGTACGTCTGGTTATTGAAAATGTCGGCTTACGTACGAAGGGCAATGTATTATTTGACCTGCATGAATATATTTCGTTGTTTGAGGTTTTTCCTGATGCATATGCTTTAATTGATACGGGTCATGCTCATGTTAACGGCTGGGATATTCCTTCAGTTGTCGAAGAGCTTGGAGATAGGTTATTAGGCTGCCATATTCATGACAATCATGGCGAAGCAGACGAACATTTACCGGTTGGCGAAGGAACACTGGAATGGAAAAAATATTTTAATGCTGTGAAGAAATTTGCTCCGCAGGCTGTACAGGTGCTG
>URXU01000021.1 GCA_900552005.1 uncultured Phascolarctobacterium sp. | reverse complement strand
GACCGCGTAAGCGCTGGTACTGTTGTTGCCATTGTTGAATAATTGATTTTAAACTGAACCTTTTGTTGTTTCGCTGCTCTTTAAAAAGGGCAGCGATAATAGAAAATTGTACTTAAGGTGGTGTAAATATGGCTATTTATGGTGTTGCTTTATTAGCTGCTTGCTATATTGCAGGTATGTTTTTGGGTGATCTTTTTGGTGCTATTGTAGGAGTTAAAGCCAATGTCGGCGGCGTTGGTTTTGCAATGCTCTTTTTGATCCTGTTGACCAATAAGGGTATTGATGAAGGCTGGTTAGATTCAAAAGCTCAAAGTGGTATAGCTTTTTGGAGTGCCATGTACATTCCTATTGTAGTGGCTATGAGTTCCATTCAAAATGTTGTTGCTGCGCTGAAAGGCGGTCCTCTTGCTATCGGATCAGGTTTGGTCGGTGTAGCCGTAGCATTTGCACTTATTCCTGTTTTATCCAAAGTTTTCGGTAATAAGGATAGTGAGGTGAAATAAGATGGATATTGCAACAATGTTTACTAAGGTTTGCCAAAGTAATGGTCTTGTATTTGCATTTTTATTAATCGGTGTTATTACTTTAATTACTTATAAAATTTCTGGCTTAACTAAAGGTAAGATCCATGGTTCTGCAATCGCGATTTTTGCAGGTCTGGTACTTGCGTATATTGGCGGCATAACTACTGGCGGCAGCAAGGGCCTGGCAAGTATCCCCATGTTTGCCGGTGTAGGCATGATGGGCGGCGGTATGTTCCGTGACTTTGCGATTGTTTCTACCGCCTTTGGCGCTGACTTGCGTGAAATCAAAAAGTGCGGTTTGGTAGGCGTAGTTGCACTTTTGATGGGCGTATTAAGTTCCTTCATTGTCGGCTGCGTAATGGCTTACTTTATGGGTTATCCGGACGTAATTTCCATGGTTACTGTAGGTGCAGGCGTTTGTACATTTGTAGTTGGTCCTGTTACAGGCGCAGCATTAGGCGCATCTTCTGAAGTTATTGCCATCAGTATTGCTGCAGGCGTAGTTAAATCTGTTGCGGTTATGTTATTAACTCCGTTTGTTAAAAATATCGTTGGTTTGAATAATCCTCAGTCTGCCATGATTTACGGTGGCCTTATGGGCACATCTTCTGGTGTTGCAGCTGGTCTTGCCGCAGTAGATGCAAAACTTGTACCTTATGGCGCAATGACGGCTACTTTCTATACTGGTACCGGCTGCCTGTTATGTCCGTCCGTTTTATATTTGGCTACTAAGGCGATTATGGGTGCGTAATAGCACGGTATTTGTGGATTTCACATTCAAAATTTGATGAGAAAGTTGGTACTTATTATGACTTGGACTAATTATTTGAGTTATAGAGTAGACAAAGATAATAAAAGTAAATTAAAACAAGTTTTTGAGTACCATCTTTCTCAACATGATACTGATTTATGTAAAATGAGTCAGTATATGTCGCAGGCTATCTTGCTTGAGGTATGTACTCATCCCAAACCAGGTTTGGTAACAAGAAGATCAAATGGCTCACATCAGGATATGAGTATCCTTACATTTGCCATGAGCTCTCCCGTTTTATGCAAGGCCTTTACTGATTTGCAGGATATCGGAATGACCCATAAAGGTTCCGCCAAGGAATTAATGGTCAAGGTAAGGTCATATGGGATTATTGCGGAACAGGAACTTTTGAGAGCGACTAAAGGAATTAATACCCAACGGGGAATTTTATTTGCGGGTGGTCTGATTAGTGCAGCTGCCGGTTATGCTTACAATCACGGGCTGGCTAAAGCAGATATCATCATGATAGTTAAAAATATGACTGCTGGAATAGTGGAAATGGAATTAAAAAATATGAATTCCAAAAAACTTACGGCTGGTGAAATGTTATATAAGGACTATGGTATTACTGGTATCAGGGGAGAAGTAGAGCAGGGCTTTCCCAGTGTAGTTAATCAGGGAATGCCGGCATTATACGAAGCCTTTGAAAAAAAAGCAAATTTAAATGATGCATTGCTGCATACATTATTTTCGTTGATGACAGTGGTACAGGATAGTAATGTTATTTGGCGTACAGATATACAGACTGCTGAAGAAGTAAAAATGACTGCCGGAAAAATTATTGCTCTTGGCAGTGTATTTACTGAAGCTGGACGAAGTGAGATTAGGAAAACAGAAGAATATTTTCTTAGTCGGCGTATCAGTCCAGGAGGAAGCGCAGATTTGTTATCGGTAACCATTGGCTTATATTTATTAGAAAATAAGGAATTTCCTGTTAGTATATTTTAGGGACATTTTGTACTAACAGCGTTCCTTGACATAAACACAAATGCTTTCTGTGGCATAGTAATGCTAAAACCTCCAAACAAAGCACAGCAAGGTCCGGCTTAGCCGGGCCTTGTTGTGCATTAAAAAGGATGTGGAAAAATGTTAAATTTTATAATACAGGCTTTAGAAGGTATTTTTACTATTATATTTATTGTCGCGATAGGTTATATTCTAAGCAAGAAGGGCTGGTTTGATGAAAGAAGCAGCGCCTTGATTGCTAAATTAGTAACAACGATTTCTTTGCCGTTATATATGGTTACAAGTCTAACCAAGAATTTTACGGCAGATAAATTATTAGCCATGGCCCCGGATATGCTGTTGCCGGTTGCTTCAATGCTGCTGGCCTTAATTATAGGCAAAATAATGGTGAATGCTTTTAAGGTCAAGAGAGGAAGGCGTGGTATTTTTTGTACAAATTACTTTATTGCCAACACAATGTTTATTGGCCTGCCGGTCAATTTAGCGTTATTTGGAGATCAGAGTATACCATCGGTAATGTTATATTATATTGTTAATACAATTTTTTTCTGGACTTTAGGTGTTCATAATATAGTAGCAGATACAGTAGGCAGCCATCATGGCATTTTGTCTCCGACCATCTTGAAAAAATTATTATCACCGCCGTTATTAGGCTTTTTTGCCGCTATTATCTTAATAGTGCTGAATATTAAGCTGCCGCATTTTTTATTTAACAGTTTGCAGTATGTTGGTAATCTGACCACACCGCTGTCTTTGATTTTTATAGGCATAGAAATCAGCCGCATTTCATTGCGCAGTTTCAATTTTGAACGAGATATAATCGGTGGGTTATTTGGCCGCTTTGTAGTATGTCCTATTAGTGTATTGCTGTTGGTGCCATTTATTACGGTATCAGATATGTCTGTTAAAGTATTTACCATGCAGGCGGCTATGCCGGCCATGACGCAAATGGCGATTGTGGCCAAACAGTATGGAGCTGACAGTCAATATGCGGCTGCGTTGAGCTTTATAACCATATTATGCGGTTTGTTGGTTATTCCAATATATATGACGGTAGTAAATGTTTATTTTTAAAATATAAGGGAGCTGAGAACATTGGGAGCAGAAGAAATTATAAAAAATATGTGGAATGGAAATGCCTTTATGAAGGTTTTAAAAATTGAAATTAAAGAGGTACATTGCGGCGGAGCAACTTTAATCATGCCCATAGACTTCGATATTCATACTAATCATTGGCTGGGTGTCCATGGAGGCGCCTTGGCGGCCTTGGCGGATTCTTTGACTGGTATTACGTGTGCTTCGGTTGGGAAAATGGCTCAAACACTTAATATGAATATTGATTATATCAGCAATGTAAAAGGCTTTGGGCGCCTTGTAGCAACCAGTAAAATTATTCATAAAGGCAAATCGACCATTAATATTGTTTCATCTATCAAGGATGAAGAAGGAAACATCATTTGCAATATTTCCAATATTATGTTTGTAGCAGGAGTGATTAGCGAAATTCCTGAACAGTGGTAAAATAAAAAAACCGTTAGTTTGATAAAACTAACGGTTTTTTGCATCTTAAAGGTTTATGCTGAAATTATATTTTCTTCTGCCAAAATGCTCTGAATTTGGCTGCCAGCTCCTTTTGGGATAATTTACCGGGCCATAGTTCCTGCTGTCCGCCTCCGCGCATGGCGGCGGCAAGATGGTCATAGATTTCTGGATAGCGGCTGTCAAGTTCTATCAGGTGTTCTTTAATATCCTGTCTGGTAGTGTGACCGTCATATGGACAGGGGTTTTTTAACGGCTGCAGCTGCAGTTTGTGTACCAGCTGCCGTATTTCTGTTTCCCGGTAGTAAAGTAAGGGGCGCAGGACGGTGATTCCGGTACGGCTGAGAGGCGTAACCGGCAAAAAGGTGCGCAGCTGTCCGGATGTTACCAGATTCATAAAGAAAGTTTCTACGGCATCATCATGATGATGCGCCAGAGCAACTTTGTTGAAGCCAAGTTCCCGAGCGCGGCGGTTAGTGGCCGCTCTGCGAAAATAAGCGCAGGTAAAGCAGGGGCTGCTGCCTTTATGCTGCCAGGCCTGCATGACGTCTACGTCATCTGTGTAATGCTCAAGACCATAGCCGCTGCAGAAATCTGCCAGCTTTTGTCTGGGAAAGTCGGGCGCAAACATGGCGTTTACCGTGTAGCAGGCTAAATCAAAGGGAATAGGCGAATATTTCTTAATTTCGGCTAAGGCAGCAGTAAGAAACATGCTGTCTTTGCCGCCGCTGAGGCCGATAAGAATTTTATCGCCGGGAGAGATCATGTCAAATTCAATAATTGCCCGCCAGAGCTTGCTTAAGTCATCGGCCGGAACGAAAGGACGGCGGGAAATGTTTTTATTTATCGCAGCTTTCTCTGTCATAATTTACCTCGTTTAAGCTGAATTTGTTTTAATTATAGCATGAAGGGCAGCGGCAGAAAAGTTTTCCGGCAGAGGTGAAGGAAGCGCGATTGTGGTATAATATTTAGATAAATAATCAGCTGATTGGAATGAGATGTATTTTGGCAGTGACTATGGAGGTTTGCAAATGAGTGATACATTAGAAGGCTTAAATAAACAGCAGGCCATGGCCGTAAACATGACGGATGGCCCCATGCTGATTCTGGCAGGAGCCGGCAGCGGCAAGACCAAGGTTCTGACCTGCCGCATTGCCCATTTATTACAGCAGGGTGTGGCGCCGTATCGGATTTTGGCCATTACCTTTACTAACAAGGCAGCGGCGGAAATGCGTGAGCGTGTAGATAAAATGGCCGGTGAGGCAGCCAAAGATGTCTGGCTGTTTACCTTTCATGCTTTTTGTGCGCGCCTGCTGCGCCGTGATATTGACAAGCTTCCCGGTTATGCCGGTAATTTTGCCATCTATGACACTTCAGATGCGCAAAACGTGGTTAAGCAGGTGCTGAAAGAAATGGATCTGGATGAAAAACGTTTTCAGCCTTCCGGCATTTGCGCACGCATCAGTAATGCTAAAAACCAGCTGCTGTCACCTATTGACTATGCCAAGGCTGCGCAGGATTTTTACGATCAGAAAGTTGCACAGATTTATGAACGCTACGAAGCAAAATTACAGCAAAATAATGCCTTGGATTTTGATGATTTGCTGTTGGTAACAGTACGTTTATTGCAGGAAAATGCTGAAGTCAGAGAAAAATACCAGGATAAATTTTTGTATGTCATGGTGGACGAATATCAGGATACCAACCATGTGCAGTATCTGCTGACGAAGCTGCTGGCCGGTAAATATCGCAATATCTGCGTTGTGGGAGATGCTGATCAGAGTATTTACGGCTGGCGCGGTGCGGATATTCAGAATATCATGGATTTTGAGAAGGATTATCCCGATGCCAAACTGATTAAGCTGGAACAGAACTACCGCAGCACGCAGGTTATCCTGGATGCGGCCAATGCGGTGATTGAAAATAATACGGGCCGCAAGCCGAAAAATTTGTGGACGGATAACGGCACCGGCCGGGAAATAACATACTTTCAGGCGATGGACGAGCGCGATGAAGCTCGCTTTGTGATTGAACAGCTGCAGCGGCTGCAGAGGGAAGAAAATCTGCGGCTGGGTGAGATGGCTGTTTTATACCGCACCAACACTCAGTCCCGTGTTTTTGAAGAAATGCTGATTAAAAGCGGTATCAGCTATAATATGGTGGGCGGTACAAAATTCTATGAGCGCAAGGAAATTAAGGATATTCTGGCATATCTGCGGGTTATTTTCAATCCGAACGATTCATTGAGCCTGCTAAGGATTATTAATGTACCGCGCCGCGGCATCGGTGATGCAACTTTAGGAAGACTGCAGGCCTATGCGGCAGAAAACGATATGCGCTTATTTGAGGTATTGTCCAATGCTTCTGCGGTACCGGGACTGAACAGCCGTTTTACCGGCAAGCTGGACGAACTGTCGGGAATCTTATTTGAATTGATGAGTGAGGCTGAAGAAGTGCCGGTGAAGCAGCTCATTGAAGATGTAATGCAAAAGACGGGCTATCTGGAAGAACTGCAATTAAGCAAGAATGTGCAGGATCAGAGCCGCATAGATAATCTGATGGAACTTCTTTCCGTAGCAGAAGAATTTGCCAAAGGCGGCGAGGAAGATACTCTGGAAAATTTCCTGGGCAATGTGGCTTTGGTATCCGATATTGATGATGCGGAACTGGGGGAAGACGCTTTGACGTTAATGACCCTGCATTCGGCCAAAGGCCTGGAATTTCCGGTAGTTTTTCTGGTAGGAATGGAAGAAGGCATTTTTCCTCATGCCCGCACCTTGATGGATGAGGATGAAATTGAAGAAGAACGCCGTTTATGTTATGTAGGCATTACGCGTGCAGAAAGATATCTTTTTATGAGCAATGCCAGAATGCGTACGATTTACGGCCACACAGTTGCTTATCCAGCATCACGTTTTCTGCAGGAGGTGCCCCGCAGGCTGCTGCACGTTTATAAGCGTCCAGCGCCGCGCCGCGTTGAGGTCAAAGAAGAAAGGACTGTAAGTACCCGCAGTACGGCCAACTGGTTTTTGCAGCCTAAGAGCAGTTTTATTCCTCAGGAAAACAGCAGCGCCAATACCTTTGCTGCCGGAGATAAGGTGGCCCACAGTAAATGGGGCACGGGTACGGTAGTGAGTGTGAAAAATACCGATGACGGTCAGGAGGTTAAGATTGCTTTTGCCGGCGC
>URXU01000020.1 GCA_900552005.1 uncultured Phascolarctobacterium sp. | reverse complement strand
ATGATGCGTGATGCTAAAATCATGCAGATTTATGAAGGCACCAACCAAATTCAGCGTCTGGTTATTGCCAATAAAATTTTATACTAATTGGTATAATACGCGGTCCTCTGCTTCTTTGCGGAAGCAGAGGGCTTTTTTATTTGTCTTCCTCAGTAAATAAAAAATAGTAAAAATTATATAAATATGCAAAAATGGAAAGAGTAATAGTTTTATCAGGCAAAATTGTGGTATAATATACACATCAAAATCAGTTGGAGTAGTTTATGAATTTTCTTTTAATTGCAGCAGCAGTAATTATCATAGATCAGTTCACCAAATACATCGTGGTGCAAAATTTCTTTTTGGGAGAAAGTATCCCGGTAATTCCCAATGTGTTCCATTGGACATATATTTTAAACCCCGGAGCAGCTTTCGGCATGCTGGAAGGCAGCCGCTGGCTGTTTGTGCTTATTGCGGCAGCGGTTATTGCCGGCGTCTGGTTTTTCCGCAGGGAAATCAGGCGGGAAGGATTATTGATTGAAGCTGGGTCCGCACTCTTTGTAGGCGGCGCTATCGGCAATCTTATTGACCGCATCCTGCATGGGGTGGTAATCGACTTTTTTGATTTAAGAATCTGGCCCATTTTTAATGTGGCGGATATTGCAATATGTGTAGGAGTAGGATTAATTTTATGGAAGATAATAGCAGAGGAGTTCCTGGCGGACAGGAACGCATAATTATTACAGAAAATGAAGCAGGTATGCGGGCGGATGTGGCTTTGGCGGCGCTTTTGGAAATTACCCGTTCCAACATGCAGCGCCTGCTGGAAGAGGGCAGGGCAGTAAAGGGCGGCAAAGTTTTGAAGTCCAACTACAAGGTTAAGTTAGGCGATGAAATTATCGTTGAATTGCCTGAACCGCAGCCTTTGGATGTGCAGCCGGAAAATATTCCGCTGGATATTATTTACGAAGACGAAGATGTGGTCGTGGTGAATAAAGCCCGCGGCATGGTGGTGCATCCGGCAGCCGGCAATTATACGGGGACTTTGGTCAATGCACTGCTTTATCACTGCCATAATCTTTCCGGCATCAACGGTGTTATCCGTCCGGGGATTGT
Source organism: uncultured Phascolarctobacterium sp. (assembly GCA_900552005.1). Classification (GTDB taxonomy): domain Bacteria; phylum Bacillota; class Negativicutes; order Acidaminococcales; family Acidaminococcaceae; genus URXU01. Next base: position 8,222 of record URXU01000020.1, on the reverse strand, counting down.
GCATAGATTGGATAAGGACACTTCAGGCATTATGATTTGCGCCAAAAACGATGCGGCGCATCTGTCTCTTTCCGAACAGATTCAAAATAAAACAGCACAACGCACATATCTGGCAGTAGTACGCGGCAATATAAAAAATGACAGCGGCACGATTGAAACCCAGATTGCCCGTGATAAAAATGACCGTAAAAAAATGGCTGTAGTTACCGAAGGCGGCCGGCAGGCCATTACTGAATACGAGGTCATGGAGCGTTTTGGCAAGTATACTATTGTCAAATGCCGCCTGAAAACAGGCAGAACGCACCAGATTCGCGTACATATGGAGTATCTTGGGTACCCGCTGGTAGGTGACCCGAAATATTCACCGATGAAAACGCCGTTTAGTATTAACGGTCAGGCGCTGCATTCGCTGACATTATCTTTCGTGCATCCGCGTACACATGAGCAGATGTCTTTTGAAGCTCCGCTGCCGGAGGATATGAAAAAAATTGTCACCAGGCTGCGTCTGGGACAGTTTCATTGATTGAGAAAAAGGTACAAACGGTTTTGCCGTAGAATAATATTGGGGTGATAATTATGACAAATTTTGTAAAGAAAAATGTAATTATGGATGCAGACGCTATGCGCCGCGCAATTGTACGTATTGCTCATGAAATTATAGAAAAGAATAAAGGCGTGGAAAATGTGGTGCTCGTAGGTATTCGTACCCGCGGTGTACCCATTGCTGAGCGCATTGCCAAAGCTATTGAAAGTATTGAAAATGTACATATTCCCGTAGGCATGCTGGATATAACTTTATATCGTGATGATTTGTCTACTTTGGCTTACAATCCCATTGTTCATGGTACGGAAATTGACATGGATTTAACCGGCAAGGTTATTATTCTGGTGGACGATGTTCTGTACACCGGCCGTACCATTAGAGCTGCTTTAGATGCCATTATCGATATGGGACGTCCGAAAGCCATTCAGCTGGCGGTACTGATTGACCGTGGACACCGCGAATTGCCCATTCGTGCTGATTTTGCCGGCAAGAATGTACCCACTTCTCATAAGGAAGCTGTTAATGTATTTTTGGCTGAGGAAGACGGCGCAGACGAAGTAGCTATTGGTGAAATGGAATAAGTAAAGTTAGGTGATTAAGATGACTAATCCTGTGCAGGCACGCAACGCACTTTTAGGAAATACGGTAGTTAATAATCTGAAAAAACGTGGGTTTGATGCTTTTTACTGCGCAACAGCAGCTGAAGCACTGCAGCTGGCTTTAACTCTTATTCCGGCTGAAGATGTGGTAGCCTGGGGCGGCTCCATGACAATCAGTGAAATCGGACTGCTGGAGCAGGTTAAGCAAAAATATCATGTAATTGACCGTGACAAGGCGCATGATGCTGCTGAACGCATGGAACTGATGCGCAAGGCTTTATTGTGCGATACTTTTTTGATGAGCAGCAACGCTGTCAGCGAGGATGGACAGCTGGTAAATATTGACGGCAACGGCAATCGCTGTGCGGCTCTTATTTACGGTCCGAAGCAGGTTATCGTGCTGGCAGGCGTCAATAAAGTAGTTAAGACGCTTGACGATGCGGTTGCCAGAGCACGCATGACGGCGGCTCCTATTAATGTACAGCGTTTTCCGGGTAAACAGACGCCCTGTGCCAAAACTGGCTTGTGCGGAGATTGTCTGTCACCGGATTGCATCTGCAATCAGTTTGTTATTACCAGATGCTGCCGTCCGGCAGGCAGGATTAAGGTTATTTTGATAGGTGAAATGCTGGGCTATTAAAAGCCGGAGGTAGTATTATGAAAAATTATGCTGCTGTTGATGAAGTTATGTATCATGTGGGGTTTGCTGCTGCTGCTCTTAAAGGGGCAAAATGGGCTCTGCTGCCGGGAGATCCCGGACGGGTGGAGATTTTGGCCAAAAGCCTGGGACCGGCAGAATTTATTGCCAGTCATCGTGAATACACCAGCTGGCTGACACAGGTTGATGAAGTTCCGGTGCTGGTATGTTCAACCGGTATGGGTGGTCCTTCCGTGGCAATCTGTCTGGAAGAACTGGCCCGCATGGGGATTACCGGAGTAATTCGCATTGGCACTACGGGAACGATTCAAGAGTACGTGCAGCTGGGGGATGTAATAATCAATAAGGCTGCCGTGCGATTGGATGGAACGTCGCAGCACTATGCGCCGGTACAGTTTCCGGCAGTAGCTGATTTTGAAGTTACCGCGGCTTTGCAGCAAGGCGCTCGGGTCAAAGGGGTTGCAAGTCACACTGGTATTTCTGTATCCTCGGATACCTTTTGGCCGGGACAGGAAAGATATGACAGTTTTACCGGCTATGTACCCCGTGCTTTTCAAGGTACGCTGCGGGAATGGCAGCAATTGGGAGCACTGAATTATGAAATGGAAACCAGTACGCTGTTTGTAGTTGCGCAATGCCTGGGACTGCGTGCCGGGGCCGTTTGCGGCGTTATTGTTAAACGAACGGAAAGCGAAAGGGTGGCGCCTGCTGACACTTATTTGCAGGCACTGACCAATTTGGTGAAGACCGTGAAGGGCGCTATGCATATTTTGCTGAAAGAAGGTGAGTAGATGCCGAGGACGATAATTTTACTGATGGATTCTTTTGGCATTGGTGCGGCGCATGATGCGGCTGCCTATGGTGATCAGGGAGCTGATACCTTGGGCCATATCTGTCAGTGGCTGGCGGAAAATCGCCATGATGCTAAGGGCAGCGCCAAACCTTTGTATTTACCTCATTTGGCCGAATTTGGCTTGGCAGAGGCGGCGGCAATGAGCCGCGGGTGTGCTTTGCCTGTATCTTTAGGCGCCGCATATCAGCGCGGAGCTTATACTTACGCGCAGGAAATCAGTAAAGGCAAGGATACACTGAGCGGCCATTGGGAAATCAGCGGCGTGCCGGTAACTTTCGATTGGGGTTATTTTCCTGACAAACCATCGTGCTTTCCGCAGGAATTAGTGGAAAAATTAATTAGTGAAGGTCATTTGCCAGGCGTGTTGGGCGAAAAGCATGCCTCAGGAACGGAAATTATAAAGGAATTAGGCGAAGAGCATTTGCGTACTGGTAAACCAATAATTTATACTTCTGCTGATAGTGTGCTGCAGATTGCGGCACACGAAGACGCTTTTGGACTGCAAAGGCTGTATGATTTGTGCCGGATTGCTTTTCGTTTAGTACAGCCGTATAAAATAGCACGGGTTATTGCCCGTCCGTTTGTGGGAACGTGCGCAGACGATTTTACGCGTACCGTTAACAGGCATGACTATGCGGTACCGGCACCGGAAGCTACGCTGCTGGATAAAATTGTTGACAGCGGCGGCAGTGTCTATGCGGTCGGTAAGATTGCCGATATTTTTGCTCATCGCGGCGTTACTAAGCATTATCCGGCGGGAGGACTGGATAAACTGATAGATGCGACGGTGCAGGCGGTGAAAGAGGCGCCGGATAATACTCTGGTTTTTACTAATTTTGTGGATTTTGATTCTTCTTACGGACATCGCCGCAACGTGCAGGGCTATGGCGAGGCGCTGGAATATTTTGACAGCAGATTGCCAGAGATTTTATCCCTGCTGAAAACTGACGATTTGGGACTTATTACTGCCGATCACGGCAATGATCCTACCTGGAGCGGCAGCGACCATACGCGTGAAAAAATACCGGTATTATTTTTCGGAGATAAAGTTGCCAATAAGGCTTTGCCGCCCATGACAACTTTTGCCGATATTGGGCAGACTATTGCGGCTTACATGCAGGTTGACAAAACTTTTACCGGTACGGCGGTAAATTTGTTTTAAGGAGGGCTTGTCATGAAAAAATTTTTTTCACTTATAGTTTTCCTGATGCTGGTATTTATGTGTGCTGCAGCGCCGCAGCAGGCAGCCGCGGCTTTTCCGGAACGGCCGGTAGGTTTTGTAGTTATTGATAAAACCGGCGGCGCAGTTAATGGTGATGTATACAGCTCATGGCGTCAGGTTGTGAAATGGGCTTATCATTTTCCTTATTACAAGATTGTCGATGATTCTTTGCCGCAGACTGTTACGGGAGATGTGCTGCGTGATAATGTCAAGGTAACCAAGGATGTCTTAGCTGCGCTGGCTGAGAAAAGTCAGGTTGACGTGCTTGTTGTGGCAAAGGTCTATGATATGAATGATTATATTATTACTTCCGGCTGGGGCTGGGGTGATGACCACGACACATATGTAAGAGTGGAAGCTGATGCTGATTTGTACGTATATAAAAAAGATGGCGATAAATTTTTGCAGAAAAAGCTGCGTGAAAATGCCATTAAAGATTTAGGCAATTATGAAAAACCGCAGGAAACCATTAAATGGGCTCTGAGTAAATTAGTTAATACTATGGAAGGCCGTCCCATTATTGGAGAATAAAAATTAACCTGCCCGATGTGAGACGCATGGGGCAGGTTTGTTTTTTCTTTACCTGGGAGATGGCTTGTGATACAATATTCTTTATAATTAAATGTCACATAGTTTACAAAACGGAGGGTTAACGATGAAATTACTGGAAGAGAAAATTTTGCATGACGGTATTATTAAAAGCGGTAATGTATTGAAAGTTGATGGGTTTTTAAACCATCAGATAGATGTGCCCTTTATTGCTGAACTGGGCAAAGAATTTAAGCGTTTGTTTGCCGACAGACCTGTCAATAAAATTCTTACCATCGAAGCATCCGGCATCGGCATTGCCTGCGTTACCGCCATGTATTTTGGCGTACCGGTAGTTTTTGCAAAAAAATCTCAGGGCTCCAATATGGATAAGGATGTCTATTTTACCAAAATAATGTCCTATACTCATAACAAAGTTAATGATGTTATTGTTGCCAAACAGTATTTAAACAAAAATGATCATGTACTGATCATTGATGACTTTTTGGCTAACGGCTGTGCACTGGAAGGTTTGATGGATTTGGTGCGTCAGTCCGGCGGCAGCGTAGAGGGCATTGGCGTGGCAATCGAAAAAGGCTTCCAGGGCGGTGGCGATAGACTGCGTGCCAGCGGCGTGCGTTTGGAGTCTTTAGCTGTTATCGACAAGATGGATGCTAAAACTGGTACCATTCAGTTCAGAAAATAAGGGGGCTGTTTTATGGAAAAACCTGACAAAAAGCTTGATTCCATTTACGAGCTGGACGGCAAGGTGTCTGTAGGCAAAGCGGTGCCTTTCGGCCTGCAGCACGTATTGGCGATGTTTGTGGCCAATATTGCGCCTATTTTGATTGTGGCCGGTGTTGTCAAAATGCCGCCGGAGCAAAGCGCTGCTCTGATCCAGTCGGCAATGATTATCGCCGGTATCGGCACGTTGATTCAGCTGTATCCTTTATGGAAAATAGGCAGCGGTCTGCCCATCGTTATGGGCATCAGCTTTACCTTTGTTTCCGTTTTTTGCGTTATCGGCAGCAAGTATGGGTACGGTGCGGTTATGGGCGCCGCGCTGATAGGCGGCATTCTGGAAGGTATTCTTGGCCTGTGCGCCCGTTACTGGCGGCGTTTTATACCGCCGATTGTTGCGGCTACCGTTGTAGCTTCCATAGGTTTTTCTCTTTTGGGCATTGGCGCCAATTCTTTTGGCGGCGGTTTCGGTAATCCTAATTTCGGTGATGCCAAATATATTATCGTGGGCACGATTACTTTAGTAAGCTGCATTGGCTTTAATGTTCTGGCGAAGTCTTTTTATAAACAGCTGTCCGTTTTATTTGGTCTGGTAGTGGGCTATATTGCGGCCTATTTTTTCGGACTGGTGGATTTGAGTAGATTGGCAACGGCAAAATTAATTGCGGTTCCGCAGTTTATGCCGTTTAGTATGGAATTTCATCCAGATGCGATTTTTGCTATCTTTTTGATTTTTTTAGTATCCGCTACGGAAACTATTGGCGATACTTCGGCAATGACTGCCATCGGCCTGCGCCGCAATGTTACGGAAAAGGAAATCTCCGGGTCCATTGCCTGCGATGGTTTGGTCAGCAGCTTTTCCTCCTTATTTGGCTGCATGCCAATTACCTCTTTCAGTCAGAATGTAGGCTTGATTGCCATGACAAAGGTAGTTAATCGCTTTGCCATTATGACGGGCGCCGTTATTATGATTATGGCCGGGCTGTTTCCGGCTTTAGGCGTACTGCTGGCATCGCTGCCGGAACCGGTACTTGGCGGCTGCACCTTAATGATGTTCGGCTCCATTGTTGTCAGCGGTATTCAGATGGTGGCAGCCTGCGGTTATACGCAGCGTAATGTAACAATTGCGTCTTTGGCAATGAGTATCGGTATCGGCTTTACTCAGGTACCGGCTATTTTTAAAATTTTCCCTTCACTGGTAAAAAATGTTTTTGCGGAAAACTGCGTGGCAGTAGTATTTTTGGTAGCTGTAATACTGAATTTTGTACTGCCGGAGAATATGGATGAAATACATTGAAAAATAGTTAATGAGGCAGGATTATGAAGATTATTGACGCACACATGCATTATTATAATATTGACGGCTTTCGGGAGAGAGCGGCAGCCGCAGGCCATGAGAATACGGCAGCCGGCTGGCAGTCTATTTGCGAAGAAAATAATATTGTTTTCTCGGTTGCAATGGGCAACACCATGGATGCTTCAGTGCGTTTTGGCGGCGTGCCGCCGCGTCTGATTGATCTTGCAGCGCCTTTTGATGAAATATGTTATAACCAGCCGGATAATATTGGCTATTGTCTGGGGGTGCAGAGCGATCTGATTACGGAAGATAATGCTGAGCGCACGGCCAAAGAGTTTGAATTTTATCTGCACCAGCCTCATTGCTTGGGCATTAAACTGTATCCGGGCTATAACGCCTCTTATGTTAATGACCGCAGGCATTGGCCTTTATTTGCGCTGGCCGAAGCTTATCAGCTTCCCGTAGTTATTCATACGGGCGATACGGCAAGACCGACGGGCCTGCTGAAATATTCTCATCCGCTGACAGTTGATGAGGCGGCGGTGAATTTTCCGGCAGTAAAATTTGTCATTGCCCACTGCGGCAATCCATGGATTGTAGATGCAGTAGAGGTGGCCGCAAAAAACGAAAACGTCTATATTGATTTGTCCGGTTTATTAGCCGGCAAACCGTCGGCGCTGTTCTTATATGAAAAAAATGCGGCTTATTTTGAATATCTGCGGATGTGGCTGAATTACCTTGGACGCTATGAAAAGGTGATGTATGGCAGCGACTGGCCGCTTGTTAATATTCCTACTTATATTAAATTAATCGAAAAAATTATTCCTGCGGAAGAACATCAGCGGGTCTTTTATGATAATGCCCTGCGGGTCTTCAGCAGAATTGGCAATTTGCTGAAATAATCTTACGGACGGCAGGTAACTGCCGTCTTTTTGCGCATATAAGAGCATGGTATAATAATAGCAGGAAATGAGGTGCGACATGGGACAGTTATCGATTACAGAAATTGAAGCAGGTTTGGCGCAGTGGGAGTTTCTGCAGCAGCTGCCTTCTGAAATTGCCGGCTTTAAATTACGCTTGGGCGGAGGTATAGAAGGGCAGATTCTGCATATTGCTTCTTATATTAACGAAACAATGCACTGTCAGCTTGATTTAACTTATACGGCAGAAACTTTTGATTATGTGCCTGTTAAGAAGGTAGGACTGCATATTTTCCGTGACGACAGGTTTTTCTGCCGCGACAGAGATAAGTTTGCTGCTCAGATGCTGAAGCATTTGCCGGAAATTATTGCAGACATTGACCGTAATCACAGGCACGGCATGGGTTATGAAACACAAGTGCAGAATTTTGCTGAATGGGAAGACTGGAAAGCGCTGCCGGCAAAAATAGGCAATTTTGAATTGTTTATTACGCCGGATAATCCTGTTGCCTATATCAATGGCTCAATTTTATTTCTTGATTATACGGATTTTGCCAACGGCAATCAGCTGTATTTTCTTTATAATACTTTTCGCAATGAGCTGTTTGCAGAAATGAAAAAACAATATCTGCCTTTGACTACAGAGGAGTTTGATGCCCGAAGCCTTGATGAGCTGACCATGCTTTTGCAGGCCAAATTAGAAAGCACTTTAACAAATTTAGAAAAATGAGAAAAAGTTCTTGACAATACTTGGGGCGATATGTATAATATGTCTTGTGGTTGTTGGCCCGGTGGTTCAGTTGGTTAGAATGCCGCCCTGTCACGGCGGAGGTCGTGGGTTCGAGTCCCATCCGGGTCGC
>URXU01000019.1 GCA_900552005.1 uncultured Phascolarctobacterium sp. | reverse complement strand
AAAAGATAAAAACAACACTCATCCACAGCAGCAAAAATTTTTCCTGCTGTTTTAAACACAGATTACCCTGTTTATATTTACGATAAATAATTACTGGCAGCAGCAGGCTCCAGGGGAAAAATGCCAGCAGATTAACAGCCGTATAATAATAAATTACATTATCCCGCGGATGCTCTGAAACGGTAGCACGCAAAAAATTATGCGTACCGAAAAAAGTATTAATAAATTCTGCTCCATGAAGGTAGCACATAGCGCCATACCAAGGAAGCGCAATCAGCAAAAAGACGGCGATGCCTGTCGGCAGGCACATACGCATTAAAACGCGCCAGTCTTTCTGCCACAGAAGAAACAGGGTAATAATAAGACCGGGAAGCAGAAAGCCAACCGGACCTTTCGTCAAGGTAGATAAGGCGGCGCAAGCGTACATAATATACCAGTAACTTTTGCGTCCCTCCTGATACCCAAGGTAGAAAAACAATAACGTACCGCTGAAAAATAAAAATAATACAGCATCAGTAATAACAGACTTGCTGATCAGAAAAAATTCCATACAGGTCAGAAGTACGATGCCGCTGTAAAAGCCGCTTCTGCTGCCATAAAGTTTACTGCCGCCCCAGCATACCAGTCCCAATCCGGCCAGGCCAAAAATGGAAGGAAAAAGCCGCGCGGCAAATTCAGTAAAGCCAAAAATTTTAAACGCCAAGGCTGTCAGCCAGTAAAACATTACGGGTTTATCATACCAGTAATGACCGTAGATTTGCGGTGATATCCAATCTCCTGACAGCACCATTTCTTTAGCTGTCAAAGCATAATTTGATTCGACTGAATCCGTTATCTGTAAACTGCCGTTACTGAAAAATAGCAGGGCTGCCGCACCCAACCAGAAAAGCAACCAGTATTTTTTCTGCATAATAAAAACTCCTTACTTATCAGTTTTAAATAATTATAAATAATCTTTCTTAAAACTAACTGAAAAGTAAGGGGTTTTAGTATTTTATTTAGGTAAAACTACTTGCATGATGGTGCCGCGAGGCTTATTATCCAAGGCATTGATTTTGCCGCGATGCAAACGCACGATGGACAAGGCCAAAGACAAACCGAGCCCTAAACCACCCTGTTCACGGCTGCGTACCTTATCTACACGGTAAAAGCGATCAAAAATTTTGCTTTTATCTTCATCACTGATACCAATTCCCTGATCGGCTACTCGCAATACAATGTGATCTCTTTTGCGCTCAACACTTACCTCAATGGCAGATGCTGCCGGCGAATATTTAAAAGCGTTATCCAGCAAAATAATCAGCAGCATATTCAGCGAATCATGGTCGCCTCGCACGAAAATGTGTTCCGGCATTATGGAGGTAATTTGACGCTGTTCTTTTTCTGCCAGCATACTGAACTGAGAAATAACACGTTTGCATAATTCGTTTAAATCTATTTTTTCTTTTTTTACCGGTAGCCCGGAATTATCTCTGCGGGCCAATTCCATCAATGTATCTGTCAGATTGCGTAATCTGCCAACTTCTGTCTGCATCATCTGCAAGGTTTCCCTGGCAAAACTGCTGTATTTGCTATCACTGTCTTCCAATAGCCCGCTGACAGCCAGATTCAGCACGGATAGAGGCGTGCGCATTTCATGGGAAGCATCGGCAGTAAATTGCTTCTGTCTTTCGTACATCTGATAAATAGGCCGTATATTGCGCTTCGACAGCCAGTAACCTAAAATGCACGTAGGTATAAACAGCAGCAGAGAAATACATAGCAGCATGAACAATGTTTCACTGGCTGCCCGATAATAAAAATCCATGTTCTTGAACATATAAAGACGGCCGATAACCTTGTTGCCATCCTTAACAGGGGCTACTGCGGCCAGATACCGGTAGCGGCCGCCTCCCTCATCACGCATTCTGATCATGGAGGCACTGTCATCCGTTTCCGGCCAGTCATCACGATGATCCTTGATAATATCGCCTACTGCCGCTCCCCGCAGCTGATCAAGTACGACAGTTTTATCATCCGGTCTGACCAGAAATGCCAGCATGCTGCCATTTTTAATTGCTACGTCTGATACAGGCGCTTCCTCAGTTGCCACATATTCCTCAGCTTCATGATAAATCTGTGCTACCAGATCTTTTTTCTCATGTACCAGCACAGCATACCAAACCAGGCAATAAGTAGCTGCCACTACCAGTAAAATAAGCATGCCGAAAATAAAGGCATACATGAAGGTCATGCGCTGGCGCAGTTTTTCAAACATGCTATTCCACATAATAACCTACGCCTCTTGCTGTATGAATAATATTTTCACCGGATAACGCCGCAATTTTTTTACGCAGCAGTCTGATATGTACATCAAGATTATTTTCGGTCACATCATTATTAATTCCCCAAACCCGTTCCTGCAAAATTTCCCGGGGAATGATATGCCCTTTATTATTCAGAAGAATTTCCAATAACTTAAATTCACGCGGGCGCAGCTCAATTTTTTGATTTTCATATACCAGACTGTAACTGCCTCTTTCGAGCACATATTTGCCATACTGCAGATTCTCTGCCATATATTGTCCCGGTCTGCGTACTAAGGCATTCAGACGGGCTACTAATTCCTGTACGTCAAAAGGTTTGACCATATAATCATCAGCGCCGCTGTTGAGTCCCTGAACCTTATCTTCTATGGTATCTCTGGCAGTGAGCAGTAAAATTTTACCGGCATATTCTTCGTCACGCAGCTGTTTGCACAGCTCAACACCGCTCATCTGCGGCAGCATCCAATCTAAAATTAACACATCATAGCCGTCACCATAGCATTTTTCATATGCTGTCTGCCCGTCTTCCGTCCAATCCACTGTAATATTATGTTTACGGAGCAATACGGATAAAAGCTTGCCAAGGTTTTTATCATCTTCAGCCAATAAAACTTTCATATTCTCACCTCTCTGCTTCTGCCATTTTATTATTTATAAATATAAACCGTCTACATTAAGTAAAACTGAAACTTATCTATCTCTATTATAAACAAAAAAACACTGTCTATCCATATAAGGATAGACAGTGTTCAAGTTCTTGCTGAAAATTATTCGTTATCTTTCTTATCGTCGCGGGTAAGATTATATTTAATCTTAATATCGCGATAACGGCTCATGCCGGTGCCGGCAGGAATCAGTTTACCGATAATAACGTTTTCTTTCAGACCCAAGAGCGGATCAACCTTACCTTTAATAGCGGCATCAGTCAGAACACGAGTAGTTTCCTGGAAGGATGCAGCGGACAGGAAGGAGTCGGTTGCCAGAGATGCTTTGGTGATACCAAGCAGAATCGGACGGCCTTCGGCAGGCTCTTTACCGGCCTCCAGCATTTCTTCATTTTGCTGTTCAAATTCTGCAACATCAACATATTCGCCAGGCAGCATTGTAGTATCGCCGGATTCTTCGATACGTACTTTGCGCATCATTTGACGTACCATTACTTCAATATGCTTACTGTTGATATCAACGCCCTGAGATTTGTAAACACCTACAACCTGCTGTACCAGATAACGCTGAGTTGCCTTTACGCCGCTGATACGCAGAATATCATGCGGATTCAGGGAACCTTCTGTGAGGCGGTCGCCTTTTTCGATTTCCTGACCTTCGCTGACAGCCAGTTTTGCACCATAGGGGATGGTATATTCCTGACCTAAGCCGTCTTCACCAGTAACGATAATGCGGCGGGCACCGCCTTCTTCAATGATGTGTACGGTACCAGCATTTTCAGTAAGGATACCGGGATGTTTAGGTTTACGTGCTTCAAACAATTCTTCAACACGCGGCAAACCTTGGGTAATATCATCGCCGCCGGCAACACCGCCGGTGTGGAAGGTACGCATGGTAAGCTGAGTACCGGGTTCACCGATGGATTGTGCAGCAATAGTACCAACTGCTTCACCAACATCAACATTTTTGCCGGTTGCCAGATTGCGGCCATAGCATTTGCGGCAAACACCGAATTTTGCTTTACAGGTCAGCACGCTGCGGATTTTAACTTTTTCACGCAGCTGGCAGATTCTTTCAGCCATGTCCTCGGTAATATATTCATTGATATGATAAAGAACTTCACCATTTTCATCGCAGATATCTTCTGCCAGATTACGGCCGATAATGCGGTCATGCAGAGATTCGATAACGGTTTGTTTATTTTTGCCTTCGGTAATAGCTTCAACTTCGATACCGGCAATATCGTTATTGCGGATACGCATTTCCTTAACGGTACCGTCAGCCAAAATGGCGTCAATGGTTTCCACATTCATGGTATCGCCTGCATGGGCCATAACCTCGCCTTCACCATTGACGATATCGGCAGCAACTTCTTTGCCGTCAAAGTTATGAACCATAGCTTCTTTCAGAACTTTGTTAGCATATTCATCGCTGATATTGATACGTACGGTTTCAGTTTCTTCGCCGTTCATATCTTCATTAGCATAAAGTACGATTTCTTCAACCTTGGCAGCGGTCAGTTTCTTATACAGTTCTTCGGTAATAATGGTGTCTGCTTCTGCAACAATATCGCCGGTTTCGGTAGTAATACCGGATGCCAAAGTACGTCCCAGCACGCTTTCACGAATCTTATTCTGGCTGCAGCCAAGAACTGCTTTGCACAGACGATTACGTTCTTTAACCAGGTTCATACCTACGATATCGCAGTCATCTTCGCGGACAATAACATCCTGTGCAACGTCTACCAGACGGCGGGTCAGATAACCGGAGTCAGCAGTACGCAGCGCAGTATCAGCCAGACCTTTGCGGGCGCCGTGAGTAGAAATAAAGTATTCCAAAATGGTCAGGCCTTCACGGAAGTTTGCCTTGATAGGACGGTCAATAATACGACCGGAAGGATCGGCCATCAAGCCACGCATACCGGCAAGCTGACGAATCTGTTGTACGTTACCGCGGGCACCGGAATTGGCCATCATGTATACGGAGTTGAACTTATCCATGGTGGTAGCCATCAGTTTTTCGGTAACTTTATCAGTAGCTTCAGTCCAGAGATCAATAACCTTGCGATAACGTTCATCCGGGCTCATCAAACCACGGCGGAACAGTCTTTCAGTCTTATCGACTTCTTTTTCTGTTGCATCCAGGATTGCAGCCTTTTCTGACGGAATTTTAATATCGGAGGTCGCAATGGAGATACCGGCCTTGCAGGCGTTATCGTAACCCATTTTCTTAACGATATCCAGAATTTCCGCAGTACGCAGGTTGCCGTACAGTTTGTGAGCTTTGGCAACCAGTTTGCCCAATTCCTTCTTGTCAATCAATTTGCCGAGGTGCCATTCTTCTTTACCTTCAGCATTAACCTCTTTATGGTAGTAACGCATTTCCTTAGGCAGCTCACTGTTGAAAATGGTATTGCCTACGGTAGTGGTTACCAGGCTTACGCCTTCATTTTTCTCCTCACCCACAATATGGTCGTTAGGAATATATACTTTAATCAGTGCCTGCAAATCAACAACACCGTGGAAATAAGCCAGCTGCGCTTCATCAATGCTGGAGAAGCGGCGGCCTTCACCTTTGGCTCCTTCCTTAACAATGGTCAGATAATAGGAACCAAGAACCATATCCTGTGTAGGTACGGCAACAGGCTTGCCGTCTTTCGGAGCCAAAATATTATTTACAGACAGCATCAGCATGCGGGCTTCTGCCTGAGCTTCAACAGACAGCGGCAGATGGACAGCCATCTGGTCACCGTCGAAGTCGGCGTTATAAGCTGTACATACCAGCGGATGCAATTTAATTGCACGGCCTTCAGACAAGATGGGCTCGAAAGCCTGAATACCCAGTCTGTGCAGCGTCGGTGCACGGTTTAAAAGTACCGGATGTTCCTTAATTACTTCTTCCAAAACGTCCCAAACTACATTATTGGCACGTTCAACCATGCGTTTGGCGCTCTTAATATTGGTAGCTTCGCCGCTGTTTACCAGACGTTTCATAACGAAGGGTTTAAACAGCTCCAAAGCCATTTCTTTCGGCAGGCCGCACTGATGCATTTTCAGTTCAGGGCCTACAACGATAACGGAACGGCCGGAATAGTCAACACGTTTACCTAACAGGTTCTGACGGAAACGACCCTGTTTACCTTTCAGCATATCGGAAAGGGATTTGAGCGGACGGTTGCCGGGACCGGTTACCGGGCGGCCGCGGCGGCCGTTATCAATCAATGCGTCAACTGCTTCCTGCAGCATACGTTTTTCATTGCGTACGATAATATCAGGCGCATGTAATTCCAGCAAACGTTTTAAACGATTGTTACGGTTAATTACACGGCGGTACAGGTCATTTAAGTCGGAGGTAGCAAAACGACCGCCATCTAACTGTACCATAGGACGCAGTTCCGGCGGAATTACCGGCACAACATCCAGAATCATCCATTCAGGACGATTGCCGGATTTCAAAAATGCTTCGCAGACTTCAAGACGGCGTACGGCACGTACTTTACGCTGACCGCTTACTTCTTTCATTTCTGCGCGCAGTTCATCAGTCAATTTCTGCAGATCAATTTCCTGCAGCAGCTGTTTAATAGCGGCAGCGCCCATGCCTACTTCAAAGTCTTCACCGTATTTATCACGAGCTTCTACATATTCGCTTTCGCTGAGCAGCTGTTTCTTAACCAGCGGGGTATCGCCCGGGTCAAGAACAATATAGCTTGCAAAATACAATACTTTTTCCAGGCTGCGCGGAGAGATATCCAAAATAAGGCCCATCCGGCTGGGGATACCTTTAAAATACCAAATATGAGATACAGGAGCCGCCAGTTCGATATGGCCCATACGGTCACGACGAACCTTGCTGCGGGTTACTTCAACGCCGCATTTATCG
Organism: uncultured Phascolarctobacterium sp.; assembly: GCA_900552005.1. Lineage (GTDB taxonomy): Bacteria > Bacillota > Negativicutes > Acidaminococcales > Acidaminococcaceae > URXU01. The sequence goes on along the minus strand of URXU01000019.1, from coordinate 3,901 downwards.
CAGATGATACCTTTATAGCGGATGCGTTTATATTTACCGCAGTGGCATTCCCAGTCTTTGGTAGGCCCGAAAATTCTTTCACAGAACAGGCCGTCGCGTTCCGGTTTCAGTGTTCTATAGTTAATGGTTTCAGGTTTCTTAACTTCGCCATAGGACCAGGCTCTAATCTGTTCCGGAGAAGCCAAACCGATACGCATAGACTCAAAATTATTTACATCTAACAAGAATTGCTCGCTCCCTTCTATTACATATCATCATCAAGATCAGATTCGCCGTCTTTAATCGTGAAATTACCCAAATCAGCAATTACATCCGGCATATCTTCGGTAGCGTTATTATCTGCATAATCATCATTTTGCGGTTCTGCCGGGGTTTCATTAATCTGACCTTCAATATTCAGATCAACTTCACGAGCGGTTTCCGCAATATCGTCATCAGTATCGCGCAGGGAAATTTCTTCTTCATCCTCGTTGAGTACTTTGATATCCAGACCGATACTCTGCAGTTCTTTAACCAATACTTTGAAGGATTCAGGAATACCAGGATCAGGTACATTTTCACCTTTAACGATAGCTTCGTAAGTTTTTACACGGCCAACAACGTCATCGGACTTAACAGTAAGGATTTCTTGCAGGGTGTAAGCGGCACCGTATGCTTCCAGTGCCCAAACTTCCATTTCACCGAATCTTTGACCGCCGAACTGAGCTTTACCACCCAAAGGCTGCTGAGTAACCAAAGAGTACGGGCCGGTGCTGCGGGCATGAATCTTGTCGTCTACCAGATGATGCAGCTTGAGCATGTAGGTAAGACCAACAGTTACCTTATTGTCAAATGGTTCGCCTGTACGTCCGTCATACAAAGTGGTTTTGCCGGTAGCATCAATGCCGGCCAGTTCCAGAGCATCTGCAATATCCTGTTCATGCGCACCGTCGAAGACAGGTACGGAAATCTGTACAGCACGTACGCTCTGATCACCAAATTTATCAATTTCAACAGTTTCCGGCATGCCGTTTTTCTCAACGTCATAACCGTATTTATTCAGTTTTTCCACCAGACCCTCTGCATCATTGGCAATCTGCATACCCAAAGCACGGGCAGCCCAACCAAGATGGTTCTCCAGAATCTGTCCGATATTCATACGGGAAGGTACGCCCAACGGATTTAATACGATATGTACCGGTTCGCCACTGGGCAGGAAAGGCATATCTTCACGAGCCATGATGCGGGAAACAACACCCTTGTTACCATGACGGCCTGCCATCTTATCGCCTTCGGAAATTTTACGTTTTTGCGCAATGTGTACGCGAACCTGTTCATTTACTCCCGGCGGCAGCTCGTCACCGTTTTCACGGCTGAATACCTTAACGCTGACAATCTTGCCGGCTTCACCGTGCGGAACACGCAAAGAGCTGTCACGTACTTCACGGGCTTTTTCACCGAAAATAGCACGCAGCAGTCGTTCTTCCGCAGTCAGTTCTGTTTCACCTTTCGGAGTAACTTTGCCGACTAGAATATCACCGGGGCGTACTTCCGCACCAATGCGGATAATGCCGCGTTCATCCAAATCTTTCAGTGCTTCTTCAGAAACATTAGGAATTTCACGGGTAATTTCTTCTTTGCCAAGCTTAGTATCACGTGCGTCACAATCATATTCTTCAATATGAATGGAAGTGAAAACATCAGCCTTTACCAGATCTTCATTCAGCAAGACGGCGTCTTCGTAGTTATAACCTTCCCAAGGCATGTACGCAACAATTACATTATGGCCAAGAGCCAATTCGCCGTGGTCAGTTGCAGGACCGTCTGCCAATACCTGTTTTTCTACAACTTTGTCGCCTTTATAAACAATCGGGCGCTGGTTTACGCAGGTGCCCTGGTTGGAACGTTTGAATTTCAGAAGCGGATAGATATCCAGTTCGCCATTTTCAGTACGTACGCGAATTTCATTGCCTACAACACGTTCAACAGTACCGGCACGTTTTGCCAATACGCAGACACCGGAGTCAACAGCAACTTTGTATTCCATACCGGTACCAATGATAGGTGCCTGAGTGCACAGTAAAGGTACTGCCTGACGCTGCATGTTAGCACCCATAAGTGCACGGTTGGCGTCATCGTTTTCCAAGAACGGAATCAACGCAGTAGCGATGGATACAACCTGCTTAGGAGAAACGTCCATGTAATCTACCTGATCAGGCGGCAGAGAAAGAACATCGTCTTTGGCACGGGCAGTAACACGTTCTTCCAGGAAGTAACCATTTTCATCCAAAGGTTCGTTGGCCTGAGCAATAATATATTTATCTTCTTCATCAGCAGTCATGTAATGAACTTCGTCAGTTACACGTTTATTTTCTTTATCAACACGGCGATACGGGGTTTCCATAAAACCATATTTATTAATAACGGCAAAAGTGGAAAGAGAACCAATCAAACCGATGTTAGGACCTTCAGGCGTCTCGATAGGACACATACGGCCATAGTGAGAGTTATGTACGTCGCGGACTTCATAACCGGCGCGTTCACGGCTCAAACCACCAGGTCCCAATGCAGACAAACGGCGCTTATGAGTAAGTTCTGCCAGCGGGTTGTTCTGGTCCATAAATTGAGACAGCTGGCTGCTGCCAAAGAATTCCTTAATAGCAGCAACAACAGGACGAATATTAATCAGAGCCTGCGGAGTAATAACTTCAGTATCCTGAATAGTCATACGCTCTCTGACAACTCTTTCCATACGTGCCAGACCGATACGGAACTGGTTTTGCAGCAATTCACCTACACAGCGTACACGACGGTTGCCCAGATGGTCGATATCGTCACCGGTACCATGTCCATCCATAAGGTTAAGCAGGTAATTAAAGGAAACCATAACGTCTTCTACCGTAATGGTGCGAATCTTTTCGTCAATGCCGGTAGTAAACAAAAGTTCCATATCCTGATCTTTATTTTTAATTTTAATCTTGCGCAGGCCTTGTTCTTTAAATACGCCGCTTGCTTCAACTTTATCAAGATTTTCTACTGTCATCTTAGTATCAGCAGGCAGAATAATCTCACCGGTTTCCATATCAACCAGCGGTTCAGCCAGAACTGTTCCCTGCAGACGGTTGCGCCAGCCAAGCTTTTTATTTAATTTATAGCGGCCAACGCTTGCCAGATCATAGCGTCTGTTATCAAAAAATGTCATTTCAATTAATTGAGTAGCATTTTCCAAAGTAGGCGGTTCGCCGGGACGCAGTTTTTTATAAATCTCAATGAGAGCTTCTTCTCTGTTGCTTGTGGTATCCTTTTCCAGAGTAGCCAGAACATAGGGATGTTCACCAAATACCTTAATGATTTCTTCGTTTGTAGAAAGTCCCAGAGCACGCAGCAAGACAGTTGCCGGTAATTTTCTGGTACGGTCTACACGAGCATAGATAACATCATTGATATCAGTTTCATATTCAATCCAGGCACCACGATTAGGAATAACGGTAGTGCTGTATAATTTTTTGCCGCTGGGATCAATTTCGATGGAATAGTAAACACCGGGGGAACGTACCAACTGGCTGACAATAACACGTTCGGCACCATTGATAACAAAAGTGCCCGTTTCAGTCATCAGCGGGAAATCACCCATGAAAACGGAAGATTCCTTGATTTCACCGGTATCTTTATAAACTAAACGTACTTTGACGTTCATAGGAGCAGAGTAAGACTCGTCTCTTTCTTTGCACTCTTCAACACCATATTTAGGCTTGCCAAGTTCGAAATTCTCGAAGGAAAGTTCTAAATTACCGGTAAAGTCTTTTATCGGAGAAATATCATGGAAGATTTCACAAAGGCCTTCCTTGATAAACCACTCATAGGATTTTCTCTGGATATCAATCAAATGAGGCATCGGCAATACTTCATTGATTCTTGCATA
>URXU01000018.1 GCA_900552005.1 uncultured Phascolarctobacterium sp. | reverse complement strand
GCCTCGGTAGCTCAGTTGGTAGAGCAAAGGACTGAAAATCCTTGTGTCCACAGTTCGATTCTGTGCTGAGGCACCATTGGAGATTTATACACCTGCAAACGCGGGTGTTTTTTTATATCTATTTTTGTATTACAAGGAGTTTATCATGTTTGAAAAATTCTCCCATGAAGTCACCAGTCCCTATCTTTGGTTATTTATTATGCTTTTAGCTTTGCGCGCAGAATATTCCTGTTTAAAAAGAAAAGATTATGTGCATGCGGCAGCTTTTTTATTTGTAATCATTATCGCTGCTTATTTTTCCGCTGTCAGATACGGCTTATTACAACAATTTTCACTTTAAATCTTTAAGAACCCTGCAAAAACTGCAGGGTTTATTTTTTGCCTACATTAATATATAAAATAATAAAAAACACCCTGCCTCAGCAGGGTGTTTTCAGTGCGTTGATTATTCGCAGGTAAACGGCAGCAAAGCAACGTTACGAGCACGTTTGATTGCTACGGTCAGCTGACGTTGATGTTTAGCACAGGTGCCGGAAATACGGCGCGGTAAAATTTTACCACGTTCAGTGATATAACGGCGCAGTTTTGCTACATCCTTGTAATCGATTTCTTCTACTTTATCAACACAGAAGCTGCAAACTTTTCTTCTGGGTCTTCTGCCTCTTTCGCGTTTCATTACATAACCTCCCTTAATTAGAATGGAATTTCTTCATCAAAGGGAACTTGGGAACCGAAGGATTCCATATCACTCTTTTGAGTGCCGTTTTCAGCGCCGCTGTTATGTGCAGCAAAATCGCCTTTACGTTCAATAAACTCGAAGTTATTAGCAATAACTTCCGTTACCCAACGTTTAGAACCGTCTTTGGCATCATAACTGCGAATCTGCAGACGTCCTTCTACAAGTACCCGCTGTCCTTTGGTGAGACTGTTCCCGCATAATTCAGCCTGTTTACCCCAGACAATAACCGGGATAAAATCAGCTTCTCTTTGGCCTTCCTGATTGGTAAAAGGTCTGTCAACCGCCAGCGTGAATTGGCAAACTACTTTGCCGGTTTGAGTGTAGCGCACTTCAGGATCACGTACTAAACGGCCCATAAGTATAATCTTATTCATGGATTATTCACCTTTTCTGATAATCATATGGCGCAGAACTTCGTCGGTAATTTTCATAACACGATCCAGTTCTTTTACTGCAGCGGGTTCAGCGCTGAAGGTTACGAGAACGTACAGGCCTTCATTCAGGTCCTGAATCTCATAAGCAAGGCGTTTTTTGCCCCAGCGATCGGTTTTTTCTACATTACCACCATTAGCAGTGATGAGGTTTTCAAATTTAGCAACAACTGCTTCAAATGCTTCCTCTTCAACCGGTTTAACGATGTACATGACTTCGTATGCTTTCACGAAATCACCTCCTCCTTTGGACTTTGGCCCCCGTCATGGGAGCAGGGGAAGTATATATTACTATATACAAGCTTGATAATTATATCATTAAAATTTTTTAATTGCAAGATAAATATAGTTTTTCTCAGTTATATTTTTCTTTACATTCATCTGTTCCTGGCTTATACTAATAGTTATCTTAAGTAATTATTTAAGATAACTATTAGTATATTTTACAAGCGAGGTACTTATACATGCAACTGACAACTATCGCCAATTTATTAAGCGCCTGCCATCTGGCACGAAAAATTACCGATCTGCTGCCACCGCTGCCGCCGCAAATGACGCCGCGGCACATTTTTATTCTTGAGGTTATTCATAATCTATCCATAACTCAAAAAACGGTAAAAATCAGTGATATCAGCGAGCATATGCAGGTCACCCGCCCAAGTGTTACTAAAATGATTAATGAGCTTGTGCAAATGCATTGTCTCATGAAAACTACTGCTGCTCATGACAAACGTATCACCTGGATAAAATTAACGCCGCTGGGAGAAAAATATTATGATTTTTACGTCAGCAAATTTCATAACTGGCTTAACAGCCGGCTGACGGACTGTTCAGAAGCCGATGCCCAGTCTGCAATCAGCATGCTGCATAAACTATATAATGTTTTAAATGATGAAAAGCGCAAGAAAACCCTTACCGCAGAAGCCGAAGTTCTCATAAAAGGAGCTGAATCTTATGATTGCTGAACTTTCAGAACGCAGAATTGATGCCCGCCTTATTTTATCTATTATTGCCGCAGGCATCATGTCCTTTTCCGGCATTGTGGTCGAAACAGCCATGAATGTAACTTTTCCCACTTTAATGCACGAATTTAATATCAGCACTAATCTGGTTCAGTGGATAACTACCGGTTATCTGTTAGTCTTAGCGCTGATTATTCCTGCTTCTTCATATTTAAAGAAAAATTTTACCAATAAAACTCTGTTTATTACAGCCATTTTATTTTTCATCGGCGGTACAATTCTGGCTGCCTGCACACCGGTTTTTTCTCTGCTGCTGTTCAGCCGCCTGCTGCAGGGTATCGGAACAGGAATTGCGCTGCCTCTGATGTTCAATATCATTCTGGAACAGGTGCCGGCTAAACAGTTAGGCTTTATGATTGGTCTGGCATCGCTGATTACTGCCATGGCTCCCGCAGTTGGCCCTTCTTTAGGAGGATTGATTGTCAGTCTCTTCGGCTGGCGTATGATTTTTGTAGCCTTGCTGCCCTTCCTGCTATTTTCCTTATTAGCCGGCAGCTTTTCCATACGGCAAGTCACAAAAATTGTGAAAACACCTTTTTACTGGTTTGATTACAGCCTGATGGCAGTAAGTTTTATTAGCTTTATTCTGGCGATTTCCCTGCCGGCCCAGCACGGCTGGCTCAGCTTTCCTGTTTTATTTCTCTTAGCAGTCAGTCTGATTACACTGGTTGTATTTTGCCGCCAGTCTTTAAAAAACGCAGAACCGCTGCTGCACGTTAATGTACTATCCAACAAAGCTTTCACCTGCAGTTTATTGAGTATCCTCAGCCTGCAGTTTATTTGTCTGGCCTTAGGTTTTCTGCTGCCAAACTATGCGCAGCTGGTAAGAAACGAAGCAGCTTTTTACGCCGGCATTATCCTGCTGCCAGGCTGCATTCTGGGCGCTTTATTAGCGCCTGTCAGCGGCAAGATTCTCGACCGCTTCGGTCCTCGGCGACCCATTATTACCGGCAATATTCTGATGCTGCTTTCCTGTCTGTGCTTATATCACTATTATGCACAGATTTCCTCTTTCACAACAGCCATGTTTTATATTCTCTTTGCCGTAGGCCAAAGCTCTTCCGTAGGCAATCTGATGGCTTACGGCTTGCAGCAGCTGCCTTCCCAGGTCAAGGCGGACGGCAATGCCGTTATCAATACCTTACAGCAGCTGGCAGGCGCCGCCGGAACAGCTGTTATAACTTCTATCGTAGCTTCCGCTCAGCTTGCCGCACCGCAAAATCTACCTGCTGCTACTCAGTACGGCAGCGGTCAGGGATTTTTCCTTCTGACAATACTGGCAATTCTTATGCTATGCAGTACACTACTGGCTTTACATAAGCATAAATAAAAAACCGCTGAAAATGAACTGCGCCTTCAAAGGTCTAACTTTTGTGGCGTAGTTCAAAATTCAGCGGTTTTTTTATCACTAAATTTTATTGCTTATTATTTTTTATGCATCCAGCTCATCATGCCGCGAAGCTGAGCGCCCACTTTTTCGATGGGATGTTCAGCTGCTTTGCGGCGCAGAGCATTGAACTGGGGACGATTAACCTGATTTTCCAACAGCCATTTTTTAGCAAAAGTACCGTCTTGAATTTCTGCCAGAACTTGTTTCATTGCTGCTTTGGTATCCTCTGTAATAATTCTCTTACCGGTCATATAATCGCCGTATTCAGCAGTATCAGAGATGGAGTGACGCATCTTGGCCATACCGCCTTCATACATTAAGTCAACAATGAGTTTCATTTCATGCATGCATTCAAAATATGCACTTTCCGGTTTATAACCGGCTTCTACCAAAGTTTCATAACCTGCGGTAATCAAGGCAGTAATACCGCCGCAGAGTACGGCCTGTTCACCAAATAAATCAGTTTCAGTTTCTTCACGGAAGGTAGTATCAAGTACACCGGCACGGGTACCGCCGATGCCTTTGGCATAAGCCAGCGCCAGCGAATAAGCGCCGCCGGTAGCATCTTGATTTACAGCAACCAGACAGGGTACACCGGCGCCTTCAGTAAATACGCGTCTTACCAGATGACCTGGTCCTTTAGGCGCAACCATGAATACATCTACATCAGCCGGCGGTACAATTTGTCCGAAATGAATATTGAAGCCATGAGCAAAACCAAGTGCGTTGCCAGGCTGTAAATTGGGCGCAACATCCTGTTTATATACTGCAGCCTGTTTTTCATCCGGAATCAGCATCATTACTACATCCGCAGCTTTAACAGCATCAGCAGTATTCATAACTTTCATGCCATGGCTTTCAGCTTTTTTCCAGGATTTAGAGCCTTCATAGAGACCTACAACTACATTAACGCCGCTTTCTTTTAAATTCAAAGCATGAGCATGACCCTGAGAACCATAACCGATGACTGCCACGGTCTTACCTGCCAAAACATTTAAATCTGCGTCCTTGTCATAATATACTTTTACCATTTTACTTCACTCCATCTTCTTAATATTTTTTTATATTTATTTTAAAAACATTAAAATCCCTTATTTTATGACTTATCTGTCTACTTTAACAAAATCATCCAGTACTGCTCCCGGTGCTACCATGGGCTCTACCAGATCTTCCTGCCGGATTACTGCCTCGATTACGCAGGGAACACCTGCCTGCAGCGAAGCCTTCAATGCTTCACGGAATTCTTCTCTGGTCGCAGCTCTTCTGCCCTGAGCACCACAAGCCGCAGCAAAACCTGTAAAATCAAACTCTGACAGCAATGTTGATGAATAACGTTCATTATAAAATAACTGCTGCCACTGCCTTACCATGCCAAGACAGGTATTATTGATAACAATACTGATCAGCGGCAGTTTTTCTCTGCAGGCAGTGAAAAGTTCCATACCCGTCATTTTAAAGCCGCCGTCACCGCAGATATGTACTACTCTGCTTTCAGGACGGGCAAGAGAAGCCCCCAAGGCTGCCGGCATGCCAAAACCCATGGTGCCGCAGCCACCGGATGTCAGATGATGCCTTGGCTGATTAACCTTAAGATATTGAGCCGCCCACATCTGATTTTGTCCTACATCTGTAACATATATCGGATTTTCCGCACCCAGCATCTCATTGAGGCATTCCATCAGCCACGGCGCCGTCAGCTGATTGCCGGCCAGCAGCTTTCTTTCTTCCTGCTCATCCCAGCTATCAATCTGCTGAAACCATTCTGCATGCTGCCTGCTTTTCACATAGGGCAGCAGCTGCTGCAATGCAGTTTTAATATCTCCTTCCAAGGGCATGCCTACCGCGATATTTTTATCAAGCTCCGAAGGATCAATATCCAGCTGAATAATTGTTTTCCTGCCCACATAGCGGCTGCGGTCGCCTGTAACGCGGTCACTGAATCTGCTGCCTGCTACTACCAGAACATCGGCATTGGCCACAGCCATATTGGCAGCAATATGGCCATGCATGCCCGTCATGCCTAATGAATGCTTGTTATCTGCCGGAAATACGCCAATTCCCATCAAAGTACTTACTACGGGCAAATCAGCTTTTTCTGCCAGCTGCACCAGTTCTTCCGCTGCATTACTGTTGACGGCACCGCCGCCAACCAGCAATACCGGATGCTGAGCCTGATTCAGTACTTCTGCCGCTGCGGCCACTTTTTCCTCAGGCAGCTTGGACCAAACTGCCTTGGCAGCAGTCTCCGGTTCCGTCCACTCCAGTTCTTCGACCTGTAAATTACTGGGAATATCTACCAGCACCGGTCCAGGACGCCCTTCCTGTGCCAAAGTAAAGGCCTTGCGCAAAGCAGGCAGCAAATCTTCACTGCGGCGTACCAGAAGATTATATTTAGTAATCGGCATAGTTACGCCTACAATATCAATTTCCTGGAAGGAATCACGCCCCAGATTAGCTACCGGAACCTGACCGGTAATTGCCACCAGCGGTACTGAATCAAGATAAGCCGTAGCCAATCCGGTCACTATATTAGTGGCTCCGGGGCCTGAGGTAGCAATACATACTCCCGTACGTCCGCTGGCTCTGGCATAACCGTCAGCGGCGTGTATCGCACCCTGTTCGTGAACGGTAAGAACATTTTTCAACGTCGCATCATATAAAGCGTTATAAAGAGGAATAACCTGTCCGCCAGGATAGCCGAAAACAGTATCCACACCCTGCTCCAACAATACTTTGACAATGGCCTGTGCTCCATTTAACTTCATTTCTTAGCCTCCCTATGCCAGCATATCTACGGACAGCACAGCTACCTGTTTAGATAACAACTTAGCAACCTGGGCCGCAGCAGCATCTGTCAGACATATTTCCAGATGCATCATTTCTTTATCTGTATCCATATGCAAAGAGCGAACCTGCACACCTTGTTTGGATAATATTCTCAATACTCTCGGCAATAAAGTTTCTTCATTTCTTCCTGTTACCAGCACTTTTTCAAACATCATAATCATCTCCTCTTATTCTTATGTGATGGAAAAGCAGTGCTGCATTTTTCAGGCTATAAAAAAACGCCCCTGCTTACGCAGGGGCGTATAATATACGCGGTACCACCCTAATTTATAACTTCAGCACCAGTCCATCAACCGGCTCAGAAATAACGCATCTGCTGCGCATCAGTCTACTTGTTAAACTTTCGCTGACGAGTTCATGGGTGATTTACTCAACAAGGCTCCGTACCGGTTCGCACCAAACACCGGTTCTCTGTGACTTTGCTTTTGTCTTTCTTCCCAATCATTACCTTTGGTTTGCAATTTGAAATTAAGCATATTATGCTATAAATTTTTTTATGTGTCAACACAATTTGTAAATTATAATGCTTTTAAAAATTTTTCTACATTTTTTGTAACTATTGTTGCATAGTCAGCACTATTGGCAGCTAAAAAGTCTTTAATCACACCGGCTAAATTTCCCTCTTGAGGATTTAACACCCTGCGGTAAGAAAGCGCATAATCTTTAGCCGCAGCAGACGCACAGCTGATTGCTGCTGCCGATACGGTCTCCAATTTTGCCGCCGCACAAATTTGCTGCCATAAAGCGCTGTCTTGAGCTGCAATCAGCTGCAATGCAGACAGCCATAATACATTATTAAGCTTAAAATGTACTTTGCCTTTCAGATATTTTACGGCCAGAGCAGGCTGCTCCATAGTAAGATCAGCATTACAGAAGCTCAGCCTATATCCGAAGGTATCAGCGATCTCACAATGCAGCTGCAGATTTTCATGGAGCACTTCAGGTTCAGTCAGTCCGTCCAGACAGATAGCAGCCAGTTTAATGCCGTTACGCTGCAATTCATTGGCAATCAGATAATGCTCATTGGGCGTCAGTACCTTGCCCGGTTTAGACAAAGATAATTCAAAATCAATATCCCAGGGAGTATTTTTCAGATAGGAGTTATAGATAAATTGTACATGCATAATAGCTTCGCCATATTCCAGTACAATGCGGCGCAGCTCTTCCGCCGTATAGGTCAGCGAACCGCTGCCCACTTTAAATTCAGCATTCAGATAAGAAGCTTCCATCGCCTGACGGAACTGATCATTAAACTGATTATAACGTTTGGCAACCTCCTCATCAGAAAGCTTTTCAATTTCCAGATTAATCTTTTCACTGCAGTCAAAACCAATCATACTGTAACCATACAATAATGCTTTGACAATTTCCTCTTCAGTTTTCAGACCGGCTGCATTAGCGCCATAACCTTCTTTATAGCCTGCGGCCAGCACGCCCCAGGTAGCAGTATCTACTGCCGCCAAAAAGTTGCGCTGCAAAACAGCACTGTCATCGGCACTGTAATCCACCAAAACAGGTTTAAGCTGTCTTTTGGCAAAAAGCTCTGCCGCAAAAGCGTCAGCAGCTCCCACCCAGTCACTGAAACCAATGCTGGTGCCCTTAGTTCCGCAGGCAGTTGGTGCAGCCCATTTCACAAAACGTCTTACTACTGCGGCATTATTAGGATTAAGCTGCATTATATCAAGATGCATGCCGTCTTCCTCAACCGTCTTTTCCACAGCCCACATCTTGCTTAAAGGTGATTCACCAGCGGTTACACAGGCTAATTTTCTGCCTGCTTCACTATCTGCAAGACACAGCCAGCCGCCGGGAATTTCACATACAGATTTATTTATTACCTGGCCGACATGTTTTGTCACAGCGGCACAGGCCTTTGCTTGTTGTAAAGCCATTTTTTCATCCTCCATCCCTTCATAGCACTATTACTATTATCTACAAAACCCACTGCTTATGCAAGCACAAACTATAATCCTTAGGAAAAACTTTTGTTTGCTTCGCTTTTTTCCACTTTTTTCTGCTTATCCACAAAATATACGCTTCTAAAATGCTATTTTTTTCTACTTTATCAACATTATTCACAAAGTTATCCACCTAAAAAGTGGATAACTTTCTTTTTATTCTCAAATATACACATCTTTCAAGAAATTATACACAATATCTTCTGCTTATTTACCTACTTATCAACATAATATTCACACTCTGTGGATAACTTTTAATATATCCACGAAAATTTCCACAACACAAAATATGGGAAATACCTTTATCATCCTCGTTATTTATGTTAAAAAGAATACAGTTTTCTAAAATGTCAAGTAATAAAATTAGGCTTTATGCATATTTTACCTGAATTTTACCAATATTAAACCGAAAGACCTGTAACAATGCCTGTTTAATTTTCAGAAAATAAAAAAATACAGCTGATTTTTTATCAGCTGTATTTTGTATACACTAAAAGATATTTAATGCGTCCTGATTTGTGACCAGGTGAAAAACACCAATCCAAGCCAGATAAAACCAAAAGATAAGAGATGCGTAGAGGTAAAAGGCTCACCATAAACAAAAATTCCCAAAAATAAACTAATGGTTGGTCCTAAATATTGCATAAAGCCTACTATCTTTAAGGGCAAAAGCTTGGCGCAGCCTGTAAACAGCAGTAAAGGTGTTGCGGTTACTGCACCAGCACCGATAAGAAGTAAGAATATACTGAGATTCCCATGCTGATAAGTGCAGGCATCATGCGAACATAAAAAATAAAGATAACATAAAGCAATAGGCATAATAATCAGAGTTTCCAGCAAAATGCTGGTCATAGCCGCTACGGGTATAATTTTTTTCAGCAGGCCATACAAGGCAAATGTCAAAGCAAGTAATACGGAAACCCATGGTAAACTGCCATTTTTAATCAGTATTATGACAATACCGACAGCCGCACAAAAAACAGCCAGCCATTGCAGCTTATTCAATTTTTCTTTTAAAAAGATTAGACCAAACAAAACACTTACTAAAGGATTAATATAGTAACCCATGCTCGTTTCTACAATTCTGCCGTCCTCTACGGCCCAAATAAAAATACCCCAGTTAAAACTTATGGTAACGGCAGCGGCAACCATCGCCGTACCTGTTTTTAAATTGCTGAAAACGGCTTTCGTTTCCTTTTTAAAATTTTGCAGCTTGCCCGTTATCAGCAGCAGCAGAAAAACAAAAGCTGCTGACCAGACAAAACGGTTAGCTAAAATTTCCAAAGCCGGTACCTGCTGCAGAAATTTCCAATAAATTGGCAAGACTCCCCACAGAATATATGCACCTAAGCCATAGATAATACCCCTCTGATAATTCTTATCCATATTTCTTACAACCTCTTTTAATCTAATTTATCTATATCAGCGTTTCCTTAATTCTGCCGGGATAGGAATCCAGACAGCAATAATTGCGGCAGCAACAGGCAGCCAGGTAATTAATTGCATTACCAAAGGCAATCCCCAATTATCCGCAAGAATGCCCAGCAAAGTCACACCAAAACCACCCATACCCACGCTAAAACCAATAGTCAGGCCTGCTGCCATACCAACATTATTGGGCAGTAAGGACTGTGCCAAGATAATAGTCGTGGCAAATGATCCAATAATAGCAAAACCAGCCATTATCACCGCCGCCAAGGCAGTAACAGGTGATACTGCCAGATTAATCAGCCAGATGGCAGGTATGCTGCAGACAATCGAACCAAGAATAATTTTTCTGGCTCCCAACCTATCGCTGAGTACGGCCCCAATATACGTACCTGCAACGCCACCTAAAAGAAAACCTGAAACCAGCATACTGGCAAAAGAACTGTCACAGCTTCTGAATTTCATAAAAAATAACGGCAGATATGTGGAAAGTCCGGTGTGAATAGTGGAACGCAAAAAAATAAATAACAGCAGAAAAAGCAATCCCAGATAGGGAATATTATTGTCAGTATGCTTAACCTCTGCAGCCTGCCTACGATTATTATATGCCTGATTAACCTGAATATAAGCCGGCATACATTTTAGCATCAGACCGAAAACAACTAGTCCCGGCAGAAGAAAATAAATAGTATTATGCAGCCCTCCAGGCAAACTGATTAAAAAAGCCATACCCAATGAACCAAAAGCCATGCCCGCATTGCCGCCCAAAGAAAACAGGCCCATATTTTTAGCCTTGGCGGCCTTTGTACTCAAGAAGTTAACTGTTTTAGAAGCCTGTGGATGATAAGTAGCGCTGGCTATACCGATAAAAATAACCGCTAACAGTAAAAATTCATAGGAAGATACCCATCCAACCGCGGCAAAACCCGCCCCAGCTAAAGCGGCACAATATGGCAGAAGCTGCGGCAAAGACTTTTTATCAGTGAGATAACCAAAAAGAGGCTGTATAACAGATGATGTAATATTCTGTGTAAGTACAATTGCTGCCAGCTGCGAATAGGATAAAGCAAATATCTCTTTAAGATGCGGCAAAACAATAGGCAACGCTCCACCCTGCAAATCTGTCACCAAATGTCCAAGTACCAATCCCAGTACCGGTAAAAAAGCCTTTTTACCCATAACGCAATACCTCATAAAATTTAAATAACAGAAATAATTGTACCACAAATTCAGAAAAAAGAAAAACAGCACCTGCAATGCAAGTGCTGTCTTCTTCTTTAACCGGCAGCTTTCTATCCTCCCAGGCCGCTTCCAGCCAAGTACTTTCGACGTTTAAGGGCTTAACTACTGTGTTC
>URXU01000017.1 GCA_900552005.1 uncultured Phascolarctobacterium sp. | reverse complement strand
ACAGCTGATACCGGTAATCTTAGATGCGGCCGTATTTAATACGGTCAGCAAAACGGTTGATCGTAATGGCGGCGGCACGGCGAAAGTGCATTTTACCATTAATGGTGTGGACAGCCAAAAGCAGCCCATCCTGATAGATCGTGATAATATGTACTATGCCAATGAAAATTTGCTGAAATCTATTAATGGCGAATTAGTGGAAGCCGCTAATATGTTAACTCAAAATAAATTTGAAAAAGTAGATATTTATGATATCAATGTTAGTGCGCAGGTAACCGAAGACGTGCAGGTAGCGGAAATTATTAAAGTTACGCCGCAGCAGCGCGAAGTGCGTCCCGGCGATAAATTGCTGGTAGATGTGGTGCTGAAACCGTATCGCGGAGAAGAATTTACGGCAAGTATTCCCTTTATTGTGCCGAAAAATCATCCTGGAGGCAAAATGGCCTTGAGTGTGCGCGGCGGCAGTTCCCTGGCCTGGATTCAGAATTTGCTGCGCAAGCAGAAAGAAGAAGGGCTGCCGGCGCCTAAAAAAGAAACCAGACATAAATTGTCGGATTTTATTAAGAATTTTAATACGGCGGATAAGAATAATGAACTGATTATTGATGTCTCTGCTTCGCCGAACATGGCCGTGCCTGCGGATAAAAATCCGCAGAATCAAAATGATGCCGGTTTTGCCGGCATGCTGCAGGGGACTCCCTATAAGCAAAAGCAGGCCTTTGATTTTATTATTGACGGTGAAAGCGAATTTGTCATTGATGTCAGAAAATGAAATAGTCAAATAAAAAACATAATTTTGTAGTATACTTAAAACAGAAAATCCGGAGAGAAACAATATGCTGAAAGAAATTTGTGCTTCCATGGGAAAAAAAATATTGTTTTACTGTGCCTATACCGGCAAAATGACCATGCTGTTTCTGGATACTGTCAAACGGCTGAAAGAAGCTGATCCTAAAGAAACACTGCGGCAAATGGCACTCCTTGGAGCAGACTCCCTGCCCATTGTGCTGATGACCATTTTATGTACGGGCATGGTATTTTCCGTACAGACGGCTAAGGAGTTTGTGCGCTTTGGCGCAGCTTCCTCCGTAGGCGGCATTGTCGCTATTGCCATGGCGCGCGAACTGGTGCCGGTATTGACTGGTGTTGTCGTTGCCGGACGCATTGGCGCGGCGATTGCGGCGGAAATCGGTACCATGAAGGTAACGGAACAGATTGACGCTCTTAAGGTTATGGCTGCCAATCCCATCAGTTATCTGGTAGTGCCGCGGCTGATTGCGGTTGTGCTGATGATGCCTATTCTGATCGTCTTTGCTAATATGATTGGCAATATCGGCGGCTGGGTGGTAGCGCATTATTATGCCGGCATCAGTACCTTTACTTACGAAAATTCCATTCGTACCCTGGCTGAAACATATGATATGGTCGGCGGCATGATTAAGGGTTCTGTTTTTGGCGCTATTATTGCCATTGTAGGTTGCTTTAAAGGACTGCATGCTCCCAACGGCGCCGAAGGCGTGGGCCTGGCAACTACCGAATCAGTAGTGCTTTCCATTATCCTTATTTTTATTACCAATTATTTTCTTTCGGTTATCTTGTATGTCTGAGGAGTTGGAGCAATGGACGAGCCGTTAATTAAAGTACGCAAACTAAAAATCGCTTTTGGCGATAAGGTTGTTTTAAATGAGATAGATTTCGATATATATGCCGGCGAGACACTGGCTATTATAGGCCCTTCCGGAACCGGCAAAAGTACGGTTGTCAAAGTGCTGACAGGGCTTTTGCAGCCTACTGCGGGCAGTGTGCTCATAGGCGGACTGGAGACCAGCGGTTATACGCAGGAGCAGTGGGATAAGCTGCGTGAGCATATGGGCGTTGTTTTTCAGTATTCGGCGCTGTTTGATTTTCTGACGGTTGGTGAAAATGTGGCTTTTGGACTGCGCCGTCATTTTAAACTGACGGAAGAAGCTGTCCAGCAAAAGGTCAGTGAACTGCTGGAAATGGTGGGGCTGCCGGGAACGGAGCAAATGCTGCCATCAGAACTGAGCGGCGGCATGAAAAAACGCGTGGGGCTGGCCAGAGCGCTGGCCATGCAGCCTAAAATAGTTTTTTACGATGAACCAACTTCCGGTCTGGATCCGGTGATGACCATGACAATCAGCAGATTAATCCGCAAGACGCAAAAGCAGCTGGGAGTCACGTCACTTTTGGTAACTCACGATATGGAGTCCGTATTTTTCACGGCAGACCGTATTGCCATGCTGCATGAGGGCAAAATTGTTGCTGTCGGCACGGTAGATGAGATAAAACACAGTACTAATCCTGTCGTACAGGCTTTTATTAATGGGCAGGAATTCAAGAAGGAGGATGAAAAATGAGCAGCAGTGAGGTAAAAGTAGGAGCCTTTACTTTAGGCGGCGCTGTGGTACTGGCAGGAATCATTACATTTATGGGAGCCTTTACCTTTGGCCGCCATGGGTATGAGCTGCAGATTGATTATCCTCAGGTAAGCGGATTAATGCCCGGTCATGTGGTCCGGTATGCAGGTGTGCAGGTAGGCACCGTTAAGAAAATTGATGTAGAGCCTGACGGCGTTTCCGTAACGGCTGAGATTGATGATAATATCAAGATTCCCCATGGCGCTGTTTTTTCCATAGGTTCTGACGGGATTATGGGTGAAAAATTTGTCAATGTTATTCCGCCTAATAAACCTGGACAGGGCTATATTACCGAAGGCAGTGAAGTTAAAGGCGTGCCCGGCGGCGGCATGGAAGAATTCTTTGCTTCTTCCGGTGATTTGATGAATAAAGTAGAAAATATCGCCGAAGCGCTGAACAATGTTTTTGGCGATAAGGAAGTCCAAAAATCTATGCGTGACGGATTTAAAAATATGAGCGCAATCAGCGATAACATGAATACCTTTACCAAGGTTATGGCTGATGTAGCCGTTGCCAATCAGCAGGATCTAAACGCCATGATTGGACAGATGAATGAAATGAGCAAACGCATGAATGGCGTGGCCATGCATATGGAAAGCATTATGGCCGGTATCGACAATAATGGCGCTACCGGGCAGAATGTAGCTCAGATGGCCCAGCATTTGGCAGAGACCAGCGCCAAGGTAGAAAATATTGTGGGCATGCTGGAAAATGTTGCAACTGATCCTACGGTAGAACAGTCCTTGAAAGAAACCGTAGTCAATGCCAGGGAAGCCAGTGCCAGAGCAAATAAAATTTTAGGCACTGTTTCTAATGCCAAATTGCAGGCTGATGTAGGCAGCAGCGCTGAAGGCGGCAACTGGCGCAGCAGTTTGGGTGTTACGCTGCAGCCGGCTGAAGATAGTTTTGTTTATCTGGGCGGGTATGATATTGGCGACAGCAATAAATTTGATTTTATTGCCGGCAAAAAAATGGGCAATACCGCTTTCAGCATGGGGGCCATGCAGGGTGAATTTGGTGTAGGCCTCAGCTATGATTTCGGACGCGATTTCAGGTTGTATTCCCAATTATATGATTTTGATGACAGTAAGCTGCGTGTAGGCGGCGAATACCGTTTAAATGATAATTTCTCTATTTACGGAGAAAGCATGGATGTTAAAGGCAGCAAGCGGGATACCTATATGGGTGTTCGCAGTTATTTCTAAAATTTATTTGACTTTTGGCAGGAAAAAAAATATAATTTTTGTATACTGACTGATTAGTCAGTGTGATTGGGGGTTTAGAAGCATGAATAGATATAAATTTAGTAAACGTTTTCTGGCTCTTTCTGCCGCAGTTGCCATGATGTTCAGTCAGGCCGTTTTTGCAGAAGAAGCAGCTGAACCGCAGGTTGTAGAGCTTGATCTGCAGCAGGCCATGGAAAAAGCCTTTAATACTAATCCGGCTATTAAGATTTCCGGGTATGAAAAAGATTCCGCAAAAGCCAATTTAAATGCTGCCCGTCAAAGCAGAGGTCTTACCATTACCGGTCAGCACAGCACTACACGTGCGGGGCATGATGATAACATTGTGCCGGTATATGACGGAAACGGTAATGTTCTGTATTATAATAAAGGTATCGGCAATACTCATTCCAATACCATTACCGCCAGCATTCCTATCTATACTGGCGGCAAGCTTTCCGGTACTATTGATCAGGCCAAGGCCAACTATAAATATTATCTGGTAGGCGAACAGAAAGCATATAATGATATGCGCGAAACTGTTACCAACGGGTACTACGGCATGCTGCAGGCTGATAATGTGCAGAATCTGAGCCGCGAATCCGTTAACAGACTGGAAGAGCACCTGAAAAATGTTCAGGCCCAGTATGATGTAGGCGTAGTTGCCAAAGTCGATGTTCTGCGCAGTGAAGTAGAACTGGCAGATGCGCAGCAGACGTTAATTCAGGCTGAAAATGCCTATCAGATTGCTGAAGCAACCTTGAACAAGATTATTGGTCTGCCCATGGATACAACTTTGAAATTGCAGGATCGCCTGCAATATACTCCGTATGATAATGATATGCAGTATTGTCTGGAATATGCCTCCGGTCACCGTCCGGAACTGGAGCAGGCCCGTCAGAATGTGGAAGCTGCCAAAGGCGCTTTGAAGGTTGCCCGCAGCGGTTATATGCCGCAGGTTTCTGCAAGCGCCAGTCAAAACTGGAATGACAATAACTGGCCCGGTGATGAAAACGGGAACTGGAGCGTAGGCGTTGGCGTCAGCATGAACATCTTTGATACCGGTGTTACTCTTTCTAAGATTCACGGCGCTGAAGCAGACCTGGCAAAGGCGGAAGAGTCTTATCGTGATACGGTAGACTCCGTGATGCTGGACGTACGCAGCACTTATCTTGATTTGCGCGAAGCTGAAAAACGCATAAAGACTACGCAGGTTGCCGTAGCCAAAGCGGAGGAAGATTACCATATTGCCCAGGTTCGTTATATGGCCGGTGTTGGTACTAATACCGATGTTTTGGATGCACAGGTGGCTTTGACCGATGCTCAGAACAATTATGTCCAGTCCTTGTATGATTACAATACTTCCAGAACTTCTCTGGAAACCGCTATCGGCGTTCCCATGCAGTTCCCGACCAAGGTTACTGTAGACGGACAGGCTGCTGCCGAAACCGCTGCTGCTTCTGAGGCAGCACCGGCAGATGATGCGCCCGTAGTCAGCAATGTACCAGTAAAAAAATAAAGCAATAAAAAGAACCCGCTGCTTAATTGATATACACCTCCAAAAGTCTAACTTTTGGGGTGCAGTTCAATGCAGCGGGTTCTTTTTATCTTATAAAGTTTTAATCATTGCGATAAGCTTATCTACTTCCTCGGCTTTAGTAGCCCAGCTGGTGCAGATACGTACGGAATAATTACCGTCCGGTAAGTATTCAATCAGACTGAGTACAAATTCTTCGCTTAATTTTTCATATTGTTGGGGCGTAAGAATAACGAACTGCTGATTGGTCGGTGAGTCCGTAACAAATTTAAAACCGCAGTCTAACAGAGCCTGACGTATTTTAAGGGCCAGCATGGTTCCGCGGCGGCAGCTTTCCACATAAAGATTGCTGCGGAATGCTTCACCGAATTGCACGCCCAAAAGACGTCCTTTGGCGAGGATAGCGCCATTTTGCTTGGCAATAGTGCGAAAATCAGGTTTTAAGGCATCGTTGACGATAACAACTGCTTCGCCAAACAGCAGGCCGCATTTAGTACCGCCAATGCAGAAAACATCACAATTATTGGTAATGTCAGAAAGGGTCAAATCATTATCAGGGGACCCCAAAGCATAGCCGAGGCGCGCGCCGTCAATGAATAGATAAAGACCGGCATCCTTGCAGGCAGCATATAAATCGCTTAATTCCTGTTTGGAATACATACTGCCGATTTCTGTAGGCTGAGAAATATAAACCATTTTGGGTTGAGCCCAGTGCTCACGGCTGGGATCCGTATCATATTTTTTCCAGGCAGCGGCAATCTGCGCTGCCGTAAGCTTGCCGTCAGGTGAAGGCAGAGGCAGGACTCTGTGACCGACATGCTCTATTGCACCGGCTTCGTGAGTATTAATATGGCTGGGAACGGTGGCAAGTACGGCCTGATGCGGTCTGAGAGAGGCGCAGATTACAGTCAGATTGGTCTGGGTGCCGCCAACGAGAAAATGAATGTCGATATCAGTACGCCCGCAGGCCTGCTTAATCAGCTGACGCGCTTCTTCACAGTAGGGGTCAAGGCCGTAGCCGGTGGTCTGGTCCATATTGGTAGCAGCCAGTTTAGCTAAAATATCAGGATGACATCCTTCCGTATAATCGCTGTTGAAACAATACATCTTTACTACACTCCTTATTTTTTACCAAGAATTTTTTTGCCGACTACTTCATACAGCAGGGGCAGCAGAGAAAAGATAACGATACCGATGGTTACCAGAGGAAAATTATGCTTAACCACGGGTATATTGCCAAAGAAATAGCCGGCACCGACAAACAAAGTAACCCAGACAACTGCGCCGATAACATTATAATGTGCAAAGGTCAGATAGTGCATTTTGCCAATGCCCGCAACAAAGGGGGCGAAGGTGCGCACAATGGGAACGAAGCGGGCCAGAAAGATAGCTTTATGACCGTGACGGGCATAAAAGTTGGCTGCTTTTTCTACATGCTGCGGTTTGATGAGCCCGCGTTCGGATTTAATAATTGCCACGCCGAACTTTTCGCCGATAAAATAATTGCAGGCATCGCCAAGAACCGATGAAATCAGGAAAATCAGTGCGATAATCTTAATATCCATGCCGTCAGGAGAAGTTGCCGCCAAAGCACCGCAGGCAAACAGCAGGGAGTCGCCGGGCAAAAAAGGTGTGACAACAAGGCCGGTTTCACAAAAGACAACTAAAAATAAAATTACATAAATTAAATGTCCGTAAGCGGCCATAATTTCCGGCAAATGTTTGTCAAGATGCAAAATTAGATCAATAAACTGCATTAAATAGGCTTCCATAAATAAATTAATCTCCTCTTAGTTTGATAGTTTTCATATAAAGTAATTTTACCATAAGGTACATGGCGTAACAATAATTTTATACAGAATGTTTGGGTGTATGATATAATGTAAAGCAGGATTAAGGAAGAAGGAGAATTTCTATGGAACAAGAATTATGCTGGTGCGGCAGCGGCAAGGCTTATGCTGACTGCCATAAAAAAATTGATGATAAAATTGCCGAATATAAGGCGCGCGGTTGTGAGGTACCTGACCGGGATATGATTAAGACACCGGAACAGATTGCCGGTATTCGCAAGGCCTGCGAAATTAATACTGCCGTATTGGATTTGGTAGCGGAAAAGATTAAAACCGGTATGACTACTGCCGAGATAGATAAAATCGTGTATGACTATACTATCAGCAGAGGTGCAACACCGGCTCCTTTGGGTTTCTGCGGTTTTCCTAAAAGTGTCTGCACTTCCGTAAATGATCAGGTATGCCACGGTATTCCCAGTGAACATGACGTTCTGCGCAGCGGCGACATTGTCAATGTGGATGTTTCTACAATTTATGAAGGCTACTATGCCGACGCTTCACGTATGTTTACAATTGGCAAAGTGGACAAGCGTGCTAAAGATTTGGTGGAGATTACCAAAGAATGTTTGAAACGCGGCGTGGAAGCAGCTCAGCCCTGGGCCTTTTTAGGTGATATTGGCGCAGCGGTTTCTGCTTTGGCTAAAAAGCACGGCTATTCCGTGGTAACAGAGTTTGGCGGTCATGGCGTAGGCGTTGAATTTCATGAAGAGCCCTTTGTTTGTCATGTAGGCAAGAAGAAGACCGGCATGCTGCTGGTACCGGGAATGATTTTTACTATTGAACCCATGATTAATGCCGGACGCAAGGATGTCTTTATTGATGCGGCCAATGACTGGACGGTTTATACTCAGGACGGCAGTCTGTCGGCTCAGTGGGAGCATACAATTTTAATTACCGAAGACGGTCCGGAAATATTGACATATTAATAAAATTTTATTAAATTTAGATAAATAACAAATAATAATATAACCATATTAAGAAAAAGAAGGTATGCAGATTTATTTGTATATCTTCTTTTTGTATGTATGTAAATAATTAATATATAGAATGTTTAAGAAATAAATATTGATATATACATATTATTAAATAAATTATTATAAAAGATATAACATGGAGAAATAACATGACGGAAAATGATCCTTATGCAGAAGTAATAAATGAGATGATTATAGACAGCCAGTCTGCAGCTATATGCCTGGCCCTGACTAATACAATAAAATCTGAAGACCTGTTGAAAAAAATGTGCCATAATAAAGGCTACAGATGCGCAGTAACAGAATTTGGCGGCAACGGCTTTGAATTTAGCAGCAAGGTAATAGGGCATATAATTGCGGCTTGTTTGAATAAAAATATTATCAAGAGAAATGTTCTGGAAATGCATGCCGTAATTCATGCGGCGGAAGAGGCGGCCAGGGGCTTTTTGGCTAATAATACAATTATGGTACATATAGCTTTAAAAATAGCGGTAGTACGCAGCAGTTCCTGGATTTCTGTTGCTTTTGTCGGTTATTCCGCTTTGCACTATGTTACCAATCATCGAAGAGCGTGTGTTGGGACTATGCATATTAGTTAAAAAGAGATTGGTTGAATATTGACAATTTTATGTCTTTATATTAAAATAAAGGCAAGAGAGATGGAGAGTTTAAAATGTGGTAAGCTCTTAGAATTGAAGATTGGAGACTGAGTGAGCAATCGCTTGGTCTCTTTTTGTTTATATGGCAGAGTGTTAGTGTTTTTAAGAGAATGTGGTCATAAAGCAGACAATTTTAAGTAAGCTTACAACGAATTATTACCAGTATAATATAGGAGACGGAGAGATAGAAATAAATTCTATGGGCTTCGTCTTTTTTATTTGCAATGTCCGGAAATTACAAATATCTTATGCTGGGGAATAATATTTTGAAAGGAGAATTTATTATGAGCGTTGAGGCATACGCTGGATTTGCTTATTTGTTTACTGCGGCTATTGCATTATTTATGATTGGCGCAGTAGTACTGCTCAACAAACTAATGGGTGGAAGTTCCAATTCTAACGGAGAAGGGATGAATTAATAATGGATGCTAGTATAGTTGCTACTTTGTTTCCAGGCATAGCAAGCCTGTTTGTGCAGGATCCTGTTATTGCTGTGGCAAGAATATTGCTTATTATTTTCGGCTTTGTTTTGGCTTATCTGGGCTTTAAACGTACTTTGGAACCATTAATCATGGTGCCGATGGGCGTAGGCATGATTTGTATTAACTGCGGCGTTTTGTTCTTGGACGGCGGTAAATTAGGTACTTTGTTCTTAGACCCGTTGATTTCTGATCCAAGTGCATTGGTTGATATTATGCAGATCAATTTCCTGCAGCCAGTATATAATCTTACTTTTAGTAATAGCTTGGTTGCGTGCTTGGTATTTATGGGTGTAGGCGCAATGTGTGAAATTAGTTTCATTCTTGCAAATCCCTGGACTTCTATTATTATCGCGATTTTTGCTGAAGCAGGTACCTTTGTTACTTTGATTTTAGGCGTACATCTTGGCCTTACCCCGCCGGAAGCAGCAGCAGTTGCCTCCATTGGTGGTGCAGACGGCCCGATGGTTCTCTTTACTTCTTTAATGCTTGCTCCGCATTTGTTTGTACCGATTTCTGTTATTGCTTATCTGTATTTAAGCCTTACCTATGCTGGTTATCCTGCATTAGTAAAAATGCTGGTACCGAAAAAATACAGAGGCAAAGACATTTTGTTTGATGCTCCGGAAGTTCCGAAAACCAAAAAATTTATTTTCATTTTAGTATGTTGCGCTCTGCTGTGCATTTTGCTGCCGATGGCTGCTCCGCTGATCATGTCCTTCTTCTTGGGTATGGCAATTAAAGAAGCAGAAATCGTTCCGTATCAGGATTTGATTGAAAATACCATTCTTTACAGCGGTACATTAATGCTTGGTTTATTGCTGGGTACTCTTTGTGAGGCATCCACTTTACTGAATCCTAAAGTTGCACCTCTGATTGTTCTTGGTGTTCTGGCACTGGCCGTTTCCGGCGCAGTAGGTATCCTTGGCGGTTGGGTTGTATATTGGTTCAAAAAAGGCAACTTCAACCCTGTTGTTGGTATTGCTGGCGTTTCCTGTGTTCCGACTACTGCAAAAATTGCCCAGCATGCTGCTGAAGATGAAGATCCGTTTGCAATTGTAATGCCTGTTGCTATGGGCGCTAATATTGGCGGCGTTATCGTATCCGCAATTGCCTGCGGTGTGTTCATTGCTACTATTGGCATGGTAAAGTAATCATTTAGTATAGTTGATGTTAGCGGGTATCTATTATGAAATTGCAGATGAAATATTATGATGTCCTGGCATCGACCAACGTTACTGCCGCTGAGGCTGCCGTTAATGGCGCGGAGGAAGGTTCCGTGATAGTCGCTAAAAAACAATGCGGCGGCAGTGGCAGAATGGGCAGAGTATGGAGTTCTCCGGCTGGGGGTCTATGGTTCTCTATAATTCTTCGTCCTTGTGTTAATCCAGAAATTGTAGCACAGCTGACGCTCTTAGCTGGGGTGGCTGTTGTTAAGGCAGTGCGGCGCCTCTATTCTACATCAGAAGTAAAGATCAAATGGCCCAATGATTTACTGTTGAATGGTAAAAAAATATGTGGCATTTTATCTGAAATGAAGTTGAATGAAAATGGCATGATTGATTATGTGATACTTGGCATAGGTATTAATGTTAATCTTGCTCAAGAGGATTTTCCTGAAGCACTGCAAAATATTGCTACATCTTTACTCCTAGATACCGGAAAACGTTTTGAATGTGATGCAGTTTTAGACAATGTACTGCAGGAGTTATCTTCCTTATATAAAGTATGGCTTGAAATGGAACCTGAAGATTTGTTCCGACAATGGAAAGACTATAACTGTACTTTAGGCAAAAAGGTTTTGGTTAAAGATAATGACAGAGTTATTTTTGAAGGAACAGCAATTGATATGGATACTCAGGGAGCTTTGCTTGTACGTAATGATAAGGGGATACAAAGGAGTTTTGACTTTGGTGAAATAAGCATTCGCTGAGAGAAGGAGTGATTTGGGATGGCAGAGGGTATGCGAAGTTTGTTAGAAAACAGTGTCAACAGTTCTGGTACGGCTGCAATGTTACTGGCTTTAACCCAGACTATTTACGATGAGGAAAAAGTAAAGCAGATTGTTGCTAAAAACGGGTTTAAGGCCGTGGTAACTGAAGTTGGAGGAAGAACTTCTTTTGATGATTTTAATGAGAAAATTAATCGCGCTGTAATTGGAGCCAGTTTAAATTCAGGCATTATCCAAAAAACAACTAATGATATTCATGCCTTGATACACGCTACGGAAGAAGCAAAAAAAGGCATTTTAGTGAGTGTCAGTACAAGCGCAAATCTTGCAATGAAAATTGCTGTAGCCCGCGATGATACATGGATCGCTGTAGCATTATTTGGCAAATCTGCTCTGCATTATATGACCAATCATGATCGGGCAGGGCTGGGTGTAATGCATATATAAGTAAGGCATATATAGACTGGATAAAAACATAATGGGAACAAGAGAGTATAAGCAGACAATTCCTGCATATACTCTCTTTTTTTATTTGGTCTTAATATATGAAGGTTTTCTTAATTCAGAAAGGAGAGACCGTAATGGAGTACAAAGGAATCACTCGTGAGTGGGACACTCTGAAAAAAGACGCAATGGAACGTGCGAAAAACGCTGCTCCCTACGTCAAGGAAGGAAAAATTGTTGATGCCAAAGATACTGTTGCTTTGTTGGAAGCGGTAATCAAACCCTTTGACAAAGTAAACATTGAAGGCAACAACCAAAAACAAGCAGATTTTTTAGCAAAATGTCTGTGTCAGGTTGATCCGGCTAAGATTCATGATTTGCACATGGTTCAGTCTGTATTGACGCTCCCTGAGCATCTGGATGTTTTTGAAAAAGGTATTGCAAGAAAATTGGACATGTCTTATTCCGGCCCGCAGGCTGGCCGCATTGCTCAATTTTTGCAAGAAGGCAAATTGGAATTAGGCGCTATTCATACCTATCTTGAATTATATGGACGTTACTTTGTTGATTTGACTCCGCGTGTTGCCTTGGTTGCTGCTACGATGGCTGATAAAAACGGTAACCTGTTTACTGGTTTCAGCACTGAAGATACTCCGGCAATTGTTGAAGCAACAAAATTCCGTCAAGGTATTGTTATTGCGCAAGTCAATAAAATCGTTGATGAATTGCCTCGCGTCGATATTCCTGGCGACTGGGTTGATTATGTAATACAGTCTCCGAAACCTTTTTATATTGAGCCTCTGTTTACCCGTGATCCTGCACTGATTACTGATGCGCAGGTTCTGAAAGGTATGATGGCTATTAAAGGCATCTACGGTGAATATGAAGTTACATCTCTTAACCATGGCATTGGTTTTGATACTGCTGCAATTGAACTGCTGCTGCCTACCTATGGTGAAGAATTGGGCCTGAAAGGCAAAATCTGCAAAAACTTCATTTTGAATCCGCATCCGACTCTTATTCCGGCTATTGAAACTGGCTGGGTAGAATCTGTTCACTGCTTCGGCGGCGAACTTGGTATGGAAGATTATGTAGCTGCCCGCAGCGATATTTTCTTCGTTGGTCCGGATGGTTCCATGCGTTCTAACCGTGCTTTCTCACAAACTGCCGGCCATTATGCAATTGATATGTTTATCGGTGGTACTTTGCAAATTGACCCGTATGGCAATAGCTCTACCGCAACTGCTAACCGTGTTGCAGGTTTCGGCGGCGCTCCGAATATGGGCTGCGATCCTAAAGGCCGTCGTCATTCTTCCGGTGCATGGCTTAAATGCGGTGAAGAATATAGTCTCAAAAATGAACTGTGGGGTCCGGTACGCCGTGGTAAACGCTTAGTTGTTCAACTGGCTGAAACATTCCGTGAAAAACTTGCTCCTGGTTTTGTAGAAGAACTGGATGCGTTCGCTTTGGCTAAGAACGCTAATTTGTCCATTGAACCTGTAATGATTTATGGTGATGATCTCACTCATATCATTACTGAAGAAGGCATTGCATATCTGCCTAAATGCCGCAATATGGAAGAACGTACTGCAGCAATTCGCGGTATTGCTGGTTTTACTGAAGTCGGCATGAAAGCTGATCCTAAAGAAACCAAACGCTTGCGTGAACTTGGCATTATCAAAACTCCGGCAGACCTCGGCATTGACATGAGCAGAGCTAATCGCTCCATGCTGGCTGCTAAAAATGTTCATGATTTGGTTGTTTGGTCTAAAGGCTTGTATAATCCGCCTGCAAAATTCAGAAACTGGTAAGAGGAGGAGAGAAAAGTGGCATTACAAGTATTGGAATTTGAATTCAAATCAGAAGCTACTCAAACTATCGCAAAAGAATGGTCTCATCTTGGTGTAACTGGTTCTGGCGATTTGGAAGTACTTTTTGAGAAAAAAGACTTGGGTGGCAATGTAAAAGCAAAGGTAGTTACTCCTGTTAAAGGTTTTGATGCAGTTTGGGAAAAAATGCTGGAAAAATTTGTCAATGATACTGGAGTAGGCAATATCAGCATTGAAATTAATGATGATAATGCTACACCGATTGTAGTTTATATGAGATTGCGTCAGGCTTTAGCTGAAGCTAATGCAAAGGAGGCTGAATAAGATGAAAAGTTGGACTGAACTTGCTAACAGCAGCTTTTTTGATGCTAATGCCCGTGAACGTGCTCTGGGATTAGTTGACAAAGGTACTTTTACCGAATTTTTAAGCCCTATTGACCGTTATTGCAGCCCGCATCTGCCCGTATTGGGAGCCGCAGTAGAATTTGATGACGGTACCGTTACCGGTGTTGGCCTGATCGGCAAACATCCTGTATTTGTTGTTTCCATGGAAGGCAAATTTATCGGCGGTGCTATCGGTGAAGTTAACGGCGGTAAAATGGTTGCTACCATTCGCCTGGCATTGAAAGCTGCTGCTGAAATTAAGGCTAAACATCCAGACGATTACGCTGCACGCCGTCCGTTGGTTGCCATTTCCTTTGAAACTGGCGGTGTACGTTTGCATGAAGCTAATGCCGGCCTTTTGGCACATGCTGAAGTAATGGATGCATTCCAGGACTGCCGCGGCATTGTTCCGATTGTTTCCGTTGTTGGCAGCAAAGTTGGCTGCTTCGGCGGTATGGGATTTGTTGCTGCAGCAACTGACGTTATCGTAATGAACGAAGAAGGACGCATTGGCCTGACCGGTCCGGAAGTAATTGAACAGGAAATGGGCAAAGATGAATTTGATGCGTCTAATAAAGCTCTTGTATATCGTACAACAGGTGCAAAACATAAATATATTATTCAGGACTGCAATTATCTCGTAGAAGATAAAATCGGCGATTTCCATAATGTACTGGCCGAAGTTGCAGATATTCCGATGGATGAAATTGAAAAAATGCGCCGTATCGGCTCTTTGAAGCTTGTTCAGGAACAGCAAGAGCTTGTTAAACTTGTTGGCGACATGCAGCCCAAAGATTCCATGGATTTGTGGAAATACTTTGGCAATGAAAATCCTGCAGAACTTCCTGAACTCAGCACTGCTGAATTCCTGAAAGTTGTAAAACGCAGAGAACGCGCATAAGGGCAGAGGAGGTAACAAACATGGAAGAATTAGAAAACACTATGATTGGCCGCGGCCGTGATGCGATTGACATGATCTTAGATAACGGTTCTTTTGATGAAAATCATATTGGTGCTTTTGAATTTGATCCGGAATATGGTCCGGGTTCCGTTGTAGGTACCGGTAAGATGGACGGCATGACCGTTACTGTTATTGCAAATGACGCCTATGCTTTCAATGAAAGATTTCCTGTTGTATTTGGCGGCGTAATCGGTTTGGAAGAAGGCTACAAAATGGCAACCGCTGTTTACCGTACCATTGAAACCGATAAAGACAAACCGCTTGCAGAAAAAAGACCTATTATTTTGATTGTTGACACCCCGGGCAACGGCCCTGGCAAAATGGAAGAAATTGCCGGCATGAATAAATCTACCGGCGGCTATCAGTTAGCCTTGGCAGAAGCAAGAAAAACCGGTCATCCGATTATTGCAATGGTTATCGGCCGTGCAATTTCCGGCGCCTTCCTGTGCCATGGCCTGCAGGCCGATCATATTTTGGCACTTTCCAAGGAATATGGCACCATGATTCATGTAATGCCGATTACTTCTATCTCCCGTATTACGAAGATGGATATTGAACGTTTGGAAGAGCTGTCCAAGAGCAATCCGGTATTTGCTGCAGGTGTAGATTTCTTCTATAAACTTGGCGGTGTACAGGAAATTGTCGAAAAACCGGAAGACATGCGCGATGTAATTATCAAACATATCAAAGAAGTTGCCGCACTCAAAGCTGCAGGCAAAGCAGAATTGCTTGGTCCTTGGGGCCGTGGCATTCTGGGCAATGAACGTGGCGGACGTACCCATCGCATGGCTGCAATTCAAAAAGTAAACGAAGAATTTGAAGCTGTAGCTGATAAATATATTAACGCTTAACAGATTAGGAGGGTAAGTATGAACAGTATCTTGGATGAAATCAGCAGCCTGGTCAAGGAATTTGGCTCAGCACCTAAATTTGAAGATATGCCTAAAAGAACACTTTCTGATAAAGGGATAGCAGGACCGACAGCGGCGCATACCATTGAAGAAGTTCATACTCCTCTTAACTTTGCTTATCTGACATTCACCACTGGGTCATCTGCCTTCCAGAATATTGTAGGTGTGACATATGCTGAAATGCCTGAGAGGATTAAAGCTTCTTTCAATATTCTTGAACGGGCAGGATTACAGTCCGGTGATAAGGTTTTGGTAACTTATCCGCCTTTGGTAAATGTTTTTTCTGGTGAAGCTTTAAAAAAATATGGGTTAGAGTGGTCTTTTCTGGTGCGCTCCAGCAGAGATGCTTTTCTGGCTGCTTTGTACGAATTTAAGCCTAAGGCGGTAATTGGTGAATCATCGTTCATCAGAGCCGCTTTAGAAGATGCCAGACATATGGGAGTTGCCGAAGAGTTACCCAAGAATATTATCCTGCTGACTGCCGGAACACCTTTGGACTTGGAGCTGATCGGTACGGCTGAAAGGGTTCTGCAGGCAACAGTACATGATTTATACGGATGCCAGGAATTTGGCTGGATAGCCATGGACGGGATACCGGTAAGGGATGATATTTCTTTAATACCAACACGCGATACTCATGGAAAAGAGCTGTACGAATTGGCTGTGGGTGGTCTGCCGATGGGTGACAGTTTTCCCGTAAGTACAAGCGGACATGTATGTGATAGTAACGGGAAGATTATCACATACAGAAGACAAAGAAGTTATCCGGAATACGAAGTTATTGTCAAGGCGACAAAACTTACCTCAACAGTTACCTTAGGCAGAGTTGCCAGAAGCATTCTGAGAATTAAAGGCAGGATTGTAAAAATAAGTCCACAAGTCAAAACTGGTGCCGAGCATACAGTTTTAGAATTAGTACCTGATTATATGAGTGTCGGCAAACAAGAACCGTTTGTTATTGAAGGGCCTGTAAAAACTAAATTTTTTGATGACATGGTACAAGCACAGATTGATTATCAGCAAAATAGTAAGGCGGACCCGGTATGGACAAAACGCAGTTAAAAAGACACGATTATGTTTTTCTGACGCAGCAGGGACGTAAAAATGTTCTGCGACGTGTGACACAGGAAATAAGTAATAAAGAGGCACTTACAGCTGCAGAACAAATTTTGACCGGCGTTACTGAAATCCCCGGCATAGTCAGACGAAATGAATTATTAATTCAAAACGCAATTGCTGTTGGCTTTGTTTATCATCAAAGATTTTCAGGAAACAGAATTAGGATAGGTTCATATATTCATGCGGATGAAATAAAGTATATTACATCCGTCTATGATGTTATAAAATATCGTAATTCTCAGCGAACAGCATGTATGCGGACGGTTGAAAAAATTAAGCAGCTGGCATTAAAGTATGAACTGGCTATAGGTGTTTTAGGTTCTGCGGGAATGGAGCTTGTTACCGGAATGCCTTATACGGATGAATGTTCGGATATAGATATTTTACTCAAACCAAGTACTTACAGCATATTATGTGAGTTTTATAAACAGGCGAGAAGCATCAATCCTCAAATAAATATGGATTTTGAACTCGATCTACCCAATGGTTATGGCGTAAAACTGGCGGAAGTATTTATGGATACTGGTACAGTGCTGGGCAAAAGTATAAAAGATGTCACGTTATTGAGTAAAAAAGAACTAATGAATTTATTAACAAAGGAGAAATAAATTATGGAAATTAAATCTAGAGTACCTGGTAAAATCGTTCGTTTTGAAAAACAAGTAGGCGATCATGTAGAAGTTAAAGACGTACTGATGGTAATGGAAGCAATGAAAATGAAACAACTGGTACCGAGCCCGGTAGCAGGAACCGTAAAAGAATATAAAGTACAACCCGGCGACCGCGTAAGCGCTGGCACTGTTGTTGCAATTGTTGAATAATTAATAAAAGAGGAGAAATAAATCATGGAAATTAAATCTAGAGTACCTGGTAAAATCGTTCGTTTTGAAAAACAAGTAGGCGATCATGTAGAAGTTAAAGACGTACTGATGGTAATGGAAGCAATGAAAATGAAACAACTGGTACCGAGCCCGGTAGCAGGAACCGTAAAAGAATATAAAGTACAACCCGGTGACCGCGTAAGCGCTGGTACTGTTGTTGCCATTGTTGAATAATTGATTTTAAACTGAACCTTTTGTTGTTTCGCTGC
>URXU01000016.1 GCA_900552005.1 uncultured Phascolarctobacterium sp. | reverse complement strand
ACCTGAAGTATTGGAAATTAACGTAAGATAATAACATCCGGGAGGGAACAATAAATGGCAGTAGTTACTTATAATGCAACCGGTCGTCGTAAATCTTCCGTTGCTCGCGTTCGCCTGGTTCCGGGTGAAGGCAACATCGTTATCAACGACCGTGAATTAGACAAATATTTCGGTTTGAAAACCTTGGAACTTATCGTTAACCAACCGCTGGAAATTACCGAAACCAAAGGCAAATATGATGTTTTGGTAAACGTAAACGGCGGCGGTATCTCCGGCCAAGCTGGTGCAATCCGTCATGGCATCGCACGCGCTTTGCTGAAAGTTGACGCTGAATTCCGTCCGGCTCTGAAAAAAGCTGGTCTCTTAACTCGCGATCCTCGCGAAAAAGAACGTCGCAAATACGGCTTGAAGAAAGCTCGTAAAGCTTCTCAGTTCTCCAAACGTTAATCTCAAACGCAGATTACAATGTCTATCAAACCCCGAAAGCATGCTTTCGGGGTTTTTTTATATGCTGCTTAGTAAAACAAAAAACGCTGTTTCCGTTCGCGGTTGCGGAAACAGCGTTTTCTGTTAGAATTACGAAATCACATAGTTTTAAGATATCCGAATAACAGAGGGTGTAAGATGATATCTTGCTTTTATTGTAACAGCAGTCAGAGCGGGTGACAAATTAAATCTTTGTAAATTATGTAAATCTTATGTGATATTTGCTAAAGGACGGTTTAGAAGTACGGCCGGATGCCTGCATGTGTTATAATAAAATTACAATTCAGGGAAATGAGGCAGAAAAATGGAATCAATTAAAATTAACGGTCATGAACTTACCGGCGAAGATTTGCCGGCAATTGCCGCAAAAATCCTGCAGGGCAGGACTACATATGAAAAATTACCGTGGATGCAGGCTCTGCAGCAGGACTTGCGGTCTGCAGCCGGTGACAACGCCGCTAAAACTTTATTGGAGCTTTTAACGGAACCTGGTCATCCCTATCATTTCGGCTTTTTGTCCAGCCGTGAATATGATCGGGAAGAAGTGGCGCGCTTGCAGGAACTGGTAAAATAAAAAAAGCAAAGCTTACATTATGTAAGCTTTGCTTTTTTGCTGGCTTTTACCAACGGCAGTAGCCATTGCTATCACATTGACGGCGCTGCTGCGGACGGTCATAGCAGCCGTCATCGCGATTATGAGCATGATAGGTCTGGTAGCAGTCCTGATGATGATAATTATCGCAATGATAGGTCTGTATATTTTCTGCAAAAACATTGGTAGAAAAAGCCATGGTCAGAAGTGTGAGCATAACAAATATTTTCATATGCATAACCCCTTTCACTAATTTAATTCTAAATTTTATTAATTTTCTTGTCAATGGCTACTGGAATTTTTTGTCATTGGGTGTACAATATAAATAGTTTTTTCAGAGAAAATCTTAAAGCAGTGCTTTATAAATTTGCAGACAGTAAAATATATAAGCTTACGGAGTAGATGATGCAGAAAAATATTAAACGAGATAAGACCTTTTTTTGGCAGCTGTTTAAATCAACCTTTATTATCAGCGCCTTTACCATTGGCGGCGGCTTTGTGATAGTGCCGCTTTTGAAGACTAAATTTGTCGATGAATTTAAGTGGATTGAGGAAAAAGATGCACTGAATATGGTAGCTATTGCCCAGTCGGCGCCCGGTGTTGTGGCCGTCAATGCGGCCATCAGTATCGGTTATCGCCTGGCAGGACTAAGGGGAACCCTGGTAGCCGTTCTGGCGACAGTTCTGCCGCCGCTGATTACTTTAAGCATTATCAGCTATTGCTATAATGCGGTTGCCGGCAACGAATATATTCAGCTGGTGCTTAAAGGCATGCAATGCGGTGCCACGGCTATTATTATTAATGTTGCCCTGGAATTACTGGCGAAGGAATTTAAGAAAAAACTGGTGCTGCCGCTGCTGATTATTGCAGGGACTTTTGTTGCCAATTACTTTTTTCAGGTTAACCTGATGACCGCGGTTATTGCTGACGGGCTGCTGGGGCTTTTGCTGCTGCGGGATGAAAAATATTGCTGAGGAGTAGAAAATGATTTACTGGGAACTTTTTTGGAGTTTTGTGCAGGTTGGGGCCTTCTGCGTGGGCGGCGGATATGCGTCCATGCCTTTGATTCAGGCGCAGGTGATTGATTTGCATGGCTGGCTGACGTTGCAGGAATTTATAGATATTTTTACCATTTCGCAAATGACGCCGGGGCCCATAGGTATTAACGCGGCTACCTTTGTAGGAACCAAGGTGGCCGGTATCCCCGGAGCGATAGCGGCAACGGCCGGTTTTGTTTTTCCTTCTATCCTCATTGTGCTGTTGCTGAGCAAGCTGTTTTTTAAATATGGCGATGTCAGTGCGGTGCGCGGCATTTTAAACGGCCTGCGTCCGGCAGTAGTGGCTTTAATCTGCTCTGCCGGCATGAGCTTTATTTTTCTGGCCTTGTGGAATACGGAAACTTTGCCCGCCGATTTTACCAAAGCTGATTTAATAGGCTGCATTGTGCTGCCGGCTGCGATTTACGCCATCCGAAAAAAAATGAGTGTCATCCAGGTATTGTGCTTTTCCGGCTGTCTGGGTCTGATGCTGGGTCTGGCAGGCATCAGATAAATGCGGCTTGTTCAGGATTTGACCAAGGGCAGCGTTACCGGCACCATGCTGCTTTTTTCGCTGCCGCTGATTTTGGGTAATTTACTGCAGCAGTTTTATAATATTGCCGATACCCTCATTGTCGGGAAATATTTGGGGGCGGCGGCTCTGGCGGCAGTTGGCTCGTCCTATGCGCTGATGGTTTTTCTCAATTCGGTCTTGCTGGGCATGTGCATGGGCTGCGGCGTGCTGTTTTCCATTTGCTGGGGGCGGCGTGATTTGCCTTCCCTGCGCCAGAAGGTTTTTTTATCCTTTGTATTAATAGGCATTTTTTCATTGCTGATGACGGCAGCTGTTTTCTGGCGGCTGGATGATATTTTGCGCTGGCTGCAGGTGCCGGATGATGTTTTTCCCCTGATGCGCCAGTATCTTTGGTATATTTTTTACGGCATTATTTTCACCTTTATCTATAACTATGCGGCCTCTTTGCTGCGTGCGGTTGGCAATTCGGTTGTACCGCTATTGTTTTTGGGGGCGGCGGCCGTCATCAACGTGGCGCTGGATATTGTGCTGATTCTCTACTGTAATCTGGGAGTTGCCGGCGCCGCACTGGCGACAACGGCGGCCCAGGTTTTGGCGGCGGCGGGCATAACTATTTATCTGCTTGTCAAATTTCCCGATTTGCTGCCCGATTATGCCAGCTGCCGTTATTCAGCGGCGGCAGTAAGGGAAATACTGCGTTTTTCCCTGCTGACCTGTATGCAGCAGTCGGTAATGAATTTTGGCATTCTGATGGTGCAGGGGCTGGTCAACAGCTTCGGTACAGTGGTCATGGCGGCCTTTGCGGCGGCTGTGAAGATTGACTCGTTCGCCTATATGCCTGTACAGGACTTTGGCAACGCTTTTTCCACCTTTATCGCTCAGAATTTTGGCGCCGGCAGGCTGGACCGCATTAAGCAGGGCATGCGCAGCGCTTTTATTACGGCCATCGTCTTTTCGGCGGCGGTTTCCGTTCTGGTCTGTGTGTTTGCCGCGCCGCTGATGGAAATTTTTATTGACAGCAGTGAAACGGAGATTATTGCCGTAGGTACGGAATATTTGTGGATTGAAGGCAGCTTTTACTGCGGCATCGGCTGTCTGTTTCTCTTTTACGGTCTGTATCGCGCAGTTAAAATGCCGGAAATATCCATTGTGCTGACCGTAATTTCTTTAGGTACCCGCGTACTTTTGGCCTATGTGCTGTCCGCCGTTCCGGAAATTGGCGTGCGGGGCATATGGGCCGCCATTCCCATTGGCTGGATTCTGGCAGATGTGGCCGGCTGGCTGTATTATAGGCGGCATAAAGATGTAATTGCCCGAATGCTGGTTTGCGATAAGTAAACTA
Organism: uncultured Phascolarctobacterium sp.; assembly: GCA_900552005.1. Lineage (GTDB taxonomy): Bacteria > Bacillota > Negativicutes > Acidaminococcales > Acidaminococcaceae > URXU01. The sequence continues at coordinate 14,051 of URXU01000016.1, read as the reverse complement.
TGTAAACCTAAAATAAAAAACAGTTGACGATATAACGGGTCAGTTATATAATAAATAACAGTTAACTGAAACAAAAACAAGGTTTACATAGGGAGTGGAAATATGCAAAAGATCATAGACTTGGCTGAGAAAGTATTACAGGGAGGAGCCGTTACCCGCGAAGAAGCGGAATTTCTGATTAATGTCAGTGACGAAGATACCATGCTGCTGTTGGCTATGGCGGATAAAATCAGACAGAAATTTGCCGGCAATGATGTGGATTGCTGCGCTATTTTAAACGGACGCAGCGGCAAATGCAGCGAAAACTGCAAATTCTGTGCGCAATCTGCGCATTACCATACGGGCGTCAAAGAATATCCTTTGCTGACAGAAGAAGAAATTTTTGCAGCGGCAGTTAAGGCCAAAGCGGCCGGCGCCGTACGTTTTTCCGTGGTAACCAGCGGCAGAGGCCAGAGCAGAGAAGATGATTTTGCCAATATCTGTCATGCCCTGAGCAGGATTAAAAAGGAACTGGGCATTGAGGTATGCGCTTCGCTGGGAATTTTGACGCTGGAGCAGGCGCAGCAGCTGAAAGCGGCCGGCGTTACCCGTTATCATTCCAATCTGGAAACATCCGGCAGTCATTTTCCGGATATTTGCACCACCCATACCTATGAAGATAAATTCGTTACCATTAAAAACGCGCAGGCAGCCGGGCTGCGTGTCTGCAGCGGCGGTATCCTGGGCTTAGGCGAAACACCCGAGCAGCGTGTGGAAATGGCCTTCACCTTAAAGGAACTGGGAATTGATTCTGTACCGCTGAATTTGCTGACCCCCATTGCCGGTACGCCGCTGGAACACAGTAAGGCGCTGTCGCCGCTGGAAATTTTACGCGCTTTCGCCGTTTTTCGTTTTATTTTGCCGCAGGCGCAGATTAGAACAGCCGGCGGACGGGAAGTAAACCTGCGTGATCTGCAGGCTTTGGCGCTGAACGGCGGTGCCAGCGGTATTATGATTGGCGGTTATCTGACAACGGCCGGACGCGGCACGGAAAAGGATTTGCAGATGCTGCGTGATTTGGGACGCGGCAGAGCTGAACCGCAGCTTGATTAACAGAAAATTACACAGTAACAGGCGGCTGCCTTTGGCAGCCGTTTTTTTATTGGCCGCGGAAAGTAACTTTTTTGTAATAAATGCAGATAATAATAGCAGGCAGTTGTATTTATGATATAATAAAAGGTACTAACTTCTTAAAGAGGTGATAGTTATGCAGGCTCACTTTCTGATCATAACCGGTATGTCCGGTGCCGGTAAAACTCAGGTTATCCGGACACTGGAAGATTTAAATTTTTTCTGCATCGATAATCTGCCCGCGGCACTGATTCCCAAATTTGCCGAACTTTGCCGCCAGACATCGGAACAGAATGTAGCATTGGTCGTAGACATCCGCGGAGGCCGTTTCTTTGACAAGCTTTTAAAGGTGCTGAATGAAATGGAAGCTTCCGGCCAGAAATATGAACTTATTTTTCTTGATGCTTCTGACAGCACTTTGGTGCGCCGTTATAAGGAAACCCGCCGCCGTCATCCTCTGGGAGCAGGCAACGAGCTGCTGAAAAATATCAGCAATGAACGGGAGCTGCTGCGTCCTTTGCGGGAAAAAGCTACCCGCCTGATTGACACTACCAATCTTGCTACCAGTCAGCTGAAAAAGCTGATTACAGATTTATTCAGTAACAGTACGCAGAAGGAAAGACTAAATATCATTGTCCGTTCCTTCGGTTTCAAGCATGGACTGCCCATGGACAGCGATATAGTGCTGGATGTACGTTTTCTGCCCAATCCTTTTTATGTGGAGGCATTGCGTTCCATGACCGGCAATGATCAGCCGGTAGCAGATTTTATCTGCCGCTATCCGCAGACCTTCCAATATCTGAAGCTGGAAGAACAGCTGCTGGATTTTCTGGTTCCCCAATACATCAATGAGGGAAAAAGTCAGCTGGTCATCAGCGTTGGCTGCACGGGCGGCCAGCATCGCAGCGTGTTTATCGCCAACAAGCTGTATGATTATCTGCGTACGCAGGGATATACGGTGGAGCTTACACATCGCGATATCCCTGTAAAATAACGGAGGCTTACTATGGGCTGGATTACCTGGCTGTGTCCGGGCATCAATATCAAACGCTGGCTGCTTTTATTTGCCGCAGGCGTTTTGATGTGTGCTCTTGGACTGGCATTTTTCTTTAACTATCAAATTATGGGAACGGCAGAGGAGCTGCTGTTTCAGATGACCTATATTACCACGGGCCGTTACTCCAACGGCCTGATTATGCTGGCAGGCGGCGTGCTGCTGGTACTGGGCTTTGCCGTAATGCTGTACGGCACGCGGCGCATGATTTTTTCCGTTGTGGCAGCCGTAGTGCCCGATAAAAACGGCTCGCTGATGGAAACCATCTTTATTCAGCGCAAACTGACCCGCGGGCCCGCCATTACCGTAGTGGGCGGGGGAACCGGCCTTTCCACGCTGCTGCGCGGCATGAAATACATTACCAATAACTGTACGGCTGTTGTTACTTCAGCTGATGACGGCGGTTCTTCCGGCCGCCTGCGCAAGGAGCTGGGCATTATTCCTCCGGGAGACCTGCGCAACTGCCTGACGGCGCTGGCTGATCGCGAACCGCTGATGGAACGGCTGATGCAGTACCGCTTTCAGGGCGATTCGCCGCTGGCAGGACACTGCTTCGGCAATCTGTTCATCGCCGCCATGGCTCAGGCCGAGGGCGGCATGGAAGAAGGGCTGGATGCTACCAGCCAGATTCTCAAGGTACGCGGCAAGGTAGTACCTTCAACGCTGGCAAATATCCAGCTGCAGGCGGAAATGAATGACGGCAGTACGGTGCTTGGTGAATCGGAAATTCCTAAGGCGCATAAACGCATTCGTCAGATGAAAATGCTGCCGGCAGATGCCGCTGCTTCCAAGGCGGCCATCAAGGCCATTACCGATGCAGACGTGCTGATTTTTGGCCCCGGCAGCCTCTATACCAGCGTTATACCCAATCTGCTGGTGCAGGGCATTCGTGATGCGGTGGTAGAATCAAAAGCAGTAAAAATTTATATCTGCAATGTTATGACTCAGCCCGGTGAAACCGATTACTACGGCGCCTATGAGCATGTACGGGCCTTAATTGACCATGTGGGCGTGCAGTTTTTAGATTTCGTCATCGTCAATGACCAGGAGGTTTCCGGCGAACAGCTGGTGCAGTATAATGCGGAAGGCTCTACACCGGTAACGCCGGATATTGAAAAAATCCGCAATCTGGGCATTACCGTTATTCCGGCGCGGCTGATCAGCAAAAACGATCTGGTGCGCCATGATCCGCGCAAACTGTCGCGGGTGCTGATTGCTCTTATTTACCGCCTGCGTCTTTTTGGCCGCGGCGTCCAGTTTTTTGATTATTTCTTTATGCGTCAGGGCATGCGTACCATGCATAAGGACGAAGACAAATAAATTTTCACAGATAAATAAAGGAAAGGAGGAGGCCGCATGTCTTTTTCCAATGATGTAAAAAATGAATTATCGCGTATCGAAACGAACGATGCCTGCTGTGATAAAGCGGAACTGCTGGGACTGCTGCGCATGAGCGGCGCCGTTATCATCCGCGGCAGCAATGTCGGCATCCACTTTTCCACAGAAAATGCTGCTCTTGCCAGAAGAGTGCTGCAGCTTCTGAAAAGTAATTATCAGGTGCAGACGGAAGTAGTTATTACCCGTTCGCGCCGTTTAAAAAAGAATAACCGCTATCAGGTGCGCGTTATTCCTGCTCCGCAGGTAAGCAGGGCGCTGACTGAACTGCAGCTTTTGTCCGTGGAAAGCGATTTAAAAAATCCGCTGCTGAATAATCACTGCTGCAAACGGGCTTTTTTGCGGGGAGCCTTTTTAGGCGGCGGCAGCATCAGCCGCCCTTCCAGTGACTACCATCTGGAAATGGTCACCGGCAACGAGGATTTTGCTCACTGCATTATTAAAGTCATGCATAATTTCTCGTTAAAAGCCAAGCTTACGGACCGCAAAAATGATTTTATCGTGTATCTGAAAGACGGCGAAAGCATTACCCGCTTTTTAAGCGTTATCGGAGCGCATAACTCCATGATGGATTTTGAAAACGTGCGCATCGTCAAGGAAATGCGCAATAACGTCAACCGGGTGGTCAACTGTGAAACCGCCAATCTGAATAAGGTTGTCAAAGCCGCCGTAAGACAGGTAAACTGCATTAAATATATTGACCAGCATCTGGGATTAAGCCAGCTGCCGCAGGCACTGCAGGATACGGCGCGCCTGCGTCTGGAGCATCCTGATGCCTCACTGAACGAGCTGGTAGAATTTTCCGGCGGCATCGGCAAGTCCGGCATTAATCACCGTCTGAAAAAATTACAGGAAACGGCAGTGGGACTGGGTATGGAAATGGAGAAAAACTGAGATGCTGAAAAAAATACTGAAAATTGCCGCTTTGTGTCTGGTAATACTGGCAGCGGCGGCTGCGGTGTACTGGCAGGTTAACGGCGACAGACTGCGGGCAGAGTACGCAGCCTTTAAAAAGACTGCCGCTCCCGTGCTCATGTACCATGCCGTAGGGCCGGAAACGGGCGTGGACTGGCCCAAAAATCTGATTATGCCGGAAGAGCTGTTTGAATCTCACTTAAAATACTTAAAGGACAACGGCTATACCATTGTCAGCGTGCAGCAGCTGGCAGCCAGACTGGAGCAGGGCGAGAACGTCGATAAATATATTGCCCTCAGCTTTGATGACGGCTATAAAAACAATCACAGCGTAGTACTGCCGCTGCTTAAAAAATATGATGCTAAAGCCTCCTTTTTCGTCATTAATAAGGATATTGGCGACGACATTCATATGAATAATGCCGAAATCAAGGAACTGATTGCCAATGGTATGGAGCTGGGTTCTCATACTACTAGCCATGCGCCGCTGGCTAAAATTGAAGAAAAATACCTGCCCTGGGAATTGGCAACCTCCCGCTACTATCTGAAAAAGAATTTTGACCAGTACATTGTGCGCACCATTGCCTACCCTAACGGCAGCTATAACGAAAAGGTAATCAGTGAAGCTCAGCGTTATGGCTTTTACCGTGGCCTGACAGGCAAGGTGGGCGTCAATACGGCGGACAGCTACCGGCAGGCGCCCATGGAAATGTATCGCGTTACCGTAGCAGATGACGGCAGCGGCCTGGAAGGCTTTGTCAAACGGTTGGACAGAGCGTATCTGTTCGGCTTTTTGCAGACCAAGGGTTTTGATATCAATATTATCCGGCAGATATTTGTGCATTAAAGATAACTGTAAAAACTTAGTTCATTGCAATATGGACTAAGTTTTTTGTTTTTTCAGGATTAGAAAATTCAGCCTGCTTATTTTACTTAGGCACAGTAAGATATTTTTGAAGTAAAACGTAAGAATTGCTATAATAAAAATAATTAAAGGCATATTGTCTGAACGTGCTGCCGGCAACGGCAAGAGTAGATTCCCGGTGAATTTGAATTGTTGGGGAGATGGAAATATGGATACAATCCTGTCTAAAAAGCAGATGAGTGAAGAAGACATCAAGCGTCATTATATAACGCCAGCCATTACCGCTAAATGGCATCCTGGTAAATTTACCATGGAAACCCAGATTACCGACGGCAGAATTAATTTAAAGGGTAACGCTGTGGTTACGGAAACGCCTAAACGGGCCGATTATATTCTGTACCTTAACGCCAATAATCCCATTGCCGTTATTGAGGCTAAAGATAATAAGCGCGGAGTTTCCTATGGCTTGCAGCAGGCCATGACCTATGCGCAGATGCTGGATGTGCCCTTTGCTTACAGTTCTAACGGCGATGGCTTTGCCGAGCATGATTTTTTGACCGGCAGGGAAAGAATATTAAGTTTAGATGAGTTTCCCGGCGAGGAAGAGCTGATTGCCCGTTATAAACAGGAAGCAAACGGCGGCAAGGGCCTCAGCCCGCAGCAGGAAAAAATTATCGACCAGCCTTATTACAGCAGCCAGACTACCTTTGCGCCCCGTTATTATCAGCGTATTGCCGTTAACCGCACGCTGGACGCTATTGCCCGCGGTCAAAACCGCATCCTTTTGGTTATGGCAACCGGCACCGGCAAAACATATACTGCCTTTCAGATTGTCTACCGTCTGCTCAAAAGCGGCATGAAGCGCAAAATTTTATATCTGGCTGACAGAAATATTTTGGTTGACCAGTCGATTAAACAGGATTTTGCACCGCTGGAAAAAGTTATCCATAAAGTTAATGCTGCTAATGAAGACCGCAGCACCATAACAGCCCATGAGGTATATTTTTCTCTGTATCAGCAGCTGGTAGGTGATAACGGCGAAGAACGCTTCCGCGATTTATTTCACCCGGATTTTTTCGATTTGATTATCGTTGATGAATGTCATCGTGGTTCTGCCAAGGAAGAAAGCCGCTGGCGCAAAATTTTGGAATATTTTTCCGGCGCTGCGCAGATAGGTATGACTGCTACGCCTAAGGAAACAAAATATATTTCCAATTTAAGCTATTTTGGTGAGCCTGTTTATACATACAGCTTGAAAAATGGTATAGAAGACGGCTTTCTGGCGCCGTTTAAAGTAATCAATATTACTACGGATATCGGCGAAGGCTGGCGGCCGCTGAAAGGTCAGCGCGACAAGCTGGGCAACGAGATACCCGACCGTATATATACCAACAGTGATTTTGACTATAATATCGTTATTGAAGACCGTACTGAACAGGTAGCGAAGGAAATCACCCGCTATTTAAAGAGTACGGACAGGATGGCTAAGACTATTGTTTTCTGTCCTACGGAAGATGCCGCAGAAAGAATGCGCATAGCTTTGAATAACGCCAATGCTGATATGGTAAAACAAAATGCCGACTATGTGGTGCGCATTACCGGCAGCGATGAGTATGGCAAAAGCAAGCTGGAATATTTTATCTCCGTAACAGCAAAATATCCTGTTATTGCCACTACTTCCAAAATGCTTTCTACCGGTGTAGACTGCAAAATGGTCAAGCTGATTGTTTTAGACCAGATTATAGGCTCCATGACGGAATTTAAACAGATTATCGGCAGAGGTACAAGGCTGCGCAAAAAAGAAGGCAAAAACAGCTTTGTAGTTATGGATTTCCGCAATGTTACCCGTCTGTTTTCCGACCCTGACTGGGATGGCCCTATTATGATTGACGAAGGCTTTATGCCTAAGAAACCGGACGATATGCCGGATAATCCGGATATACCGGATGGTATTGACCCGGGAACCAAGCCGCCGCGCGAGCCTAAACCAATAGTTGGCAAAGACGGCTGCACGGTAAAAATTATTAACAAGGTAGTATCTGTCTACGATACTGACGGCAAGCTTTTGCGTCAGGAAAGCATTGTAGATTATACCAAGTCCAATATTTTAGGCGAATACGCTTCGCTGGATAATTTTATCCGGCAGTGGTCTGCGGAAAAGAAAAAGGCAAAAATCAGAGAGCTGCTGCTGGAAAAAGGCATCGACCTGGAGCTTTTGAAAGCGGAACAGAAGATGAGCGACGTAGATGATTTTGATTTTATCTGCCACGTTGCTTTTGACAAAAAGCCTTTAACCCGTAAAGAGCGCGCCAATAATGTGAAAAAGAAAGACTTTTTCAGCAAATACAGCGGCGCTGCTAAAGAAGTGCTGGAACAATTATTGGACAGCTATATGAATTTAGGCATTTATGATATTGAAACAACTGATATCTTAAAAATGGACGACTTCAAAAAATTTGGCAAGCCTGCAAGGATTGCCAGCTATTTTGGCGGCAAAGAAAAATATCTGCAGGCAGTAAAAGCCCTGGAAGAAGCACTATATGAAAATGAGGTAGGTTAATAAATGAGCAACCTGACAGGTTTTGTCAAACGAATAAGAGATATTATGCGCAACGATGCCGGCGTTAACGGCGATGCGCAGCGCATTGAACAGATTGTATGGATGTTATTTTTAAAAGTATATGACAGCAAGGAACAGGACTGGGAAATGGATGACGACGATTATACTTCCATCATCCCGGAAAACTGCCGCTGGGAAAACTGGGCTAAAGATGATAAAAGCGGTAAGGCTATGACGGGCGACGCACTGCTGAATTTTGTCAACAATACCTTATTTCCCACGCTGAAAACCCTGCCCATAAACAGCGACACGCCTGTTAAAAAAGCTATCGTGCAGACCACCTTTGCCGATGCCAACAACTATATGAAAGACGGCGTGCTGCTGCGGCAGGTAATCAACATCATTGATGAGCTTGACCTGTCCAGCTATGAAGAAAGCCATGCTTTTGGCGAGATTTATGAAGCAATTTTAAAAGAGCTGCAAAGTGCTGGTTCCTCCGGCGAGTTTTATACGCCCCGTGCCGTAACGGACTTTATGGCGAAAATGATTAAGCCTCGTATTGGCGAGAAAATGGCAGACTTTGCCTGCGGTACGGGCGGCTTTTTGACCAGCTGGCTCAAAGAACTGCAGCCGCAGATTAAAAATGCCGATGATGTACAAAAATACGGTCAGTCCATTTATGGTATTGAGAAAAAACAATTTCCTTATATGCTGTGCATTACCAATATGCTGCTGCATGATATTGAGCTGCCGCAGATTTATCACGCCAATACACTCCTTAATGACGTATTAAATTATACGGAAGATGACAAATTTGACGTAGTGCTGATGAATCCGCCCTATGGCGGCAACGAGAAAAATGATGTAAAAAGTCATTTTCCTGCCGACCTTGCCAGCAGCGAAACAGCAGATTTATTCATGTCTGTAATTATGTACCGTTTAAAGACTGACGGCAGAGCGGCCGTTATATTGCCCGACGGCTTCTTATTCGGCACCGATAATGCCAAAGTAAATATCAAGAAAAAACTGCTCAGTGAATTTAACCTGCATACTGTTATCCGTATGCCGGGCAGCGTTTTTGCGCCCTATACCTCTATCACTACTAATATTTTATTCTTTAACAATGACGGCGCAACCAAAGAAACCTGGTTTTACCGCCTGGATATGCCCGAAGGCTACAAGCATTTTTCCAAAACCAGGCCCATGAAGCTGGAGCATTTTGAGCCCGTTATCCAGTGGTGGAATAACAGGCAGGAAATAAATATCGACGGCTTTGACAAGGCAAAAAAATATACGGCAGAAGAACTGGCGCAGGAGAAAGGCTTTAACCTTGATTTATGTGGTTATCCGCACGAGGAAGAAGAAATATTGGCGCCCATGGATTTAATTCAGCGCTACGAAGAGCAGCGTGCGTCCTTAAACGCGGAAATTGACAAAGTACTGGCAGATATTACCGCTATCCTGGGGGGTAACAAATAATGACGCCGCAGGAACTGAAAAACAGTATTTTGCAGCTGGCCGTGCAGGGCAAGCTGGTAGAGCAGCGCGCAGAAGAAGGCACGGCAGAAGAGCTGTATAAAAAAATACAGGCAGAAAAACAGAAGCTGACAGCAGAAAAGAAAATTAAAAAAGAAAAACCCCTGCCGGAAATAACGGCAGAGGAAATTCCCTTTGACATTCCCGAGAGTTGGAAATGGGTACGGCTGGGAGAGATAGGTATTTGGGGTTCTGGAGCAACGCCATCAAGAACAAATCCAGATTATTATGGTGGAGATATACCATGGCTAAAAACAGGAGATTTAAATGATGGAATTATATTAAAAGTACCAGAGTTTATTACAGAACTGGCATTAGAAAAGACTTCTGTAAAATTGAATCCGATAGGTTCGGTTTTAATGGCCATGTATGGTGCAACCATTGGTAAATTAGGTATATTAGGAATAGAAGCTACAACTAATCAAGCTTGTTGTGCTTGCAATATACATAATGGTATATATAATAAATATTTGTTTTATTTTTTGATGGCATCAAGAAAGCATTTTATTAAAAAAGGGGAAGGCGGAGCACAACCAAATATTTCAAAAGAAAAAATTATTAAAACTGTTTTTCCACTCCCTCCCTTAGAAGAACAAAAACGCATTGTTGCCAAAATTGAAGCACTGCTGCCGCAAATTGACCGTTATGAAAAAGCATGGAGCAAGCTGGAAGAGTTTAATAAACGCTTTCCCGATGATATGCAAAAATCCATCCTGCAATATGCAGTGCAGGGTAAGCTGGTAGAGCAGCGTTCGGAAGAAGGCACGGCAGAAGAACTGTATAAAAAAATACAGGCAGAAAAGCAAAAACTGATAGCGGAAAAGAAAATCAAAAAAGAAAAATCCCTGCCGGAAATAACGGCAGAGGAAATTCCCTTTGACATTCCCGAAAGCTGGAAATGGGTACGGTTGGGGGAGATATTTAGTTTGCAAGCAGGAAAAAATATAAGCGCAATAGAAATATCTGACAATCAAAATTCTGAAAAGATATATCCGTGTTATGGTGGTAATGGATTGAGAGGTTATGTTTCTAAATTTAATACTAATGGTAATTTTGCTCTAATTGGTAGACAAGGTGCTTTATGTGGAAATATAAATGTGGCTTTAGGATTATTTTATGCTACTGAACATGCTGTTGTGGTTAATCATTTTGGGTTAACTAACTATGTTTGGAATAGATATTTTCTACAAGCATTAAATTTAAATCAGTACGCCACTGCTACTGCACAACCTGGACTTGCTGTATCTAATATAAATAAGGTACTTATACCACTCCCACCATTAGGAGAGCAAAAGCGTATTGTTGCTAAAATTGAAGAATTGTTATTGTTGTGTGAGAGGTTGAAAAAGTAGGTAAATTGATGATGAAATTTTTAAGTGCAAATTTGAAAGAATTCACTACTATTGGTGTAGGTCTTATTGCATTGGTTGTTTATGTGTTGCAAGAGTTAGGCAAAAAGTCTGATGCTGCTTCTTTAATTACTATGCAGGTTGATGATTTAAAAAATCGTATTGTAGAGATACAGTCATATATTGTTAAAGGGACATTAAATGACGGTGCGTTTTATGAATCACAAATATTATTTAAAACAGATTATTGGAACCAGTATAAGCACTATTTTATAAATGGAAAAGTACTTTATGGGCAAGTTAAGGATTTTTCCACTTTGATGAATATTGTAAAAGGATAGTAGTAATTTTATAAGCATAGCGCTTGTGGTAAATTACCACAGATATTATACTTATCTTAAAGAGAAGTGAGGTGAGTATTATGTCTACTGTAAGTGTGAGAATTGATAAAGAATTGTTTGATGCAGCTTCACAGGAAGGTAAGGCGGAATATCGTACTGCACCACAGCAGATTAATTTTTGGGCCAAGGTAGGCAGAAATGCTTTAGCTAATCCTGATTTACCTGTTGATGTTGTGCGCGATTTGCTGATTGCCAAAGAGCAGCCAAGTGAGGCTTTTACTTTTGAGGAGTAGAGCAATGAATATAGAGCAAAAGCCCATGTTTAAGAAAGCTTATAAAAAGCTTTATCCTCCTCAGAAGAAAATAGTAAATGAACAGATAAAGAAAATAGCGGCAGATCCTTTAATTGGAACACAGAACAAACAGGATTTAAATGATGTGTTTGTACATAAGTTTAAGATGGCTGACCATCAGTATTTACTTGCTTATATGGTTGATCCCTCTACACTGACTTTGATTTTTTTAGGTGTGCATGAAAATTATTACCGTGATTTAAAACGCAGGTTATATTAACTTACATAAGAATCAGAATTAAAAACCCCTTGCAATAAAGGCTGAAAAACGGTAAAATATTACAAAGAATATTAATTATTTTGGAGGTATTCATGATGAGAAAACATATTAAAACTGTTAATAAAGCTATGCTGAACAAAACTCTCCGCACCGGCGGCTGCGGCGAATGCCCGGCTTCCTGCCAATCCGCTTGCAAAACTTCCTGCACCGTTGGCAACCAAGTTTGCGAACACAGCAAATAATTTGTAGTAATTGCAGCTCCCTGTATGTTGCAGGGAGCTTTTTACTGTTTAGGGCGAAAGGTGGAAACTTATGCTTATACATAAAATGCGTTTAGATGATAATATGGCGGTGCTGGACGTTAACAGCGGCGCAGTGCATCTTGTGGATGAGGTTATCTACGATTTGCTTGATTATTATGACGGCAGCAACGATGAAGCAGCAGTTGCCGCTTTAAAAGACCGTTATAGTGAAGAAGATCTGCGCGATGCGCTGGAAGAGTTGCACGGACTGCAGGAAGAAGGCCTGCTGTTCAGCCCGGCTTTTGATGTCCCGCCTACTTTTTCTGAAACGCCGATTCTGAAATCTCTGTGCCTGCACGTTGCCCACGACTGCAACCTGCGCTGCGGTTACTGCTTTGCCGGTACCGGCGATTTTGGTGGCTGCCGTGAGCTGATGAGCAAGGAAACTGCGGAAAAGGCAGTAGAATTCGCTATTAAAGGCAGCCGTCAGCGTCATAATCTGGAGCTGGACCTTTTTGGCGGCGAACCGCTGATGAATTACGAGGTTGTGCAGCATATCGTCAACTATGTGCGTAAAAGAGAAAAGGAAACCGGCAAGAATATTAAACTGACCCTTACTACTAACGGCACTTTGCTGAACGATGAAAATATTAAATTCCTCAATGATAACCGTGTTATGCTGGTACTGAGCCTGGACGGCAAAAAGGAAACTCATGACGCAATGCGTCCGTTCCCCAATAAGACCGGCAGCTATGATGCGGCAGTACGTGGCTTTAAAAAGGTTATCGACAGCCGCGAGGGCAAAAACTACTATCTGCGCGGTACCTATACCCATTTCAGCCGTCATTTTGCCGACGAGGTACTGGATATGCTCAAAGTAGGTCGTGAGATTTCCGTAGAGCCGGTAGTGGGCATTGATGAGCCTTATGTTCTTACCGAAGAGGATTTGCCTGTATTATTTGAAGAATATGATAAACTGGCACGCGCTTATCTGGAAAAACGACGCAATGGTGAACCGTTTGATTTCTTCCATTTCAATGTGGCGCTGGATAACGGCCCCTGCGTAGCTAAACGTCTGGCTGGCTGCGGTGCCGGTCACGAGTATTTTGCCATTACTCCTGAGGGAGATATCTATCCCTGCCATCAGTTTGTTGGCCGTGAGCAGTATAAGCTGGGTACCCTTGATACCGGTGTAGTTAAAAATGACCTGGTACAGAAATTCCGTCATACCCATGTTATGACTAAACCAGAATGCAGCAAATGCTGGGCACGTTTCTTCTGCAGTGGCGGCTGCCATGCCAATGCTGATCTGATTAACGGTGATATCAGCAAGCCTTATGAATATGGCTGCAAGCTTCAGAAAAAACGTCTGGAATGTGCTATCATTATTCAGGCACTTTTGGCTGCCGAAGCACAGGAAGGCAAGGATATGCGTCCGCATATCAACAATTTTACCTACGAAAAATAAGCTTTTACGGCTGTTTTTGTACAACCGGCACGTTTTTGCGTGCCGGTTTTTGTTTTATTTAGATAAAAAACAGCGATAAAATCCAAATCTTTTGACTAAAATTTTTTTAAAAGTTTTTCTGTTTTTAGGTGTTTTTTTAGGAAAAAACAGGCAGAATACAGCAATTTTCAGCAAAAAATACTATAATTTTTTACTAAATTTATAACGCCGTAAAGACAGGCATAACAGTACTCTCTAAAACCACTATACCAGGTGTATCAGAGAAAAAGATACAAAAAAAGCAAAAAAAGATGAAAAAAGGTGTTGACATAATGGTTGGGGGATGGTATTATATACAAGTCGCCGAGATACGGCGGCGGAACCTTGAAAACTGAACATCAACCTAAACAAAGCGAATGTGCGGGTCGAGCGCAAGCTTGACCAAGTCAATTAATTTCTTTAAATAATAAGAGCCAATCGGTTCTTCAATAAAACTTTATTGGAGAGTTTGATCCTGGCTCAGGACGAACGCTGGCGGCATGCCTAACACATGCAAGTCGAACGGAGAATTTATTTCGGTAAATTCTTAGTGGCGAACGGGTGAGTAACGCGTAGGCAACCTGCCCTTTAGATGGGGACAACATCCCGAAAGGGGTGCTAATAC
>URXU01000015.1 GCA_900552005.1 uncultured Phascolarctobacterium sp. | reverse complement strand
TATAGGTAGCTTATTAAGTTGTGTGTTTTTATCATTATTCATTGGAAGTAGGTGTAATAAGTGAATACTTTTATTCAAATAAAAGATAGTGTACTTGATTTTCTTCTGCAGCTGAAACCTACCGGTGCTGAACAGTATCTTATGTCTATAGGAGCAGTAATCGGTCTGTTTTTCAGTATTGCCATCGGCGGTATGGACAGCATGATTTATGCTTTGATTGCCTTGAGTATCGTTGACTATATTACCGGTATGTTCACTGCATTTAAAACGGGGCAGTGGGACAGCAGCACCGGCTTCCGTGGTATTCTCAAAAAGTTTGTGATTTTCGCCGTAGTGGCCCTCTGCAATACTATTGATACAGCCATGAATATGCATATACTCCGGCAGATGGCAATCTGTGCTTATGCGCTCAATGAAGCTGGCAGCATTATTGAGAATATTGACCGCGCCGGTTACGGTCAATATATTCCTGATGTTATCCGGAATGCTTTAGCAAGGCTGACAGAGCAGGCAGAGGAAGGAAAGTTGAAGGTGAAGTAATATGAAAAGCTTACGCATTATTGCAGCATGGTTTGCATTATATGCATTTATGATGTATGAGTTTTTTTACAATGAAGCTTTCTTGATGAAAGCGGTTTTCTTTTCGGGTATGGCAATTTTGTCAGTTCTGACTGGAATCATACCTTTAGCAGAAGAAAAAAGGGGACATAATGCGCCGCCTTTTATGAAAAAACTAGCTACGCTGATATTTGGTGGATGTGCGCACGGTTTCAGTATGAGAAGTATAGCCATAGCTGGTATTTGTATTCTGCTAATAATTGGCTTGTTTTGGGTAGATGGCATATACGCAACAATATTACAGATTATGTTATTTGATTTTCTGATGTATATTGTTGGCATTGTTATTGGAATAATCATGATGTTCATAGGTGGGTTACCAGGATAAGGAGGTAAGAGAAAATGGATATGCGTAAAATTTTAGCTGATGAAATTGCGAAGGGCATTATTACTACCGGAGTAGAAGGTCCGTTTGATGCGGTTAGCTGCAGTACGGCCGGTGATTATCCATCAATGGGCTGTAGTCAGTGGGAAGGTAGTCGAGGTGATCTGCTGCTGAGTTATATTGATGGCGGCAATTATTTTGCTGGAAGAACGTATTCTGACATTGTGAACAGCGGCGAACTGGGGCAGCTCAAAGCTTTAATCGGCAGTGAACAGGGGAAAACTGCGCAGCAGATAATTTTGGCAGGCGATTGCTTGACTTACGTAGACGCTTTGCAGCAAGTACCTACTTTGGATGATACTCGCTGCCTTATTTACGCCGGTATTTGGTGTCCGACTTCTCATTATGTAGTTTCTAAATTTCTGAAAAACAGATGCAACACCAACAATCTGCGAAGCCTGGTAGTATTACGTGATTTATTCATGACGCAGTACTATCGTTCCGCTGGTGTTGGTGAACAGTACGCTGCAGGATATGAGAATAGGGCAATTCTCACTTATAACTATGTTGCTGGTATTGATTTGACTTCACCATACGGAATACCGCCTTATGGTGAAGCTGGTAACGGCAGATAACAATAATTTGAAAGGATGATAAAAATGACTATGACTGCAAAAGAAAAAGTTGAACAAGATTTGAAAAATATTGAGGCTGCAATGGAACAGCTGAAAGTTGATGTTGAACTGCTCGGTGATGAAGAAAAAGCTGAAATGAAAGAAAAAATCCGTAAGTATCTTGGTAAATTTTCTGATGAAATTGAGAAAATCAAAGAGCTTGACCGTACACTTACCGAAAAACTCGGCAAATATGGTAAGCGATTTCTCTATGCATGCATTGGTATTCTTGCCATTGCCGGAATTGACAAACTGATTGGCTACATCAAAAATTTGTTCTAAAATAAAAAAAGAAATCCCTAAGTCATTATTGGCTTAGGGATTTTTTTCTGTTTAGGAGGTTAAAATGGATGTTGAGAGAAAATATAAAATTTGTAAGTATTTCATTATCGCTTGTGTTATTGGAGTTGCTGGCTATTACATATATGATGTATTAAAACCTGCAGAAAAAACTCCAATCATAAAATCCGGACAGCTGCAAAGTGCTGACCAAATAAAAAAAGCTGCTGATAATGCTGGTGTCAGCCTTTCGGATGAACAGAGTAAAATTATTAAAGATAAAATTCAAAATGCAAAACTTGCAGGCAGCGTTCCTGCTACAGCAGGTACCGTCCAGCAGGTAGCTGAACAGCAGCGGCAGCAGAACGGAAGCGACTTTGCACCGGTAGTTTCTGATGGAGACTTGTCAAAACTTCCGGACGAAACTCCGATTGAATTGAAACAGTATCACATATATGCGGCCCCAAAAATTCAGCATGAAATTGGGCTGAAGCTTGATCAGAAAAGCGGCAGTCATATTTCCGGTATTAGTTACGGTATTAAAAGAAGAATTACCGAAAAAGGTCAGTACGTAGGCGCACGTATTGATTATGATTGGAAAGATAAAGAGGCTGCCGTTTGGGCCACTTATAGCTGGTGAATTAGTAAATTATCGGTTGGTACATGGTTGGTACAGTTGACCAGCGGTTTTGTTGGTACAAAACAAAAAGAAAAGGCACAGAAACAAGTCTGTGCCTTTATTTTTAATGGTGATCCAGGAGGGATTCGAACCCCCGACCCACGGCTTAGAAGGCCGTTGCTCTATCCAACTGAGCTACTGAACCATTATGGAGCGGGCGATGGGAATCGAACCCACAACATCAGCTTGGAAGGCTGAGGTTTTACCACTAAACTACACCCGCAATTTATAACAATTTGGTCGGAGCGGCAGGATTTGAACCTGCGACCCCCTGCTCCCAAGGCAGGTGCTCTACCAAACTGAGCCACGCCCCGAATACAAAGAGTATTATACAGGTTTTGAAATTAAAAGTCAAGACTTTTAAACAGCCAACGGGACTATTTGATATTATCTGCCTTTCAGCTTATTATACACCTTACGCAAATTTTTGGGAATATCTTTTTCCTGCAGCGTATCATGTATTTTGCAGGAGCCGGCCTGAGATGCGGTATCATAATACCATACTTTGTAATTTAAAATGGCTAAGGTCTGCTTAAGCTGTTTAATCTGAGTCTGAACAATTTTCTGGCGCTGACGCATCAGTTCGCCTCTTTGCTGAATGGTAGCATCGCCTTGCATTGTGAGATTAATAAAGTCTTTAATCTTTTTGATAGGCATACCGGTTTGTTTAAGGCATTCGATAATAGTAAGCAGCTCAAAATCATGTTCGTCAAACATTCTGACACCGTTTGCTGATCGGGAGAGAAAAGGCAGCAGCCCTTCTTTATCATAATATCTTAAAGTTGACGGAGAAAGATTAGTCTTTTTGGCCATTTCGCTGATAGTATACGGCATCTATATCACCTCTTAGATATTTATTTTATAAAGTTAAGTATAACAAGAAAATAAATTAAAGACAATTTTAAATATATTAGTGTGGCAATTTTTGATAAATAGGATATATGAACTTTGTGAAATTTTTCAGAACAATATTTCAGGTCAGATTAATGCAGTTTTGCTATATTTATAAATATGTTACAATATAGCTGAGGAGGGGATATTATGTTTACAAAAAAATTGGGACAAAAAACCTTGGCTGTATTGTTAAGTTTAATTGTCGGTAGCAGTATTTTGACTGCCAGCTGTGAGGCAAAGCCCAAAGATCATGGGAAACCGCCAGCTAAACATCAGCAGCTGCCTCATAAAAAGCATAAGGAATGCAGTGATATTATCATGGATGTTATGCGGTGTGACAGACATGATTTTGATAAGGCCCGCCATGCAGGAATGACTCTGGAAGATTATATTATTGCTCAATATATTGCCGCAGAAATCGGCGGTGATTTTACGGATATTTTCCGGATGCAGAAAAATGGCAAACCATATAAGGAAATCTGCAAGGCTCATGGAATTAACTGGGGCAGTGTGCGCCGCCATGTAAATAACAGTTATGATAAAATGAGCAGTGATGCGATTGGTGCCGGGCTTGTTATGTGGAGCCTGCATGAGCTGCTGCATTAAAATTTGTGCTTATATTTTGTACTTCGATAAATAAATTAAACTGCTGATCATCTTGCTTTAGGTGGTCAGCAGTTTTTGGTACACGGGTGCAAGAGTGTTTTTTCACCGCTCGCTTTTTTGAAAGCTAAGGATGCAATAAAAGCTGGAAGGGAAAGTATTACTATTAATGAGGAGGTTATTTATGCTTGGAAAATTATTGTTGGTAATTATGGCGGTTATCTTTAGCTGCAGCAGTATGGTCAGCGCTGATGCATATAATAGGAAGGAAAATTCACTGGCGGCAAATTATCTTATGCGGGCCCATATTAAAAGACTGTTGGCTGAGTATTATCAGCTGACTCCGGAGGCAAAATCAGCTACTGTCTTTACTTATGCGGCAGCTGATTTAAATGATGACGGGCAAGAGGAAATCCTGGCTGTAGTAAAAGGCCCGTATACCAGCGGCAGCGGCGGCAGCAGCGCGCTGCTTATGCAAAAAACCAATGGTATGTTACAGGTAAAGCAGGATTTTACGCTGGTTAATGCGCCGGTAATGATGACTGATGCCGAACAATATGGTTACCACAATCTGGTTTTTCCGTATTATGGCGGCGGCCAAAGCTTTGTCTGGTCACAAGTTACATATAATGGAAAAAATTATGCCAATATTAATCAGGGAGAATTATTGGCTGACAGTCAGAGCGTAGATTGGCATATTTTACTGGCAGAAGACAATCCTTGGTATCAATTTTAAATAAAGGTTAAACTTTTGCTTTGTAAATTGGTTTTGAAAATTTTGTAAAATAATAGACAAAGGAAAGTATGTTCGCTGCTGATATGTTACAATAAAATTTGGCAGGTGAAGTTAATGATTGTCATTGTCTGTGTTGATAATAATGGCGGGATGCTGTTTAACATGCGGCGGCAAAGCCAGGATCGGGTTGTCCGTCAGCAGATTCTGCGGCATGTAGGTAAAGCAAAACTATGGCTGAATACTTACAGCTGCGGGCAATTTACTGATTGGCAGCCGCAGCAGCTGGAGATTGATGAAAATTTTCTGCAGCATGCGGGTGTTGATGATTACTGTTTCGTAGAAAATATTGATTTACTGCCATATGAGCAGCAGATTAAAAAAGTGATTCTTTATAAATGGAACCGGGATTATCCGGCGGATCTGTTTTTCAATTTGCCGCTGCGAAAGCCGCAGTGGCGTTTGTTGAGTCAGCATGATTTTGCTGGTTATTCTCACGCAAGAATCACGGAGGAGGTTTATGGCAGATGAAGAAAGCTGTAAGGTTTTTAGCGGTTGTCATGGCTATTTTAAGCCTGCTGTTAGCAGGCTGCGGCGCCAAGGAAAAGCCGGCGGCAGAGGCAACTGCGGGCAGCACGGCAGTAAGTACCGTAAATATTCCTGCTTATAGCGGCAAGCCCTATGTGGCGCTCAATAATAATAAGCCGCAGTTTCAGGAAAGTGATTTTACCAGTAAATCTTTTGAAAAATACAGTCCGTTAGATAAATTAGGCCGCTGCGGAACAGCTTTTGCCAATGTGGGCAAAGATACCATGCCTACGGAAAAACGCGGTTCTATCGGACAGGTAAAACCAAGCGGCTGGCAGACGGCAAAGTATGATTTTGTGGATGGTAAATATCTGTACAATCGCTGCCATTTGATTGGCTATCAGTTAACGGCAGAAAATGCTAATGAGCGTAATCTGATTACGGGTACCCGCTATCTGAATGTTCAGGGGATGCTGCCGTTTGAAAATATGGTGGCGGACTATGTTAAGGAAACTGGACACCATGTTTTATATCGCGTAACACCGCTCTTTAAAGGCAATAATCTGGTAGCTGACGGTGTTCAGATGGAAGCCGAGTCCGTAGAGGACAAAGGCGCAGGCGTAAGCTTTAATGTTTTTTGTTATAATGTGCAGCCCGGTGTGGCTATAGATTATGCAACCGGTAAAAGCCGTTTGGATAATAATGGCGCCGTGCAGCAGCCTCAAGGGCAGCAGCAATATATTCTTAATACGGGCAGCCACAAATTTCATAAAATTGATTGTAATGGAGCCAAGCAAATCAGCAGTAAGAACAGAAAAGAGTTTACCGGCAGCAGAGAAGAGCTGCTGCATTCAGGATATGAGCCCTGTTCTATCTGCCATCCATAAAGGAGAGCGATAATCATGATCGAAATCAGCAACAAAGAGGAGTGCTGCGGCTGCGGCAGCTGTGTCAGCATCTGCCCTAAAAACTGTATTCATTTGACAGCCGATGCGGAAGGGTTTTTATATCCGCAGGTTGACCATGCTGTCTGCATTAACTGCGGGTTATGTGAAAAGGTTTGTCCGTTGCTGCATAAAGCAAAACAGCATGAGCCATTGGCGGTTTACGGCGCAAAAAATCTGGATGACCATATCAGAATGAATAGTTCCAGCGGCGGACTGTTTACAGTGTTGGCCCAGCATGTTTTGCAGCAGCAGGGGGTAGTGTATGGCGCTGAAATGACGTCTGATTTACAGGTACGCCATTGTCATGTGGCTGCTGAGGATGATTTGGCTAAACTGCGGGGCTCAAAATATGTGCAAAGTATTATCGGCGCTGCTTTTAAAGAAGCAAAATTTTTCTTGCAGCAGGGCAGGCCGGTTTTATTCAGCGGTACCCCCTGCCAGATTGCCGGTCTCAAAGGATTTTTACTGAAAGATTATCCGCAGCTTTACACGGTCGATGTTGTTTGCCACGGTGTGCCCAGTGCCAAAGTATATAATAAGCATTTGGCAGAGATTGCGGCTCAGGCTGGGGAGCCGGTGGTTAAGGTACGCTTTCGCAATAAGGAACAGGGATGGAAAAACGGCAGAACATTGTTTTATACGGAACATGGCTGTTTTGGTGACAGCAAGCGCCGTGAAACCTATATGCGGCTGTTTTTGAATAATGTTACTATCAGACCATCCTGCGCGGCTTGTGCTTTTAATAATAAACGAAGTATGGCTGATTTGACGATTGCTGATTACTGGGGCATTGAGCATCAATATCCGAATTTTGATGATGACAAGGGAGTAACGCTGGTCATTGTGAATACAGAGCGCGGCCGGCAGCTTTTTGATGCCATTCAGGAGAAAATTAGCTGCATGAAAACAAGCTTTGAAGAAGGCGCGGAATATAATGTAGCTGTCAGCAAATCTCTGCCGCTGCATCCCAAACGTGCTTATTTCTTTGAACAAATGGAGCAAAAAACCTTACGTGAGCTGGCAGATGAGATACTTTGACGGACTCTAAGTTTTTTATTGTAAAAATATTTACAAATATGATATAATTATTTATACATGAATGCGGACTGCTTTCATGCAAATATTCGCCCACTATTTAGATAGTCAAGCCCATACGGACAGGCGGGGCAGCTGCCGAGCGTGGCTAAATACCACATTATTGATTGAGCTTACAACTCAGATTTTATAAGTAGATTATTTAACAATCAGGATTAGACATCACTTGTGAAAGTCAATAAGAGTAGTAAAAGTAATATTTGCTGTATAGACTCTGAAAGCGGTTTACTGCTGTCATTTACCGGCAGCAGCCATTACTGTGAAATACTGACAGGTGATGAATAATCACCTGTTTTTTATTTTTCGCTTAGAATATCAAAAATATATGGATTTGGGAGAACGATATGGGAAAGCCTTCACAAAAATCAGCGCCGATTTATGAGGCTCTGGAAGCTTTTAGAAAAAAAAGAGTAGTACCGTTTGATGTGCCGGGACATAAGCGCGGCCGCGGCAATCCGGAACTTAAAGAACTGCTGGGAGAAAAGTGCGTCAGTCTTGACGTTAACTCCATGAAACCACTGGATAATTTATGTCATCCGGTATCGGTCATCAAAGATGCGGAAGAACTGGCGGCAGAGGCTTTTGGCGCCAAGCATGCCTTTTTTATGGTAGGCGGGACCACCTCATCCGTGCAGAGCATGGTTCTTTCTGCCTGCAAAGCCGGTGATAAAATTATTCTGCCGCGCAATGTACATAAGAGTGTTATCAATGCTTTAGTTTTGTGCGGCGCCGTACCGGTATATGTTAATCCGGAAGTAGATAAAAAGCTGGGCATTTCTTTGGGGATGGAAATTTCAGAAGTAGAAAAGGCCATTTTAAATAATCCGGATGCCACCTGTGTTTTGGTTAATAACCCGACCTATTATGGTATTTGCTCTGATTTGCGCAGTATCGTAAAACTGGCACATGCACATAATATGCTGGTACTGGTGGACGAGGCTCATGGCACGCATTTTTACTTTGGCAGCAATATGCCGGTGACCGCCATGGAAGCAGGAGCTGATATGGCTTCCGTATCCATGCATAAATCCGGCGGCAGTCTTACGCAGAGCTCACTTTTGCTAACGGGTAAAAATGTCAACTGGGAATATGTAAGTCAGATTATTAATCTGACGCAGACTACCAGTGCGTCTTATCTGCTGTTATCGAGCCTTGATATTTCCCGCCGCAATCTGGTGATGCGCGGCGAAATGTCTTTTGCTAAGGTGCAGTCCATGGCGGAATATGCCAGAGAGGAAATCAATTCTATTGGCGGCTTTTATGCGTATGGACGTGAGCTGATTAACGGCAAGAGTATTTATGATTTTGACGTAACCAAGCTTTCTGTTTATACCCGTGATATTGGCCTGGCCGGTATCGAAGTATATGATTTGCTGCGTGACGAATATGATATTCAGATTGAATTTGGTGATATTGCCAATATTCTGGCCTATGTTTCCATTGGCGATACCATTCAGGATATTGAACGGTTGGTGGGCGCATTGGCGGATATCAAGCGTTTATATTCTCAGGACCCGTCCAAGATGCTGAATACAGAGTATATTACGCCGAAGGTTGCCGTTTCGCCTCAGAAAGCTTTTTATTCCAATAAAAAATCAGTGCCTATTGAAAAAAGCAGCGGCATGATCTGCAGTGAGTTTGTCATGTGTTATCCGCCGGGGATTCCTATTCTGGCGCCGGGCGAGATCATTACGCAGGAAATCATTGAATATATCATTTATGCCAAGGAAAAGGGCTGCTCTATGCAGGGTCCGGAAGATCCTGAGGTTAACAGAGTAAATGTGCTGGCCTGAGCAGATGAAATGAGGTGGACCATGGAACTTTGGTTTTCAGATTACCATACGGATAAAGTAAAAATAGATGTAAAAGTTGACAAGCAGCTGTTTGGCGAAGACACGGATTTTCAGCGGATTGATGTTTTTGAATCTGCTGAATTCGGCCGTTTTTTGAGCTGTGACGGCAGTATTGTTTTTTCGGAAAAAGATGAGTTTACTTATGATGAAATGATAGTGCATGTACCTATGGCCGTTCATCCCCACGTCAGAAAAGTACTGGTTATCGGCGGCGGCGACGGCGGCGTGGCCCGTGAACTGTCATATTATGATGAGATAGAACAAATTGATGTAGTAGAAACTGATAAGGTCTTTGTGGATGTATGCCGGGAATTTTTTCCCGATAATGCCCGCGGTCTGGATGACAGCCGCGTTACCGTTTACAATGAAAACGGCTTGAAGTTTTTGCGTGCTAGACAGGATGAATATGATTTGATTATTAATGATGCCATTGATCCTTTGGGACATGCGGCCGGCTTGTTTACCAAAGAGTTTTACGGCAACTGTTACCGGGCCTTAAAAGATGACGGTATTATGGTTTATCAGCATGGCAGCCCTTTTTATGATGAAGATGAGGAATCCTGCCGTGCTATGCATCGTAAAGCCAGTCACAGTTTTCCTATCAGCCGTGTTTATCAGGCGCATATTCCGACCTGTTCTTCCGGTTACTGGCTGTTTGGCTTTCTGTCCAAAAAATATCATCCATTAAAAGATTTGGATGCCAAACGCTGGAAGGAACGCAATATTAAGACCTGGTATTATACTACCAATCTGCATTTAGGCGCATTTATGCTGCCCAAGTATGTAGAGGATATGCTGGAAGAAGAAGAAAAATAACCTTCTGAAGATATAATAAATAATAAAGGAGATGACTTGAAATGGGTAAATTATTAGTTATCGGTTGCGGCGGTGTTGCAGGAGTTGCTATTCATAAATGCTGTCAGAACAGCAAAGTTTTTACAGAGCTGTGCATTGCCAGCAGAACCAAAGAAAAATGTGATGCGGTTAAGGCCGAGCTGGAAGGCAAAACCAGCACCGTTATTACTACCGCAAAAGTTGATGCGGATAATAAGGAAGAGCTGGTGGCTTTGATTAAAGCCTATAAGCCCGATGCAGTACTGAATGTAGCCCTGCCTTATCAGGATTTAACCATTATGGATGCTTGCCTGGAGTGCAAGGTTGATTATATTGATACGGCGAACTATGAACCGGAAAATATTGATGATCCCGCATGGCGTGCGGTTTATGACAAACGCTGCAAGGAAGAAGGCTTTACCGCTTATTTTGACTATTCTTGGCAATGGGCCTATAAAGAAAAATTTGCGCAGGCCGGCATTATGGCTCTCTTGGGAACCGGTTTTGACCCCGGTGTTACCAGCGTTTTTTCCGCTTATGCCTTAAAACACTATTTTGATGAAATTGATACCATTGATATTCTGGACTGCAACGGCGGTGATCATGGTTATCCGTTTGCGACTAACTTCAATCCGGAAATTAATCTGCGTGAAGTATCTGCCAACGGTTCTTACTGGGAAAATGGTCATTGGGTAGAAACAGAGCCCATGGAAATCAAGAGAGAATATGATTTCCCGGAAGTTGGCATGAAAGATATGTATTTACTGCATCATGAAGAAATCGAATCTCTGGCCAAAAATATCCCCGGCGTTAAGAGAATCCGTTTCTTTATGACCTTCGGACAGAGCTATCTGACGCATATGAAATGTCTGGAAAACGTAGGCATGCTTTCCACTAAACCGATTATGTATGAAGGGCGCGAAATTGTGCCTATTCAGTTCCTGAAAGCCTTGCTGCCTGATCCTGCTTCTCTGGGTCCGCGCACTGTCGGTAAAACTAATATCGGCTGCATCTTTACCGGACGCAAGGACGGCAAGGAAAGAACCATCTATATCTACAATGTCTGCGACCATCAGGAATGCTATAAGGAAGTTGGTTCACAGGCCATTTCCTATACTACCGGCGTACCGGCCATGATTGGCACCGCTTTGGTTATGACTAAAGCATGGCATAAACCGGGCGTATTTAATGTAGAAGAATTTGATCCCGATCCGTACATGGAAATGCTGAATGAATACGGTCTGCCCTGGGTGGTAGTAGAAAATCCGGCAGTGGTAGAGTAAGATGCTGGAAAATCTGCGTACGCCATGTTATGTGGTAGATAAAAAGCAACTGCGCCGTAATCTGGAAATATTGCATCATGTGGAAGAAGCTGCGGGCTGCCATATACTGCTGGCGCAGAAGGCTTTTTCCATGTTTGCGGTTTATCCGCTGATTGGCAGTTATGTTTCAGGTACTACAGCCAGCGGACTATATGAAGCTCGCCTTGGGTATGAGGAAATGGGCAAGGAGAATCATGTTTTCGCACCGGCTTACAAAACGGAAGACATGCGGGAACTGGTAAAAATCTGTGACCATATTATCTTTAATTCCTTTGCGCAGTATGAAAAACATAAAGCTTTATGCCGGCAGGTCAGTGTAGGCATCAGAGTTAATCCGGAATGTTCAACGCAGGGAGATCATGCCATTTATGACCCCTGCGCGCCAGGCTCGCGTCTGGGCGTTACGTTGGCTAATTTTCGGGAAGATTTGCTGGACGGAATAGAAGGCTTGCATTTTCATACATTATGCGAGCAGAATGTGGATGATTTGCTGACAACCTTTAAAGCTTTTGAAGAAAAGTTCGGCAAATATCTGTATCAGATGAAATGGCTGAATCTGGGCGGTGGACATCATATTACCAGAGCCGATTATGATGTGGATGCATTAATTAAATTAATCAGATATATTAAAGAAAAATATAATGTGGCAGTTTATTTAGAGCCTGGTGAAGCCTTCGCTCTGAATGCTGGTTATCTGGTAACGGAAGTAATGGATATTGTGCATAATGATTTGGATATTCTGATTCTGGATGCTTCCGCTGCCTGCCACATGCCCGATGTTATAGAAATGCCGTACCGGCCGCCGCTGCGCAATGCCTATCCGGCTGGCGAAAAGGCTTATACATATCGCCTGTCATCCTTAACCTGTCTGGCCGGAGACGTAATTGGTGATTACAGCTTTGCAGAGCCGGTAAAAATTGGTGATAAGCTGATTTTTGAAGATATGGCCATTTATTCCATGGTTAAAAATAATACTTTCAATGGCATGCCGCTGCCGGATATAGTACTTTTGGAGGAGGACGGCACTGCCAGACTGATTAAGCGTTTTGGTTATCAGGACTTTAAGGAAAGGCTTTCATAAATGGAGTTTTTAAAAAATACACCGGCGCAGGATGGTTTCTTGATGCCTGCCGAATTTGCCGCTCATGATGGCTGCATTATTGTGTGGCCGGAGCGTCCTGGTTCCTGGAGTTTTGGCGCTCAGAAAGCGCGCGAAGCTTTTGCAGCAGTTATTAAAGCTATTGCTGCAAGTGAAAAGGTCTATGTCGCTGTAACATCGAGCGGCATGGCATCTGCTGCAGCTATGCTGGATGGAACAGAAAATGTAGAGCTGCTGACAGCGGCAACTGATGATTCCTGGGCCAGAGACATCGGACCTACTTTTGTTATTAATAAAGACGGCGTAGTACGCTGCGTAAACTGGGAGTTTAATGCCTGGGGTGGAACTGTTGACGGATTATATCCTTCCTGGGAGCAGGATAACGCCTTTGCAGCATTCTTTGCCGGTAAATATGGTTATAAAATTTATAATGCGGCTCCTTTTGTATTGGAAGGCGGCGCTATTCACAGCGATGGGGAAGGCACCGTTATGGTAACGGAGGCCTGCCTGCTCAGTGCGGGACGCAATCCGAGCCTTGACAAGCAGGAGATTGAACAGCGTCTTAAGGCTTATTTAGGCGCCCAAAAAGTTATCTGGCTGCCGCGTGGAATTTATAACGATGAGACTAATGAGCATGTGGATAATGTCTGCGCTTTTGTGCGGCCGGGCGAAGTTGTATTGGCCTGGACTGATAATGAGAGCGATCCCCAGTACGCTTTAAGCAAGGCCTGCCTGCAGAAATTGGCGGAAGAAACTGATGCCTGCGGCAGAAAAATTATTGTACACAAACTTCCTATACCGGATGTGCCTGTCTGCATTACAGAGGAAGAAGTAGGCGGCTACGATTTTGAAGATGGGGAGGATATGCGGGAAGCCGGCGAAAGATTGGCTGCTTCTTATGTAAATTTTTACATTGCCAATAAAGCGGTTATCATGCCGGCGTTCGGCGGTGAGAATGCTGCAAGCGATGAACGGGCGCAGAAAATTTTGCAGAAGCTGTTTTTTGAGCGTCAGGTAATTGCCATACCGGCCAGAGCCATTTTGACCGGCGGCGGCAATATTCACTGCATTACCCAACAGATTCCCAAAGGAGTAAAAGCATGAGAAAAGTTACAGTAGCAGCAATACAAATGCGCTGCTATACGGAAATAGAAAAAAGCCTGCAGAATGCTGAATGCCTGGTGCGGAAGGCTGCTGCTGGCGGCGCACAGGTGATTCTGCTGCCGGAGCTGTTTGCCCGTGAGTATTTCTGCCAGCAGCGGCGTTATGATTTTTATCAATATGCCATGCCGCTTCACGATGATCCTGCTGTACAGATGGGTCAGAGACTGGCGCGGGAATTGGGTGTGGTATTGCCCATAAGCTTTTATGAGCGTGATCTTAACAGATTGTATAATTCGATTGCCTGCATTGATGCGGATGGCGAAATTTTAGGCGTATATCGTAAAACGCATATTCCGGATGATCATTTCTATCAGGAAAAATTTTATTTTTCTCCCGGAGATTCCGGTTTCAGAGTTTTCAATACTCGTTATGGTGTTATCGGCATCGGTATCTGCTGGGATCAGTGGTTTCCTGAAACTGCTCGCTGCTTGGCGCTGCAGGGTGCGGAAATGCTGCTGTATCCTACGGCCATTGGCTCGGAGCCTATTTTGGAATGCGACAGCATGCCGCATTGGCGCAGAGTTATGCAGGGACATGCGGCAGCCAATCTGATGCCTGTTATTGCTGCCAACAGGATTGGACTGGAAGAAGTTAAGCCGTGTGAAGCAAATAATAATCAATCATCTTCGTTGAATTTTTATGGTTCTTCGTTTATTGCTGATGGTACCGGTGAATTGGTGGCGGCGGCTTCCCGTGATCAGGAAGAAATTCTGCTGCATTCCTTTGATTTGGATGTTTTGGCTCAGGACCGTCTGTCCTGGGGCTTATTCCGCGACAGACGTCCGGAATGCTATCAGCAAATTTGTAAATAAAGTTTACTGCACTCTGCCTGTCAGGGTGCAGTTTTTTACAATTAGATGCACTGTGATTATGGCAGCGTAGTGCCAAAGGAGGTTAATGATGGAACCAAAATATGCAGGCTATTTAACTGATATTGACGATGTGCTCGTGGGACATTATACTGATGAAATCCATAAAACCGGCTGCACAGCCATTTTATTTCCGAATGGAGCAGTTGCCGGCAGTGATGTGCGCGGCGGTGCGCCGGGTACACGGGAAACAGATCTGACCAAACCGGGACATACGGTACAGAAAATTCATGGTATTTGCCTGTCCGGCGGCAGTGCGTACGGACTGGCTGCCGCGCAGGGTGTAATGCGCGCCTTGGAAGAAAAGGGCTGCGGCTTTGATGTGGGCGTAGCAAAAGTGCCCATCGTCTGCGGCGCAGTTTTGTTTGATTTAATGTATGGCAGCGCCAAAGTGCGTCCTACGGAAGCGGACGGCTATGCGGCGGCAATGGCGGCTTCTAATGCGGAAAAACGACAGGGCAGCATCGGCGCCGGTACGGGAGCGACGGTCGGTAAATTTTTTGGTATTGAATATCAGCAGCGCAGCGGACTTGGCAGTGCCTGCGTTGAATTGGCCGGAGGCCTGCAGGTTGGAGCCTTAGTAGCGGTTAATGCCTTGGGTGATATTTATGATGAGCAGGGCAGAATTATTAAAGGTGCTTGCGAAAACGGTAAATTTAAAAATACTGTGCAAAGCGTATTGACCGGAGCAACCTCCACAGTTACTGTTGGCCGCAATACTACCATTGGAGTTATTGTTACTAACGGTATATTAAATAAAGAAGAAATTAATCGCGTAGCCATGGTGGGACATAACGGCTATGCGCTGTCTATCAGACCGGTGCACACCATGCAGGATGGAGACAGCATTTTTGCCGCAGCCACGGGAAAGGTTCCTGCCAAAGTCGATGATGTATGTATTGCAGCAGCAGTTGCCATGCAGCGGGCTGTTATTAATGCGGCCGTTTGTGCTGCGGATTTATAAAAAAATAGAATAGTGAACAGCCCCTTAAAAGTTTGAAAATCGTTTAAGGGGCTGTTTTGCTTATTGATATTATTACAGATAAATTCATTGTTAAGAGAATGATAAAATACTATAATGTAGCTAACAATAACAAATAGGAGCTACACTTGTTGTGTTGAATGTAATAAATATTTTAAAATAAAGATATAGCGTTGGGATGAATTATGTTGGAATGAATTATCTAAAAAGATAATGTGCAGTACGTAGGATAATGAAGCTAAGCTGATCTTATTCGCGGTGGAAAGAAGAAAAAACTGTACCAAAAGCCGTTGGTTTAAGTTTGTTTTAAGAAAAGCAGATTAGAATATAATAGAAAATTGAAAAGAGACTGCAAGAAGTTTAAAATTTTCTGAGTTGCAGAATAAAAGAGCTGGCGGTAACGATTTTATAATTTCCCTGTACCATATGCTGAAGAAGCATCTTTTTTGCTCAGTAATCTTTTGTTTGACTTTTGCATATATTAGTTATATAATTTACATTAAATTCGGTGAAACGGAGTATTAGTCTGTCCAATATTGTGCAGAAAGCCGGCGGTAGATGGAAGCCGGACATTATTGAAGATGAACTCGCCGTGGAGATGCCGCAAGGAAATGTGCGGACGTGAGGCTGCGTTAATGTAAAAATGAGTGACAGCATCTGCTGTAATCAGGGTGGTACCGCGAAATGTTATTTCGTCCCTGGCCTTTTACGAGGTCAGGGATTTTTTATTTTGCAAAAATTTCAGGAGGTCAGAAATGTTGGAAGAAAAATATGCTCCCCATGCCATAGAAGCAAAGTGGCAGAAATATTGGGAAGAACATAAGAGCTTTAAAGTTGAGATGGATAAGGATAAACCGAAATCATATGTGTTGGAAATGTTCCCTTATCCTTCCGGCAATTTACATATGGGTCATGTGCGCAACTATTCTATCGGTGACGTAGTAGCGCGTTTCCGTACAATGAAAGGTTTTAATGTCCTGCATCCTATGGGTTGGGACTCTTTTGGCATGCCGGCAGAAAATGCGGCAATCAAACATAATATTCCGCCTAAAAAATGGACTTTGGAAAATATCGCCAATATGACCCGTCAGCAGAAAGCTTTGGGACTGTCCTATGACTGGGACCGCGAAGTTACTACCTGCAAGGAAGATTATTATAAATGGACTCAGTGGTTCTTTGAGCTTTTCTATAAAAGAGGCCTGGCTGTCAAGAAAAAATCTGCTGTTAACTGGTGCGATACCTGCAATACCGTATTGGCTAATGAACAGGTTATTGATGGTAAATGTTGGCGCTGCGACAGCGTAGTTGAGAAAAAGGATCTGGAACAATGGTTCTTTAAAATTACCGATTACGCTGATGAACTTTTAAAAGATCTTGATTTGCTGGAAGGCTGGCCGGAACGCGTAAAAACCATGCAGCGCAACTGGATTGGCCGCAGCGAAGGTTTGGAATTCAGTTTTGATATTCCTGAATTAAATGAAAAAGTTGCGGTTTATACTACTCGCCCGGATACTGCGTTTGGCGTAACTTACGTAGTACTGGCTGCTGAGCATCCTCTGGTTGAAAAAATCTGCGCCAATAATCCGAAAGCTGCGGAAATTAAGGCTTTCTGCGATAAAGTACGCAACCAGTCGGATATTGAACGTACTTCCAGTGAATCTGAAAAAGAAGGTATTTTTACCGGCGTTTATGCAATTAATCCGTTTACCGGCAAAAAAGTACAAATTTGGATTACCAATTATGTACTGTATGATTATGGTACCGGCGCAGTAATGGGCGTACCTACTCACGACAGCCGTGACTGGATGTTTGCTGATAAATATGGCCTGGAAAAAATCGTTGTTATCAATCCTAAAGATAAAGAACTGAAATTGGAAGATATGACTGACGCCTATGAGGAAAAAGAAGGCGTACTTGTTAACTCCGGTAAATTTACCGGTATGGAAATGCATGCCGGCATGCAGGCTATTATGGATGAAGCCGAAAAAATGGGCATTGGTTCCCGTCATGTAAACTACCGCCTGCGCGATTGGTTAATCAGCCGTCAGCGTTATTGGGGCGCTCCGATTCCTATTATCTACTGCCCGCATTGCGGTGAAGTTCTGGTACCGGAAGATCAGCTGCCGGTAAGATTGCCGGAGGATGTAGATTTTCATGCCGGTAGTGTTTCTCCGCTGGCAACTTCTGAAAGCTTCGTAAACTGCACCTGCCCCAAATGCGGTGCTCCTGCAAAACGTGAAACTGATACCATGGATACCTTCCTGTGTTCTTCCTGGTATTATCTGCGTTATACCGACCCGAAAAATGATAAGGCTCCGTTTGCTAAAGAACTCAATCAGTATTGGGGCCCGGTAGATCAATATATCGGCGGTATCGAACATGCTATTTTGCATCTGCTGTACTCTCGCTTCTTCCTGAAAGTGCTGCGCGACGCCGGTTTAGTTGATTATGACGAACCGTTTGCCAACCTGCTTACTCAGGGAATGGTAATCAAAGACGGCGCCAAGATGAGTAAATCCCTGGGCAATGTTGTTTCTCCGGAAGAAATTTTGGAAAAATACGGCGCCGATACTGCCCGTCTTTTCATTATGTTTGCTGCTCCGCCGGAAAGAGAATTGGAATGGAGCGATCAGGGCGTGGAAGGTTCCTTCCGTTTCCTGAACCGTGTATGGCGTATTGTTTATAACTATCTGCCGCAGCTGGAACAGAAAGTTACTTCCTATGATGCTGCAGCGCTTACTGAAGCTGATAAGGATTTGCGCCGCGTAGTTCATAGCAGTATTAAGAAGGTAACCAGCGATATCGACAAACGCTTTAACTTCAATACCGCTATCAGTACAATGATGGAACTGGTTAATGCTCTGTATGCTTATAAAGAAGCGAAACAAGAAGCTAATGCCGGTCTGATTTATGAAGCTGTTTCCTCTCTGCTGAAGATGTTGGCTCCGTTTGTGCCGCATATTACCGAAGAACTGTGGCGCGGTGCTATTGATGCTGACAGCAGCGTACATCAGCAAAAATGGCCGGAATACTGTGAAGATGCTTTGAAAGTTGACAATGTGGAAATCGTTCTGCAGGTTAACGGCAAGGTTAGAGGCAGACTGACTGTTCCTTCTGCTGCGACCAAAGAAGAATTGGAAAAAATTGCACTGGCTGATGCTAATGTCCAGACTCATATCGGCGATGCACAGGTTAAGAAGATTATCTGTGTGCCCGGACGTTTGGTAAATATCGTAGCCAAATAATAATTACATAGCAGTGCTTATATAACGCTTGAAATTATTCAGAAAGTCTGAGAATAACGATTTTGTTATTCTCAGACTTTTTTTTGGAGAGAGCATCGATGGAAAACAAAAAGACAAAATTTATCTTATTATGTGTTTTGCTGACAGGATGTGTATTGACAAGTGTGGCAGCCGAGTATTTTTTCCGGCCGGCAGCGGCGCCTTTGCCGCAGGCTGTGCAAAAGGAGGAGAATACTTCGGCTCAAATTAAAGTGTATGTAAGCGGTGCGGTAGTAAGACCCGGTATTTATAACTTACCTGCCGCCGCCAGAGCGCAGGATGCGGTAACAGCGGCCGGTGGGTTTACGCAAGCCGCTAATCCGGAAAAAGTTAATTTAGCCAAGAAGCTTAAGGATGGCAGCCAGGTGAATGTTCCGTCACAAAGCAGCAAAAAAGCTGCTTCCGGCAGCGGCAGGCGCAGTGAGCGGCAGAATGCGGCAGGCAATTATGTACGGACGGTAAATGACAGGGTAAATATTAATACTGCCGGTTTAGATGAGCTGGTTTCGCTGCCTGGTATAGGCGAAGCGACGGCGCAGAAAATTATTGATTATCGCAGGGTGCAGCCGTTCAGTAAAATTGAAGATCTTATGCAGGTTAAGGGAATTGGGCAGGGCAAGTTTCAAAAGCTCCAGGACAGGATTACTATATAATGAATATTATTTATCTGGGAACTTTATGCTTTCTTACAGGCTGCTGCTGGCAGCTTCAGCACAGCATAGCCGCTGCGGCTTTTACGATTTTCATATTGCTGTTTGTTATTATAAGAAGCTGCATTATGCTTTATAAACGGCAGCCCGGTATTTATGAGTGTGTTGTGCTGCTGTTTTTTCTGCTGTTAGGCATTTTCAGCGGCTGGCGGCTGCCGGAAGCGCCGGCACAGCAGCTTCTGCCGGCGTTCGGCAAACAGGCGGAAGTAGTTGGCAGAGTGGATGTGCTGTCTGTAAAACAATATGCTTACGGAACTTCTTTGATCATTAATTGCCAGCAGCTTAAAATTAATGCGCAAGATATACCGTATACCGGCAAGCTGCGAGTTTTTACCGGCAGCAGCCTGCAGCATAACTCAGGTGTTGTTTACTGCCGTGGCGAACTATTGCCTTTACAGGCATTGCGTAATCCCGGAGGCTTTGATGCGGAGAGGTGGAACAGACTGCATGGTTTGGGCGGCAGGCTGCATAAGGCCCAGGTTACTTTTATCAGCAGTGAACCTGCGTTAAGTGATAAACTGGCGGTCTGGAACTTAAAGCTGCGTCAGCAGATAGCAGCCGCCGGCGGCAAGCAGGCAGCAGTCTTAAGCGGTATGCTGCTCGGAGGCAGTGACGGGCTGGACGAAAGCACGCGCAAGGCTTTTAGCGATAACGGCTTGGCACATCTTTTGTCGGTTTCCGGTTCTCATCTGGTGCTTTTAACAGGCTTTTTGCTTTTGCTTTTGCAAAAATTAAAGCGCGGATTACGTCTGGGGCTTATCGGCAGTGCATTGCTGTTGTATGCGGGTATTTGCGGCTGGCAGGCGCCGGTAATACGGGCTTTAATAATGAGCCTTATTTTATTATACGGGGGCAGCGGTGCGGCAAAAGGTCATATTTTATGCATGGCCGCCGTTGTGATGCTGATCTTTAAACCTTTGTGGCTGCTGGATGTTGGCTTTCAGTTATCGTTCAGTGCGGCGGCAGGGCTAATTTGGCTGTTTCCCGTTCTGCGTGCCAGATTAAGCAGTTGGCTGCCGTTGTGGCTGGCAGAGGGCGTTGCTGTAACTTTGGCGGCGCAGCTTTTGGCAGTACCGCTTTTGGTAAGTTATTTTCACCAGCTGTCATTGATTTCTCTGCTCAGCAATATTGTGCTGGTACCGGTATTGGAATTTGCTTTGCTGCTTACGGCGGCAGGACTTTTAGTCAGTCAGCTCTGCGGAGCGGGAGCAGTATTTTTGAAAGCAGCCGGTTTTCTGGTGCAGCAGCTTTTGCTGCAGGCGAAGCTGCTGGCCTCCATACCGGGCAGTACGGCTGTTATTGGCAGCCTGCCTTTCTGGTGTGGCATAGTTTATTATTTTCTGCTGTTTATTTTGCTGGACCTGCCCTGCGTACAATTTTTGCAAAATAAGGAGCGCCGCGTGCTCATAGTGACCTTGCTGCTTGCTTTAGGCGGAGGGCTGCTGTGGAATCGCTGGGCTAAGCAGCCTTTTACAGCTTATTTTTTGGATGTGGGGCAGGGCGATTGCGCCGTGCTTTTCACGCCGCAGGGCAAAACGGTGGTCATCGATACCGGAGGCCTGAAAGATTATGATACGGGCAGCAGAGTTATTGCTCCCTTTTTGCGCAGTGAGGGAAAAAGCAAAATTGATATGCTGCTTTTAAGCCACGGTGATTTTGACCATGTGGGAGGAGCTGTCAGCCTGGCGGAAAATATGGCTGTCCAAAAAGTATTGGTGCCTAAATCCATTAACGAAAACTTGATGCGGCAATTGACTGAGGTCAATTCCTCCTGTCAGATCATCTATCCGGCAGCGCAGCAACTGTATTGCGTGGATGATTATGTAAATTTACGCATTTTGTCAGCAGAAAGTTCATTAAGCGTTAATGACGGCAGTCTCGTAGCAGCGGTGGAGAGCGGAAAGCACAAACTGCTTTTTACAGGCGATATAAGTCAGCGTCAGGAGGAAAAGCTGCTGCTTAGCGGACCATATGAAGTACTGAAAGTTGCCCATCATGGTTCAAAAAACAGCAGCAGCCTGGAATTTCTGCAGCATGTGCAGCCGTCGTTGGCGCTTATTTCTGCCGGCAGCGGCAATAGCTACGGGCATCCACATCAGGAAACTCTGCAGCGGCTGCATTCCGTAGGCAGCTTTATTCTGCGCACGGATCAGCTGGGCGCGGTAAAGATTGTTTTTGACGATGCGGAAACAAAATGTTATAGTTATGTATACCATCAACAATATTTTTAGGAGACAGTTATGGAATATAAGCCGGATGATTTATTGAGCAGAATGAAAAATCGCGAGCAGCTGCCTAATGTACTTGTGGCTTTCGGTGAAGAAGCCTATTATATAAGCCGGATTAACGCGCTGCTGCCGGATTATGTTTTTGGGGATGCTGAGGAAGCTGAACGCCAGATTACTGTTTTTGAAAAGGATACGGATTTTAAGGAACTGATAAGCGTTATAAATAGTTATCCTTTTTTTTCCGGTAAAGCTCTGGTTATTATCAAGGATGATAAACTGCTGGGCGGCAGGCAGGAAAGCGAAGCCAAAAAAGAACGTCTCAATAAACTGGCTGAGATTCTGGCAGATGTTCCGGAATACTGTACCGTGCTGGTCTGTGCCGGCAAGCTGGATAAGCGCAGCCGCTTTTATAAAGAAATGAAGAAAAACGGCGCGGTCTGCGAGTGCATGAGCTTTAAGCCTTATGCTGCTGCTCATTGGCTGCAGCAGCAGGCGGCAAGCCTTGGCGGCACTCTGGACCAGGATGCTCTGGAGCTGATTATGGAATACCTGGCGCCGGTTGATACGGTTCCCTTACAGCTGGTAAGACAGGAGCTGGAAAAATTGGCCATATATACCGGTGAGCGCAGACAGTGGCATCGCGGCGACGTTGAAAATATTTTTACTGCTTTGCCGCAGGTTTCCGGCTTTTCTCTGACCAATGCCATTATGGAAAGAAGGCTTGCGCGGGCTCTCGAGCTGTTGGCTTATGAGAGAAAAAAAGGCACCTCCATTTTACTGCTGTGCGGCGGACTTTTATTTCAGCTGCGGCGTGCCGCCAAGATTAAAGAGCTGCAATTACAGCGTTACAGTGCGGCGCAGATCAGTACTGAATTAAATCTGACGCCTTATGTCGGCAAAATTGTTATCAGACAGGCTGCTGCCTTTGATTATGACAGACTGCGTCAGGCAGTGCTGCAGTTAGCTCAGCTGAATATTGAAATGCGCCGCGGCGGGCGGCGGTATGAGCTGCTGGAGGAAATTTTAATAAATTTATTAGTATAAATAAAAAATGATAGACAATTCAATCAATTATTTGTTATAATGATTAAGTCAATGGCGACTTTTCTAAGACAGGAGGAGTGTATTCTGTTTTGGAAAGGTCTTTTTGTTTTTGGAAGCTAAACTGTTTTGGAAAGGAGTACAGCATTTTTGCTGGCAATGAACATGAACAAAAAAAATTTATTGTACGTTATTAAACCTGAACAACAGAATGAGCAGTCTTTACATAATATTCTGCAGCTGCATCCGGAAATCAAATTCGTTTCTCTGATGGGTGTGGATTTTGCAGGCAACGATACTGATGAAAAAATTCCGATGAAAATTTTCCTGGAAGATATCAACAGCTTTCTGGAAGGCAGCGCGGCTCAGACTGACGGTTCTTCCGTTGTACTGACCGGCATTGCTACTTTGAACAATGCCCGTGTTGATATGAAGGTTGATAAATCCGTTAACTGGTATGTTGATTACAATTATGAACATTTTGACGCTGAAAGCGGCAACATGGTTGGCACTCTGCGCATTCCCTGTTATCTGATTCATAACGGCAATTTTGTTGATTCCCGTTCCATTTTGAAAAATACGCTTGACCATGTGGAAAAAGAAATTATGGCTCTGTTTGCCAAACATCCGAAGATTGCCGGTCTGGAACATGTTGACAGCAGCGAAATTGATAAAATCGTTTTCACCTGCGCAACAGAACTGGAATTCTGGGTTAAATCTCCCCGTGAAGACGCGCCTATCGAGGCATTGTCTTCTTCTCAGATGATGCAGGAGCAATATTGGCAGCGCACCCGCGGCAATGTTCGTACTGCGCTGGAACAGACTGTGCAGATGCTGGAACTTTATGGACTGGAACCGGAAATGGGCCATAAAGAATGCGGCGGTGTTAAAGGTCAGATTGACTCTGAAGGTCATATGACTCACGTTATGGAACAGCTGGAAGTAGACTGGAAATTTAATCTGGGCGTTCAAACTGCCGATAACGAACTGCTGGCACGCATCATTGTTAAAGAAGTATTCCGTATGAATGGTTTGGAAGTTTCCTTCCA
>URXU01000014.1 GCA_900552005.1 uncultured Phascolarctobacterium sp. | reverse complement strand
TACTGTCAGCCTATCTGTCCCGCAATGGCTTTACCGGTGCCAGTCAAATTTTGGAAGGCGAAAAAGGTTTTTGCCGTGCAATGGTACCGGAACCTCATTGGGACAAGCTTACCGAAGACCTTAACAGCAGTAGTTTGCGTATTGACAGAAACTCCTTCAAACCCTATGCTTGCTGCAAACATGGACATGCCTCCATTTATGCGGCACAGGTGCTGAAACAGGAAAATAATCTGCAGCCGGAAGATATTGAAACGGTTAAATTATATGTCAATGATATTACTGATTACCTGATCAATAATCCTGAGCCGCAGAATCCTTATGGCTGTAAATTCAGCATTCAGTATTGCGTGGCAGCCATGCTGAGATTTGGCACCGTGGGTATTGAGCAGTTTGCTGCGGATATCATTCATGATGAAGAGCTGAGAAAACTTATGACCAAAATACAGGTTATTCGTGATGCTGAAATAGAACGCATTCATCAGGAAGATGCCGACAAACTGGCCTCTAAGGTTGAAATAATATGCCGCAACGGCCAAGTACTTACCCGTCAGGTTGACTTCCCGAAAGGGGATCCGGACAATCCCGTCAGCTGGGAAGAAGCAAAAGCTAAATTCATGCATTTGGCTGTACCTGTATACGGGCAGCAGTCGGCAGGAAAATTGTGCGAACTTATCGAACACATAGAAAACTGTGATGATTTCGCACAGAGTCTTGCTGAATGCTGGAAGGAGGGGTGATATTGACACCTTCTGAAATTTGTGCGTATATTAAGGAGCTTTATACGCATAATAGTTTTATGAAGCTATGTGGTATTGAGATAACGGAAATTAGCTGTGGCAAAGCCCGAGTGGGACTTAGAATTGACGCGGATAAACATACCAATCTCAATAATAAGCTGCATGGCGGGCTGCTGATGACGTTGATGGACAATGCTACCGGCATTGCAGCAGCTTCAGTAGGCAAAAGGGTAGTTACCGTATCCATGACGGTGGATTTTATCAAAGCAGCGGAAGCAGGCACTTTTGTGGAGGCTGAAGCTATCGTCAGCTATCAAGATGCAGCCAATTTGAATATGAATATGAATATTTTTGATGAAAACGGCAGAATGCTGGCAACAGGGATAAGTTGTATGCTGGCCATTGCAGATTTTCCTAATATTCCGGCTAAATGGTGAGAGAAGCCCAAAGGATCTTAAGACCCTTTGGGCTTATTTGTTAACAGCTGCGAAGACAATTGACAAGGATGGACAGATACCATAAAATCTTACTGAGTACACCCCTAAACTAAAGCGATGGAGTGAGAAATTTGCAAGCAATCTTAGAGAGACTTTTTAAATTACGAGCGAGCAGGACCAGTGTCAGAACGGAGCTCATGGCCGGACTGACAACTTTTATGACTATTGCCTATATTTTGGCTGTTAATCCAAGTATTCTTAGTAAGGCCGGCATGGATGCCGGTGCTGTTTTTACGGCAACAGCTCTGGCTGCATGTCTCGGCACCCTGTTTATGGCTGTTATGGCCAATTATCCGTTTGCCCTGGCTCCAGGAATGGGGCTTAATGCTTTTTTTACCTACACAGTAGTAGGGCAAATGGGCTATTCCTGGCAGGTGGCGCTGACAGCTGTCTTTATTGAGGGTATTATTTTTATTATTTTATCTTTGACTAAGGTGCGTGAAGCAATTTTCAACAGCATTCCGCCAGCACTGAAATATGGTGTTACCAGCGGCATAGGGCTTTTTATTGCCTTTATCGGACTGCAGAATGCACGTATTATTGTAGATGGTCCTAATCTGGTTTCGTTATATCCGTTCAGGGCTGCTTTGGCCAGCGGTGAGTTTCATACGGCAGGGATTGGTGCGCTGCTTGCTTTGATAGGTATTCTGATGACTGCGGTACTTATGGCAAAAAGATTTCCCGGTGCGATTTTGGCAGGAATTTTATTTACCTGGATATTAGGCGTTTTTTGTGAGATGACAGGGGTTTATGTTCCTAATCCTGCACAGGGAATGCATTCAGTATTTCCTGATTTTTCCGGTGGAATGGTTATTCCCAGTATTATGCCGACATTTATGCAGTTTGATTTCAGTGCGGTATTAAGTTTTAACTTTGTGACCGTAATGCTTTCTTTTATGTTCGTAGATTTGTTTGATACTATTGGCACATTGATTGGTGTTGCGTCGAAAGCCAATATGCTTGATAAAGACGGTAAACTGCCGGCGGTCAGAGGTGCCTTGCTGGCCGATGCCATGGCAACGACCTGCGGCGCTGTTTTAGGTACTTCTACTGTCACTACTACTGTTGAAAGTTCAGCTGGCGTAGCGGCCGGAGGCCGTACAGGACTGACGGCGTTGACTGTTGCCGTACTGTTTCTTGTCAGCCTGTTATTTGCACCGCTTTTTCTTGCGATACCTCCTTTTGCAACGGCTCCTGCTCTGGTAATAGTAGGCTTTGCTATGTTCAGCAGTATGCTGCATATTGATTTTACGGACCTTAGTGAAGCAATACCGGCTTTTATTGCGGCTGTTGCTATGCCCTTTGCTTATTCTATTTCCGAGGGTATTTCCATGGGAGTTATTTCTTATGTGATCATTAATCTGGCCAGCGGCAGTTATAAATATAAGAAAATCAGCAGCGTCATGCATGTGCTGGCAATCCTCTTTGTGCTCAAATATATTTATGTCTGATGGAAATGCATATTTTTCAAGACCCGGCAGTTGCTGTCGGGTCTTTTTTATCCACAAATAGGTGGATAAGTTATGCACTGTTGTGGATAAACTGTGGAAAATGTTTTGTGAAAATATAAAGAATAAAGATAAATTATGCAAATTTGTAGATTATGTGAAATTAGCACTCATCTATTGACAGTGCTAACAAAAAAGGTTTATAACATAATTAAACAAAGAAAAGAACAGCAAATAAAGCGGTTCCCTTCTGAGTGAAGATTATAAAGATTAAACCACAGCATCAATTCTTACTGTGAGCTTGATATGGAGGTATGACTTATGAGAGTTCCTAGTATTTTTGGTGAAAATTTATTTGATGATTTTATGGATTTTCCGTTTGAAAGAGAGTTTTTCGGAAGAAATAATCCGTTATACGGTAAACATGAAAAAAATATCATGAAGACAGATATTAAAGAAACCGATGCCGGTTATGAGATGGATATTGATTTACCGGGCTTCAAGAAAGAAAATGTTACCGCTAAACTGGAAAATGGTTATTTAACCATTAGCGCCGCTAAAGGTATGGACAAAGATGAGAAAAACGATGAAGGCGTTTACATCCGCCGCGAACGTTATTGTGGTCAATGTGCAAGAACCTTCTATGTTGGTGAAGATGTAAAACAGGAAGAAATTAAAGCAAAATTTGAAGACGGTATCTTAAAGGTATTCGTTCCGAAAACTGAACCTAAGAAAGTTGAAGAAGGTCATAATTACATCGCTATTGAAGGTTGATGCAGGCCCCCGCTTCGGCGGGGGTTATTTTATTATGCAAAAATATTTTTTCTGTTTAAAAACAGCTTGCGTATCTTAATGGTATATGATACAATTATTTAGCGTTAATATCGAATAGTATATAATATCCGTAATTGAAAAGTGAGGTGCACAATAATGAAAGAAAATATTCATCCGAAATACAATGAAGTTACTGCAACCTGTGCCTGCGGCGCAAGTTTCGTAACTGGCAGTGTAAAAGGTGAATTGCGTGTTGACGTTTGCTCCAAATGCCACCCGTTCTTTACCGGCCAACAACGTAATGTTGCAGCACGTGGCCGTATTGAAAAATTCAATAAACGTTATAACACAGAAAAATAATCACCTTCACAGCAGAGCTCAAAAAGCTCTGCTGTGTTTATATGCGGCACTTTTTAATTGACTGTATGAGTCAGTAAAGATAGATTTTCATTTAATGTATTGTTTTCGGGGTATTTTATGGACAAACCAAAATTTAATGTAGGCGGGCAGGCTGTCATTGAGGGCGTGATGATGCGCGGACAGAACAAGATTGCGGTTGCAGTGCGCCAGCCCGATGGAGAAATTTCTGTTGATGTTAATCCAGTCAGCAGTATCAGGGATAAGTATCCCATTTTGAAAAAACCATTACTGCGCGGAGTTATTGCTTTATTTGAATCATTGTATGACGGTATGAAGGCACTGGCCTATTCAGCGCAGGTATCCGGTGAAGATGATGAACAGCTGACTACTAAGGAAATGGTGATGACCATATGCATGTCGGTAGTTCTGGCTATTGGCCTGTTTATTGTACTGCCGACCTGGTCCATGCGTTTTCTGCATAATCTGACTAATGATCCCATGCTGCTGAACTTGGCAGAGGGTGTGCTGCGTATGGTTATTTTTTTAACCTATATTGCTGTGATTTCTTCAATGAACGATATTCAAAGAGTTTTTCAATATCACGGTGCAGAACATAAAACTATTTATACTTACGAAGCCGGCTTGCCGCTGGTAGTGGAAAATGTGCGGCCTTTCAGTACGCTGCATCCGCGCTGCGGCACTAATTTTCTGATGATTGTCATGCTCATCAGTATGTTTATTTTTACCTTTTTAGGCTGGCCAAATCTATTAGAGCGCATTGCCTCAAGGGTTATTCTGATGCCGGTGATTGCCGGTGTCAGCTATGAGATCATCCGCTTTGCCGGCGCGCATGCAGAGAATAAGATGGTGCATTTCGCGATTATGCCCGGTTTGCTGCTGCAGAAACTGACGACAAGAGAGCCGGATGATTCGCAGATTGAAGTGGCCATTGCTTCATTAAAAGCAGTTTTGCCGCCGGAAGAAATTATTGAGCAGGAGAAGATTGATTAATGATAGATAAATTACAGGCGTTGGAAGACAGATATCTTGATTTGGAAGCAAAGATCAGCGATCCTGATGTAATTGCCAATCAGGAAGAGTGGCTGAAATGCACCAAGGCACATGCTAAACTGACAGAAATTGTTAGTGCGTATCGTGAATATCGGGATATGCTGCAATCAAGAGCTGAGGCAGAAGAGATTCTTGCCGCAGGTGAAGATGAAGAACTTACAGAAATGGCCAAGGAAGAGCTGAAGGAACTGAAGCCGAAGCTGGCGGCTTACGAAGAGAAGCTCACTATTTTGCTGCTGCCGTCCGATCCCAATGATGAGAAAAATGTTATTGTGGAAATACGTGGCGGCGCCGGTGGTGAAGAGGCGGCATTGTTTGCCGGCGTACTGTTTAGAATGTATCTGCGCTATGCCGAAAGCCGCGGCTGGCATGTGGAGGTCATGGATTCCAATCCTACGGAACTTGGCGGTTTTAAGGAGGTTGTATTCCAGATCAGCGGTGACAATGTTTACAGCCGCATGAAGTTTGAAAGCGGCGTGCATCGCGTGCAGCGCGTACCGGAAACGGAATCTCAGGGCCGCGTGCATACTTCTACCGTAACAGTGGCCGTATTGCCGGAAGCTGAAGAGGTAGATGTGGAGATTAATCCGGCTGATTTGCGTATTGATACTTACAGAGCAGGCGGCGCCGGCGGTCAGTAT
This sequence comes from uncultured Phascolarctobacterium sp., assembly GCA_900552005.1. GTDB lineage: Bacteria > Bacillota > Negativicutes > Acidaminococcales > Acidaminococcaceae > URXU01. The sequence goes on along the minus strand of URXU01000014.1, from coordinate 21,478 downwards.
GTTAATAAGACCGAGTCAGCCGTGCGTATTACACATATTCCCACAGGTATTGTGGCTCAGTGCCAAGATGAAAAATCCCAGCTGAAAAATCGTGAAAAATGTATGCGTGTTCTGCGTGCCCGCATTTTAGAGCAGGCGCAGGAGCAGCAGCGCGCTGCTACGGCGGAGGACCGCAAAAGCCAGGTAGGCACCGGTGACCGCAGCGAACGCATCAGAACCTATAATTATCCGCAGGGACGCGTTACCGATCATCGCATCGGTCTGACGCTGCATAAGCTGGATGCCGTTGTTAACGGTGATCTGGATGAGCTGCTGGATGCGCTGATTACAGCAAAACAAAGTGAACAATTACGTCAGGTGAAATAAAGTGGAAACGAAGCCTGTTTGGACTATTATTAAAATATTAAATTGGACGAAGCAGTATTTTGCAGATAAAGGCGTGGAAAATCCGCGCCTTGATGCGGAAATACTGCTTTGTGCTGTTTTAAAATGTGAACGCATTAAATTGTATCTGGATTTTGAAAGGCCGCTGGACGAGCAGGAACTGGCTCAATACCGTAATTACGTGGCACGCAGGGCCAAGCATGAGCCTTTGGCATATATTCTTGGCGAAAAAGCCTTTATGCGCAATATTTTTAAGGTTAGCCGCGATACGCTGGTGCCGCGCCCGGAAACTGAGCTGCTGGTGGAAAGCCTGGTGATGGCCTCTGAAAAGATAAATCCAGCACCGAAGATTTTGGATATAGGCACCGGCAGCGGAGCAATTATTGTCTCTTTGCTGGATTATCTGCCGCAGGCCAAAGGTGTCGGCGTGGATATTTCTTCGGGGGCGCTGGTGACGGCTAAAGAAAATGCCTTGCAGATTGGCGTGGCGGACCGGGCTGCTTTTTTGCTGTCTGATTTATTCAGTGCCATACCCGAGAATAAAAAATTTGATATCATTGTTTCCAATCCTCCCTACATTCCGGCGGCTGATATTGCGAAACTGGCTGAGGATGTGCAGCAGGAACCGCATGGAGCGCTGGACGGTGGGGAAGACGGGCTGGATTTTTATCGCAGGATTATTGCTCAGGCGCTGCAGTACCTTGCTGAGGAAGGCATGCTGGCCTTTGAAATAGGAGTTCGGCAAAGTGCCGCGGTATGCGCCATGTGCTGTGAGCATGGTTTGAGGGCTGTTGCGGTGCGGAAAGATTATGCGGGCATTGACAGAATGGTTTTTGCAACTAAAGAAGGTGGTAAATATGCAGACGTATTACTGGAAATTACAAAATAATGCTGAAGATGAAAAGATTATGACGCAGGCTGCCTCCTTGATTCATCAGGGCGAAGTGGTGGCGTTTCCAACGGAGACGGTTTATGGACTGGGAGCAAATGGACTTAACGGGGAAGCGGTAGGCAAAATTTTTGCTGCCAAAGGGCGCCCCAATGATAATCCGCTGATTCTGCATATTTCTAAACCGGAGGATATTGCGCAGCTGACCAGTGGGTTAACGGCTAATGCCAGAATACTTATGGAAAAATTTTGGCCGGGACCTTTAACTCTGGTTGTAAATAAATCGGATATTGTGCCTGATGCTGTAAGTGCCGGGCTGCCCACAGTAGCTGTGCGCTGTCCTGCCAATCCATATGCGCAGCAGCTCATAAAAGCCTGTGGCTGTCCGATTGCGGCGCCGTCAGCTAATATTTCAGGACGTCCGAGCCCTACCAATGCTGCTGATGTGCTGGAGGATATGCAAGGCAAGATTGCAGCTGTCATAGATGGCGGCAGCTGTGGCATAGGTGTTGAATCAACAGTTGTGGATACTACGGAACCGGTGCCGGTTATTTTGCGGCCAGGAGGCATTACCTATGAAATGCTGACTGAGGTTTTGGGAGCGGTAGATATTGACCCGGCTCTGCAGGGTGACAAAAATTTCAAACCCAAGGCACCGGGTATGAAATATCGTCATTATGCGCCAAAGGCTCCCATGTATTTGCTGGAAGGAGCCAGCGCCCAATTATTGCCGGCAATGGTGCAGAAAGCGTCAGACGCCGGTTTGAAAGTAGGCGTTTTGTGCAGTGATAATCTGCGCCGGCGGCTGCCTGCTGCCGGAAAGCTGCAGATTGCCTGCTGGGGAGTGGCTAAAGAAGAACTGGCGGCAAAGCTTTTTTATTTGCTGCGAGATTTTGACCGCACCAGGCCTGATGTTATTCTGGCAGAAGGTATTGATGAAAGCGGCATAGGACTGGCTGTAATGAACAGAATGCGCAAGGCTGCAGGTTACCAGCTGGTAATGCAGACGGATGAGGGACTGAAGTTAAAAAACGGTGCGCAGTTGCCTGATTTTATGGTACAATAAAGCTGTTTGATACCTTACCGATAGGAGGAATGATTATGAAAATAGCAATGGCTAGTGATCATGGCGGTATCCATCTGAAAGAACATATTAAAAAATATCTGCAGGATAAGGGTATCGAGGTAGTAGACCATGGTACCTATACTGAAGAATCCTGTGATTATCCGGATTATGCTGCTAAACTGTGCCAGGATATTACTTCCGGCGATAGCGGTGCGGAAAAAGGAATTTTGATTTGTGGAACAGGCATAGGAATTTCCATTGCGGCCAATAAATGCCGGGGAATCAGAGCGGCGCTTTGTGCAGACGTATATTCCGCTAAAATGAGCCGTGAACATAATAATGCCAATGTCTTATGTATGGGTGAGCGTACCACTGGTGTGGGGCTTGCTGAAATGATTGTCGATGTTTGGCTGGCAACGGAGTTTGCCGGCGGACGGCATGAAAGAAGAGTTAATAAGATTATGGCGCTGGAGTCTGAGAAATAATGGAGTTAGAAAATATTGCCCGGCAGGTTACAGAAGCTGCCGAGGAGCTTATTGCTGCGGCCAAAGTAAAAAAGGGCCAGATTTTTGTCCTGGGCTGCAGTACCAGTGAGGTTATCGGTCACAAGATCGGTACCGGAGGCAGCGGTGAGGCTGCCGCAATGATTTTTCGTTCCCTGAAAGAGGTAACGGACAGACATGGACTCTATCTGGCCGTACAATGCTGTGAGCATCTGAACCGTGCTATCGTTATGGAAGCTGCTGCCGCGGAAAAATATGGATTTACCGAAGTAACGGTGCGTCCGATGCCGCATGCGGGAGGAGCTATGGCTACAGCAGCTTATGAAGGTTTTGCCGAGCCCATTGTGGTAGAGACTGTTACGGCGCATCTTGGCATGGATATCGGTCAGACATTGATCGGTATGCACCTGAAAAGGGTGGCTGTGCCTGTACGCCTGCAGCATAAATATATTGGTGATGCTGTGCTTACGGCAGCAAGAACCAGACCGCCGCTGATTGGCGGCGAACGGGCGCATTACCCGGAAAACAGATGAGGTGTAATTTAATTATTTGGAGGGACTAACAATGAATTTAGCAAGCTTGGCAGTAACCGATCCTGAACTTAAAGGTTTTATTGATGAAGAATTAGGACGTCAGAGAAATAAAATTGAATTAATTGCTTCTGAAAATTTTGTATCTCCGGCTGTTATGGAAGCTATGGGTACTATTCTTACTAATAAGTATGCCGAAGGTTATCCTGGACATCGTTATTATGGCGGTTGTGAATATGTTGACAAGGTGGAAACATTGGCGATTGAACGTGCGAAAAAGCTTTTTGGCGCTAAATATGCCAATGTTCAGCCTCACTGCGGTGCCAGCACTAATTTGGCCGTATACTTTGCTTTCATGAAGCCCGGTGATACCATGATGGGCATGAATCTTTCCCAAGGCGGCCATCTGAGTCACGGATCACCGGTAAATATCTCCGGTAAATATTTTAATGTAGTCCCTTATGGCGTTGATAAAGAAACTGAAACCATTGATTATGAAGCTCTGGAAAAGCTCGCTCAGGAACATCAGCCGAAGATGATTGTAGCCGGTGCCAGCGCTTATCCGCGTATCATTGATTTCAAACGCATGGCAGAAATCGCTCACAGCGTAGGTGCGTTGCTGCTGGTGGATATGGCTCATATTGCCGGCCTTGTAGCAGCAGGCTTGCATCCGAGTCCGGTTCCGTATGCTGACGTGGTAACTACTACTACTCATAAAACATTGCGCGGACCCCGCGGCGGTTTGATTCTCTGCAATAACGAAGAATATGCCAAAGCTATTAATAAAGCAATTTTCCCCGGTATCCAGGGCGGACCCTTAATGCATATCGTAGCAGCTAAGGCTGTAGCCTTCGGCGAAGCTTTGAAACCGGAATTTAAAACTTACCAGGAAAATATTGTGAAAAATGCCAAGGCTTTTGCTGATGCCTTGACCAAGGAAGGTTTCCGTCTTGTATCCGGCGGCACCGATAATCATCTGGTATTAGTAGATGTACGCAATCAGGGCCTGACTGGTAAAGATGCCGAACATCTGCTGGATGAAATTGGTATTACCTGCAATAAGAACACTATTCCTTTTGATCCGGCCAGCCCGTTTATTACCAGCGGTATCCGTCTGGGAACTCCGGCTGTAACCACCAGAGGCTTCAATGAAGATGACATGCGTGAAGTAGCCGCCATCATCGGTTTGGTTCTGAAAAATAAAGACGATGCAGCTAAACAGCAGGAAGCTGCTGCAAGAGTTGCGGCTCTGTGCGCTAAATACCCGATGTACCCCAATCTCTAAGAATAAGAAAAGGAAGATTATCATGCAGATAACAGTAGTCGATCATCCGTTAATCAAATCTAAATTAACGGAAATACGCGATGTAAAGACTCCAACGAGCTGGTTTAAACGTATTTTAGATGAAATTACGATGCTGATGGTTTTTGAAGTTACGAAAGATTTACCGTTAAAAACACAGAAAGTACAGACCCCTTTGACAGAAACTGACGGCTATGCACTTTCCGGCAGTATTACCGTTGTTCCCATTCTGCGTGCTGGCCTTGGCTTTTTGGACGGAGTGATACATGTTATTCCGGAAGCCAATGTAGGTCATATAGGCATGAGCCGCAATGAGGAAACTTTGGAGCCGGAAGAATACTATTGCAAATTGCCGTCCGACAATAATGCCTATACTATTTTGCTGGATCCCATGCTGGCTACGGGCGGCTCAGCCGTGGCGGCTATTGATCAGCTGAAAAAGCGCGGATTGAAAAATATTCGTTTCATGTGTCTGGTAGCTGCTCCGGAAGGTGTGGAACGAGTAAACGCAGCCCATCCCGATGTAAAAATTTATACGGCTGCTTTAGACGATCATCTTAACGAGCACGGCTACATTGTACCGGGTCTGGGCGATGCTGGCGATCGTATTTTTGGGACGGTTTGATTATGGAAAGACCTGATTGGGATAATTATTTCATGGAAATCGCCCGGGTTGTCAGCAAACGTTCTACCTGCCTGCGGCGCAGTGTAGGTGCCGTGATTGTTAAAAACAGACAGATTGTGGCGACCGGCTATAACGGGACGCCTAAAAATCTGCCGCATTGTGAGGTGGTAGGCTGTCTGCGTGAGCAGCTGAAAGTGCCGTCAGGCAAGATGCATGAGCTGTGCCGCGGTATTCATGCCGAGCAAAATGCCGTGGTCCAGGCTGCATATCATGGTGTTTCCGTTAATGGCGGTACACTTTATTGTACGCATCAGCCCTGTGTTGTTTGTACCAAGATCCTGATTAATGCCGGTATCAGCCGCGTGGTTTATGCTAATCCGTATCCGGATAAGCTGGCGCAGGATATGATGGAAGCTTCAGGAATGGAAATTGTTATTCTGAAATAAGAGATTTATAATGCAAATGGTCATCCGTTTAGGCGGATGACCATTTTTATCAATGGCTGCTGTTTACGCAATTTGAAGGAAATGTAAAATATTTTTTTTACATTGCAGATTTTTTTGATATACTATATTAAGAAAAGTATTATTATCTGCAGAAAATATAATGCGTAAGTTCCGCTGATTATAGTGAGGTAAAAATGTTAAAAGTTTATGGGTTTCCTTTCCTGCTGGCCATGCTGGTAAGTTATGTTCTGACACCGTATATTAAAAAACTGGCGTTTAAAATAGGCGCCATTGACAGGCCGGATAACAGAAAGGTGCATAAGAAGATTATGCCGCGGCTGGGCGGTTTAGCTATCTATATTGCGTTTATGGTAGGAGTTGTGGCCAGCCTGGAGCTGACATGGGACATTGTAGGCATCCTTTTGGGAGGCACGGTCATTGTCATCGTTGGTATTTTGGATGATAAGTATCAGCTGCCGGCTAAGGTGAAGCTATTGGGCCAGATTGCGGCGGCCTGCGTGCTGGTACTGTTCGACATTAAGATTGAATGGGTTAACAATCCTTTAGGCGGCTATTTTTATCTTGATACCATTCTTTCCGTGCCGCTGACCATTTTTTGGGTAATCAGTTTTACCAATGTGGTTAATCTGATTGACGGACTTGACGGTTTGGCTGCCGGTGTTTCAGCCATTGCCTCTATTACGGTAATTTTAGTTGCCGTACAGATGGGATATTATCACATTGCAATTCTGACTGCCGCTCTGGCAGGTGGCATTATCGGCTTTATCCGCTATAATTTTAATCCGGCCACGATTTTTATGGGCGATACCGGCAGTATGTTTATCGGCTATATGCTGGCTGCGGTTTCTGTGTACGGTGCAGTCAAAACAGCGGCTACCATCGCGCTGATTGTGCCTGCGATTGCCTTAGGGCTGCCTATTATGGACACGGCTTTTGCCATAATGCGCCGCTATACCAATGGCAGGCCTATTTTCCAGCCTGATAAGGGACATCTACACCACCGTTTATTGGCGATGGGCATGAATCAGAAGCAGGCTGTACTTTTGATGTACGGCATCAGTGCCGTGCTGGGGATTGCGGCAGTACTGTGGGCCGAGGTTGACGGTTTTTATGCCGCCTTGATTATTGCAGTAATTATTACGGCGGTTGCCGTTGGTGCTAAAAAGATCGGTATTCTCAATGACAGATAGTAGGGAGGAAGTAAGAGTGAAAAAGCTTAAATTGATGATGGTTTTTGGTACCAGGCCGGAGGCAATTAAAATGTGCCCGCTGGTGCTGGAAATGAAAAAGTATCCTGATTACATTGAGCCTGTTGTGGCTGTTACGGCGCAGCATAGGGAAATGCTTGATCAGGTACTGAGTCTTTTTCATATTAAACCCGATTATGATCTGAACATTATGACTGCCGGGCAGACTTTATATGATGTAACTACCCGCGCACTGATGGGTTTAAAACAGGTCATGGAAGAAGCAAAACCGGACATGGTGTTGGTGCATGGTGATACGACCACTACTTTTGCCGGAGCGCTGGCTGCTTTTTATGCGCAGATTCCCGTGGGACATGTGGAGGCAGGACTGCGTACAGGCAATAAATATTCCCCTTATCCGGAAGAAATGAACAGAAAACTGACAGGCGCCATTGCGGATATGCATTTTGCCCCGACTGCGACCAGCAAGCATAATCTGCTGCAGGAAAATGTTGAGCCAACAGCTATACTGGTAACCGGCAATACGGTTATTGATGCGCTGCAGGCAACTGTTAAGCAGGACTATGCCTTTGCGGATGAAGATTTCAATCAGGTATTTGCTTCAGGCCACAGACTGATTTTGATGACTACGCATCGCCGCGAAAATCTTGGCGAACCCATGCGTCATGTTTACAGGGCGCTGAAAAGCGTTCTTGAGACGCATCCTGATGTGGAGGCCATCTTCCCCGTACATAAAAATCCGAAAGTACGCGAAATAGTGCGGCAGGAACTGGGCGGCATGGAAAGAGTGCATTTAATCGAGCCTATGGATTATGAACCTTTTGCCAATTTGATGGCTAAGGTGGATATCGTTCTTACCGACAGCGGCGGAATTCAGGAAGAAGCGCCTGCTCTTGGCAAACCGGTGCTGGTTCTGCGTGATACTACAGAGCGTCCGGAAGCAGTAACCGCCGGCACCGTTAAGCTGGTAGGCACGGCTTATGAAGATGTCCTGCGTGAAACAAATATGCTTTTAGATGATGCTGAACATTACCGTGAAATGGCTGAGGCCGCTAACCCGTACGGTGACGGCAGAGCCTGCGAACGCATTATCAGAGCAATCCTGAAAAAATACGGTTTTAACGTGGAAAATTTTGAAGAATTTTTGACGAAATAGTAATAAAACTGTTGTAAAAAATTTGGATTTTTTGTAAAATATTAAACAGCCAACAGATTTTGCAAGATTGTTCACAAATTTGTCGAAAAATATACATAGAAAATTTATATTTTTAGGTGTTAATACAATGAGTGGGGTGCTGATTATGGATCCAAAATATGGAAAAGTAATGCAGGCCCTGCTATTTGCCACGTCAGTAATCAGCATTATTGCTGCTAATATTTTAGCTGGATATTATCTTGGCAACTGGCTTGATGGGTATTTTGCCGTTGAAAGACATACCTGCAGGCTGATAGGTACGATGGCTGGCGTTGTAACTGCTTTTTTATCTATCTATAAAATTATTGTAAGAGATTTTTTGCTGCCGGACGGCGGTAAAAAAAGCAAAGGTAAAAAAGATGAATAATATAGTTGCCGCAGTTTATGCTGCTTGGAGCACCATCTTACTTAGACAGGCCGTGCTGACAATTGTAATTGCCGGCGGCATTTTCATAAAATACGATGCTCTGACTGCTTCTTTATGGCTGCTTGGTCTGTCGTTAGGTGTTTTTGACAGTTTTCTGACCTTCCGAGGCGTTCGCAAGGGTATGGAAAAATCTTTGAAAGAATCCGTAGCCGTGATGCACAGAACGATGCTGATCAGAATGTCAGTAATACTATTGTCTACCATTGTTATGTTAAAGCTGAATCTCAATGTAATTGGCATTTACGTGGGATTTTTGCTTATGCATATATTTTTACTTATTAATCTCATAATTATCGCGAACCGTGATTTAAAGAAAAGGGCGGTCGTGAAGAAAGGAGAGTGACAGAATGGGAAATGTTGAAGCGGAAGCTAGCAATGAAATCATTCATTATCTACCGACTCAGATTGATTTCTTAGGTGGCGCAGTTATTAACATGCAATCAATTTACATGTCCTGGCTGGCTATGGTTGTTGTTATGCTGCTGATATTTGCAGCTACAAGAAAACCTGAAATGGTACCGTCCGGAGTACAAAACATTGTTGAAATGTTTATTGACTGGCTGAATGATTTAATGGAACGTAACCTTGGGATTGAAGGGCGCCGTAGTGTTGCTCCGTTTATCATCACGTTGTTCCTTTACCTGTTTGTTGCCAACGAGCTTGGTTTGTTGCCGCAGGTTGGTGTGCATTTCACCTCCCCGACCAACGACGTTAACGTAACATTGGGTATGGCTATCATGGTATCCCTTACCGTTTATGTGTTGGGCGTTATGAGACACGGATTAGGCTATTTTGCACATTTTGTTCAGCCGTCTGTGGTATTCCTTCCGCTTAATCTGTTAGAAGAAGTGTCCAAACCCTTGACCATGGCACTTCGTCTTTTCGGTAACATTCTGGCAGGTGAAATTCTGCTTATCGTGCTGTATATGCTGGCTCCCTGGGTTATTCCTGAGCTGTGGGTTGGCTTCAGCCTTGTAGTAGGTTTCTTGCAGGCATTCATCTTTACAATGCTGACAATGACTGCCATTGCGCCGGTGTTTAGAGCGCATCACTGAGAACATGACGTTCTTAGTAAGTATTAATTACTTTTGTTCAAATTAAATTTATATAATTTGAAAAATCAAAAAAGAAGATTTGAAAGGATGTATCTAAAAATGACTGAAAACGCTATTATTATTGCAACTTCTGTATTGGCAGCTGCTATTATTGGTGCAGGCGCATCTCTCGGCGCTACTAAAGGTGACTCCGCTGTTGCTTCCAAAGCTCTGGAATGCATGGCTCGTCAACCGGAACAAGCTTCTACTTTCCAAGTTAACATGCTCATCGGTATCGGCCTGGTAGAATCTATCCCCATTATCGCATCCGTTATCGCTATCGTTCTCGTATTTGCTAATCCGTTTGTAAAATAATTTTTGTCGGAAATGCAAAGAAGGAGAGTGCTATAATTGGCTAGTATTAATGCAACACTTATTGCGCAGATCCTTAACTTTTTGATTCTTTTGGCAATTCTTGCGAAATTTGCTTACAAACCGTTACTGAATGTAATGGAAGAGCGTCGCAACCGCATCGCTAATGATTTGGATTCCGCTGAAAAAACGAGATTAGAAGCAGAAAGTTTGAAAGCTGAGTATACTAAACAGCTGGCTGACGCTCGTCAACAGGCTACTGATATTGTAGAAAAAGCTAACAAAATTGCTCAAAATCTCCATGACGAGATGGTAGAACAAGCTCGTGTGGAAAAAGAAGAAATGATGGCTAGTGCCAAAGAACGTATTGAACAGGAAAAACAACAGGCTATGTTGGATATCCGTTCTGAAGTTATCGCACTTAGCACTATGATTGCCGGTAAAATTGTTGACCAGAAACTGAATTCTGCAGAAGATCAGAAAATGGTAGCAGCAGCAGCTGATGCTGTATTAAAAGACCGCAATTAATTTTCAAGTGTGACAGGGATCTTGCTTCTTATTGAGAATGTTTAGGAACGGATAGAACCCTAATCTTAAAATTTAGAGTAGAAATCTGCTCGTTAATAATACCTATTGCAAAGCGATGGGAGAATACGGAGGTGATTGATACAGATGGAGAATGAAACTAAGTTTTCTATCATCAGAAAAAGCCTTATCGATTTCAGCTTTGACCCGGCAAAAATTCCGGCTGACGAACTGATGGAAGGCGATATTCTGCCTGTTAGAATTATTACTGCTAAAAAACTCACTGTATCTGAATATGAATCTGTTTCCGTGATTCTGGCTGAGAAATTGGGCAAGGAAGTTTACCTGGAAAAAATGGTAGACTCCAGCATTATCGGCGGCATTATCGTTAAAATCGGCGATGATGTATATGATGCTAGCGCTCGTCGTCAACTGGAAAAAGTTGGCAACGAAATGCATAAAGTTGATCTTGACGGTCAAACTATGAGCAAACCGGCAGGCATTACCGATGCTTTGGCACAAAAAGTACAGGATTACGCTATTGATGCCGATCTTGAAGAAATCGGCATTATTGAAAAAGTCGGCGACGGTATCGCTACTGTAAGCGGTATGCGTGGCGCAATGGCCGGCGAACTTGTTGAACTGCCTCATGGCATTACCGGCATGGTACAGAATCTGCGTCCTGATGACGTAGGTATCGTATTGATGGGCGGCGAAACCCTGATTAAAGAAGGCGACGTTGTACGTCGTACCGGCCGTATCATGGAAGTTCCCGTAGGCGAAGCTATGCTGGGCCGTATTGTTAATCCGCTGGGTCAGCCCGTGGATGGCAAAGGACCTATCAAAACAACTGCTGTTCGTCCTATCGAATCTCCGGCACCTGGTATTGCAGCTCGTCAGTCCGTTGACGTTCCCCTGCAGACCGGTATTAAAGCTATCGACGCTCTGGTTCCTATCGGACGTGGTCAGCGCGAACTTATCATCGGCGACCGTGGTACCGGTAAAACTGCTGTAGCTATCGATACTATTATTAACCAAAAAGGCCTGGGCGTTATCTGCATTTATGTAGCTATCGGTCAAAAGGCTTCCAACGTAGCACGTATTGCCCGCGTTCTGGAACAACACGGCGCTATGGAATACACCATCATCGTTGCAGCAACCGCAGCTGATTCTGCTCCGCTGCAGTACCTGGCTCCTTACACCGGTGTTACCATTGGTGAATACTTCATGGATCAGGCTAAAGACGTACTGTGCGTATATGACGATTTGTCCAAACATGCAGTTGCATATCGTGCAATGTCCCTGTTGCTCCGCCGTCCTCCCGGACGTGAAGCTTATCCCGGTGACGTATTCTACTTGCATTCCCGTTTGCTGGAACGTGCTGCTCGCCGCAATAAAGAAGCAGGCGGCGGTTCTATTACCGCTCTGCCGATTATCGAAACCCTTGCAGGCGACGTAGGCGGTTACATTCCTACTAACGTAATTTCCATTACCGACGGTCAGATTTATCTGGAATCTGAACTGTTCTATGCTGGTATCCGTCCTGCTATCAACGTAGGTCTGTCCGTATCCCGTGTAGGTGGTAGTGCGCAAATCAAAGCTATGAAATCCGTTGCTGGTACCCTGCGTCTGGACCTGGCACAATACCGTGAATTGGCAGCATTCGCTCAATTCGGTTCCGACCTGGATAAAGCTACCAAGGCACAGCTGGATCGCGGTGCTCGTATGACTGAAATTCTGAAACAAGGTCAATACGTTCCGCTGTCTGTAGAAAAACAGGTTATGTCCCTGTATGCTGCAACCAACGGTTATGTTGATGATATTCCTGTAGCTGATGTTACCCGTTTTGAAAAAGAATTGCTCGCATTCCTGGGTGCTAACTATCCGGAAATCGGTCAATCCATTGTCAGCGAGAAGAAGATTACCGCTGAAAATGAAGAAGCTTTGAAGAAAGCAATTTCCGAATTCAAGGAAACCTTTGCAGTCACCGGCGAAGCGAGGTGAGTAACTGATGGCAACTCCACGCGAAATACATCGGCATATGAAGAGCGTAAAGAATATCCAGCAGATTACCAAGGCAATGAAAATGGTAGCTGCCGCTCGTTTACGCCGTGCGCAGGAAAAAGCTGCATCAAGCCGTCCGTTCGCAGATAAGATCAAGGAATTGCTTATTACCGCAGTAAGCGATAAAGCAATGCTGGCTCGTCTCAGCTATGAAGAGCATCCTTTACTGGAACAGCGTCCGGTTAAAAGAATCGGCTATATCGTTGTCAGCGGCGATAAAGGCCTTGCCGGCGCGTATAACTCCAATCTGCTGAAATTTGCCACCGCGCAAATCATGAGTCAGGAAGAATATACTCTGATCACTGTTGGACGTAAGGCAAAAGATTTCTTCACACGCCGTGGATTTGAGGTAGAAGAATCTTTCTTTGGCTTCTCTGATAAGCCGACTTATAATGAAGCAAGAATGATTGCTAATACGGTTGCCAAATTATTTATTTCCGGTAAAGTTGATGAAGTTGTTCTCATCTATACCAAGTTTAAATCTGCGTTGTCCTTTGTTCCGGAAGCAATTCCGCTGCTGCCGGTAGTTCCTCCGACGCAAGAAGGAGAAGCTGCTGCAGCTGACCAAAGCTGGGACGATAATGGTGCAGAAGATGATTCCATTACGGATATCATTTTTGAACCGGCAGCAGATCAGACTCTGAAGTATTTGGTTCCGTATTATGCAGAAACCTTGACATATACTGCATTAATGCAGTCCGCAGCCAGCGAGTTGGGCGCACGTATGACCGCCATGTCTTCGGCAACCGACAATGCAAGTGATTTGCTGAAATCACTGGAGCTTTCTTATAACAAAGCTCGTCAAGCTGGTATTACCCGCGAAATTAACGAAATCGTAGGCGGCGCAGAAGCGCTGCAATAATTGTAGGAGGGAAAACATTGAATACTGGTAAAATAGTTCAAGTTGTTGGCCCTGTTATCGACATTGAATTTGCACCTAAACATATGCCCGCAATCTATAACGCTATCAAAATTGATGGCGAAGCTGGCGAAGGCATCAAAATCCATCTGACCGCTGAAGTTATGCAGCATATCGGCTCCAATATTGTCCGTACCGTTGCAATGAGCTCCACCGACGGTTTAGTTCGTGGTATGGAAGCCGTAGATACCGGCGCTCCTATCAGCGTTCCGGTTGGCCCGGGCACTCTTGGTCGTATTTTCAATGTTTTGGGTGAAACAGTTGACAATGACGATACCAAGGTCGAAGCAGCTGACTACTGGCCGATCCATAGACCGGCTCCTACTTTTGACCAACAATCCACCACAACTGAAATCCTCGAAACAGGCATTAAAGTTGTTGACTTGATCGCTCCGTACTCTCTGGGCGGTAAAGTTGGTCTGTTCGGTGGTGCAGGTGTAGGCAAGACCGTTATTATTATGGAACTTATCCATAACATCGCAACTGCTCATGGCGGTTATTCCGTATTTGCAGGCGTAGGTGAACGTACCCGTGAAGGCAATGACCTTTGGGGCGAAATGAAAGAATCCGGCGTTATCGACAAGACCGCACTTGTTTACGGTCAGATGAACGAACCTCCCGGAGCGCGTATGCGCGTAGGCCTGACTGGTCTGACCATGGCGGAATATTTCCGTGATGTTGGCGGACAGGACGTACTTCTGTTCATTGATAACATTTTCCGTTTCATTCAGGCAGGTTCCGAAGTATCTGCATTGCTCGGCCGTATGCCTTCTGCAGTAGGTTATCAGCCTACTCTGGCAAACGACATCGGCGCACTCCAAGAACGTATTACTTCCACCAAAACCGGTTCTATCACTTCCGTACAGGCCGTATATGTACCTGCGGATGACTTGACTGACCCGGCTCCGGCAGGAACTTTCGCTCACTTGGATGCAACTACCGTATTGTCCCGTCAAATTGCAGAGCTCGGTATTTATCCGGCAGTAGATCCGCTGGATTCTACCAGCCGTATTCTTGACCCGCTGGTAATCGGCGAAGAACACTATAAAGTTGCTCGTGGCGTACAGGCAATTCTGCAACGCTATAAAGAACTTCAAGATATCATCGCAATCCTCGGTATGGAAGAATTAAGCGAAGACGACAAAGTAACCGTTGCTCGTGCACGTAAAATTCAAAAATTCCTGTCCCAGGCATTCTTCGTTGCTGAACAATTCACCGGTACCCCCGGTCAATATGTTCCGCTGAAAGAAACCATCCGTGGCTTTAAAGAAATCCTCGAAGGCAAACATGATGATTTGCCGGAAGGCGCTTTCTACATGGTTGGTACCATTGACGATGCTATCGCTAAAGCAGAAAGCATGAAGGTGGAATGATTGCATGGCTAAAATGATGCAATTGGAAATAGTTACTCCTGACCGGTCTTTACTGCTCAGGGATGATGTAACTTATGTTCTTGCTGAAGCTCTTGATGGAGGTATAGGCATTTTTGCTAACCATGCACCTTTGATTTCTACATTAAAGGCTGCTCCGCTGAAATATCGCGATGCACAAGGTGTTGAACATTTCGCAAGCCTTGATGTTGGCTTTATGGAAGTAGGTCAAAATAAAGTTACTATTCTGAGCGCTAAGGCTGAGCTGGCAGAAAATATTGATGTCGCTCGTGCTGAAGCTGCTAAGGAAAGAGCTGAAAAACGTTTAGCAAATCCTACTGTTGATACCGATATCGTTCGCGCTGAAGCAGCATTGAACAGAGCATTGAGCCGTTTGAAAACCTACAAGCTGTCTAAAACTAAATAAGACGCTTGCATGTTGCGGTATGAAAAGGCATAGTCCGTTGGACTATGCCTTTTTTGTTTTTTTTTAGCATGGTATTTCTAAAATATGACACAGTTACAATATTGTTTATGAAAGGTAATTTTGCTATAATTAAATAATAAAGCCATGAAGGGAGCACAAAAATGACTGATTTTGTAAATTCGGCAGCTGCTTCTAAAATGCTGCAGCTAAAACAGGAAATCATTGATTTAAAGGCTCAGCTCAAGGCCTGCGATGATGCAGCAGAAGTTGCTTCTTTAAAGAAAATTATCAGGGAAAAAGAAACCTATTATTATATCCTGTCCGATAAATTGAAAGTAAATAATAAGCCCATGTAGGCGGAGGCGTGAAATGGAAGGCTTAATGCCGGTAATCGTTAAATTTGTAATTGCTGCGGCAGCGGCATACTATGTATATACTGATGCTGTAAAAAAAGGCATTAGATATGCCAATCTGTGGCTGATCGGAACACTTGTCTTTCCCCTGCTGCTTGTGGCTTATCTTGTTTACCGCACTATGAAAAAAACAGAACCAAAGCTCAGCAAAGCCCAGCTGATTGCTATTGAACAACGCAAACGCGCTGAGCAAGAACGCAGGAATATTGCAGAAGAAAAGAAGAAATGGCTGGAAATGCGTGAGGCTGAACTGGCTAAAAACAGTGAAACCATGTCAGAGCTGCAAAAAGTTGAGCAGGAGAGACTGGAAGCTAAAAAGCGCCGTCTGGAGGAGCTGGCACAGGAGCGGAAAAGACAGGAAGAAGAGTATAGAGAAAAGCTTCATCTGAAGAAAAAAGAATTACACTTATAATCAGCTTAAATGCCCATGTATTTAAGCTTTTTTCTTGTAAATTATGCAGAAAAAAACTGTGACAGTGTTGCAGAATGATGATAAAAAATGTTAAACTTATAACATAATTTCCAGAAAAAATTTAAGTTATATAAAAAGTATTAGGTATAGTGGAGGAACATTTTGGAGAAGTTAGTTGTTAAGGGCGGCAAACGCCTTGTGGGTACTGTCAAGACCAGCGGCGCTAAAAATGCGGTGCTGCCGATTATTGCCGCATCTATTCTGGGTATGACGCCCAGCCATCTGGATGAAGTGCCCATGCTGGAAGACGTGCATACTATCAGTGAGGTATTGAAATGCCTGGGACTGAAGGTTGATAATTCACAGGAACATGTTTTGGATATAGACAGCACAGAGATCACGTCCTGCGAAGCTCCGTATGAGCTGGTACGTAATATGCGTGCTTCCTTTTTGGTTATGGGACCGCTGCTGGCACGCAAAGGTCATGCGCGTATTTCCATGCCGGGCGGCTGTGCCATTGGCGCCCGTCCCATTGATATTCATCTAAAGGGATTTGAAGCTCTTGGCGTACAGATTGAACAGGGCCATGGCTATATTGAGGCAAGCGCTCCTAACGGTCTGATTGGCACAACTATCTATTTTGATTTTCCCAGCGTAGGCGCAACGGAAAATATTATGATGGCCGCAGCCTTGGCTAAAGGCACTACAATTTTGGAGAATGCTGCTGAAGAGCCGGAAATTGTCGATTTAGCCAACTATCTGAACAAAATGGGCGCCAAAGTTCGCGGGGCTGGCACCAATGTAATCCGCATTGAGGGTGTTGAACAGCTGCACGGTGCTGACTATACCATTATTCCGGACCGCATTGAAGCCGGTACCTATATGATTGCCGCTGCCATGACTGATGGTGATGTTCTTATTGAAAATGTACTGCCGGAACATCAAAAACCGTTGATCGCCAAGCTGAGGGAAGCAGGCGCTACGGTACTTGAGGATATTGATAAGGTAAGAGTTATCGGTAACGGCAAGCTGAAAGCAGTTGATATCAAGACCATGCCTTATCCGGGATTTCCAACGGATATGCAGGCGCAGCTGATGGCCATGATGGTTATTTCCGAAGGCCGCAGCAAGGTAACGGAAACTGTTTTTGAAAACCGCTTCATGCATGTAGTTGAATTAAACCGCATGGGTGCGCACATTACTACTGAAGGACGCAGTGCAGTTATTGAAGGGCCAGCTAAGCTGACCGGCTGTGATGTAAGAGCAACTGATTTGCGTGCCGGCGCAGCAATGATTCTGGCCGGTCTGGTGGCTGAAGGCGTAACTAATGTAGGGGATTTGCATCATATTGACCGCGGCTATGAAAATATTGTAGCTAAGCTGAAAGCTTTGGGCGCTGATATTGAGCGCGTTGATATTTAGTTAGACAGGAGAAGCAGAGATGTTTAAGAGTACAGATATAGGTATTGATTTAGGTACCGCCAACATATTGGTCTATGTTAAGGGCAAAGGCGTTGTTTTGAAAGAGCCATCCGTAGTAGCCATTGACAAAACACGCAACAAGGTACTGGCAGTAGGCGATGAAGCCCGGGAAATGCTGGGACGCGCACCTGGGAATATTGTGGCTATCAGACCGCTGAAAGAAGGTGTTATCGCCAATTACACCATTACCCAGAAACTGTTGGCGTATGTAATTGAAAAAGTTGCGGGCAAGTGCCTGTTTTTTAAGCCGCGTGTTATGACCTGCGTACCTATCGGTATTACTTCCGTGGAAAAACGTGCCGTGATGGAAGCTACTACTCAGGGCGGCGCAGCCAAGACCTATCTGATTGAAGAACCGCTGGCAGCGGCACTGGGTGCAGGTATTGATATTTCCGTACCGCGCGGCAATATGGTTGTCGATATCGGCGGCGGCACTACTGATATTGCCGTACTTAGTCTGGGCGGTATTGTGGTATCGTCTTCCATCCGTATAGGCGGCGACCATTTTGACGAAGCCATTGTCCGTTATGTTAAAAAGGTACATAATGTATTGATTGGTGAACGTACGGCTGAGGATATTAAAATTAATATTGCTACGGTATCTAAAAACGGCCGCAGCAGCTCTATTTCCGTGCGCGGACGTGATATGGTTACCGGTCTGCCCACCACCTTCAGCGTTACCTCCGAAGATTGCCGCCTGGCTCTGGAGGATGCAGTAGCTTCGCTGGTGGCAACGGTTCGCGGCGTTTTGGAAAAATGTCCGCCGGAACTGGCTGCTGATATTGTAGATAACGGTATTTACCTGACTGGCGGCGGTGCACTGCTGGATGGTCTGGCTGAAATTATGGAAAGAGAAACCGGCATTTGTACTCATGTAGCAGAAAACGCCCTGGACTGCGTTGCTCTTGGCACCGGCAAGGCTTTGGACAGTTTGGATAAACTGCATCCCGGTTCCGTATACACCTCTTCCAATTTAGGCTAAAATTTGCAGAAATACACAGCGTCAAGCTGTGTATTTTATTTTTCAGGAGGATATAAATGAGATTACAGAAATTATGCGGTGCAATTCTGGCTGCTGCCTGCTGTTTAGCATCTGCAGCAGTCTGGGCTGCTCCTATTGACAGCATTCGCAGCAGCGTTAATCCGGCGCGTGTGCGTCTTGTTTTAGACAGCAGGGAACAGATTGCCTATAAAGCTGAAAAAGACGGCAATAAGCTGATTATTGAGCTGCCGGAAAGCAGCAGCAAAAAGCAGCAGCCGGCAGTTAAAGATCCGTTTATCAAAAAAGTGCAGTTGGAGCCTGACGGTAAAAAAGCCAGCCGTCTGACGGTTACGATGGCTAAAGACTGCCAGTATAAAATCTATCAGCTGACGGGGCCTGACAGGCTGGTAATTGATATTTACCGCATTAACATTATTAAGCAAAGCCGGCAGCTGGCTAAAGGTGTAACTTATACCTATCTGCAGGATGAAATGAACGGCAGGCAGATACAGGGCTATCTGCTCAGTGTGGATAAAAAGGCTGCCTATGAACTGCGGCCTTTTTCTGCGGCTGGTACCTATAACGGACGGGGCTATGTTTCCAAAATGGCGGCGCAGCAGGGAATGCTGGCAGCAGTTAATGCCTCTTACTTTGATAGCGATGGTTGGGTTATCGGTATAGTTAAGGACAGGGGCAGAATTTTTGCCATGGATGCCTCGCCTCATAGCGGCTATGTCAGTGACGGACGGGAGAAAAAGATTATCAAGGACCTGGCTTATACCGGCAAAGTTAAGCTGCCGGACGGCAAAACGCTGACAATTAAAGGTATGAACAGAGCCAGAATTGCGGAGGATTTGGTACTTTTCAACGAATATTACGCATCTTCCACTAAAACCAATCAGTATGGACGGGAAGTAAAAATCAAAAATGGACGTGTAATTGCCGTATCAACCGCAGGCAACATGTCCATTGAACCCGGAACAATGGTAATTTCAGGCCATGGCGCTAATGCGGCTGCGCTGGCTGCTTTGCGTACGGGTGATAAATTAACCGTAACAGAAACATTGGGCGCGGCGGAAGCAGATGAGGCTGAAATCGTTATGGGCGGCGGACCGCTGTTGCTGGAAAACGGTCAGGTTAAGGTGCGCAGCAAGGAAGAAAATATTGCCGCTGATATTGCCAAAGGACGTGCTCCCAGAACGGCAGTGGGCCTGAAAAAGGACGGCACTTTGCTGGTACTGGTGGTAGATGGACGCAGCGCAAGTTCTGCCGGCCTGACGCTGACAGAGCTGGCGCAGTATCTGCTGCGTCTTGGCGCCCGGGATGCGGTGAACTTTGACGGAGGCGGGTCCAGCGTTATGGTGGTTGGCAAGAACATTGTCAATCATCCGTCGGATGGACGTGAACGCGCTGTTAGCATAGGTGCAGGGCTCTTTTTGCGCGGCTGAGATTGCTTGTCAAAGGTAAATGGAGGATGTATAATTATTTTATACATAAAATGACCGTACCGTGCAGGAGGTAAACCATGCTGAACAAGCGAAAGCTTTTCGTTATCGCCGCTGCGGCAGTGCTGCTGGCAGCGGGATTATGCTACCTGCATATTCATGGCGGCAGCGGCCAGCAGCAGTCGGTGCTGACCGGTACCGTCAGTGAGGAAGATTTGGTTAAGACCGGCATGAAGGTTAAAACCGGCGATGTACTGGTTAAAATCCATTCGGTAAGCGGCGGCAGTGTGGCGGCTGCAAGAGCTGATTTTGCGGGAACCGTGCGCGAAGTACTGGTTCGGCCCGGAGAACGGGTTACTGCCGGGCAAACGGTTGTTATTTTGTCAGAATGAGTAATTTTAAATCGGCGTGGGTTCTTCTGCGCCGGTTTTGTAGTATATAGGGAGTTAATATGAAGCTGAAAACTTTATTCACGGCCTTTTTACTGTGCTGCAGTACCTGCGCGGCAGCGGCCAATGTACCGCTAATGCCGGTCAAGGATTTGCAGCCAGGTATGCAGGGTGTGGGCAGAACCGTCATCAGCGGTGATAAAATTGAAGATTTCAATGTGGAAATACTGGGTGTAAACGGCAGTGAAAGCAGCGGCTACAGTATTTTTGTCAGATTATACGGCGATCTGATTGATAAAACCGGCGGTGTAGCTCAGGGAATGAGCGGCAGTCCGGTATATGTTGACGGGCGCCTGGTAGGAGCAGTGGCCTTTGGTAAGGCGTTTAATGATCCGCATTATTGCTTTTTGACGCCTATCGGCAGTATGCTGAAGCTTTTGGACATGCCCCTGGCGCATGACAGCGTATTTTTGCCCAAGGGTACGGCGCTGCAGGCAGGCGGCTTTACGCAGGAAGGTATGGCATATCTTTCCGAGAAGCTGCAGGCAGTGGGCCTGGAGGCGGTTAATGGCGGCGGCAGCGGCGGGGCTGCAGGCAGCGGCAGACTGCAGCCGGGCAGTGCCGTAGGTGTTTCGCTGATGAATGGAGACCTTTCGCTGGGAGCACTGGGGACGGTAACCTGGACGGATGATGAAGGTCATATTCTGGCATTTGGGCATCCTTTCATGCAGCGCGGCGACAGCGGCTATTTTATGAATAAAGTCTGGATTTTAGGCTGCATTCCCAATTTGCAGAGCAGCTATAAGGTAGGTAATATCGGTGAAGTAATCGGTACGATTAATCAGGACCGTGCCAGCGGCATTGCCGGTAAAGTGGGGGCGGCGCCTCCTTCAATACCGCTTTTTGTAACGGTCAGCGATACGGGCCGCGGTGCAAACAGTAGCAGCCGCATGAAGATTGTGGACGATGAACAGCTGATACCGGTAATCTTAGATGCGGCCGTATTTAATACGGTCAGCAAAACGGTTGATCGTAATGGCGGCGGCA
>URXU01000013.1 GCA_900552005.1 uncultured Phascolarctobacterium sp. | reverse complement strand
AAACCTGTGCGGTCCCGCCGCTGTAATGCAGAGTAAGCCTTAATATGTCACTGGGAAACTGGGAAGGCAAGGTAAGCAATGAAGCAGAGCCAGAAGAACTGCCTGAAATTAAAGCCATTAAAAATCCTGCGATGGACGGGAATTGGTAAGCAAGGAGTGTCACGCTTTTCAGTCCGTTTGCATACGGATGGAAAAGCGTTTTTTGTTATTTTCTTTTTCTTTACAAGTAAAAATAGGCAGTTATGTAAAGAAAATTAAAAATAAAAATTAAATATGGAAAGGAGCAGGAATGAGAAAAGTATTAATAACATTAACAATGTTTATTGTATTGCTTATTCCAAATATAGGAACGGCAGCAGAAGTTTCTGCAGACCAAATGATTTTAGAGTGGAAAAGTTCTAAAGTTTGGATGGACAATGGTGATCTTTGTGTTACGGGAACATTTGTTAATAGACGTACGGATCTCACGATAACAAAGTTAAATGACTTTTCGATGAAATTTATATTCATCAAAGAGGATGGAGGCAAAGAAGTTTACCAGGGTAAACCTATAAAATTGCCATTTTTAAAAATACCGGCGAATGGAAGTAAAAGAATTACAATGAATTTCGGAAAATATGACGGTACATGGAAAAGTTGGATAACGAATGCTGAATATGTTTTTACTTATGTGCATGGATTAAGATGGTAATTTTTCATTGGAAAGGATGGTTTTATGAGAAGTACGAAGTTTACTAAGGCAATGATGGTA
Source organism: uncultured Phascolarctobacterium sp. (assembly GCA_900552005.1). GTDB lineage: Bacteria > Bacillota > Negativicutes > Acidaminococcales > Acidaminococcaceae > URXU01. The sequence goes on along the minus strand of URXU01000013.1, from coordinate 26,954 downwards.
CTATTTTTGATGAGTTTGTCAATTAGTGCGGATGCCGCGTTTGATGAAAATTTAAACTCTTATACTTTAGATAGCGTTATTGTGGAAGGTGAGGCTATTAAAGATCAGTTTGGTAATACAATAACAGAGCAATCATATTATCGAACTGGTGGTGATGTCAAAGTTATCACGAGAGAAGAAATCGAAAAACGTCATTATACTGATGTAACAGAAGCTATTAAGCGGATTCCTGGCGTTACTTTTTCAAATTCCGGTTATCGTGGCGGTGAGTATGGATACAACGCCTATAATAATGCCATGTCTATTAATGGTGATTCACGGGTCATTGTTTTAGTGGACGGTCGTCGAGTTGATAATTCTACAAGTACCAGATTTGGTTCAAGTAATGCCAGCGGTACAAGGACCATGGTTGATTTAAACCAGATTGTTAGCATAGAAAGTATAGAAAAGATAGAGGTAATAAAGGGACCGGGTGCTTCTATATATGGGGCAGATGCTACTGGTGGTGTAATAAATATTATTACACGCAAAGGAGGAAATGAAAATCATGGTTCAATTGATGTATCTACAGGTTCTTGGGATAAGCATATATACAATATAAGTTATTCTGGTTCTGCTGGGAATGATAAATCTTGGCGTTATTTTATTTCTGCCAATAGAAATATGGCTGGTGATAGCAAATATCATGATGGGATTACAGGTAAAGATTATACTTACAAAGGAACTTCTTATAAAGAAGAAGGCGTTAATTTTAGATTAGATAAAAACTTTAATGACACCCAAAATTTAAAGGTCTGGTATAATCATCAAAATGGTAAAGATGGGTATCCGATTACTGCTCCAGATTACAGATATTGGAGCCAAAGCGACTGGGATAGAATAATCAGTGCAACAGAAAATGGCAAATATGGTAATGATGTGAATCCAGGATATCGTAATTTGTTTGTATTAGATGCTTTGAGCGGTTCCTATAATGCCTATAAAAATAATGATGTTGATGTCGTATATACGTTTGATAAAGATAATGGGATGGAAAGTTTTATTCGCTTATATAATCAGAACCATCATTATTGGGGAGTTGACCGTTATCCCAATTGGGTTGAAGACGGAGTACATGTACCATTTCCGGGAGGCGCTGGATGGAATGAATTTATAAATAAATATAATTTTGCGACAGGATTGGAACCTACTACGGTAATAGACGAAAAAAATCGTGGCATACAGTTGCAATATGGAAAATCTGTTGGTGTGAATGATTTACTGGCTTCAATAACCTATGATAAAGCGAAAACATATACCAGACGTTTAAATAGAAAAGATAATACATGGAAAACAACATCAGTTGCAAGAGATGGTATATTAGGCTTTGTGCAAGATAAGATTCATGTGACGGATAAATGGGAAATTACACCGGCGATAAGATATTCTAAATATGGTACTTATGATAATACAAATGATGCTGGAAAGATTTCAATAGGAAATAGCTCTTCCTCAACAATTACTCCTGCTGTAAATACACAATATGCGTTTGATGATAGTAGCAGCGCATATTTAGGTTGGACCAATGTATACAGACCCATAAAGGCCAAAGACTATAATACAGTAACGCCCAATGGCAAAAAGTTAGAGGATGAAGTTGGCAACGTGTGGACATTGGGAATACGTAAAGATTTATCAGATAAAACCAGTGTGGCGATACATTATGATTGGACTAATATGAGTAATGCTATTACGGGATATTCTGTTTGGGATGATAAAAAGAGTGATTTTGTTTCAAAGTCAGTTAACGCTAAAGAAACTAAAAAATCCATAAATATTACTATGGATAATCGATTTGATGATCATTGGAATTTAGGATTATCTTATAGCCATATGAATGACAAATGGGAAGCCAAAGATGGCATGAAATTTGATCCAGATATCAGCATTGAAGATGATCAAAATGTTAATAGCATGATAAATTATTTACGACCACAAAATCATTATGTAGCAAATATTTCTTATGAAAACAGAAAACTGTACACAGGATTATTAATTAATTGGTATACAGGTATGAATACATATGCTTTTACAAATAATCGCGCATTAGTATTGGATTGGAATCTTAATTATGAAATTAACAAAGATGTTTCTGCATATGTTACTGTTACCAACTTAACTAATGAAGCCTATGAAAATACATATTCCTCTTATAATGGTATAGGAGCTGCACCGCAGCCTGGCCGTTGTATTATGGTAGGTATGAAATATAATTTTTAGCAGACAATAAATTAAAATAGTAAAGTACGTATTTGCTGCGTACTTTACTATTTTCATAGGATGAAAATGAAACAGATAATAGTTTGCTCCATATTTTTTTTAGCAGTTATTTTTAATTTAGGTTGTAAATCAATTGTTAAAGAAAATAGCGATAGTATAAAAAATATATCAATAGCTCAGAATATCACTTACAATAAACAAAATTACCCTTTATATATGCATAGTCTAAATTCTTCTAATGAATATGAAGAGTTTCTTTATGAAAAGCCTCCTCAAAGAATTATTGCAATTTGGCAAAATTCTATTGAAACATTGTTAGCTCTTGGAGTAGGAGATAGAATTGTTGCTGGCATAGGAATACCAGACAGAAAATATTTGCTACCGGAATATCAAGAGGCATATGATAAGATTCCTTATACAAGTTTTGAAAATTTAGATTTGGAAACAATTATAATGATGCATCCTGATTTTATTTTAGGTTGGTATTCAACTTTTAATATAAAGGTTTTGAGAAATACAGAATTTTGGAAAAAAAGAAATGTAAATTGTTACATTGCTCCTTCATCCGTACCATTTACCGACAGGCATATATTAAATGATGAATATCAATATATACTTGATATAGGCAAAATAGTTGATAAAGAAGAACGTGCATTTGAATTAGTACAGCAGATAAAAGATGAAATAAGTTTTGTTTCAGAAAGAACAGAAAATATAGGTTATAAACCTAAAGTTTTAATTATTGAAATAGTAGGAAAAGAAATGAGAGTTTATGGAAAAGATACTTTGGCTGGTGATATTGTAAGGTCATTGCATGGTGAATTATTAGATTTAAAAGGTAGTATTATCAGTATGGAACAGCTTAGAGAGATTGATCCGGATACTATTTTTTTAGTATTAACGGAATCACAATATGATAATAAAGAAATAAATATAAAATGGATAAAAGAGAATAAAGCTTTAAAAAGATTAAAATGTGTTCAAGAAGATAGGTTGTATACTGTTCCATTATATTCGGTTTATTCATCTGGTATACGAACTTTGGATGGGGTAAGAACAATAGCGCATGGATTATATCCAGAATTATATGGTGAATAAACATGACATCAAAAAACATATGTAAAATAAAATATATTTGTGTTTATGCAGCATTATTGTTCCTGTTAATATTAAGTACGTTTTGGGCATTAAGCATAGGTACGGTTCATATACCTGTTACAGAAATTTTTGAAGTTATAACTGAACAAATTCATGGCGATAATATCTTAGATAATGCATTAAAAGAGCCAGTATATGATATTGTGTGGATTTTAAGAATGCCAAGAGTAATACTTGCAATGATGGTGGGCTGCGGGTTAGCTGTTTGTGGTGCGGTTATGCAGGCTATAGTAAAAAATCCGTTGGCTGATCCATATATTTTAGGAATATCATCAGGTGCATCATTAGGAGCAACTGTAGCGATATTATTAGGAGTAGGTATGGCTTTAGGTGAAAATTTTGTAGGTATAGCAGCATTTGCAGGTGCATTTTGTATATCTCTTGCAGTATTAATTATCTCTAATATTGGTGGTCGGGCTAATTCAATAAAACTTCTTTTAGCGGGAATGGCCTTAAGCTCTGTTTGTGGAGCTTTTTCAAGTTTTGTAATTTACTTTGCCCAAAACAAAGAAGGGATTCAGACTGTAGTTTATTGGCTGATGGGAAGTTTGGCTGGCGCTAAATGGGAGAATATATTGGTTATTACACCTATAGTGTTATTGTCCGTTTTATTTTTCTGGAGTCAAAATAGAATATTGAATTTGATGTTGTTAGGTGAGGACGTTGCAATAACATTGGGGACAGATTTGCATTTATACCGTCAAATATATTTGATAGTTAGCTCATTAGTTGTAGGGTTTGTTGTCTATTCGGCAGGAATGATCGGCTTTGTAGGTTTATTAGTACCACATGTAGTTCGCATGTTTGTTGGTACGGACCATAAGGTATTGATTCCTATAACTGGTTTGGCTGGAGCGATATTTTTAGTTGTATCGGATGGATTGTGCAGAGTAGTTATTCCTAAAACAGAGCTACCTATTGGCATGTTGATATCATTGCTTGGTGCACCCTGTTTCGTTTATTTGATGATAAAAAAAACCTATGGCTTTGGAGGCAGATAAAATGGAAATATTAGCCAAAGCTATAAATATGTTTGTTGGTAATAAAAAAATATTAAATAATCTTAATTTAAACTTGCATGATAAAGAGTTCTTAGGCATCATAGGGCCCAATGGCAGCGGGAAAAGTACTTTTTTAAAATGTTTATACAGAGTACAAAAGCCGACGTCAGGTGCAATATATTTTGATGGAAAAATTTTGGATGAAATATCCTATCGGGAATCCGCTTTGCAGCTTTCGGTAGTAGCACAACATAATTTTTACAGTTTTGATTTTACAGTACTTGATGTAGTGTTGATGGGACGTGCCCCACATAAAAAATTATTGGAGAGAGATAATGAAAACGATTTTTTGATTGCTCGCCATGCATTAAAAACCGTTGGAATGGAGCATTTTGAAAAAAGGAATTTTTCAACATTATCAGGCGGTGAGCAACAAAGAGTAATTTTGGCAAGGGCTTTAGCACAGCAGACGGAATGTTTAATATTAGATGAACCAACTAATCATTTGGATATCAAATACCAGCTGCAGATAATGGATATTGTAAAAAGCCTTAACATTACTGTTGTGGCTGCTATTCATGACTTAAATATAGCGGCCATGTACTGCGATAGAATAATTGCTTTCAAAGAGGGCAGTATCATTGGCTGCGGTACGCCTAAAGAGTTGCTTAACAGGGATTTTATTTATGATATGTATGAGGTTGAAAGTGTAGTAAATCACGATAAGAAAAATGGTGGAATAAATATTGTATATCTTCCGCAATATTTACAAAATACCAGTGTAAGGTAATTCAATATGAAAAAAATTGCAATTTTAACATGTCTTCATTCAAATGATGTCTGTACAAGAACAGGATGCCTGGAAGCTTTGAAGCATAAAACAGGTACTTTTGACTCTTATAGGCATGAAGCAATAGAATTAGCGGCAGTATGGACTTGCCAAGGTTGCGGAAATATGAAATTTAGTAATAAAGGTGACTTGCAGGAAAAGCTATCGGCGATTACAGCTGCAGAAATAACGGCTGTACATATAGGAAAATGTTGTTGGCGAAAGACGAGAAGCGGCAGGAATAAAAAATGTCGTTACGTTGAGCAAATTGAAAAGTGGTTGTTGGTGCGCCATATTCAGGTAATATGGGGAACACATGCATAAATTTCAAGGAGGTTGATGATTATGACCATGACAGAAGATTTTATCGGTAAAGACGGTAAGTTGGAAGAAGTATTTATTGCTGCCGCAGACAGCAAGCTGCAGATGGTTGCGTTTGAACCCATGGAAGTGCGTGCCGCCAGAGATAAACCGTATTTGCTGGCTGGCCTGCATAAGATGAGGCAGCTGATGGGAGAAAAGCAGTTTGAACTTTATTTGAATAATGCCGAAAATATTAATATCAGCGGCAATGCCATGTTGATTTTAGTAGGCGGTGAAAAAGCGCGCACCATTTTGCTGGGCAAGTGGGAAAGCGATTTGAAAAATGCATTTGGCGTGGAAAGCCTGCGGATTGTGGGCGGAGCCCGCAGCGGGCTTGATGCCTATTAAATGCGGCAGAACCAGCGAACAGAAAGATAAATAAGCAGCAAAAACGCCTGCCTGACAATTAATGCCGGACAGGCGTTTAATATATTTATTTTTCTTCCGGGGCTGTAAATTTTGCTGTGCCGTTTTGAAAGACAATCGGAATATTTTTAGGAAGCTGGATTACGGTGTTATCAGGCTGCGTCCAGAAAGCAGCCTTTTTTAATGTTCCGGTACTTACCAGACCGTCAGCGGTAAACTCTATATCGCTGCCGGACTTAAATTCCAGAAAGCCGCCGGCTAACCCGTTGATATTGGCCTGCCAGCCTGAGGGGCGCAGGCGGTAATCTTTGGCCAGAGTGCCGCTGGCAGCAGTCCCTGCAGGATAAAAAGTTAGTCTGGTGCCGGCTTTAAAGGTAACAAAACCATATTTATCAGGCTGCAGCTGTAAAGTAGCAGTGTCATCAATGGTGCCGCTGAGAACGCAGCCGCTGGCGTCAAAGGTTACGGCAGTATTGCCTTTATAGCGCAGATGCTGATAGGTGGGCAGCACAATATTATTGCGTACAGGTGGGTGGTGAAAAAACGGCGGTCCGAAAATATTGGTGGACGTGGTCAGATAGCAATCGTTAATCAGATATCGCCAGCCGGCAGGGCGCAGGTAAGTGTCCGCATCCAGTACGCCGGTAATGACCTGTCCGTCATCGTTTAGCTGAGCTGACGTATCTTTTTTAAATTCCAGATTCGCGTTGGCTACGCTCCAGCCTTGCGGCACAAGGGGCGTGTCTTTAGCTAAAACGATGGTTTGAGCCTGGGCGCTGCTGCAGTTGATGATTACAGCCGCTGCAAGCAGATATAGATACAGTTTATGCATAAGTGCTCCTTAAAAGTAATTTTACTGCTTTCAGTTATTATTGCGCCGCGCGTCCTGCTCCCGCTGGATTTCCCGCGTTCTTTCCAGCTGACTGTCGGCTGTACGGTCAATGCGCCTTTCGGTGCGGCGGTGATTGATAGTTGTCCTCCTGCTCGAGGGAGGCTCGGCGCTGCGTACCATTGGAGGCGCCGGAGTGCGTACGGCAGGCGGTGCAGGCGGATTTTGTGCTGCGGCTGCAGGCGGGCGCTGCATGCTGGGATTATTGGGAGGCGGCGCAGCGCAGGCGGCCAGTGCCGGCAGTAATGTAAGTAATACGATGGCGGAGGTTTTAGCAAACATAAATATCATCTCCTTTATATTTTTAGTATAGCAGTAATTTGTGGCAAAATAATGGTATTTGGTAAATTTGCGGAAAAAATCTTATGTATATGGTAAAATGATATTTCCAGATAATTTACAGCGAAAGGAGCGAGTATTACTCATGAAGAAAATTGCTGTCTTAAGATGTCTGCGCGTCAGCGCTTCCTGTGCCGGCAGCGGCTGTTTACGGGCCTTAAATGAAAAAACCGGTGCGTTTGCCTGCTATGATAAGGACGAAGTATTGCAGCCGGTAGCTTTCTGGACCTGCAACGGCTGTGAAGAAAATGCTCTGCCTAATCAGGAAGGTATCCGTAAAAAAATTGAACGTATGAAAAAAATTATGCCTGACGCGCTGCATTTAAGTAATTGCACCATGCCAAAGGATGCTGACGGCAACCGGCAGCTGTGTCCCGTAATTGCCGAAATCGCTGCCGAGCTGGAAGCGGCGGGCATTAAAATAGTGGCGGGCACGCACTGATTTTATAAAGCGAAAAATATTAATTTACTGGCGGAGTTATTTTGCCAGTAAATTTTTTTTATGCTAAAATATAGTATCGAAAATAACAAGCACTTGTGCAGAAAGGAGGCAGTAATGACGGCCAAGATTATTATCGGTGTTACTGAGGATGAAACGCGCATGGGATTAGTGCAGGACGGACGTCTGCTGGAATATATGGTGGAACGCGTTCAGGATCATCATTTGGTAGGCAGCATCTTCAAAGGACGGGTCTGCAATGTAGTACGAGGTATCCAGGCGGCTTTTGTGGATATTGGACTGGAGCAGAACGCATTTTTATATCTGGGCGACCGGATGGATGTTACCGAAGGACAAAGCCTGCTGGTGCAGATTTCCAAGGATGCCCGCGGCACCAAAGGGCCTACGGCTGTGCGTGAAATAACGTTGCCGGGAAAATATGTGGTCTTACTGCCCAATGCTTCATATATCGGTATTTCCCGTAAGATTACGGACAAGGAAGAAAGAGAACGGCTCAGCCGGGTATGCGATGCCGCCCGTCCTGAAGGTATGGGCATTGTGGTGCGCACGGCGGCAGCAGGCGTGAGCGGCGAACTGCTGGCTGCCGATATTGCAGAACTGGCGGCAGGCTGGAAAATACTGACAGCCCGGGAAAAAGTAGCCAAGGCGCCGGCGCTGCTGCGCCGCGAACTGGATTTGCCGGTGCGTATTGTCCGTGATTATCTGAGCAGTGCGCTGACTGAAATCTGCATTGATGATTTGATGATTTATAAGCGTGTGGAGGAATTGCTGCAATGCATGCCGCGCGGTCGTGAGATCAAATTAACTTTGTATCAGGGCTTGGAAGATATTTTTGCTTATAGCGGTCTGGCTGAGGACATTGCTTCTATTTCTGACCGGCAGGTATCCTTGCCCAGCGGCGGTTATCTGGTAATAGATTATACGGAAGCCATGACCGTTATTGATGTTAACAGCGGCAAATTCAGCGGACGGGAAAATCTGGAAGAAACGATTATGGAAATCAACCGGCAGGCGGCAGTTGAAATTGCCCGTCAGCTGCGCCTGCGTGATATCGGCGGCATTATCGTGGTTGATTTTATTGATATGCATACGGAGGAACATAAGGCGGAAATTCTTGCGGTATTGCAGAAAGCATTAAGCGGAGACCGCATGCATCCCAAAGTGCAGGAGATTACGCTGCTTAATCTGGTAGAGCTGACACGCAAAAAGTCCCGGCAGAATCTTTCTTCGGTTTTATACGCACCCTGTCCCGTCTGCAATGGCAGCGGCCGGGTACAGAGCAGGGAAACTCTGGCTCTGGAAATCAAGCGGCGTCTGCGCAGTTTGCTGAAACGGCGCGGCAGCTCAAAAAATATTCTGATAGCTGCTAATCCCTGGCTGGCTGACTGGCTGCGGCTGAAAGATTTAAAGCAGTGGGAACGGGAACTGGCCTGCTCCTTAAAACTGGAAGCGGATGCTTCCCTGCATGTGGAATCTTTTATGATTTTGGATAATAATGTTGTTGACAAATAATTTTATGCAGGGTAAAATATACCAGTATGGACTGTATTAGTCCGTCCCCAACCGCGCAGAGAGGTTCCGTAAACTCTGACAGCAGAGTACCGTATTTGGCGAGTCTATCATAAGGGAGGTGCAATAGATGTACGCAATTATTAAAACCGGCGGTAAACAATACCGTGTAAGCGAAGGCGAAACCCTGCAAGTTGAAAAACTGAATGCAGAAGTTGGTGCTGAAGTTGTTTTCGAAGACGTTCTCACCGTTGTTAACGATGCTGATGTTAAAATCGGCACTCCGGTAGTTGAAGGTGCGAAAGTTGTAGCTAAAGTTGTTGATCACGGCAAAGCTGACAAAATCTTCGTTTTCAAATACAAAGCAAAATCCAACTATCGTAAACGTCAAGGTCATCGTCAACCGTTCACCACTGTTGAAATCGCTAAAATCGAAGCTTAATAGCAATGATTACAGTTGATTTGTTCAGAAACGGACAGGGAATGATTACCGGTTATCAGGTCAGCGGTCATGCCGGCTATGCCGAAGCAGGACAGGATATTATCTGCAGCGCTGTATCTGCTCTGACGCAGGCCCCTGTGATGGGACTGGAACGATATTTGAAATTACAGCCGTCATATACGTTTAATGAGGATGACGGTGTTTTAAAGGTAGCATTGAACAGTGCACCTGACGGCCTGACTCAGGCGATACTGGAAACCATGGTCTGCGGCCTGGAATCCATTGCCCGTCAGTGTCCGCAATATGTTCGGATCAAAGAGCATAGGAGGTGAATGTAATGTTTGAAATTATTCTGCAACTTCATGCACATAAAAAAGGTACTGGTAGCTCCCACAACGGTCGTGACTCTAACGCACAACGTCTGGGTACCAAAGCTCATGACAGCCAGCTGGTAACCGCCGGCAGCATCATCGTTCGTCAACGCGGTACTAAATTCCATCCCGGCAACAACGTAGGTATGGGTAAGGACTACACCATCTACGCTAAAGTTGAAGGCCGTGTAAAATTTGAACGCAAAGGCCGTGATAAACGTCAAATCAGCGTATATCCGGTTGCTGAAGAAGCTGCTATGTAACAGCATTCTGAGCCCTGCATTTAAAATGCAGGGCTTTTTTGCGTTTTGGCGTGCAATATTATATACAATTCTTTCACAGAAAAAATCTGCTCTTTGTGCTAAACTTTAAATAACAATAATTGATTTGCGAAAGGGTTGAAATATATGTTAGCGATTGGTACTAAAGCGCCTGCCTTCACCTTGCAGGATAAAGACGGCAAGACGGTAAGTCTGCAGGATTTTGCCGGCAGGAAAGTAGTATTATACTTTTATCCCAAAGATTCTACTCCCGGCTGTACCCGCCAGGCCAAAGCATTTAAAGAGGCCTTTGAGGAATATGCCGCTCTTGGCGCTGTGATTATCGGTATCAGCAAGGACAGCGTGAAATCCCATGCCAATTTTGCGGCTAAAAATGAGCTGCCCTTTATTTTGCTGTCCGATCCTGAGCTGCAGGCTATTCAGGCCTATGAAGTCTGGCAGGAGAAAAAACTTTACGGCAAGGTAAGCATGGGCGTAGTGCGTTCCACATATGTCATTGATGAGCAGGGCATGATTGAGGCAGCATGGACTAAGGTTAAACCGGAAGCAAATGTTGCAGATGTACTCACCTATCTGCGGGAAGGCTGCACCTGTGGGGAATAAGTGCATTTTTCTGCCTTATGCCGCCGTTTTGGCAGCGGCCTATTATCTTCTGCCTTTGCTGATGGATGATACTGGTTCAGCCATGTTCATCCTGCTGGCGTGCATGCCGCTGATTGTTTTTATCAGCAGCTTTCTCTGCTGCCGCAGGCATCGTTTTCAATGGCTGATGATAGTCCTGACGGTAGTTTTGTTCCTGCCCAGTATGTACTTTTATTTTAATTCTTCGGCGCTGGCTTACAGCGTTTTTTATGGTATAGTATCTGCTGCAGGTTGTTTTGCAGGAGAGTTTCTCAGCTGAGCAAAAGAAAAAGCAGTTCGGAAAATTTGCAGTAGTTCAATTTCCGGACTGCTTTTTAGTTTTTGTCTTAACGAGCCAGACGATAGATATTTTCCATATCAGTTAAGGTGAGTTTTTTCACTGCGCCAATGGTACGGGTATTGTTGAAGCTGCATTTATAGGCCAGTTCTTTAATTTGCTTTTCGGTCAGTTCAATGCCCATATCGCTGATTTTAGTCGGCATGCCGATATGGCGGAAGAAGGTTTCCAAGGCCGCAATACCTTCCAGTGCAGTGGCTTCAGGATGGCGGAAGTCATTGGGTACACCCATGACATTAACGGCAAATTGAACAAAACGCGGCAGATTATTCTTATATACGTAACGGGCCCAGGTGCCCCAGACTGCTGCCAGACCAGCGCCGTGCGCAATATCAAAAATGCCGCTCAGCTCATGCTCCAGCTGGTGGCAGGACCAGTCACCGAAGCTGCGGTCGCCGGTAGTATCGTTATGAGACAGTGTGCCGCACCACATGATTTCAGCACGGGCGTCATAGTTGGACGGGTCTTTTAAAGCAATTTTGACGCTGCGCATAACGTTGCGCATCAGCTGCTCGCTGATACTGTCGATAATATGCAGCTGGCAGGTAGCTTCAGAAGTAAAATAACGTTCCATGCTGTGAACGATAATATCCGTACAGCCGCTGGCGGTCTGATAAGCCGGCAGAGTATAGGTAAGCTCCGGATTCATCACGGCAAATTTGCAGAAGGAATATTCTGACTGCAGATTGCGTTTCAGCCAGCCGTCTTCGTTAGTTACCACGGAAGAAGTACTCATTTCACTGCCTGCTGCGGCAATGGTCAGCACGGCGCCGACAGGTGCGCAGCCGCAGGGCGCTTTTTTACCCATGTAATAATCCCACAGCTCGCCTTCGTTAACAAGGCCGTAACCGATGCCTTTGGCGCTGTCGATAACGCTGCCGCCGCCTACAGCCAAAATAAAGTCCACGCCTTCTTTGCGGCACAGCTCAACGCCTTCCTTGATTTTGGACAAACGCGGATTGGGGACAACGCCTCCTAACAGTACATAGGGCAGACCTGCCTGCTGCAGGCTGTCACAGATGCGGTCCAGCAGACCGGATTTTTTAGCGCTGCCGCCGCCGAAATGTACCAGTACTTTATGCGCGCCCCATTCTTTGCACAGAGCGCCAACCTGTTTTTCTGTATCTTTGCCAAAGATTACTTTGGTAGGTGCGTGAAATTTGAAAAAGTCCATATGACTACCTCCTGTCTTCACTGATAAATATTATTTACTATTTAAATTTTAACATGCTGCATATCCCTTGTAAACATAGACATAAATTTGATATAATATATATCAATAGAGGATAATTCTTGAAAAGAGGCGAAGGTTATGAAATATATTTTAGCTTTTATTCTGGTGGCGGCAGGTGTTTTTATGTTTGTGCAGCATGGCAGCACAAAAAATCTGGTAGCATATGATGAACTGCAGCAGATGGTTCAGAGCCAGGATGATTTTGTATTGCTGGATGTACGTACGCAGGAAGAATATAGTGCAGGTCATATTCCCGGTGCTTTGCTCCTGCCCTATGATAAAATTGCCGCTCAGTCTGCAGTGGTGCTTCCGAATAAGGAGCAGGAAATTATAGTGTATTGCCGCAGCGGCAGGCGCAGCGCTATTGCCGCAGAAACTTTAGGCAAGCTGGGCTACGTTAAAGTACGTGATTTTGGCGGCATCAGCAGGTGGCAGGGAACGCTGGAAAAATAAAGGAGGCGTAGCGGCATGTATTATGCAGCCTGTTTTGGTGATTCTCTGATTCAGGGATTTCCTTTCGGACCGCGTTATTCCTGGACGGCAGCTGCCGAGGAAGGCACTGATTTGCGGCTAATCAATTACGGAGTGTGCGGTGACTGCTGCGATGATATTTTTTATCGTCTGCGTACCGCGCTGCTGCCGGCGCATATCAGGCATATAATTTTTCTGGGCGGAGCCAATGATCTGCTGCAGCAGCGGCCGCAGAAATTTATTTTGGAAGATGTGGCCAAAATGCTGCAGTGGTGTACTGAGCATGGTTATCATCCGTGTTTGGTGCTGCCTTTAATCAGTGCGGAAGCAGAGCTGAATAGCCGTTTGGAAGCCTTAAAGCAGGAACTGAAAAAACAGTTTGCCCAGCAGGCGTTTTTGCTGGATTTGCAGCCTGCCATCGGCTTGACGGACAGAGAACGCCAAAAAGCTTATTTAGACGGCGTGCATCCCACGGCATCTGCTTATAGAGCCATGGGATTATATGCGGCGCCGCTTTTGCGTCAGTGGCTAAGCTGTTCGGAGAATAAATAAGAAAGCAGTCTTTACAGAAAAAATGCTGCCGGCAAATTGCGGCAGCATCCAATGATAAAGACTGTTTTTTATTGTGCGTGTTCTACCTTTTTGGCTTCAATATGTTCAGTTTCCCTAATGCCTACCAGGCTGGGCGGCAGCTGGGCCAGCATAATGGCGGCAAAGACCAGAACGCAGCCGAAAATTTCTTTGCCGGACAGCACCTGATGAAGAAACAGCCAGCCGCTGAGCAAGGCAAAAACGGACTCCAGACTGAGTAAAATGGTGGCCAAAACCACATTAACCCGTTTCTGACCGACAATCTGCAGTGTATAAGCGATGCCGCTGGACATGATGCCGGCGTAGCAGACAGGCAGTAAGGCCTGCTGCAGCTGCAGAACGGTGGGCTGTTCAAAAATAAACATCAGTACCAGGTTAATAGCGGCGCAGGTCGAAAACTGAAAAAAGGACAGACGCACGCCGTCTACGCCGGGGGCAAAATGTTCCACGCTGAGAATGTGTACGGCAAAAAAGAAGGCGCTGCCTAAAATGAACAAATCGCCTTTATTAATACTAAAGCTTTCGTTCAGGCAGATAAAATACATACCTATGCAGGCAATCAGTACGCCGATGCCCTGAAAAATATTTACCCTGCGGCCGAAGATGAAGCGGGCCAACAGGGGAACGATAACGATATAAAGCGAGGTAATAAAACCGCCTTTACCCACGGAAGTGTACATCATGCCCGTTTGCTGAAACAGCGAGTCAATGGTAAGCACCAGACCGCAGATAATGCCGCCGCGCCACAGCTTTTTGCGCTGCTCCGGATCATCCGTGCCCCAGAAACCGCAGCGACGCCCGTTAAGCCGGTCAAAGAGAAAAATTGCGGGCAGCAGAAAAAGTGATGCCAGGATGCTGCGGGAGCCGTTAAAGGTCATGGGACCCATAATCTGTCCGCCCAGACTTTGGGCGATAAAGGCCGTGCCCCAGATAAAGGAACACAGCGTCAGCATAAAGATGCCGCTGTAACTGCTGGTAGTTGTTTTTTGTTGATTCATATAATTGTACTCCTGATTAAATAATGTAATAAATTTTATTATAACATTTTTTGGCGGATGTACAAGTTAAAGAAGCATGTTATTACTGCTTTCGGGTATTTTTGATTGCCTTTTACAGGAAAGTTATCCTGGGGCAGGACGGCAACTGTAAAGAAAAAAATGAAAAAAGCACTTTACATTACAGAGTGCAACAGGCAGAAAAAGTCAAGTCTTTTTTTGAGAAAAAACTCAATATATTGTATTTAAAACTTTTGACATACAAGATATATTGTGTTAGAATTTTAACTGCAATATTTGATTGCATTAATATCGCAGCTGTTTTAGAAATCGGAAACAGCATCATGGACGATATTTTATAGATACTTGGTCTAAGCAAACAGGAGGAGATGTTGGAAATGAAGGTTATCAAACGCGATGGCACCACCGTTGATTTTGACGGCAGCAAGATTGTGATAGCGATTCAGAAAGCAAATGCGGCAGTAGAACCGGAAGACAGAATTGCCGAAGATAAAATTCAGGAAATTGCCCATAACGTACAGGAAAAAAACAGAATGCGTCTGCTGGTGGAAGATATCCAGGATATGGTAGAACACAGCCTGATGGATGCAGGTAAATTTGAGCTGGCAAAACAGTATATTATTTACCGTTATCAGCGTGCCTTGGTACGTAAGGCTAATACAACTGATGAATCCATTCTTTCGCTGATTCGTAACAGCAATAAAGATGTTATGGAAGAAAATTCCAATAAAAATGCTACCATGGCGGCTACCCAGCGTGATTTGATTGCCGGTGAAGTTTCCAAAGACCTGACTAAACGTCTGATTTTACCGGAAAAAATTTCCAAAGCTCATGAGGAAGGCATTCTGCACTTCCACGATGCCGACTATTTTGTTCAGCCTATTTTTAACTGCTGCCTGATCAATATCGGCGATATGCTGGATAACGGTACGGTCATGAACGGCAAAATGATTGAAAGTCCTAAAAGCTTCCAGGTTGCCTGCACCGTAATGACGCAGATTATTGCGTCCGTAGCCTCCAGCCAGTATGGCGGGCAGTCCGTTGATATCTGCCATCTGGGCAAATACCTGCGCCGCAGCTATGAAAAATTTAAACGCAATATTATTGAAGCTGCCGGCGGCCATATTGACCATGATACTCTGGAAAGCCTGGTTCAGGAACGATTGCGTTATGAACTGCAAAGCGGCGTGCAGACTATTCAGTATCAGATTAATACATTGATGACGACTAACGGTCAGTCCCCGTTTGTCACTTTGTTCCTTAACCTGCGTGAAGATGATGAATACGTTAAGGAAAACGCCATGATCATTGAAGAGATTCTGCGTCAGCGTCTGCAGGGCATCAAAAATGATAAAGGTGTTTATGTAACGCCTGCTTTCCCGAAACTGGTTTATGTGCTTGATGAGCATAACTGCCTGAAAGGCGGCAAATATGATTATATTACCCGTCTGGCAGTAAAATGCAGTGCAAAACGTATGTATCCGGACTATATCAGCGCTAAGAAAATGCGTGAAAACTATGAAGGCAATGTTTTCTCTCCCATGGGCTGCCGCAGCTTTTTGGCACCGTGGAAAGATGAAAACGGCAATTATAAATTTGAAGGACGCTTTAATCAGGGCGTTGTTTCTATTAATCTGCCGCAGATTGGCATTATTGCTAAAGGCGATGAGAAAAAATTCTGGCAGCTGCTGGATGAAAGATTGGAACTTTGCTATGAGGCATTGATGTGCCGTCATAACGCGCTGAAAGGTGTACGCAGCGATGTCAGCCCCGTACATTGGCAGTATGGCGCCATTGCCCGCCTTGGCAAAGGTGAAACCATTGATAAATTCCTGGAAGGCGGTTATTCCTCTATTTCCTTAGGCTATATCGGCCTTTATGAAGTAACCAAGCTGATGAAGGGCGTCAGCCATACTGATCCTGCCGGCGAAGAATTTGCCGTACGTGTTATGGAAAGACTGCGCGGCGCCTGCGATAAATGGAAAGCAGCTACCGGCATTGGCTTTGCTCTTTATGGTACGCCTGCTGAAAGCCTGTGCTATCGCTTCGCCCGTATTGATAAGGAAAAATTCGGCAGCATCCCTGATGTTACTGACAAAGGCTACTACACCAATTCCTATCATGTGGACGTACGCGAAAAAATTGACGCGTTCAAAAAATTCTCTTTTGAAAGCCAATTCCAGAAAATTTCTTCCGGCGGCGCGATTTCTTATGTAGAAATTCCCAATATGCGTCATAATACGGAAGCTTTGGAAGATGTGGTACGTTTTATTTACGATAATATCCAGTACGCTGAATTTAATACTAAGTCTGATTATTGCCATGTCTGCGGTTTTGACGGTGAAATCATCATCAATGATGATAACGAATGGGAATGCCCTGTCTGCCACAACAAGGATCACAATCTGATGAATGTTACCCGCCGTACCTGCGGTTATCTTGGCGAAAACTTCTGGAATGTGGGCAAGACCAAAGAGATTAAAGCCCGTGTACTGCATTTATAAGAGGTGAGGGGTTATGAAATATGCAACTATCAAGAAGATAGATGTTGCCAACGGCCCCGGCATCAGGGTATCGTTGTTTGTCAGCGGCTGCACACATCACTGCAAGGGCTGCTTTAATCCGGAAACCTGGAATTTCAATTATGGCGATGATTTTACGCCGGCAGTGGAAGACGAGATCCTGGAGGCTATGAAACCGGCTTATATTAAGGGACTTTCCCTGCTGGGCGGCGAACCTTTTGAGCCTCAGAACCAGCAGGCGCTGCTGCCGTTTTTGCGTCGGGTAAAACAGCAGTTTCCTGAAAAAACCATTTGGTGTTACAGCGGCTATGACTTTGAAAAGGATATGCTGACTGGCAATCTCGGCCCATGGGAGATTACGAAGGAAATGCTTTCTTATATTGATATTCTCGTTGACGGCGAGTTTGTTATTGAAAAGAAAAATCCTAATTTGCGTTTTCGCGGCAGTGAGAACCAAAGAGTAATCCGGGTGGCCGATTCTCTGCACAGTGATAATGTGGTACTGTGGGATGATAATGAAGGCCTGCTCAAAGTAGAAGGTATTGACAAGTAAAAATAAAATAAAGAAAAGGCTTAGTCTTTGAAAGACTAAGCCTTTTTGCTGTTGGTTTTTATTTATCATCAAATAATTTTTTGAAAATAGTGGTTTGCATGTCATCGACAATATCCAGTTTGCCGCGGTCATAAACGCCTTGATAGCCGCAGCGTTCACAGGTAAAATAACCGTTGTCATCATGATCGGAGATGGGAGCGATTTTATGCTCCTGTTCCCAGCAGTGAGGACAGATGGCGATCTTTTTGTCGGTGTAGAAATAATAATCATGATTTTCATTACCGCGCTGAATGCTGCGGTCAAGTTTGTAAAAATTCATTTCACTGCGGATTTCCGCAATTTCCTTTTTTAAAGCAGCTATTTCCTGTTGTAAATCTTCCAGTGTGGGTTCCATAGGTTATACCTTCCTCTCTTCACATAGAACAGATAAATTTATAGCTTCGCCTTTATTATAACATTTAACAGAGCTTTCTACCAGCTGCGGGAGGAGCCGCCGCCACCGCCGCTGCCGCCTCCAAAGCCGCCGCGCCCGCCGCCGCGGCCGCGCAGGAACATAAAAAACAGCATCTGCGTAATAAAACCGCCTAAAAAAAGATTGTCAATAATCAGTACAATAACAATGCCGGCGCCAATCAGCAGTTTTAGCCAGAGCGGATAACCATCGTCACTGTCGGTGCGCTGCTGCGCGCCGTCCTGGTAGCTGGTAAGACCGTCCAATTTTACATTGGCGCTTTTGGCAATAAGCGCCGCCGTATTGGCATAGCCGCTGACAATGCCGGCGGCATAATCACCCTTACGGAAATAGGGCAGCATGTATTGGTCCTGGATGCGTCCGGCCAGACCGTCGTTAATGACGCCTTCCAGACCGTAACCGACTTCAATGCGTGAGCGTCTGTCCTGTACGGCGACAACTATCAGGGCGCCGTTATTTTTCTCACGGCTGCCAATGCCCCACTGGCGCAGGACCGCCAGAGAATAATCTTCGATGGATTGCCCGCCAAGAGTATCGATAGTTATGACTGCCAGCTGAGCCGTAGTTTTATTATCCAGCTCCTGACCAAGATTCAGCAGCTGTTTTTTATCTGCTTCAGAAAGTACATGGGCGTAATCCTGCACATAGATGCCATCAGCAGCCGAAGGGCGCGGTGGTATCTGTGGTGCGGCAGCGGCATAGGCTGTCAGGAAGCACTGCAAGATTAAGATAAAATAAATAAGCCAGCGTTTCATAAATACACCCCGTCAGAGATAAAATGCCTTGTCAGCTATCAGAATTGGACTTGCGGTACCTTTTTGGCATTATCGTCGGCTTTAAAGAAATCTTTAGCGGTAAAACCAAACATACCCGCATATAAGGACGTAGGCAGGCTTTTGATTTGTGCGTTATAGGACTGCACCGCGTTATTGTAGTCCATGCGGGCTACGGCAATGCGGTTTTCCGTGCCGGCCAGCTCATCCTGCAGCTGGATAAAGTTGGCGCTGGATTTAAGCTCCGGATAGCTTTCAGCCACCATCAGCAGGCGGGAAAGAGCGCTATTTAGTTCATTGTTAGCCGCGCTGGTTTCAGCTACGGTTTTGGCACCGCCCAGTTTGGCCCTGGCATCGGCTACGGCAGTGAAGACTTCTGTTTCATGAGCAGCAAAGCCTTTAACCGTATTGACCAGGTTAGGTACTAAATCATTGCGGCGCTGCAGCTGGTTTTCCACCTGCGCCCATTTGCCGTTAACGTTTTCGTTCATGCTTACCAGACCGTTATAGCTGCTGACAAACATGCCGCCGATAATTACCACAATGGCAATAATAATCATTAAAGTTTTGTTCATGTTGCATAACCCTCCGTTAAATTAATTGGTATGAACTTACTTTTATTGTACGCAATGACTTAGGCACTGTCAAATGTCAAAAAGTCAAAAAGAGGGCAGGAGTGCAAAATATTTGTGAAATCCGCAATACTGTTACCTACATTATATAGTTTCAAATTTATTTCACTTGTCAAAAGTCGAAAAGTCAAATATAATAGGAATACAAATGACTATTATTTCAAGCGCCGTCTGTCAGAGGCAGGCGGCCGTTAAGGTGGTATGGTTATGAAAAATTTAGCAGATGCAATAGAAAGCTTTATTATTCGGGAACTTTTGCGCGACAGTGAAGACACCCTGCTGGTTCAGCGTAATGAACTGGCGGAAAGGCTGTCTTGTGCTCCGTCTCAGATCAGTTATGTTCTGAGTACCCGTTTTACACCTGAACGCGGTTATATGGTAGAGTCCCGAAGAGGCAGCGGCGGTTTTGTACGTATTGTGCGGATGACGCCGCAGCAGGAAAAAGCTAAACAGGAGCTGAGCGCTGCGGAAATTGTCCGGCATTTTGCCGAACAGCGGCTGATTACCCGGCGTGAACAGCATTTACTGGAATATATGCTGGAGATTATTAATGCCGGCGAACAGAAGAAGAAGAAAATCCTGCAGCAGGCCATGATTCGCCTGAGCGGGAGCGGACAGGGGTGAGATTATGTTATGTGAAAATTGTCATAAAAAACAGGCCATTATGCATGTGGTATGCCTTATTGGCAGCAAGCAGGTAGATAAATGGCTGTGCGGCGACTGTGCCAAAGAATTTATGCCTTTCGGCAGCGGTGAAATGCCGTTGACGCCGGAAGCGGCCAAAAATTTTCTGGAAGGTTTATTCAAACCTAAAAAGCAAATTACCAAAGACGGCTTTTCGCTGCGGGCAGCCAAAATACTGGAGCTTGCTGCAGGCAAAGCGCTAGACATGGGCTGCGAGCATATTGGTACCGAGCATATTCTGTGGGGGATTTTAACTGCGGAATCCAGTTTGGCCAGGAAAATCTTAGATGGTTTTAAAGTGGATATTGCAGCTATGCTGAAGGAGCTTGAAGATTGGCTGGATAAAGGCAGCAAAAAAGATGGTGTGCCGCAGTACAGCCCCAGAGCCAAGGCGGCGCTGGCCAAAGCCGGTGAAGCGGCAAGGGCAGCCGGACTGGATTTTGTAGGCAGCCAGCAGCTGCTTTTAGGTCTTTTGGAAGCTGGCGACGGCATCGCCTGCAAAGTATTGCAGAAATTTGATGTAACATATGCCAAAGTCAGTGAGGTAATCAGAGCTTTTAATGAACAGAACAAAGCTTCAGCTGACGATAGAGAAGGTATTTTTGCCAAAGCGCCGGAAAAACCGGCGGATATTTTAGAAGTACTGGGTGAGTTTGGGCGTAATTTAAATGAAGCGGCCCGCATCGGCAAAAGCGATCCGGTTATCGGACGGGAAAAAGAGGTAGAGCGGGTAATTCAGATTCTGTGCCGCAGGACTAAAAATAATCCGGTAATTATCGGCGAAGCCGGTGTAGGCAAAACTGCTGTTGCCGAAGCGCTGGCGCAGAAAATAGTCAGAGGAGAAGTGCCGGAATTTCTACAGCATAAGATTATCTTTTCCCTGGAAATTGGTATGCTGGTGGCAGGAGCAAAATACCGCGGCGAATTTGAGGAACGGCTGAAAGATATTTTGGCACTGATACGCAAAGATCAGCGAATTATCCTCTTTATTGACGAGCTGCATACCATTATTGGCGCCGGCAGCGCCGAGGGCAGTATTGATGCTGCCAATCTGGTGAAACCGGCATTGGCCAGAGGTGAATTGCAGGTTATCGGGGCAACTACTATCAGTGAATACCGTAAGCATATTGAAAAAGATGCGGCTTTGGAGCGCCGCTTCCAGCCGGTATTGGTAGAGGTGCCTTCAGCAGCCGACAGCGAAAAGATGCTGCTGGGGCTGCGCCGGCGTTATGAAAAATTCCATGGGCTGCGTATTGAAGATGAAGCTGTTAAAGCAGCAGTTAATTTGTCCGACCGTTATATTACTGACCGCAATTTGCCGGATAAGGCCATCGATTTGATGGATGAGGCCTGTGCCCGTTTGCGCATTCAGATGTATAATAAATCGCAGCCGGCAAGAAAACTGCAGGAAGAACTGGAATATACCCGTCTGGAAAAAGAAGAAGCGGCCGAAAAGCAGGATTATGAAAATGCCGCCCGCTTGCGTGACAGGGAAGAATCGCTGCAGCGTCAGCTGACAGAAGCGTTAACCATGGCTGCCAAGGATTTTGCCGTAACGGCTGAAGATGTGGCGGAGGTAGTTGCTTCCTGGACCGGTATTCCTCTGCACAAGCTGACTGAAAGCGAGGGCAGCAGATTATTGCATCTGGAAGAAACTTTGCATCAGCGCGTTATCGGCCAGCAGGAAGCTGTCAGCGCCGTCAGCCGGGCCGTACGCCGTGCCCGGGCAGGCTTTAAGGATAAGAATCGTCCAGTTGGGTCCTTCCTGTTTTTGGGACCTACGGGCGTAGGTAAGACAGAACTGGCTAAAGCGCTGGCGCAGCAGCTGTTTGGCGACGAAAGAGCCATGCTGCGTTTTGATATGAGTGAGTATATGGAAAAGCATACAACAGCACGGCTGATCGGGGCGCCTCCCGGTTATGTAGGCTATGATGAGGGCGGGCAGCTGACTGACGCCGTAAAACGTAAACCTTACTGCGTTATTTTGCTGGATGAAATTGAAAAGGCGCATCCTGATGTTTTCAATCTTCTGCTGCAGATTATGGAAGACGGCCGTCTGACCGACGGACAGGGACGCACTGTTGATTTCCGCAATGCCGTTATCATCATGACCAGCAACGCCGGCGCGCGTCAGTTGACGATGGGCAGCCCTTTGGGATTTGCCGCCGACAGCAAGACGGAAATAAAAAGCCGCAAGGAGCAGGTGCTGGCTGAAATCAAAAATGTTTTCAGACCTGAGTTTTTAAATCGTGTAGATGAAATCCTTGTATTTGACCCGCTGGGCGAAAAGGAACTGGCTGAGATTGCCGATAATCTGGTAGCGGAACTTAATGAACGCATGGGCCAGAACGGCCTGGCAGTAGAACTTGCTCCTTCCGCAAGAAAGCTTTTGCTGGAGCAGGGCACAGACCTAAAATATGGTGCCCGTCCGCTGCGCCGCGCGCTGCGCAAGCTGCTGGAAGATCCCGTAAGCGATTTGTATCTTGGCGGTAAATTTACTGCCGGTGACAGAATCATGGCGGAAGCAGCCGCAGATCATAAGACGCTGGTATTTCATAAGGCTGTGGAAGCCGGACATTTTTTGCTGGAGGTGCCTGTAAATATGAATGAACCGGTTACTTCTGCGAAAGGAGAGGCTCATGGCCAAAAATAAATATCATTTTGTCTGCCAGAGCTGCGGCTATACTACGGCTAAATGGCTGGGCCGCTGCCCGGAATGCGGCGGCTGGGATACTTTTGCCGAAGAAGCCGAAGCAGCGCTCACCAAAAGCAGAAGCTATCTGCCGGAAACGGCCGGCAAGGTCAAGCCGCGGCTGATTTCCAGTATTGCGCAGAATCAGGTAACAAGACTGGCAACCGGTATCCGGGAATTTGACCGGGTGCTGGGAGGCGGCCTGGTACCGGGCAGCTTAGTATTGCTGGGCGGTACGCCGGGAATCGGCAAATCGACAATTTTATTGGATGCCGGACTGCGTTTTTGCCGTCAGGGCATTAAAGTACTTTATGTCAGCGGAGAAGAATCTGAGGAGCAGACGGCCATGCGTGCTGCACGTCTGGGCGGCAGCAGGGACTCCATGCTGATTATGACGGCGACGGATCTGGATGCTGTTTTGCTGCAGGCCAAGGCTGCCGCGCCGCAGATTTTGATTATCGACTCTATTCAGACTATGTACAATCCGGAACTGAATACGGCAGCCGGCAGTGTGGGCCAGGTGCGTGAATGCACGGCCAAATTGCTGCAGTTTGCCAAGACGACTGGCATAGCCGTTATGCTGATCGGGCATGTGACGAAAGACGGCAATATTGCCGGTCCGCGGCTGTTGGAGCATATGGTTGACGTAGTGTTGCAGTTTGAAGGTGACCGGTCCTATACTTTTCGCGTGCTCAGAGCCCTGAAAAACCGTTTTGGCAGTACCAGTGAAAGCGGCATTTTCTCTATGGAAGAGGGCGGACTGCAGGAAGTAGCCAATCCTGCCGGCCTGTTTTTGGAGGATCGAAACGGTGAAGCGGCCGGCAGCGTCATCGGCGTATGCATGGAAGGCAATCGCCCACTGATGGTAGAGTTTCAGGCTCTGGTAGCTAAGACGCCTTATGGAATGCCGCGGCGTACGGCTGTAGGTTTTGATTATAATCGCGTTAATATGCTGTTGGCTATTTTGGAAAAACGCTTTGGCCTTGATTTTGGCGTCTATGATGCCTATGTTAATGTGGTAGGCGGTATGAAGGTAAGCGAACCGGCTGCCGATCTGGCGGTGGCTGCGGCGCTGGTTTCCAGTTATCGCAACAAACCGGTTGCCAAGGACGTACTGGTTTTTGGCGAAATAGGACTGACCGGTGAAATTCGCCGCGTCAGCGCACCGGAGCGGCGCATTACTGACGGCATCAATTTGGGCTTTAGAAAGTTTGTTCTGCCCGCCGGCAAACTGCAGAATACATATAAAGACGCGGAGATCGTGCAGGTACGTTCACTGGAGCAGGCTTTGCAGAATATTTTAGAATAAACATAGATTTTACCTGTTTTTCATCTAAATTTCATTTTAACGGTTTATGCTGTAAATAACTTTTAAAGATTAGAGGTAATTAAGATGGCTGCCGTTAAAAATCTTAAAATATCTGCTGCAGGTTTTGCTGCCGCAGTTGTAATAGGTTTGAGTATGTTTGGCTATGCTCCTGAGACTGCTGCATCCTCCCCATGGCAGCAGGCCAAGGCCTGTGTATGGCAGGTGCTGGAGTTTGTTGCAACCGAACAGCCTCATGCCGCTTTGTCTAAATAACCGCACTGCGGGATAATAAAAAACCGGAAAAGCATTGCTTTTCCGGTTTTTGTTTTGATAATGTAAGATTTGAACTTATAAATAAAAAAGCACTGCAAGATTTGCAGTGCCTGATTACATGGTGGCCCCGGCAGGATTCGAACCTGCGACCTTTTGATTCGTAGTCAAACGCTCTATCCAGCTGAGCTACGGAGTCATAACGTAGTATATAATAAATGATTGCGGCAAATTTGTCAAGAGTTTGCTAAAAATATTTTTTTCTTTGGCGAAAAATAAAACTGTGCTGATTTTTTGCTCTTTACTGCTGTTAATAAAAAAGTGTTATATTAGTAAAACTGTAAAGTTAATATTGACTTTTTGTACAATAAAAGCATATAATTATACTACTGTTAAAAAAATTCATTTATTGTTATTGTGTGGAGGGGATTTTAAGTGTCTGTTTCTTTAGCCGTACTGATCTTGTATATTATAGCGCTTTTTGCCATCAGCTGGTATGCCAAAAAACGCAGTGAGGGAAGCAATGAAAATTATGCTCTGGCAGGACGCAGGCTTTCAGCGCCTCTGATTGGCGTTACCATCATCGGGCTGGCTGTTGGCGGCGCTTCTACTATCGGCGTATCCGAACATGCCTTTCGCGTAGGCTTAAGCGCCGGGTGGTATACCATTGCCTGGGCTATCGGCGCCATCGTTATGGGTCTGTTTATGGCTAAGAAATATCGTGAACAGAACATTACCACCATTTCTGAACTGATTGAAAGGCACCATGGCAAAAATGCGGTTATTTTGGGTGTTTTTTGCCAGATCGTTATTCAGCTGGTAATTATTTCCTTGCAGTATATCGCCGGCGGCAGTATTCTGCATGCCATTATGCCGGATATTTTTGACTTTAAAACCGGTATGCTGATCAGTGCCATTACTTTTATCGGCATTACTTTTATCGGCGGCATGTGGTCCGCTTCGTTATCCAATGTACTTAATATTGTACTTATTTATGCAGGTATTTTAATCGCTACCGTAGTACAATTTCAGAAAATTGGCAGCATGGATGGACTGGCAGCTTCTTTGCCGGCCAATGTTCCCTGGTTCAGCTTTATTGACGGCGTAGGCGCTGCCACCATTACCAGCTGGGTAGTAACTTTGATAACTGTAAACCTGTCTTTGCAGAGTATTCTGCAGATCTCTTTAGGCGCCAAAGACGCCGCTACGGCTAAAAAAGGCTTTGTCTGGGGCGGCATCATTATGATTCCTGTTGGCGTTTTGGCTGCTTTTTTAGGTATCTGCGCGAAAGCCATGTATCCGGATGCGCAGGCTGCTCTGGCTCTGCCGCAGGTTATCGTGGGCCTGCAGCCTTTGCTGGCCGGCGTGACCTTGGCCGCTTTGTGGGCTGCCGAT
This sequence comes from uncultured Phascolarctobacterium sp., assembly GCA_900552005.1. Classification (GTDB taxonomy): domain Bacteria; phylum Bacillota; class Negativicutes; order Acidaminococcales; family Acidaminococcaceae; genus URXU01. Next base: position 1,094 of record URXU01000013.1, on the reverse strand, counting down.
GTTTCTACTGCCTGCAATCTGCTGCTGAGTGCAGGCACGCTGTTTTCCAGTGATATTTATAAAAGATTCATTAATCCTGAATGCAGCGAAAGCCGTCAGCTGCTAATGACCCGTCTGTGCGTTATGATCAGTGGTATCATGACCCTGGGACTGGCAATGAGCGTTTCCAGCATTTTGGGCACTATTATGATTGGTTTGTCTTTGACCGCAGCTTTCAGTGTAATTGTTATTATCGCCTTGTTTTTCCCACGCTATACTTCTAAAGCCGCAGGTTTTTGGACGCTGCTGGCAGGTTTTGTTATGCTGGTATTATGGCAGCTGGTACCGCAGGTACGCATTTTCCATAACGTAATTTATATGGAATGGCTGGTCTGCCTGGTAACCTATGCCATTGCGGCCGTGCTTAGCCCGGCAAAGAAAACAGCCTCTGAAATGCAGCAGGCATAAAATTTTTCCCGTATCCATTTTGGATGCGGGATTTTTTTATTCCCGAAATTCTTTTAAAAAGCCGGTATATTTTATAATCTGGCATACGTAAAAAATGCTTTTTCAGTGTACACCAGAGACGGAATAATGATGAAAAATGTTTATATGAAACACAAGGTTGGGTGTAAAAAAAGAAGCGCATAATAAGTGATTTAAAGCCTGCAAAAAAATTAGAAAAAAGTGTTGACATGTGCAGATATGAATGATACAATATACCAGTACTACGGGTGAGCTATGCTCCAATGAAGGAGGTAAAAAAATGAATCTGGACACTCTGCTGCAGGCAGAAAAACGTGCCGTCGGCGTCAAACAGACTGAAAAAGCTGTTGCTAAAAATAATGCCGCTGTGGTTTACGTGGCAGCTGATGCAGATGAACGGATTACGGAACGCCTTCTGGAACTGTGCCGCACAAATGACATCAAAGTTGTTGAGGTGGCAAGTATGAATGACCTGGGAAAAGCCTGCGGCATTCATGTAAAGGCTGCCGCTGCCGCAGTACTCAAAGCATGATAAGGGCTTGATGCAAATCAAGTTTTTATAATCATTAAAATCTAATTGTTTGGAAAGGAGGTGCCGATATGCCTACAATTAACCAGTTAGTACGTAA
>URXU01000012.1 GCA_900552005.1 uncultured Phascolarctobacterium sp. | reverse complement strand
AAAGTTCCCAAACCTACGTGCAGCGTTACAAAGACCTCCTCGCAGCCTTTATCCTTAATTTTCTGCAGAAGCTCTTTGGTAAAATGCAGTCCGGCAGTAGGCGCCGCCGCACTGCCGCGTTCTCTGGAATAAACAGTCTGATAACGTTCTTTATCTTCCAGCGGTGCTGTTATGTACGGAGGCAAAGGTGTTTCACCAAGGCGATCGAGTATTTCCTCAAAAATGCCGTCATATTTAAACCGTACAACTCTGCCGCCAAAATCTGTATGTGCAATTACTTCGCAGGAAAGCTCCTCGCTGAAAATAATTCTGGCGCCTACCTGCAGCTTTTTGCCAGGACGTACCAGTACTTCCCAATCAGTGGCATCCTTGCGTGTCAGCAGAAAAACTTCTACATGAGCGCCCGTTTCCTTAACGCCATGGAGTCTGGCGGGAATCACACGGGTATCATTAAATACCAGTAAATCTCCCGGGCGCAGATAATCAGGCAAATCATAAAAATGCTTATGTTCCAGCTCCCCGGTATTTTTATCAACAACCAGCAGTCTTGAATGATCTCTCGGTTCCATAGGATGCTGAGCAATCAGTTCCTGCGGCAATTCATAATCAAAATCTTTAACTAACATATTTCCGCTTCTTTCATAATTTATATTTTTTGACAGAGGTGCCTGTATAATAATGCTGGAGAATCTTTTTATAGGTATTGGCCGCATTCATATCCGCCATACCTTTCGCGCCCCATACACTTAACCCGACACCCTGACCTTTGCCATAACCATAAAATACAACCTTTTCTTCCTTGCCGCCGCTGAACAGATGATAACTGCTGTAAACATCTTTCCATACAGGTTTATCCTGTCCGTTCACTTTAATGTCAATATCTTTTCTGCCTATTTCCATACCATAATAATTTTCGATAGGCACTTCCAGATTATCCGGCAGCGGTGTTGTAATTACCAGGTCAAAAAAATTGCTGTTTAAGGAAAGTATTCTCATTAATTCCAGACCGCTGATGCTTACTGTTCCGTCAGCGCCGGAAATAACCAAGCTTTTAACACGGCCTGTCGCAGTACGGTCATTTCCTCTTTTAGCCAAAGGCGATAATTTTATGCTGACCAATTTTCCCACTGTATAACCATTCTGTTCCAGCAAGGTTTCCAGTAAAACAGGACTCAGTTTATATTCCCATTTATAGTCCGGGCAATCCTGATCGTAATCCTGCACCGACTGCAAATAACTGATTTCCTTGCCCCAAGCTCCGGCAGCCGATTCAGTTAAGCCTCCGCTGCTGGAAGTACTTACTGCCTGAATAACGCTGCCATCAGCGTCAGTCACTACCATTCCGGCTGTTGCCCGCACCAGCCTGCTGATAGCTTCATTTTCTTTTTCTGTCCCCTGATAAGGCAATTCTTCATCAGTAGCGCTGATATCATAAGCCTCACTTGCATTATGCTGCATTTTATATACGGCATAGCTTCTGGCTGCTATAGCCTGCGCCTTAATTGCCTCATCCGGCCAGATAACCATGGTCTTATCCGCCACGGTACTGCACAGATATTTTTCCAGCTCCAAAATATTAATCAGCAGCAGTCTGCCATTTTGCACACTGGCTTCAAGGCGTCCAGCATAGCTTTTTTTATTAATTTTGGGCACTGCGCCGTCATTTAAACGGCTGATTTTGAGCCGGTGCTGAAAAATTTCATCATTTATCTTTAGCCCGTTACCGGATGCATTAAGAAAATACTTGCCCTTGGCCAGTGTCACTGTCCTGCCGGTAATCTCGTCTTCCACCTGAAAATCATCATCACAGCTTATTTCAGCCGTATACTGTCCGGTAACCACAGCTGCTCTGATTTCCGCAGCCATGACGGAACAGCTCATCCCCAGCAGCATAATACTAAATACACATACGACAACAAGCCTGTTCAGCATTATTTACTCCTTGGCTTCCGCAGCCGCTTTCTTCTTTTTCTTAGTTCTTTCGTAACGGTCTCTTTCACTGAAAACACAACCGCAGTACGGCTGTCTGTATAATTCCATTTCCAGACTGATATCTACGCCGCGCTGATAGCCCTCACGAAAGTCTTCGTAATAAAAAGGTATATCAAACTCCTCAGCAGCCTCCTGGGCTATTTGCTTAATAAGCTCATGCTTTTGATACGGACTTACCAAAAGCGTGGTACTGAAAGCATCATATCCGTTTTCTTTAGCATATTGAGCCGCATAACGCATTCTTACCCTGTAACAGTAAGCACAGCGTACCACAGGTTCATTAAGCATTCCCCGCAGGCATTCTTCCAGAGGATAACTTTTATCAACAATCAGCTTATATTTTTTCTTCTCACAAAATTCACGCAAGGTATTCAGGCGATGCTTGAATTCCTTATACGGATGAATATTGGGATTAAAATACAGTATATCAAATTGCGTGCCGTCCCCGCTGAGTTTTTCCGTCGGATAACAAGAGCAGGGGCCGCAGCAGGCATGCAGTAATAATTTCATATTTTATCCTTTCTCGGGAAACGGAATTCCCAGATATCGATAAGTTTCCCGCGTAGCAATTCTGCCGCGCGGCGTTCTCTGCAGCATTCCCTGCTGCAGCAGATAAGGCTCAATCACGTCTTCTATAGTAGCCGCTTCTTCACTGATGGCCGCCGCTATAGTTTCAATACCCACCGGTCCGCCGCCGAAGGTTTTAACAATCGTAGTTAAAATTCTGCGGTCATTGCGGTCAAACCCGTGGCTGTCAACTTCCAGCTTAGCCAACGCTTCGGCAGCAACCTGTCTGGTAATTACATCACAGCCGAGAACCTGCGCAAAATCACGTACCCGTTTCAGCAGGCGATTGGCAATACGCGGCGTTCCGCGGCTGCGCCCGGCAATTTCCTCAGCGCCTTCCCTGTCAATTTTAACATTGAGTATTTCCGCCGCTCGGGAAACAATAAACTGCAGCTCAGAAGGCTTGTAAAATTCCAAACGGCACTGCACCCCAAAGCGGTCGCGCAGCGGAGCAGCAATAGCTCCCAGTCTTGTAGTTGCACCAATCAGCGTAAATTTTGGCAAATCTAAACGAACGCTGCGGGCACTTGGTCCCTTGCCGATAATAATATCCAGCGCAAAATCCTCCATGGCTGAATAAAGAATTTCTTCAACAGTTTTAGACAGCCGGTGAATTTCGTCTATAAAAAGCACATCATTATCGCCAAGATTAGTCAAAATGGCAGCCAGATCACCCTGCCGCTCAATAGCGGGTCCGGAAGTAACCCTGATATTGACATTCAGCTCATTGGCAATAATATTCGCTAAGGTGGTCTTGCCTAATCCAGGCGGTCCAAAAAGCAGTACATGGTCCAGCGCTTCATTTCTTGCGGCTGCAGCTTTAATGAATACGGAAAGATTGTCTTTGATCTGTTCCTGGCCAATATACTCTTTCAGCAGCCGCGGACGCAGACTGTACTGCCAGCCGTCAGCATCCTGTTCCTGCCCGGCAATAATTCTATCATCAAAATCCATTTTTATCTCCTTGCAAACAATTTAAGCGCCTGCCGCAATATGGCTTCGCCGCTCAGGCTGCTGCAGTCAGGTATTTGTTTCAGCACCGGCATAATCTCGCTGTTGGTGTATCCCAAAGATACCAGCGCCTCAATGGCCTCTGCCACTGCGCCGCTGCCGCCGGCCTCCACCGTTTCCTGAATTTCATCAGTTTCGCCGGCCGAGCCGCTGATTTTGTCTTTCAGCTCCAGCAGCATGCGTTCCGCTGTTTTTTTACCAACGCCGGGAAGCTTGACCAGCATCTTGACATCCTTATTGCGTACGGCCAGATAAAACGCATCAGGCTTGATGGCGGATAAAATTCCCAAGGCCATTTTAGGCCCAACGCCGCTTACGGTAAGCAGAATTTCAAATAAATCATAGTACTCCCTGCTTAAAAAGCCGTAGAGCATGATGGCATCTTCGCGAACTGCCGTATGCACATGCACTCTTATTTCTTTGCCCATTGTCAGCTGCGCCAGATGAGCGCCTGGCATAAAAACTCTGTATCCTACGCCGCCGGCAGTATCAATAATACAGTAATCAGCCTCCAGCTGGGCTACCGTTCCCTTTAATGCACCTATCATTTATTTCAACTCCTGCCATCTTCTGGTTGCCGCCGTATGCAATCCGCAAATAGCTACTGCCAGCGCATCAGCCACATCATCCGGTTTGGGCTTTTGCCTGATATTCAGCAAATGCTGTACCATATAAGTAACCTGCTCCTTATTGGCACTGCCGGTGCCTACTACCGCCAGTTTAATCTGCATCGGCGTAAATTCCAGTACTGGCAGCGACTTATTGGCTGCTGTCAGCAGCACTACACCTCTGGCCTGACCAACCGCAATGGCTGTTGTAACGTTCCGGTTAAAAAATAACTGCTCCACACTCATAATATCAGGTTTATAAGTCTCTATCAATGCCGAGATTTCATCATAAATTTTTTTCAGCCGCATCTCAGGCAGCATATCTTTATCTGTAAAAACAGCGCCGTAGTGTATAGGGCGCAGCCTGTTGCCGGTCAAATCGACCAGTCCATAACCGCAAATCGCCGTACCGGGATCAATTCCTAAAGCCAGCAAGATAACTCTCCATTCCAAATCGTTAAAATTATAGAAAAAAGCAGGCGGTCAGCCTGCTTTTTTATTATTCTTCGTCTTCGTCCTCCGGCAGGTCTGCATTGGTATATACGTCCTGCACGTCATCAAGATCATCAAGTGCATCCAGCATCTTCTGAACTTTTTCGGCATCTTCTGCGCTCAGTTCTGCCATGGTATCGGGCACCATGGTGATTTCGGACATTTCTACTTCAATGTTATTGTCAGCCAAAGCTTTTTCAACAGCTTCAAAATCTTCAGGCTGGGTAACAATCTCAAAGCCGTCGCCATCACCTTTAATGTCTTCCGCACCAGCTTCCAGAGTCATCATCATCAGATCATCTTCACTAACGCCGGCTTCACTGCTGATAGCAAAAATGCCTTTGCGTTTAAACATCCAGTTTACGCAGCCGGTTTCGCCCATGTTGCCGCCGTGTTTGGAAAATACATGACGTACATCAGCTGCGGTACGATTGCGGTTATCGGTAAGTGCGCTTACCATGATAGCTACACCTGCGGGACCGTAGCCTTCATAAGTGATTTCTTCATAATTGCTGCCTTCCAGAGCGCCCTGGCCCTTTTGAATAGCGCGTTGAATATTATCTTTCGGGATATTATTAGCTTTTGCCTTGGACAAAGCCAGTTTCAGTTTCATATTACCGGTAGGATCAGCGCCGCCCATTCTTACGGCAATGGTAATCTCTCTGCTGATTTTGGTGGTAATTTTACCGCGCAAAGCATCGGCTTTACCTTTTTTATGTTTAATATTGGCCCATTTAGAATGTCCTGACATACTTAAATTCCTCCAAACTTCTCTGTGACTAAAATTTTCATAATTACCATAATATTATACTACGCCCATTTTATTTTTACAAGCAATCCGCAGCAGATAACCCTACAACAAACGCGGCAGATACTTGAAAATAAAATAGAACCCCAGACTCAACGCCAAGGCAAAGCTGGCGCTGTCATAATCAATATGGCCCAGAGCAATACTGTTGAGTCCGGCTACAAAGATCATGTTCAGCCACAAAAATGCGTAGCCCCATAAAAATATTCTGATAAAAAGAGGTGGCCTTTTATGATGGTTATTCTGCTCCTGCACGTTCTGCCTCCTTTTTCTCCAGTCCATTAATTTCTTCCGCGTCCTGCAATTTCTTGCTGATGGCCGCTACCTTTTTCTTGGCCAATGCCATGCTGTTGGAAGCCTCATTCAGTTTTTTGCCGGTCTTTTCCAAAGCTTCCGAAAGCTTTTCCAGATCATGCAGAACGGCTGATAAAAGCTGCCATACTTTATCAGTCTGCTGCTGAACGGCAATTGCGCGAAAACCTGCCTGCAAGCTGCTGAGCAGTGCCGCCAAAGTAGTTGGCCCCGCCAGGCAGACCCGATAAGTACGCTGCAGCTCATCACTCAGTCCCTGTATATTTACCGCTTCTGTAAACAGTCCTTCGCTGGGCAGGTACATAACCGCAAAATCTGTAGAATAAGGCGGCTGCAGATACTTTTCCTTAATATCTTTCGCTTCACTTTTTAAACGGCGTTCCAGCTGTTTTAATGCTGTTTCCGCATCGGCTGCATTTCCCTGCTCTCTGGCCGTCTGCAGGCGCTGATAATCCTCCTGAGGAAATTTAGCATCAATGGGCAGCAATGTCTCACCGTTTCCCTGAGGTATGCGCAGAGCAAATTCCACGCGGCAGTTGCTGCGCGGACGTACCTCGACGTTTTCTGCCACCCTTGACCGCGGCAGCATATCATAAAGCAGCGACGCCAGCTGCATTTCACCCCAAATACCGCGGGTCTTAACATTGGTCATAATACGGCGCAGTTCATCAATCCCTACCGACAGGCTTTGCATTTCACCCAAGCCACGGTGCATTTCTTCCAGTCTTTTGCTTACAAGAGCAAACTTTTGCTCCAAAGAAGTATTTAGCCTTTCGTCAACGGTAAAACGAATCTGCTCCAGATTTCTGTTGGTCAAATCTGCCAGCCGCGCAACTCTTTTATCAATCTGTTCACTAATTCGATCTGACGACTGCTGGTTTTCCATTCTTGAGGCTCTGGCCAACGTATTTTGCTCACTCCGCAAATCTCTTATCGCTTCGTAAAAAGTGCGTTCCAATATTTCCAGTCTTTGCAGGCTGTCATCCTGCCTGGGTTCATTATTTTTTCTCACCAGTAAAAATAATATGACAATTAACAGCAGCAAGCATACTGTTACAGATACATACATCAGCCATTCCATGCTATCTTCTCCTGAATTAAAATTTACGGCATAATAGATTATAGCAAATAAGTACCATGCTTAGCAAAGAAACAAATTACAGCCGGCGTATTTTAGTGTATAATTTAATTGATCAATTAAATTTACTGTTCGAGGTACCAAGTATGTCAGAAAATTCCCATAATACAAGTCACAGCGCGGAAAAAATCCTGCAGGCGGCTATTAATCTGTTTGCCTCAGATAATTTCAACGCTGTTTCCCTAAAGCAGATTGCAACTGCCAGCGGCGTCAACAGCGCTTTGGTTTCTTATTATTTCGGCGGCAAAAAAAATCTTTATCAGGAAGTTTTAAACAATCAGTCGGAAATTTTTTTACAGCTGATCAATAATATCCGTCAGTTAGAAGTTTCACCACTGACCAAACTGCAGCATTATGTTCATTCCATTGCGCATCTGCAAAAAAAGCATCCGCACTGCATCCAGCTTATTTACAGGGAACTGCTTGCACCGCAGCCCATGTTTGAGAATTTCATCAAAAACCGTTTATATAAAATTCATCAGTTTATGACGGAACTTGTCAGCGAAGCACTGGCCTGTGATGAAATTCACTGCCGGATTCAGCCTACCCATGTAGCTTTTACGCTGGAAAGCATTATTATGTTTTTCTTTCTTACTCATAATCAAATACGCGATCTGGGCAATTTTGCCGCCGGCGGCGAAATTGATTACCTGACGCAGGCCTTAAATACCTATCTTGCTTCTTTAAGCTAATTACAGGAGGATTGCACCATGTTACAGCATATTTTGTCAGCATCCAACAAGAAAAAAGCAGTTATCGGCGCAGCTGCCGTCTGCATCGTAGCTGCCGGCTGGCACATATACAGCAGCATTACCGCCCAGCCTGTCTCGGAAAAAACCATACCCTTGGTTCGCACAATTACTGTCGGTGAAAGCGATACATCCCTTGCTAATGTCTATCCAGGAGAAGTGCACGGACGTTATGAAAGCAATCTTGCCTTTCAGGTTACGGGCAAAATAAATTCCCGTCCCGTCAATATTGGCGATACGGTGCAGTCCGGGCAAATTTTAATGACCATTGACCCCAAGGATGTTCTGCAATCCGTGGAAAGCAGTAATGCCCAGCTATCTTCGGCAGCAGCCAATCAGAAGCTGGCAGCAGATAACGCGGCCCGCTATCGTCAGCTGTATGCCAGCGGTGCTGTCAGCCAGGCCGTATTAGATCAGTACAACACCCAGCTAAATGCTGCTGATGCCGCACTGCGTCAAGCCCAGGCTCAGGTTAATACTGCCGCCAATCAGCTGGAGTATACTAATCTTCGCAGTGACGCTGACGGCGTTGTTGCCAATATAACCGGTGAAGTCGGACAAATAGCTGCCGCAGGTACGCCGCTTGTTACCGTTATCAGAAACGGAGAACGTGAAATTCAGATTAATGTACCGGAAAATCAGCTGGATAATCTGCATGTGGGCCAGCCGGCTCAAATCAGCTTTTGGGCTTTGCCGCAGCAGGCTGCCGGTCATATCCGTGAAATTTCGCCAATAGCCGATCCGGCAACCAAGACCTATAAAATATGCGTCGCAGTCGATAACCTGCCAGCAGAAGCAAAACTTGGCATGACAGCCAAAGTCAGCTTCCACACAGGCAGCAGCAAGGACATTCTGCTGCCCATCGAAGCCATTTATCAGCGCGATAAGCAGCCCCAGGTCTGGCTGGTAGATGAAAAGCTCCGCGTGCATCTTATAAATGTAACTATCGGCGCCTACAGCGGCAATAATGTAGTAATCACAGGCGGGCTCAAGCAAGGAGATAAAATTGTAACAGCCGGCATCAACAAACTTACCGAGCAGCAGGAAGTGCGTCTTTTAAAAGGCGGTGAAGGCTGATGAAACATGCCAACTGGGCTGAATGGTCCATCAACCATAAACAGATTATTTACTTTTTTGCTTTTCTGATTCTGGTCATGGGAATTTATTCCTTTAAATCTCTCGGGCGCAGTGAAGACCCGGACTACACCGTCAAACAAATGGTGGTTTACGCCTCCTGGCCCGGTGCCAGCGCCAAAGAAGTAGAAATGCACCTGACGGATGAGCTGGAAAAACAAATCCAGACCTTACCGAATATCGATAAAATAACCAGTTATTCCCGGCCCGGAACCTCGGTCATTACTGTTTACCTGCAGGATGAGGTTCCCAGCAGCCAGGTACGCCAGCGCTGGCTGGAGCTGCGCAATATCGTTAATGATATTAAAGGCAATCTTCCCGAAGGAGTTTACGGCCCCTATTTCAACGATCGTTTTGATGATGTATACGGTAATATCTATGCTCTTACCGGCGACGGTTATTCTTACGAAGATATGCGTCAATACGCAGAAAAAATCAAACTTGATTTCAATGCCGTACCGGATGTGCAGAAAGTAGAGCTAATCGGCATTCAGCCGGAAAAAATCTTCGTTCAGATGGATACTGACAAACTATCGCAGCTGGGCCTTGATATTAACAGCATAGCCTCCGTCATCAAGGCGCAGACCTCCGTTAATCCCTCCGGCATGATAGAAGCGGAAGTTAATAACACTTATCTGCGCCTCACCGGCGCGCCGGAAAGTCTGCAGAATATCAGCGATATTCCCATTAATGCCAACGGACGCGTTTTCCGCCTGGGCGATATTGCCGCAATCAGCCGTTCCTATGCTGATCCGCCGGAAAGCAAAATGTATTTCAACGGTCAACCGGCAGTGGGAATTGCTGTTTCTATGGAAAGCGGCGGTGACAATATTCAGCTTGGTACCAATCTGGCTGCTGAAATCGAAAAAATCAAACAGGAAATCCCCTTGGGACTGGAACTTAATCAGGTTGCCAATCAGCCGGAAGTTGTCAAAAATTCTATTGATGAATTTTCCCAAAGCCTTTATGAAGCGATTCTTATTGTATTGGCTGTCAGCCTATTCTCTCTTGGGCGCCGCAGCGGCTACGTTATTTCCTGCTGCATTCCCCTGATTCTTTTAGGCACCTTTTCGGCCATGTTCGCTTTAGGCATTGACCTGCATAAAATCTCTCTCGGCGCCTTAGTCATCTCCCTGGGGATGCTGGTAGATGACGCTATCGTCGTCGTTGAACTTATGGAAGTGAAAATGTCAGAAGGCTGGGAACGCATGAAAGCCGCCTCCTACGCATTTCAAACCTGCGCCTGGCCGCTGCTGACCGGTACGGTTATTACCTGTCTTGGTTTTATGCCCATTGCCTTTTCCCAGGCCAGCGCCTCTGAATTTGCTTTCAGCCTGTTTCCGGTTATGAGCATTACTCTGCTGTTTTCCTGGGTGGTTTCCGCCACCTTAGCTCCCGTACTCGGTTATACATGGATTAAGCCCACGGTAATCAAGGAAGAAAATTTTAATTCTCCTTTTTACCGCCGTTTTCGCAATTTATTGCATTTTTCTCTGAGCCACAGAGGTTTAATTTTAGGTATCACCATCGCGCTTTTCTTACTTTCCATCTTTATGACGCGCTTTATCAAGCAGGAATTTTTCCCTGCCTCCGTACGTCCTGAATTATTGGTGGAGATGAATCTGCCGGAAGGCTCTTCCATCAAAACAACTGACGCTGCCGCTCAAAAGCTGACCCAACTGATTAAGGATGACGAAGACCTGCAAAGTGTGGCCACCTATGTTGGCGAAAGTGCACCACGATTTGTTCTGGTTATCGATCCCGTACAGCCTCGTGATAATTATGCGCAGCTGGTTGTCGTAGGCAAAGACGTGGAAGCACGCAAACGACTGGAAAAGAAAATTCAGGATTTAGCTGCTTCACAGCTGCCTGAAGTAACTATTTTCTCCCGCACAATTCCCTTGGGCCCACCGTCTCCCTATCCCGTCATGATTCGTGTCAGCGCCTCCGATGATGCGCAGGTCAAAGAATATGCCTGGAAGGTGCGCGAAGTTATGGCTGCCGACAAAAATATTACCATGACCCGTTTTGACTGGATGGAACAGTCCCGCACAGCTAAAATTGTTATTGATAATGACAAGCTGCTGCAAATGGGCCTTACGCGCCAAAATGTTGCTCTGGCGCTGCAGGCACAGCTTTCCGGCTACACTGTTGGCAGCTATTTGGAAAATGATCAGGAAATCGGCATTGTTTTCCGGCTTGATCCTCAAGAACGCGCCGATATTTCGCAACTGGAAACTGTTTCTATTCCTACCTCCGGCGGAGCCGTACCCCTGGCACAAATCGCCCATATTGAATACGGCAGTGAGGACAATATGATCTGGCGCCGTAACCTGCGCCCAACAATTACTGTCAGCGGCAGCATTACTGAAGATGTTACAGGCAATGATGTTACCAACAGAGTATACGATAATCTGGCAGAATTACGCAAAAATCTTCCGGCAGGCGTGCGCATTGAAATTGGCGGCTCACTGGAGGATAGCCAGAAAACCTTAAAGCATCTGCTGCAGCCGGTACCCGTTATGATTGTTCTGATGATGATTCTGCTCATGCTGCAGCTGCAGGATATAAGAAAACTATTTGTTATTCTCTGCACTGCTCCGCTGGGAATCATCGGTGTCATCTTCGGTCTGCTTATTTTCCGCTCGACACTGGGTTTCATGGCCGAGCTGGGCATTCTGGCTCTGACAGGCATCATTATCCGCAACAGCGTAGTTCTTATTGATCAGATTCAGCAGCATCTGGATATGGGCATGCGGCCGCTGGACGCGCTGGTTGAATCGGCAATTGTCCGTTTTCGTCCCATCATGCTGGCCGCCTTTACTACGGTGCTGGGACTTATCCCGCTTTTTGCCAGCATCTTTTGGAACGCCATTGCTGTAGCGATTGCCGCCGGCCTTACCGGTGCTACCTTGCTTACTTTAATTGTCCTGCCGGTTATTTATTCACTGGTATTTAAAATTAAAACATAAAAAAACGCAGAGCCAAGCTCTGCGTTTTTTTATGTTTATTCATATTATTTTTCATCATATAACTGGCGCACGGCGGCTTCAGCTAAGGCATCAATACTGGAGACAGATTTTTCCAGCGGCAATCCGGACGCCGTATAACCCAAAGGAAGTTCCGTGCAGGCAGTCATAATCGGCAAATCATGTTCCTGCCATAATTCCTGCGCCAGCTCGCGCATTAAGGCGCCGGCCTGCGGAAATTTATTAGCTTTGACATATGTAATAATTTCCTGGGATACATCACTTTGATGTTCATTGGGAATATAAAGCTGCAGCCCATGTTTCTCAGCATATTTCTGATAAATACCGGTAGCTCTTGTAGCCTTGGTTGAAAGCATCCATGCTCCCTGCGGAGAAAGCTTTTTAGCCGCCAAAACGGTTTCCTCAATAATATGCACCAGCGGCACCGGCAATTCATCCTTGAACTGGTCAATAAAGCAATGTGCCGTATTACAGGGCACAGCAAGCACATCGGCGCCCATATCACACAAACGCAGCAAATCTGCTTTCAGCTTCGGCAGCGGAGACGCACCTCCCTGCAATATCGCCGTTGTCCTGTCGGGAATTTCACTGTCACCAATCATATATACTACCGGATGTTCCTGATCAGCTGACGCCGGGCATTTGGCAGCCAATACACGCAAAAACTCTGCTGCCGCTGCCGGACCCATACCGCCAAGGACACCTAATTTTTTACCATTTTTTACAAATGTCATCTGCATCGCTTCTTTCCATAAATCTTATATTTGTTTAGTTTATCATAAAAACACTGCTAAGGCTACTATATAAAATAAAATTACATACGCAAAACAAATTTGACAGTAAAAAAAGACAGAAGTAAAATAAATGGTATATTCAGTTAAAGGAGCGATAAACATGTCTATTGAGAAAGTACGCACTTATTTTAAACAATTACATATAGATGACCGCATCATCGAATTTGACACTTCCAGCGCTACCGTTGAGCTGGCCGCTCAGGCAGCAGGCTGCGAACCTGCCCGCATTGCCAAAACCCTTTCTTTTAAGGTCGATGACCAATGCATTCTGATTGTTGCCGCCGGTGATACAAAAATTGACAATGCCAAATACAAACATTTCTTTGGCACCAAAGCAAAAATGCTGGCTGCTGACGAGGTTGAAACTTTAATCGGTCATGCGGTCGGCGGCGTTTGCCCGTTTGCCGTCAATGACGGCGTTAAAGTTTATCTGGATATTTCTTTAAAACGCTTTCATACTTTCTTTCCTGCCTGCGGCAGTCATAACAGCGCCATTGAACTGACACCGCAAGAGCTGGAAAAATACTCCTGCAATTTCCAGCAATGGGTAGATTTATGCAAAGGCTGGCAGACGGCAGAAGCTTAAAAACCGTATATCATAACCGAAAAAAAGAACTGACAGTTAATAACTGTCAGTTCTTTTTATATTTGCAGGCGCCGGCTGTTGGCAAAAAGTATTAAACCCTCAATAAGCAATAGCGCCGTTACATACAGCGGTTCAGCTAAAAGCTTAAGCGGCAGCAGATAAAAAACCCCTGCCGCCGCAGGCAGACATAAAACAAGTAGCAGGTAGAACAGTTTCATATTTTGCCTGCTGACAGCAGTCATTTTTTCACTGAGCCGCACCGCCTGCCAGATTAATCCCAGATTATTGTTTTGCAGCATTACATCAGCCCGCTGTCTCATTCTGCAATCCGCATCTTTGCCGTTAACAGCTATATAAATAATATCATCGCAGCCTTCCATATACTGATTAACAGCGCTGTTGACAAAGGCCACCTGCTCGCCGCCGCGGCTGATACTGCTGATAAGTTCTGCTTTTTCCTGCTGCGATAAAGCCGCTACATATTTATCAATGCCGACAGCCTTGGCTGCCCGTTCAGCCGCTGCCTGCGTATCGCCAGTAATCAGCATCGCCCTTATCCCATGTTCGCGCAAGGCGGCAACTCCTTGCTGATGAGCAGCAGGTATATGTTCGGCTAAAGCCAGCGCGGCACAAAGAGTTTTGCCAACGGACAGAAACATAACATTTTTCCCCTGCTGCTGCCAGTCTGAAGCAAGCTTTAATACCTCAGGGCTAAGATGGCAGCTTTTGCTGATATAACCGGCAGTGCCAAAACTTACTTTCAGCTTCTGACATACGGCCGTAACCCCCTGTCCAGGAAAATACTGTAATTTTTCACATACCGGAAGTTTTTGATCATCTGTCTGTTTTCTAAGTGCTCTGGCAACCGGATGCATGCTGTCACATTCCAGCGCCACAGCCAAAGAAAGAGCTGCCTGCCGCTGTACGCCGCCATAAGTAATTAGATCCGTAAGTTCCAGTTCTTTATCCGTAACTATGCCGGTCTTACCAAAAATAACCAGACCAATTTGACGCATGGCTGACAAAACAGTCATTTTTCTGTAAGTCATGCCCTGAGCTGCTGAAGTGCGTACTGCCTGCCTTAAGGCTGCCGCTGCCGCCGGCTTTAACACGCAGGGGCTTGCCACCAATAAGACCGTACAGAAAATCTTGACCGCCAGACTAAAATTGCCGGAATAAAACAGCCAATTCAGAGAAGCCGCTACCGCAATAATCAAAAGCAGCGGCACAAACAACGCTGCATGCTTATCGGCAGCAAATATTTCCGAGAGAAAAGGCTTTTCCTCCGTTTTGGTCTCCGGCGCAGTTTTTTCAGCGGCCACTCTGATTGTCAGTTCCCCACCGCACACATAGCTGCCGCTTAAGGCCTGCATCTTAGGGCCTTTTAATACCGGAATGCTGCTGCCGCTGAAATGACTTTCATCAACAGCGGCCTTGCCGGCTTCAATCATACCGTTAACAGGTATTTTTTCTCCCTTGCGAACAATAATTAAATCTTTAGGCAATAAAAAATCTGTCGGCACGGTTACACTGCCGCTGCGCTGCTGCAAAACTGCCGTTAACGGCTGGCTGTCAGCCGCTTTAGCTGGCGGTTGTTGAATTTCATCTGCGCAGTCCGTTGTAACAGCTGTCAAATACTCACCATATAAAGTCCAAAGCAGAGCCAAGGCGGCAGCCGCCGCATAAATATTATCTGCTGCCGCCAACTGACCCTTACAGAAAGCCAAAAGACTGTACCCGCTGCAAAGCAACGCCGCCGCCACCCCCACCGAAGTCAGCGATTCCAATCTCGGCTTACCAGCAAAAAGATCACCGAACCCGTTTTCTACCGCCTGCCGTGCCAAAAACAAAACAGCTATACTCAATATTACTTCTGCTGCTGCCGCAGCGATAACAGCTGAATATGACAGTCCCAGCATCTGACGCAGATATAATATGACGGAAAACAAAATAGCTGCCGCAGTGCAGACAGCAGCCCAACGGCAGCGCTGCAGCAATTTATTCTGCTCAGCCTGTTTTAATTCCCGGTCAGCTTTCTGCTCCGGTGCATATATATGGTAGCCTGCTTCCCGGATAAGCCCGCTTAGTGTGGCTTCAGTAAGATTCTCATCCAGACATCTTACTTTGACATTGCCCGTTGTCAAATCAGCATAAACGGCATCCACACCTGCCTGCTGCAATATGGTGCGTTCTATACGGCTCACACAGAGCTCCGAACGCATATCTATAACTTTCAAAATCAGAAGCTTCATAAAATTCCCCCAGATTAACAGTTAAATATTAACAACCCGTCAATCTTTTGTCAACAAAAGCAAAAGCCCGTCTTAAAGACGGGCTGATTTTATTTTTTTGTTATATGTACTTCATCAAATTTGCTGCCGTCAGACAAAAAGGCCCGGCAAATTAGTTCTCTGTCATTAGCTTCCAGTGTCAGATAGTTGTCAGTTTCCGGCTGCGGCGCTTTGGCAGCATCCAGAGCACTGTTCTTCCATAAATCGGCATATCTTACGCTTCCGGCAACGCCGGTAAGAATATATACCAACCCATCAGAATCGGGCTGAAAATTTTTCAGGGGAACGCGCCTGCGATAAGTATGCAGATGTGCTGAAAGTACTAAATCCACCCGATATTTCTCAAATACCGGCATCAGCGCGGTTCCGACATCAGTAAAATGTTCCGTTGTCCCAGGACGGTTAGTAAAGCCATATAACATGATATCTTTATGCATCAGAACCACTTTCCATAAAGCCTTGCTGCCTGCCAGATCCTGCTCCAGCCATTTAAGCTCGTCTGCCAATAACTGCGGCTGTAGAGCCTGCATCTCCTGAAAATTAGTATCCAGCACAGTAAAATGCACATTACCGTAATCAAAACTGTAAAACTGTCCGGGATATTTTTCTGAACCAGCGGCAGGCACCTCAAATAATTTAATATAGCTTTCCGGATAACGCAGCTTCCAGTCCAGCGTATAGGTTTCATGATTGCCGATAACCGGAGCTAAAGGCAATTCGCTGCTGAAAGTACTGACCTGACTGAGCCAGGATTCCCATTGCCTGCTGTCCTGTCCGTTATCTACCAAATCACCCATATTCACATATAAATCGGCCTGTGGATTTTGTTTATAGGCATTATTGGCCAGCCTGCCCCAGCCGGCATAATCACTGCTTTGTGAATCAGGAAAAATAAGCGCCGTAACTTTATTATCCGCTGCGGTTTGCAGTTTGTGCCACTGACCAATTCTGTCATCGCTTTTTATACGGTATTCATATGTGCTGCCTGCCTGTAATCCCTGCAGTAAAGCCCGGTATTGATAATAAGACCAGTCTCCATCCTTAAACGGCGCAGCTTCTGCCTTGACTTTTTCGCTGAAACTGCTGTCATGCAATCGATATTCAACTACATAATTCTGACTGGCGGCACCCCGCCACAATAACAGCCGCGCATGCTGATTATCCGCTGTTACCAGCTGCCTGAGATCCTGTATCTGAATGTCCCTGTCTGATACTGATTGCCTATTTTGGGCACAGCCAAGGCAGAAAATCAGGATAAGACCAATCAACAGCAAATTCATTATCTGCCGCATTTTATGATATTTCATATAATCACCTCACTTACCTTCACTATACAACTTAAAGTGCACTGTAAGTCAAGTATAAAAAAAACAAGCTGTTGCCAGCTTGTTTTTACTATTAGAGATCAGCCGCAAAAGCCGAACCGCCAATAAATTCTCTGAGAATGGAGGTTCTGGGAATGGCTTCATCATCAATTTCCTTAACATGTGCCAAAAGTCCCAACAGCCTTCTGGCAGAATAATATGCCTTTCCGGCCTGCGGAGTAACATCTGCCAGACGGGGCTGAGCATATTTTTTCAGCACGGCAAATTCATAAATCAGCGTCGTATTGAAAATTACATCGGCACTGCACTGATACGGAAAAATATACTGCTCTTCGCCATATCTTACATTGTCCCATAAATTAAGCGTAGCTGCGGCATCATGAGCACGGAACTGGGAATCACGCACAATACGGCGCAGCAGGCGCATATCCGTAGTATTAATGCGATTATATTCGTCCATGGACATTGGTGTCAGCGCACTGACATAGATTTTCATTTTATTTTCTGCGGGTATTGATGCCGTCAGTTTATCATTCAATCCATGAATGCCTTCAACAATAAGCACTGATTTTTCATGCATCTGCAGTTCCCGCCCACGATATTCACGCGTGCCGCTGCGGAAATTATACTTGGGCATTTTGACGCATTCTCCATGCAGCAGGCGGTATAGATGATCATTAAACAGCTCCAGATCAATGGCATCAATAGTTTCAAAATCATAACTGCCGTCAGGTTTACGTGGCGTATCAACACGATTCAGATAATAGTCATCCATAGAAAGCGACATGGGTATAATGCCGTTAACTGCCAGCTGAATACTCAGACGCTGCGCAAATGACGTCTTCCCGGAAGAAGACGGTCCCGCGATAAGAATTAATTTAAGCCTGTCTTTTTTAGCAGCAATCTCATCAGCAATATTGGCTATTTTCTTCTCATGCAGGGCCTCAGCCACCTGAACAATCTTATCCGCATAGCCTAATTCAATAATCTTATTCAGTTTGCCTACCGTATTGCAGTGAATCATTTCCGACCATTCTTCCGCCTCATGAAAGGCTTCATTAAGCCGAGGCTGATCCTTAAACGGCGGCAAGGTTAACCAATCTCCCGCATCAGGATAATTGATGACCACACCTTTATCATATTTTATCAGTTCAAAAGTGGGCACATAACCGGCATCAGGACACATAGGACCAAAGAAATAGCCCGGCTCCCCGCATAAATAATAAATGGAAATCTGTACATTCTCACCAACTGCGCACAGCAGTGATTTGCTGTCATCACTGCACAGACAACCATACTTAGCTATGATTTCCTTTTTGGAAAACATCTGAATTGTTATTTTTTCACGTTCAGCAACCATGCGGCGCATTTCCGCTTCAATCTTGTGCACATCAGCTTCCGTAAGCTTATGCTCACTGTTGTCAATACAGTACAGAGCACTGCCCAGAGTATTGCGCACCTCTATCTTCACTTCCGGATATAAACGCTTTACGGCCGCCAAAAATACAAACAGCAGGGTACGAACATACACCCGCATGCCTTCCGTCTGATTGGCATCAATAAACCCAACTGTACCATCATGAGTCAGTGGGCGCTGCAGATCATATGCTTCGCCGTTAAATACACCTACAACAATCGGAGATTCATACTGGGAGGCAAAATCAGGCACCAGTTCCAACAAAGTACTTCCCTGCTGCACTAATCTGGTTTCGCCATTGGCAAATGTAAGCTTCAACATACTGCACCTCAATAGCATAAGATTAAAAAAGCCGGAACCCTTCGGCTCCGGCTTTGGTCAAAAGCAAAATTATTTTTCGACTTCCTTCATTGCCGCATAAACTTTTGCTGCCATTCCTTTGATTTTCTTCAAGGGAACTGCACATACCGCAATACGTACACCGGCAGCCAGAGGAACTGCGAAAATATTGTCATCATGCAGCTTATTGCAAATAGCCTCGGGGTCAGCTGCAGGGATTGACAGGAAGAAGCCGGCTACATACGGCAACATGGGTAAACCGCATTCCTTCGCTTCCTTGGTAAACAAATCCGCACGTGCTTTAATTATTTTGTAATAATAATCACGTTCGGCTTCCGTAGCCTTCAGCAGCTTTGGATCGCTGTAAATAGCGGCCAGAGTGCGCATGGCCGGACGGTTAATATTGGACCAGGTTGCACGGCTGGTATATTGGTTAATAGCAGCAAATTCATCAATAACTTCCTTGCTGGAAGAAATGCCAATCATGGCGCCGGTACGCTGTCCATACATGGTAAAACCTTTGGACATACTGTAACCGACAATTACCAAAATATTGCTGGGCAAACCGGAAAGTTTCTTAAAGATTTTACGAACTTCTTCTTTCTCGCCGGCATAGTCAATATAGGCAACATCCAGGAAGAATACTATGCTTTTACCGGGAACTGCTGCTTCTTTCAAAATGGCCAGAACGCCGTCCATATCTTCTTCAGACAGGCTGTAACCGGTAGGATTATGAGCCGGAGTATTAAGAATATATAAAAGATTATCCTGTCTGCTTAAAAGTTCATTTACTTTTTCTTTCAAAGCCGGCAGATTAAATTTATTATCAGCGTCCAGCATCCGGTAAGTGGTAAAATTACGTCCCATATCATTGCAGAGAACTTTGTAAGCACCCCAATACCAGTCGGAGCACAGAGCTGTTTCGCCCTCTTCCATATAGTTCCAGACAGCATGGTGAATAGCGCCGGTACCGCCTGCAGTAGCTACGGCAGCAATATATCCGTCCGGACGGGAGCTGCCGAAGGCAGCAGTTAAAACGCACTCCAGATATTCCGGCAAACCGGAAATGGGAGCATAGGCAATCAGTTCGTTAGTTTCCAAGCTGCGGAAAACTTTTTCCACAGTCGGCAGGCAAACAAGATTTTCATCTTCATCTAAGATAGCGCCGATAGTCGCATTGGTAACATTATCCTTGCCATATTTGGCAGCGGCAGCGACAGCGGCGGCATTGGCAGCAAAAATATTATCCTGGGCAGCTTTGCCCTTTGCATGTTTGGCAGCAATACTTGTAAGCATTCATAAAACCCCTTTCAACTTAAAACAAATCACTCTTATATTTTATCATATTAACTCAACAAATGGTTAATTTTTTATAAATCAATAACTGTCGCGCCGCTACCGCCGGTTTCCAGCGAAGCCATTTCCATTTTTTTGACAAACCTGTTAGTCTGCAGATAAGCGGTAAGACCGGCGCGCAACGCACCTGTGCCTTTGCCATGTATCAGACGCAGCTGATTAATGCCTGCCAGCAGTGCGTCATCAATGGCCTTATCCACAACCGGAATCGCTTCATTGAGCGTCATGCCGCGCAAATCAACTTCCTGTCTGGCGCTGCTGCTTTTAGCAATAAACATTTGGTGAGCATAGCCCGCTTTTTTCCTTTTCTTGGTATTTTCCGGCTGGCTGCTTACCGGCTGCGCCTTGGTCAACAGACATTTTTCAGCAGGCACATTCATTTTTAAAATTCCTACCTGTACCGTAACTTCGTTGCCCTGTACATCAGTAATAATACCATTTTTGCCCAGCGAAATAACAAAAACGCTAAGGCCTTTCTTCGCCGTGGCAGCTGACAGCGGCTTGCCTTCCGGCAGCGGCTGATCCTCACTGAGCTGTTTGTTCAGCTTTTTACGGGCCTCTTCCGCAGCCTGTTCCAGACGCTTGGTATCAAAATCTGCTTTCATGGAACGCAATTGCTTCAAAACAGCCTCGGATTCCCTGCGGCTGCGGCGGTAAATATCATCCGCCTGCTCTCTTGCCTTGCGCAGCATTTCACTGCGCCGGCGTTCAAATTCCTGTTTTTCATGGGCCAGTTCATTACGCAGGTGCTCACTTTCCAAACGCAGCTGCTCAATTTCCCGGCTGCTGCTTTCATAGCGGCGGCGTTCGCCTTCCAGTTCCTGCAGCACATTTTCCATATTAGCATGTTCCTGATCCAGCAGCTTGCCGGCCTGCTCCACAATACCTGCGCTAAGTCCCAGCCGCCGGCTGATATTAAAGGCATTACTGCTTCCCGGCACACCCATCAGCAGACGATAAGTCGGTTTAAGAGATTCCGCATCAAATTCTACACTGGCATTTTCCATACCCTGACGCTCGTAGGCAAAAGTTTTCAGCTCACTGTAATGGGTAGTAACAATAGCCAGAATCTTTTGCTGATACATATGCTCAATAATGGACATAGCCAGTGCCGCGCCTTCATTCGGATCCGTACCGGCACAGATTTCATCAATCAGCACCAGGTCGCCTTCCCTGATTTCATCAAGAATACTGATAATATTTTTCATATGACCGGAAAAAGTACTCAGGCTCTGCTCGATGCTCTGCTCATCGCCGATATCGGCATATACCGCTCTGAAAACCGGTAATTTGGCACTGACAGCCGGAATAAACAAACCGGCCTGCGCCATTAAGGCAAAAATGCCTACGGCCTTTAAGGCTACCGTCTTGCCGCCGGTATTAGGGCCGGTAATCAAAAGAATGTTAAACTTTTCTCCCAGCTGAATATCCAGAGGCACAACTGTTTCCGGCTGCAGCAGCGGATGACGTCCCTTAACTATCTCCACCCTGCCGCCTGTAAGCATCATTGGCCTAACAGCATGCTGCTCCTGTGCCAGATAGGCCTTAGCACAGATTACATCCAGCTCGGTAAAAACATCTAAAGAAGCCAATAAAGCTGCCGCATCACTGCCCACGTTACCGGACAGCTGCCGCAAAATGCGCTCAATCTCTTCCTTTTCCTCGGCTGCATAACGCTTAATATCATTATTTAAATTTACTACGGCCAAGGGCTCAATAAATAAAGTGGCTCCCGTGCCTGACTGATCATGCACTATGCCTGGGAAATTCATTTTGTATTCCTGCTTAATGGGAATTACATAGCGGTCCCCGCGCATAGTTACCAGATTATCCTGAAAATATTTCTGATTATTAGGATCGTGCAGAATACTGTCCAGTTTCTCCTTTACACGATTTTTGGCAATTAATATAGCACTGCGCAGCCCGTTTAATTTTGGAGAAGCAGTATCTTTAATTTCTCCGTGCTCGTCAATTGTACCGTCAATCTGTTTTTCCAGTCTGGTAAAAATCTGCAGTTCTTCCGCATATTCCTGCAGCACAGGCGCAGCCTCGGCCTCTTCCTGGAGAAAATATTTCATTTGTCTGATTGCCGCTGCCGTCGTCATAATATGCAGCAGCGCTTCAGGATCAAGAATACCGCCAATCTCCGCTCTTTTGACATCACCGACGATATTATACGCTCCGCCAAAGGGAAACCGTTTACCGTTATCCAAAATCCGTACTGCTTCCGCAGTTTCTTCCTGCAGCTTTTTAACTGCGGCAAAATCACTGGCAATCTGCAGCGCTGCTGCAGACTGTTTGCCCAAAGACGTTGCTGCTTTTTCAGCCAGACGGTTTTTTACTTTATCAAATTCTAAGGTTTTAATAGCAAATCGTGCCATTTATACTCCTTCTTTATTACAAAACTCCGCGGAAATAATGTCCGCGTGTTGTTTGCGGCAGGTTTTCCTTAACTTCCATTTCTCCGCGCAGCACGCTTTTATACATAAATACTATTTTTGATGTTTCCTCAGCCGTATAGCTGCGGGCATCAATACGCAGGCTCTGAACACCAATGCTTTCCATATGTTTGATATTGGTCAGCATGGACAGATCATGAGCATTCAAAATATGCATGCGGCAGTACTGATCAGTTGCAACGGGGAATTTAGCGTCTTTGCGGTCGCTTAAATACAGCTGCTCACGACAGTTAAAACGGCATGCTCCCTTATCAAGATCACCTAAAAAGCTGCCGCCAACGCAATATTCCGACACCATCATTTCTATGCGTCCCTGCACCAGACATTCAACCGGTACCGGGGCCACTGCAGCCAGATGTTCTACCTGACTCATAGTCAATTCCGCGGATAATACGCTGCCCTGAGCTCCCTGTTCCTGCCAAAATTCCAAAGCCTGTACATTATAGATATTCAGACTGCCGTCAGTCCACAGTTTAAGATTCTCAAATTCTCCGGCCAGTAACCACAGACCATTATTGTTAATGTAAACATAATCAGGTTTAAGTTCATTCCAGCAAGCAAATAAGTCTCTGAAAAATTCCAGCTGATTTTCTTTGACAATACGCGGCGTCGCCATGGCAATCTCTTTACCTGCCTGCCGCACCAGTTCAACCGCCCGCTGATAATCAGCCTTAGTAATAATCTTGCTGCTGAAGCTGTCACCGCCAAATAAAATTCTGTCTGCACCGGCATTAACTGCCGCACTTACCTTTTCCAGAGTATCGCAATGCACGGTCAGAAAACTGTGTCTGCTGCGGCTGCCTTTTTCTTTAGGTACCAATTGGCCGCTCACGTGGTGCAGCTGCGTGCGCGCAGGCGCAAAAGCCTCCAGCCGCTGCGCATCCAGCTGTTCAGCAGCTTTTCTTCTGGCTTCATTCATCTCACTCATGGGTACCATAACATTATCATCACATGCAAATTCCAAATTGCGCAGCATATATTCGGTTGTTCCCAGCCGGTCTATCTGCTTGCGCACCGTTTCTTCCGTCAAAGCACGCTTACGCGCCGGTTCAACGATAAATTCAGTTTCGCCATAGCCCACATTGCCTTCGTCATCAGTTAAGGTAATTTTCATAGGCTCGCCTATGCGGGCGGTAACTGCCGCATCCACCGGAATGCGGCGTTTGGCTTCACTGCCGAAGAATTGCTGCGCATAAGCCATCAGCGCACTGTCCAAGGTTCTGAAAACACGGTCATTTAGGCGTACGCCGTTGGGAATATCAATAGTTACCTGTTCTCCGGGATACCCTGTTTCTGCGTCCTGTCCGTTTTTCTTCATGCTGGTCACAGTGGTACCAACACGTCCGCCTACAGAAACCCAAAACTCCAGACCGTCACCCAGATGCAGTTCCTTCTCTAATTTAACAACAGCCTTATTCTTAGTCTTATCCAATTTAGCAACACGGCCAATTAATACACCGCGATTATTAGGGCGCCTGTCGCTCATCATTTTGCGTCCCGGACGCTCAGTCAAATAAGCTGTAGTAAAATCACGATTAAAAATCTGCTCGATATTAGCATAATCCTGCTGCGGTACCTGATAATTACCTGCCAGATAGCTGTCAATAGCACGGCGGTAGGCATCTACTACTACCGCTACATACTCCGGCCGTTTCATGCGGCCTTCAATTTTATAAGATACAACACCAGTTTCAATCAATTGGGGCAATATGCTTAAGGTATTCATATCTTTAGGACTCAGTAAATACTGTCCGGCATCCCTGCCTACCAGCATATCTTCGCCTTCACTGTTTACCAGCTTATACGGCAGGCGGCAGGGCTGAGCGCAGCGGCCGCGGTTACCGCTGCGTCCGCCAATCAGACTGCTCATCAGACATTGTCCAGAATAGCAGACGCACAAGGCGCCATGAATGAATACTTCTATTTCCGTACCGACACTGCAGGCGGCACTGATTTCCTGCAGGCTCAGCTCACGCGCCAAAACGCTGCGCTCCAAGCCAGCTTTAACAGCCAGTTTAACACCGCCGCTATTGGTTACAGTCATTTGTGTGCTGGCATGCAGCGGCAGCTCCGGCACCAGTTTTTTTGCCAAATGAATAACACCTAAATCCTGAACTATAATGCCGTCAACACCGACATTATTCAAAAACAGCAGATAATCGGCCAGTTCCTTCATTTCTGTGTCATCTACCAGAGTATTGACGGTAATATAGAGACGTACACGGTGCATATGCGCAAAATATACGGCCTTAGCCATTTCATCACGGTCAAAATTGCTCGCATACTGACGCGCGCCAAAATTTTTGCCGCCCATATATACCGCATCGGCACCGGCATACACAGCAGCTTCCAGCGCCTCCCAGCTGCCTGCCGGTGCCAGCAGTTCTATTTTTTCATTTTTCATTGTTTAATCCTCATTAACGTTCTTTGGCTACAGCCAGCAGCCGCTCATAATCCTGACGCAGCTTATACAGCTCCGCAGCCA
Organism: uncultured Phascolarctobacterium sp.; assembly: GCA_900552005.1. Taxonomy (GTDB): domain Bacteria; phylum Bacillota; class Negativicutes; order Acidaminococcales; family Acidaminococcaceae; genus URXU01. The sequence continues at coordinate 8,141 of URXU01000012.1, read as the reverse complement.
GGTCAAGCGCTGTCCAGACTGCCAGTTTATCAGTAGTGCCTATGCACTTTCTCTCTGCCAGCGCATGCATTTTCTGATTTACCATATCGGCCACTGCCAAAACATCGCTTTCCGGCGCTTCTGTTTTCAGCAAATAAGTCTCATTATAAATTTTTACCGAAATAGCGGTTTTTTCCATAACTAACTGAACTACTCCTTAATAATCACCTTAAAGGAAAAACTGTTGACAGCCTGTTTTTCCCAGGGACGTTTATATTCCAGCGTAACCTTGCACTCACCGGGCTCCTGGGCTGTCAGCACCAAAATTTCCGTTCCCGGCAAACCTGTACGCTGGTCATCATTGCGGGGCATGATAAAAGAGCTGCCCACTTTTTGAATTCTGCTTTCCGCAGTTTTATCCAGCTTAACTTCCCATCTGTATCCGGTTGACGGATTGGAATCTAACTTCAAAGCCATAAGGCTGCCGGCATCAACGGTAAGCACTTTATCAGCCGCATTCTGCGTTAATTTGGCAATCTGCGCTAAACGCCCTGCTTCACCAATTCTCATGGAAGGCATCAGCTTGCCGTAACTGATAAAAGTATCATACATACTGTTTTTATCCTGACGCAGGTAAAGCCCTTTTTCACCAAACAGAATATCTGTTTTGCCGCCCAGCTGCTTTTGCAGCTCCTCCGTATCGGCAAAAAAATCGTTTAAAGTAAATTCACGGCCGCTGGTTAAATCTATATTTATTCCCTGACAGGCAATGCGACCGTTATTTTCCGCTTTTAGCAAGAAGCTTACCAGACTGGGTCGGTTCAGCTTTACTTCGTAGGAAATATGCCCCTGACCACCTACTGCCCGCAGCAGTTCTTTAGCCTGTTCATGCAAAATATTATTAGCCTGCTTTTCAAGCGCGGCATCATTACTGCCGTCAATATATGGAAGCACACCATCAGCTTTACTAAAAGCGGCAGGAGCAGATAAGACAGTTGTCCGTTGGTCGGCAAAAACAGGCACACACATCATCATACAAAGCAAAGCTGTTAATAAAATTTTCATAGCAGGCCTCCTTGATACGGTTTTAAAGAGATTTAATATAATCAATTGCCTGGCGTATTCTTGCCAGCGTTTTTTCCTTACCCAGCAGCACCATTACATCAAACATGCCTGGACTTACAGTGCGTCCGGTTAAAGCCAGACGGGTCGGGTGAATAACCTTGCCCAAAGACAGGCCGTTATCAGCGGCCACTTTATTATATACTGCTTCCGTGCTGGCCAAATCAAATACTGTATCGGCTTCCAGCCCTGCCAGGCATTTTTCCAGCAAGCCGGCTGCTTCAGGTTTAAAATGCTTGCTGACGCCTTTTTCGTCATAGCCGTCAAGATCCTTAAAGAAATATACGGCTGCATCGGCAACTTCCTGCAATGTTTTGACACGCACACGGACAGTATCTACCAGCCGGGCAAAATATTCCTTATTGTCTGCCAGCCACTGCTCATTTACCAGTCCGTCTTTAATAAAGAAGGTTGCTGCTTCCGGCAGAATTTTCTCAAGCGGCAGTTCGGAAAGGTACTGTCCATTCATCCAGGTCAGTTTTTTGGTATCATAAACAGCCGCTTTTTTAGACATTTGCTCCAATTCAAATAATTTAACGGTTTCTTCCAATGTGAAAATTTCCCGTTCATCGCCTGGTCCCCAGCCAAGAAGCGTCAGATAATTGACAATGGCTTCCGGCAAATAACCCTGCGCGCGGAATTCTTCCACAGAAGTAGCGCCATGACGTTTGCTGAGCTTGGAGCGGTCAGGCGCCAAAATCATGGGCATATGGCCAAATTTAGGAGGTTCAAAGCCCAATGCCTCATAAATCAATAATTGTTTAGGAGTATTAGATAAATGCTCCTCGGCGCGCAGTACATGAGTCATGCCCATCAGATGATCATCAACAACTACGGCAAAATTATAGGTGGGCATACCATTGCTTTTCACAATAACAAAATCATCGAACTGATCCATATTGAAAGTAACATCGCCATGAATCAAATCATGTACGGTAATGCTTCCTTCCAAAGGAATTTTAATACGTACGGAGTAAGGCTCGCCTGCAGCAACTCTTGCCTTTGCTTCAGCCGGGTCCAGATCACGGCAGGTTCTTGCATAACGGAACGGCTGTTTTGCCGCACGTTGTTTTTCGCGTTCAGCCTCCAGATCTGCCGCAGTGCAGAAGCAATAATAGGCCTTGCCTTCATCTAAAAGCTGCTGCGCATATTTGGCATACAGTTCGCGTCTTTCTGACTGATAATAAGGACCGCAGTCACCGCCTACTTCTGGGCCTTCATCCCAGTTCAGGCCCAACCATTTCAGGCTGGTAAGAATCTGGCTTACAGAGTCTTCTTTCAAGCGTTCGGTATCAGTATCCTCAATACGCAGGATAAGCTTGCCGCCCATTTTGCGGGCAAACAGCCAGTTAAACAAAGCAGTGCGCGCACCGCCGATATGTAAATACCCAGTAGGACTGGGAGCAAATCTTACTCTTACTTCTGACATTGTCTCGTCTCCTTAATCAGTTAAAAATAAAAATTGTATATCAGAATAATTATAACCCTTAATAAAGTAAACTGCAAATATCTGCTGCTAAAAGCAAAAATACCGGCAAATCTTTCTGATTCACCGGTAAGAAATTTATTTTTTCTTGCTTTGACGTCTGTTGCTGCCCGTCTTGGGAGCCTTGCGTTTATTGGCGACCGCATTGCGTCCGCGCTTAGGGCCATTATTTTTTTTCTTTTTATTATTGACAGCTGCAGTTATTCTTCTGGTAACGGTTTTGCCTTCAAGATTTTGCCGCTCCATTACCACATTAAGCTTGGTCTCAATATTGCGCAGCCATTTAACTTCTTCGGCAGTATAAAAGGTAACGGCAATGCCGTCGTTGCCGGCACGTCCTGTTCTGCCGATGCGGTGCACATACCAGTCTATGTCATGAGGAATATCATAATTCAGTACATGAGTTACGCCTTCCACATCAAGACCGCGTGCCGCCAAATCACTGGCTACCAGAATCTGAATCTTGGCATCACGAAAAGCTTTCATCACTGTCTTGCGTTTGACCGCCGACATTTCACCGTGCAGAACATCTACATTATAGCCCTGCATACCCAGCCATTCACCAAGTTCTTTCGTGCGTTCCTTGCTCATGCAGAAAATAATCATCAAATAGGGATTATAGCGGTCAATCAAAGCCGCGGCAGCTCTGTTTTTATATTCTTCCGTAGTCTTGATGCAAATCTGCTTAATCTGCTCTACGGTAGCTTCCTCAGGATTAATATCTATCAACGCACAGTTTCTGGTCAGCTTTTTGCCCAGCTTGCGCACCTCTTCTGAAAGCGTAGCTGAACACAGCATGGTTTGATGTTCCGGCGCCGTCAGAGAAATCAATTCGGCGGCTTCATCAATAAAACCCTGTTTCAGCATTTCGTCAACTTCGTCGAGGACCAGATACTTAACGCCGCCCAAGGAGGTATTGCCTTTTTTAATATGGTCCAGCAGGCGTCCGGGAGTACCAATCAACACATGACTTTTGCCGTCTAATTTATTTTTCTGCAGTTCAAAATCGCGACCGCCAGTCACTGCCAATACCTTAATGGCACTGTCGCCAATTATCTTTTTAAACTCACCGGCAATCTGCTGCGCAAGTTCACGGGTCGGTGTTATAACAAGTGCCTGAACATAAGCTTTTTTGACATCAATTTTTTCTGCCAGAGGTACAAGAAAAGCCAAAGTTTTGCCTGTACCTGTCTGCGCTCTGGCAATCACATCCCTGCCGGCAAATAATGCCGGTATTGCCTGTTCCTGCACCGGCATCGGCTTTTTGATACCCATTTTATTCAACTGTTCAACTGTATGAGCACAAACATGAAGTGCCGCAAAACCATTAGTCATATTCCTTACCTCTTTTCCTCATCAGTTTAATTGTCCTAAAATGAAAAAATCTCAATGTCACACGACATTGAGAACATTTATTACCTTTTAGTATTGGTGCCGCGGACTCGAAGGCTGCTCAGCGGACACACAAAAGTATTCACGATTACCAAACAAGAACTATATGCTTGTTAAGTATTCGATTATATCCTCAATGTTCTTAAGCAAAGAAGCTTGTTCTTTAATTATTATAAAAAGTTTGTTTCTTGCAGCAGCAATTGCATTATAAGCTGATTCCTTCTGCAGATGCTCGTCTGCAGCAATCTGGTAGATACACTTTTCATCTACATACCAGGATAATAATATTCGCTCATCACGATTTTTCAACCCGGCGGCAGCAATTAGTCTTGCAACTGCTGGCTTGGACAAACTTGACAGCTTCTTTGCGAATGTCCTTCTGTCCATAGCATTGAAATTATACCATAAAAAAACAGGACGTGCAAAACGTCCTGTTTTCACCAGCTATAAGTGGCCCAAACGGCAGCTTCCTTATCCCGCCAGTCATAATCCACCCGCGCGCCGATATACTGTCCTTTTTCTGTTATTCTTCTCTTAATACCGTAGCTAATACCAGAGATATGACTGCTGCTTTCCTGATCAAGCTTCAGTCCAACCTCATGCTGTACTTTGGGAGCAGCATAAATATGGTACTGCTTCAACTCTATAGGAGTTTCATCCGGAAGTTTTGACAAGTCTCCATCAGAAACTACAGGTGCAAAGTCGCTTCCGTTCTGATGCCGCTGTTGCTCCGCAACCTGTTTTACGGTACCGGCTGTAGCTGAAATACTTCCTGCCGGTTTTGCATCCTGGATTTTATCCTGGATAATTTTACTCTGTTCATCTGAAAGACTGACGCCGGCATTCGCAGCAGTTTGCTTAATCTGATCGGCGGCCTGCAGCTGCTCAGATTTAATTATTGGAGTTTTTTCTGCAGGTTTTAATACATTATATATGCAATAGCCAGCAATTCCGACAGCAATAGCAATGAACATATACTTAAATATCTTATATTTTCTTTCGACATCCATTGTACCCTCCGAAAAAAATCCCTGGAATATTCCAGGGATTTTTATTTTACCTACCGTTACCTGCTTCACCATAAGCAGGAATACCGTACGGCGTAGTTAAATCAATACCCGCAACATAGTTATATGTAACAACTGCCCTGTTCTCATATCCTGCAGCGTACTGTTCTCCGACGCCTGCGGAACGATAATACTGCGTCATGAATAAATCACGCAGCACTACCAGGCTTCGCAGGTTATTAGTATTGCATCTGTTTTTCAGAAATTTAGAAACTACATAATGGCTTGTAGGACACCAAATACCGGCGTAAATAAGGCAGCGGGTATCGTCCAGTGTTGGTACCAGCTGTAAAGCGTCAACATAAACCAGGCAATCATCTGCCAGAATCATCTGCTGGGCAGCCATTCCCTGTGTGCTCCCCAGTAAAGCTTTGAGTTGGTAAATCTCACCGCTGTTCACAATGTCGCTGTATGTACGGCCAATGAAATAACTGCCTCCATCAATGTAACTAAGCAGCCGATTACCTCGGCTACCTTCCCATTGAGAGCAGCCCATGCTTGGATAATCACCGGCACTGCTGCAGCTTACAGCATCAAAAGGCCCTTCAACGCCGGTATTGATAATTCCCTTCGCAATTTCATCAGCTAAAATTTTGCGCATATCCATTATTTACTACCTCCTACTGTTTTGCCTGGAAAACCTGCCGGAGTGTTATATCGACTATTGATCCATTTATTACCTAATTGTACGATTACGGCTCCACCAGTAGCCATAGCAAACTCCCCATAATTTCCCCATGTCTTACCAAAAGCTGCCAATCCAACAGAAACGAAAATAAAAGTCATGTAACCAATTGTAGGTAAAACACGAGTAAGGCTAAGTACGCCATTCTCTCTGAGCATTTCAGTTATTTTTTCCATATTCAAACCTCCTTTTCGTGTGGCATTTCTAAAATCTTCTTGTATACATTAGTAACGGCTCCGTTGCCGCCCAACGCATGATATGAATTATACATATCAGTAGCATTCTCCAAAGCATAAAGCGGAATATAACCATCTTTTTCCCCTTTATGGTATATTGCATAAATAGCAGTTCTGATTAAACATTTCAAGGCCTCGTCGCGTGCAAAGGTTTTTTGTTTCTTATCCGAATAAAGACTGTACACGAACTTTATCAGCCCACATTGCACCAGCAAGGTTAATATCTGGAGCCAATATTGTATGATTATGTCCACCTTACCATCCCCCTTTTCACACTCCTGTAAAATAATTTTAAGGAGCGTGATAAATTGAAAAAAAGATTAAAACTTCCCAATGGCTTCGGCTCTGTCGTTTATTACGGCGACAGTAACCGCCGGCAGCCGTATGTAGTCAAAAAAACCATTTCCGGCCGACAAAAGATAATTGGCCAGTTTTCTACTTATGCGGAGGGCCTCGCCTTTTTGGTTGAGTATAATAAAAATCCATATTTATTCTCCCCCTCTCTCATAACATTTTCAGAAGTCTATGACCTTATGGCAGCTGAACGATTCCCAAAACTGGCCAAAACTACCTGTGCTAATTACGTTGCAGCCTACAAGCATTGCCAGCCTTTGTACCGAAAAAAATTTGCTGAACTTAAAATAGGCGACCTGCAGGGAATCATCCGGAATATGTCCGCTGCCGGTACCGGTTATGCAAGCCAAAAGAAGTGTAGGCAGCTTATGCATCACATGTACACATACGCCGTAAAGTACGAAATTATACCGCCTACTGCGGACATCAGCCAGTATATTGATATAGATCAGCGCGTTGTTGTCTATCCCAAAAAACCATTTAATACCAGACAGATAAATCGCATTAAAACTCTGGCCAACAGTGATGAGCCGTTATCACCATGGGCCATGGCAGTGGTCATGATGATATATTCCGGTCCCCGCTCTGGTGAGTTTTTGGCTGTACTAAAATCTGACGTTAAGCTGCAGCAGCGATATTATGTCATCAGAGAAAGTAAAACCGCTGCCGGTAGAAACAGAGCTGTACCGATTAGCCGTAAGGTGCTGCCATACTTCCGGTATTGGATGGAACGTCCGGGCAAAACTCTTATTGCAGATGATAAAGGTCAAAAACTCACATACCATAAGTTCCGAAGCCTGTTCGATAAGGTTATGGCAGAAACACGCTGCAAGCATACACCGCATGAGTGCCGGCACACATGCGCTACTATGCTTGATAATGCCGGCGCCAATGAAACAGCTGTAAAACGTATTCTCGGCCACGCTTCACAGGGCGTAACAAAGGGAGTATATACGCACAAATCCCTCCACGAACTAAAGCGCGCTATAGACCTTATTTAGCGGCTTCATGTGTTGCTAACCGGTTATTATTTTTCTTCCTGGTATTTTCTGAAACGTGCTTGCAGACTACGTTTCCGGCGTTGCTAATCTGTTGCTTGTATATTCATTTATTTATAACAGCGAAAAGCCGCTATTTTCCTTGAGTTTCGGTGTTTTCGGCTTCTTTTTCAGCAGATAGTGTTTCATCAACAGCTGTTCCTGGCACCGGTGTGCTACGAATACACTCAGAGTTAGTACATAAGCCATTTTCAGCCATTTTTCTTCCGCACAAAAAGCACCTTTTGTTTTGCATTACAATTCGCCTCTTTTCTGAACGTATTCAGCTTTTAAAGCAGCCTTTTCGGCAACTAATTCTGTTTGTAATTCAGTATCGCCCTCAGCAGCAGCAATCAAAATAGCGTTATTTACTTCACTGATTTTTCCAGCGTATTCAGTATCAAGTGCTGCCAATTTTTCTTCAGCTGTAGGAACGTGTGGCGGTTTAGGAATGTATTCCCCAGTTTCCGGGTCGCGGATGTATGGGCCATCACCTACATTACCGACCAGCATCTGATACTGTTCATAAGTGACTTCTTCGTATTCAGAGCCAAGTTCCGGGTCAAACACTTCGTTTTGATCCACAACAATCGCTTCTTCCTGCCCTTCTTCTAACGGAGCATAGACAGGAATATATTGAATATTAAGATTAGCACCTTCAATATAGGCGCCGCCGAAGCTTCCATCAGCTTCAAACTTTACAAATATACGGCTCTCAGCCGCAGATTTTGCAGGAGTATCATTCATCTTTATCATCCTTTCTTTTATGCTGAACAATGGGGA
>URXU01000011.1 GCA_900552005.1 uncultured Phascolarctobacterium sp. | reverse complement strand
ATATAAACAGGGTAATCTGTGTTTAAAACAGCAGGAAAAATTTTTGCTGCTGTGGATGAGTGTTGTTTTTATCTTTTTCCAATGCATGGCGACCAAGTATATTACCTATACTTATCCGATTCTTTTTCCCGGAGCATTACTTTTAGGAAATTATTTGGAGCAGCAGGAGGAAGTTCTGTCCAACAAAGTATTTTTAACATTGATGCTGGGACTATTTTTTGGATTGACCATAACTGCGTTTTGGGCAGCAAAAACGGGTCTTGTAACAGGAAAAATGATGTTTCTGCTGCCGTTTAGTTTGATTTTTGGCCTACTGCTGCATTTTGCTCTGCAGTATTACGGCAAACGGATAATTTATAGTATAAGCATTATGAGCGTAGCATTTTATCTTGCGCTGATTGGCTGCATTGCGGTGCCATTTTCGCAGCAGCGTTCAGCTAAGGATTTAGGACTGATGCTGCCGCAGATTACGGAGGCGGAAAGTATAGGCGTCTACGGTAATTATCCTACTTCAGCAGTTTTTTACTCTGGTAAGCGTATCGTTAAACTTATGCCGGCCAAAGAAATAGTTGGTTTTTCTCCGCAGGCATATTCCTGGAGCAGTAAAAATGTAATGCCTTATGCTGCCGTGGAGCAGGAAAATTATCCTTTTGTTATCGTAGGACGCAAACGGCTGCAGAATTTCCAGAAGATTAGTCCTGTTGCCTGGAGCAGAAAAGTGACTCTTGATGACTGGATTATTTTGCAGACAGCTGATAAAGCCGGCTGATAAGATGGGTGGAGGTATTCTTTTGCTTTGGGTCAAATAATGTTATAATAATATGAAATAATATTATAGGGGAGTATTTATCAATGCTGATTAAAAAATTTCCTGTGCCCTGCAGAATTGATTATGTACCTTCAGTGTATGAGCCTGATGAAGACGGCGTTATGGATGTAGGCTATTATAATGGTCGCCTTAGCGATGGTCGGGATTACCGGCTGGAATGCTGGCGTATGGATGAGATGCTGATGCTTACAATGATGTTTTCAGATCTTGGCCTTTCGGCCTATAAACGTCAGGATATGTACTGCCTGGTAGAGGCTGAAGACGTCATTGATTTTTATGGTGAAAAGAAGCCCCTGCAATGCGCGCGTACGCAAGATGATGCGGGTACCAATGTGTGGGCATTAAATATTATGCTGGCTGACAATGATGGTACGTACGGAAAATTATTGGTCGAACTGCAAAGTTATAAATAAAATTCAGAGGAGGGAAACCTATGGAAAAAGAACATTGCAATGAAGCTAACTGCACCTGTCCTAAAAAGGAATGCCCGCGTCACGGCAAATGCTGTGAATGTATTATGAATCATCGTGGAAATGGTTCTCTTGTTTATTGTATGCGTGAAATTGCCGCAGCACAAAAATAATAAAAGAATATAGCAGCAATAAAAAAACCGAAGCTTTAGCTTCGGTTTTTTTATTGCTGCTATATTCTGGCAAAAAAGCTGATAGTAAATGCATCAGCTTTTTGTTTAGAAATTTTTTAGAACTTTTAATGGAAAATAAAATTGCTAAAGCGAATTAAAAATAAAATTATTTTAATAATAGTATTAATAAAAATACATGAAAAATTCCATAGGTACTTATCGATAAATAAAATTTTAAAAAGACTTATGTTTGACGGGGGGGGACAATATGCTATTATTGGTATAAATAAAAGTTAATTATTTACGCTTTGGTGCAAAAAATGGTCAATATGTAATAATATGCGAAATGATTTTTATTTATACAAACCGGCGGATAATAATTATCTTTTAAATTTATCAGAAAAAGTTTAAAGATAAGGAAGGGATTCTTATGTCAAAAACAAAGAAGTCTAAACTTTTGGCATCTATGTTATGTGCAACAGTTGTTGCTGGTTTGTACGCAGGTCCGGTAATGGCAGATCAAAGTGGCTTGACATTAAATGGTCAAAATGTTAATGCTGGCAAATCTGTAACCATTAACGGTGTAACTTTGTCTGGTACTAAAGTTACTCTTGGCAGTACATCATTGGACGAAATAAATCTGAAAAATGTAAATAACATTTTCAGTACTGCAACAGGTGCTAAACCTGCTATTAATGTTGGCGGCATTAATGTTTATGATGCAAGTGGCAATAAAAACTTTTTTGTAACCAGTGCTGGTGCTATTACTAATACTATTACAAACGGTAATTATACCGGTAATTTTAAAACAAATTACAACAGCAGTACATTGAGCAATAAATACGATGATGGTAATTGTACGACTAAAGAAACTACTTTAACTAACGGGTATAACAGCGGTTCTTTGACACATAAGGAAAATGGGGTACAAACAGGCAATGTAACTGTTGGTTCAACAGGTGCTGCTTTGTATGGAACAAATGCATCTTATGTAAAAGCAAATACTGATGGTACTTTAGCTATGGCCGGTACTAACTTCAAAGTAGATACTACTGGCAATGTAACCACTATGGGCGGTGCGATTTATGTAAAAGATAAAACTGGTAGTACAACAAACTTCAGTGTAAGCAATACCGGCGCAGTAACCGCCGCTGGCGCAGTAACTGCCAACAATGGCATTACCAGCAATAAAACTACTACTACTGGCACTGAATTTGATGGTACTGATAAATTCAATTCAGCTAAAAACACTTTGGAAAGTGCTGGATATGCTGTATCGAAAATTGTTGAAAATAAAACTTTAGGATATACTGACGCAAAATATACTACTATTGACGGACAGACCATTGGTATCTTTAATGGCGGTGTTGCTAATGTTGGTGGAAATAGTAGTTATGGTACTGCTAAAGATAACGCTCAAACCTATACTACCAGCACCGGCAAAGTAACCAACGACCAAAATGGTTTAAGTGTAACTTCCAGCCAAAGCTCTGAAAGTGTTACCGTTACTGAAACCCTTGAAAAAGAAAGTGTAGAAGCTGAATATGCTGCCCCTCAAGCTAATGGGGCTACTAAAGGTAATGTAAGCATCAATAAAGATGGTGGCACTACTACCTACAAAGTTACTCATACTAAAACCGATGTAAAAAATAATTTCAGCAATACCAGTGCTAATGGGTTGTCATTTAATAAAACCAGCACTCAGAAAAAAGAAGAATTTGTTCAGACTGCAGATACCAGTTACGGTAGCATTGGAGAGTTGAATGGTACTACCAGTTATACTCAAACTGATACTACCAATAGCATGAGCCAAAATAACGGCGCATTCAGCATGAGCGGTACTGTACAAAATAATACCTTTGCTGACCAGCATGATTTTACAGCAGGAAAATTTGAAAGCGGTACCAAAACCAGCAACAGTGTTACCGGTTCTAACGGCAGTGTATCTTTGACTGCTTCCAAAGATTATGTTGATTATACTGATGGTATTGCAGCAGGTACTGTGGGTTACAATCAGGCTGCTAATAAAACCACAGTAAGCAGCAGCATTAAAGTAAACAGCGCTTCCGGTACTGGTGCAGAAGATGCCTCGGGCAGCATTACTTTGAGCAACAGCAAAGTAAATTATGAATACGGCCCATATGATGAGTTTGGTAAGCCGAGCACTACAACTGCTGTCAACGAATACAGTACTACTGCTACTGTAGGTAAAGGTGATTTCAGCGTATCTGGCAACAGATATGGTAAAGATGAAGGTAACAAAGGTAAAATTGTCGGCGCTGGCAGCATGTATGTAAACAGCGAAACTTATGGCACCAGATTAAGCCAGACTAATTATGGCGCAGATGGTACCCAATCTGCAACTATTTCTTTAAATAATGGTGCTGTTACCATTAGCGGAAGTGAAACTGCTTCCCTTAAAGCCGGCAGCTATGGCTTTGCTACTACTAAAGACGGTGTCAACACTATTACCGGCAAAAACTTTGCAGTTGCAGCAAACGGTACTTTAACTTTAAACAACGGTACTAATAATACCTTATATGTTGATGCTTCCGGTAATCTGACTAATAATGCTAAAACAAATTATTCTGATGGCAGAGAATACGGCAGTACATTAACTAACAGTGCAACTGGTGGTTTAACCTCTAATGTAACTTATCGTGATACTGAAGGTAATATTTACAGTAGTAAAGTAACTAATACTGCAACTGGCGGTTTGAGTACTACTGTAACAGGCAATGGCAATACAGTAACATCTAAAACTTCTAATACTGGTGTTATTGATAGCTTTTCTGATGCTAATGGTACTCATAGCGTAACTACTAATGGGAATGGTACAACTTTCTCTGCAACTGGTTCTGGAACAGGCAGCACCGTTATTAACGGCAGTACCATTACTACTGGTACCATCAAATCTGGCAATACTACGATTAATAGCAGTGGCTTAACTGTTGGTACTGGAACAACTATCGGCAACGGTACTATTACAACTGGTACTTTGAATGTTGATACTATCAACCTTGGTAATAAAATTCAAGATAAAGATGGTAATCCTGTATATGATTTGACTATTAGTGCAGATGGCAGTGCAAGCTTTGCACAGGGTAACTTTAAAGTTGGTAAAGATGGTGCTGTTACTAATAAAGTAGGCAATGGTACAGCTGAAACTACTTTTACAACATCCGCAACCAACGGCTCCTTAATCCATAAAGAAAATGGAGTACAAACAGGTAAAGTAAGTGTTGATAAATCTGGCGTTGCATTGTATGGGAAAGATGCTAATACTTATTTAAAGGTAAATGAAACTGGTTCCATTACAATTGCTGGTACTAACTTGAAAGTAGATGGTTATGGTCAATTAACAAGCATAGCAAATTATAACGGTTATAGCAGTACATTTAAAAATTCTTATAGTGGAACTTCTACTAAGGTAACTAAAGATGATAAGACTGCAGAATCCAGCACTTTGTACAGTGGTATTACAGACAAATTTACTGATGCTAACGGTACTCATAGTGTGATTACTAACGGTAGTGGTACCAAATTTACTGCAACAGATTCTAACGGAACTACTTCTACTACAATCAATGGCGGTACCATTAAAACCGGTTCTACAACCATTAATGGTACTGGCGTTACTGTTGGCAATACTCAAATTACCAGCAGCAGTATTACTACTGATACTCTGAATGTTAATACCATCAATCTTGGCAACAAAATTGTAGATAAGGTTACTGGTGAAGACATTTTTGATCTGACTATCAGCGCTAATGGCAGTGCAAGCTTTGCACAGGGTAACTTCAAAATTGGTACTAATGGTGCATTGACTAACACAATTACCAGTGGAAATAATGTTGGTAAGTTTACAACTTCCTATAATTCTGTTAATGCTAATGTAACTAATGGCAACTATACTACAGACAATAAAGTTACAGCTACAGGCGAAACAACAACTGTAACAAGTAATGCAGGTGTAAGTGGCAATGGTAATACTGTAACTTCCAGCACCACCAACACAGGCATTAGTGACAAATTTACCAATGGTAGTGTTACTGCTGAAAGTACAGTAAATCAAAACGGCATCACAGATAAATTTACCGGCGAAAACGGAAAAACTCATACTGTAACAACTAATGGAAATGGTACTACCTTTGGTGGAACCGGTACAACAGGTACTACAAATATCAATGGCAATACTGTAACTGTTGGTACAGGTAATAATCAGACTGTAATTAGTGGCGGTACTATTACTACTAATAGAATTGAAACTGGCGAGTTGGTTATTACCAGCAACGGAGGCTATGGTAACAGTGATGCAGAAGGTACTGGTAACGGTGGTTCTATTGCCTTTGGCGGTGATGGACACATTACCAGCAATATTGTAAGCGGCAATAAAGAAACCACTTTTGAAACTAACGTAAATGGCGTTACTTCTTCTGTTACCAACGGCAGATATGAAACCAGTAATACTATTGCAGCTACTGGAGAAACGACAACTGTAACTGATGCATCGACAGGTAATACCTCTACCAGTACCCAAACTTCTACTTCTATTGGCGACGTAATTACTGGTGGCAAGTTCAATGTAAGTGAAACTTTGAATGCAGCAAATGGTACTATTACTAATAAAGTAGAAGCTAAGGACGAAAACGGAGATGTTACTGCTTCCAGCACTGTAACTCAAGATAAAGATGGTATGACTGTGGCAACAGGCACTGGAACAACATCTATCTCTGGTAATGATGTAAAAGTTTCATGGAAAGATGAAAACGGTACAAATCATGATATTGCTATGAGTGATATTGGCGAAGTTGAAAACATCGACAGTGAACTTAAAGGTAATGACAACTATAATGGTACTGTAGTAGGCGGTATCAATGCTGAAGCAGATATCCGTCGTGCAGAAGTTAACCGCCTGGATAATCGTATTGATAAAGTAGAAGACCGCATCGATAAAGTAGGTGCCATGAGCGCAGCTATCGCTAACCTGAGAACTATGGGCTATGATCCTACCGCGCCTACTGAAATTGCTGTTGGCATTGGTCAGTACAGAGATGAAACCGGCGCAGCTCTCGGCCTGTTCCACTATCCTAATAAAGACTTTATGCTGAGTCTGTCCGTATCTACTTCTGGTGACGAAGTGATGGGCGGTATTGGTGCAACTTGGAAATTTGGCCGTAAAACTCCGGAACAAATGCTTGAACATGAAAAAGAAAAAGCTGCCAAAGCAAAGCTGGCTAAAGCAGAAGCAATGAAAAAAGCTGCTGCCGAAGCAAAAGTAGCGGCTCAACAGGCAAAACATGCCCAAATGGCCGCAGAAAGAGCAGCAAAATAATTAAACCGCATAAGCAGGTTACACCTGTTTTATAATGCAAAAAAGTAGCTAAGGCAGGGGGCTCTGCCTTAGCTTTACTTTATTTAAAAAGGAGCAAGCAAAATGAAAAAAATTATTTTAATCTTAACAGCAATCTTTACTATGGCTTTTAGCGGACTTTGTCTGGCAGCAGATGGCGGTGATTTGAACAAACAGCAGAATACTGCCGAAACTTTTGTTAAGGCATTTACTGAAGCTGTTCCGTCCTATAATGAATTTACCAAAGGCTTTGATGCTCAGCTTAAAAGCAAATTTGACGAAAAAACATATACTGCCCTAAAGGAGCAGGTCAAAGACAAATTCGGCAAAATGAAAGATATTAAATTCTATTCTTTCCAGAGATTTGACAATATGGATCAGGTAACCTACATTGCCTCTTTCAGCAAAGAGAAACTCGTTTCAGTAAATTTTGTCTTTAACAAAGAGAATAAGATGGTCAATTTTGTTCTGACACCTGTTCAGCAGGATAAAAAATAAACAGCTATGAAGTTGACACGTATAATAACTATCATTATAGCAATAGTAATGACAGTGATAATCATACTGCCTGCGGCAGCACAAAACATGCAGCAGGCAGGAAAAACTGACTGCGGGATTCTTTATGTAGACACGGACAGCGCCAAAACGGTAAAAAAAGACGGGCAGTATTATTTGGCGCTGGCAGCCGAAGAAAAATATACGGACCAGGAGTTTTTAAAGTCCCTGAGACAGGGAGAAGATATGCAGAAAGCCGCCTCGGCCATCTATCTTTATCTATTTGACAACAGAGGCAGCAACTACTGCATAGCGGCAGCCTATATTATAGATGATCTGGGAAATGTGTGCGCCGATATTGGGGAAGACATGGAAATGAAAGCGGTTGGCAAGGATAAAACTATGAGCAAAGCGTACAGCATGGGACTCAAAGCACTGGAAAACAGACAGAGGCTGAAGGGAAGAAACTTCATAAGGTAAGGAGGCTGCAATTATGTCGGTTGTTAGAAAAGATATAGACTACAAGGACATTGGCAACAATATAAGGATGTACAGAATCAGCAAAGGTATTTCTCAGATCAAGCTTGCCCGTTCGCTTGATATATCGCAGACTCACATGAGCAATATAGAAAACGGCAATACTGGACTGAGCCTGGTAACAGCCATAAAGATAAGTCAGTATCTTGAGTGCAGTATTGATAACCTTGTGTATGGCAAGGAAAAGGAAAAAGCCAAGGATAAGCAAGAAGAAAATATCTTGTCAGGATTTTCAGCAGAAGATCTGGTGAACGCCTTGAGACTCATTGCTTTGAAAAATAAAGTAGAAGCAGCCGAGCACCGGTAAATGAAAAAAGACACTGTAAATTTACAGTGTCTTTTTGGTTTATTAAAGAGTTCCGAAAGCCGGAAAGAAGTTCATGAAAATATAGCCCAGTAATGTGATGATGATTACGCTGCTTGCTGAAAGAAGCAGTCCGTAACGGAAAAGATTGGCCGGATCAAGACCGTAGCTGACCGGAATAGCGCGAATAGATACGGGCAGAATGTAGGCCGTATTGAAGGCTACAATGGAAATCATAATGTAGGGAACGGGATTTAAGGAAAGAGCCTGAGCGATATTTTGCACTACCGGCACAGCAATGGCGGCAGCAGCCGTATTGCTGGAAATTTCTGTCAGCAGGCAGGAGAAGGCGTTAAAAACAAAGATTGTTTCTAAGCCGCCGCTTAACGGCAGGATGGTAATCAGCTCTGCCATTTTAGCCGCAGCACCGGTATCGGTAACCAGTTTTCCCAGAGCCAGGCCACCGGCGAAGAGAAAGTACATACCCCACATAACACCGCGTTCGGCCTGCTGCCAGCTTAGCAATGCCTTGCCGTTTTCGTCTTCAAAAAGAAAGGTAAGAAAACCGCAGATTAAGAAGATGTAGGCCGGTTTTAAACCGGGAAAAATATCGGCGAAAAGAGGCCGGCAGAAAGAAAGCAGCATAGCGGCCAGAAACAGAATAAGGCTGATTTTTTCGCCTGCTTTGATTTTGCCGAGTTCAGCATAAAGCTTACTGAAATATTGTTTGGTTTCACCAAGCTGCTGGGTAGGAACAGGTATGCGTTCCAAAAAGAAAAGATTAAGCAGCATAATGATAAAAAGAAAAGGCAGAAAGCGGCTGAGCCATTCAATATACATAAATTCTTTGCCAGTCAGCTGTTCCAGGTAGTTGATTGCTACCAGATTGGCAGCACCTCCGAGCGGGGAGCCAAAACCGCCGATGCCGGCGCCCCATACGATAGCCAGCAGGATGGGAAGGGCAATGCGGCTGGAGCGGATATTTTCCTCGCCGAGAAATTGCAGCATGGAAACAGCTACCGGAACCATGATGGTGCAGACTACAACATTGGGAAGAAAAACGGACATAATGGTGGAAAGAATGAGCCAGACTCTGATTTGCTGTTTTAACGACGGACCAATGCAGCAGAGAATTTTGATTGCCATGCGTTTGTCAAGGCCGGTAGTGCTCCAGGTAAGACAGACGAGGTCGGCGCCAAAGAGCAGGACGATGATTTCAGAAAAGTATTGACTGATAATTCCTTCCATGGGCAAAAGATTAAAAATGGCATTAACCGCAATGGGCAGCAGAGAGGTAATAGAAATATTTACCGGGCGCAGAATCCACCAGCTGACCATCCATAGCATGGTACCAAGTGCGGCGGCACCTTTGAAAGTAAAAAAGCTCTGAAAAAGAACTATTGATAGCAAAAAAATTAACGGACCGGCAAAGACAGCCAGAAAATGGTATCTGCGTTTGCGTTTGCTGCCATACATATATAATCGCTCCTTCTTGTTTCAAGATTATTTTTATTGTAGAATTAAGTTATAAAAAAGTAAAATATTATTTTTTTGTAATAATAATAAAAAAATCTTATATAAAAAGGTGCGCTATGGATTTTGATTTTTACCGAAATTTTATTACTATTGCCGAAACAGGCAATTTAACGGCAGCCGCAAAAAAACTTTCTCTGGCTCAGCCTGCATTAAGCGCTCAGGTTCGGACAATGGAGCAATATTATAATATTAAATTATTGAAGACTGCCCGCGGTATGCGTCAGGCAGAACTGACGGAGGCCGGAGAGGCGTTTTTGCAGAAGGCCAAAATGATCTGCATGCTGGAAGAAAATCTTTTTACGGAGATGAATAATTATCAGGAGGGCAACGCCGGCAGCCTCACAATCAGTATTTCGCCGGGAGTAACGGATTTTTTCCTACAAAAATATCTGCTGCCGTTTTCCGTCAGATATCCTCAGGTAGGTTATGAAGTGCATGAGGTTGATGTTCAGACACAAATTAAACATATGGATGAGGGACTGGGGGATTTTGCCTTTGCCAATGCACCCCTGCCGAAAAAAAGTAAGTTTAAGATTTACAGCCGGGAAAAGGAATATTTTTATGTGGTATATGCTGCTGACAATAAACTTGATTTTCAGCCTGCAGGAGAAGTAAAGCTTCCTGATTTGGAAGATGTGGCTCTTTGCTGCAATTTTGGCTGTCACAGGCTGCTGCTTAATGCCTGCGCCGGAACGGGGTTTACGCCGGTTACCAGATTTGTTGGAACAACGGCTCATGCTGCTTTAGCCTTTGCTGCAGCGGGCAGCGCAGTTGCTGTTGTTTCCGGCAGCTGCCTGCAGGGGCTGCCGGAAAATTTACGGTATCAGCGCTTGGCAGAGGAAAATCTTTTTTTTGAACAGACTTTATTCTGTGCCAAAGGCGCGGTACTTTCATCCTGTGCTGAAAAGTTTCTGGAATTTTATCTGCAGCAAAATCAGCGCTGAAAGTAAAATAAAAAGAGAAAAACACTCACAGGGGATGTTGTGAGTGTTTTCTCTTTAGGAAAGCTGTTTATGATGAATTTGATGGGAAGGGTTTTAGCAAGCTGTTCACTTGCTATGGTTAAAGTATACAATACAGCTATGACAGAAGAAGGGCAAAGTATTGAATTAATTGTGAAATCAGATGGGATAGAAAATTCTTATTGACCAGCCATTGAGTGCAGCTTATTGTTATTTTCATACTTATTCAGTATAATATAAATATAAGAAAGGAGTTGTTACTATGAAAAAATTGTTGATGGGTTTAGCTGCCGCTATGGTGTTAAGTATTGCTGTGCAGGCTCCGGCACTGGCGGATGGCTATAATCCTTTTAAAGATGCCTATGAAGCAGCTTCTTATCGTGAGCGTACTCCTGGACAGGCTCAGTTTGTATATGTATTGGTTGATGAAAACAGAGCGCCTTTGGCCGGTGCGGTTCTGCGTTATGTAGACCGCAATGGTTATCAGCATTCTGCTACTGCCGGTGCCGATGGTATCGTACGTTTAAGCTTTTCGCAGCAGCGTGCCTACGTGCAGGTACAGGGAGTGGAGGCTGACGGACGATATCTGAATGCTGTCGGCGACGATTTGGTAAGCAAAGCTGATTATGAAGATATTCGTGAAGGTGATGTGGATTACTATGTTTTGCAGCGTAATGCAGGCAGAGGCGTAGTCTACGTGTATGAAGCCGATTAAAAAATAATTGCTGAACTGTATGGCATCTGCCATACAGTTTATTTTTTTCAGGCAGGTATTCGGCAGGTTAATGGGGAATATTAATAAAGTTCTTAATGTGAAACGGTAAAAAAGGGGGTGACACGGATGCTGTTGGGAATTGATGTTGGCGGTACTTTTACTGATGCCGTAGTTATCGGCGAGCAGGAAATTATTGCTCAGGCCAAAGTACCTACACAGCATGAGGATGTCTTGGTAAGTATTTTGCAGGCTTTAGATAAGGTGCTGGCAGGAATTTCAGCGGGCAGCCTGCAGCGCGTAGTTATTTCCAGTACAATTGTTACGAATGCTTTGGCAGAAGATAAAATCGCTCCGGTATTTTTAGCGGTTATGACGGGTCCGGGAATGAATGTTCGGGGTAAATTTCCTGTAGAACCGTATTATGTCAGCGGTTATGTTGATCATCGCGGTAAGATAACAAGTCCTATTGACTGGTCTAAGCACCGTGATTTATTGAACAGACAGGGCAGCGGCTGCTGCGCGGTAAGCGGTAAATTTGCTGTACGCGAGCCGCAAAATGAATATCTGTTAAAGCAGGAGCTGAAAAAGTGCGGCTATCAGAAGGTTTTTCTGGGCAGCGAATTAAGCGGCGAGCTGAATTTTATCAGGCGGACTAATTCAGCATATTTTGCCGCAGCTGTTTATAAGGTGTTTGAAAAATTCTGTCAGCGGGTACTTTTGGCTCTCAAGCAGCGGCAGATTACGGCGCCGGTACATATTTTAAAAGCTGATGGCGGTACCTTGCCTTTAAATGCAGCTCTTAACCAGCCGGTAGAAGCAGTATTTACCGGTCCGGCGGCCTCTGTTTTAGGCATTGAAGCTTTGGCTGCGCCTGATTTGAACAGTATTTCACTGGATGTAGGCGGCACAACTACGGATATTGCTTTCTGGGAGCAGGGACAGCCGCTGATGGCCAAAAAAGGTGCGGTAATTAATGGTTATCCTACGGCAGTACGTTCTTTTCACATGCGCAGTATCGGCATTGGAGGTGACAGCCGCATCACAAAGACGGATCGCGGTTATCAGGTGGGCCCGCAGCGCGAAGGGCCAGCAGCGGCAGTTGGCGGCAGCGCACCGACTTTATCGGATGCTTTGATTGTAGCGGGCTACGTTAATTTTGGCGATGCGCAAAAATCATGGCAGGCATTGTCTGCTTTTGGCGGAGAACCAAAGGCAGAGGCTGTTAAAATTGTAAAGACCGCAGTGGAGCTTATAATTGATGTTATTCAGGAAATGCTTGCCGCTTGGGCCAAGCAGCCGGTTTATACGGTGGATGATGTTATTCGCGGTACGGAATTTATTCCTGAACAGCTCATCGGCGTAGGCGGAGGAGCTATGGGACTGGTGCGCGCCGTAGGCGAGGCTATGCGTTTGCCGGTAAAAATTCCTGCAGGCGCTATGGTAGCAAATGCCATTGGTGCGGCTTTGGCCCGGCCTACTCTTTCGGCAGGACTGCGTGCCGATACAACGGACGGCTTTTATATTATTCCCGAAAGCGGCAGACGTCAGCAGCTTCCCAGGGGATTTAACAAAAAGAAAGCGGAAGCTATTTTGGAGCAATGGCTTCATGAACAGGCAGAGAAGTGGCAGCTGCCGGGACAGGAAACGGAGCTGATCAGCAGTGAGCATTTTCGCACTATTCACGGCTATTATGATACCGGGGACATCTATAATCTGCGCATGCAGCTGAAACCAGGCATTTTACATAAAATTTGCGGCAGGGAGGTGGAATTATGAAGGACACATTGGGTCTGATATTTTTCCCTGCTTTTGACTGGATGATCAGTCCTGCTCATCCTGAACGGCAGGAGCGGCTTTTGTATACTCGCGATCAGCTGGAGGAAGAAGGATTATTTGACTGTGAGGAAATAAGAGAATACAGACCGCGCCTGGCTCAGATTAATGATCTGCAGCGGGCGCATGTGGGCGTACCTGCCATTTCCCGGTTGATTACGCCGGCGCATCTGGCTTCTGCCGGCGGCTGTCTGACAGCTGCTGACGCAGTGATGCGTAAGGAAGTTGAGCGAGCCTTCGCGTTAGTGCGTCCTCCGGGACATCACGCTATGCGGGTGGTTCATGGTATCCGCGGATTTTGCACGATAAATATTGAAGCGGTTATGGTAGAGTATCTGCGCAGCAAATATCAGCTGCGGCGTATTGCAGTGGTCGATACGGATGTTCATCATGGCGACGGATCGCAGGATGTGTTTTATCATGACCCGGATACTTTGTATATCTCATTTCATCAGGATGGGCGTACTTTATATCCGGGTACAGGCTTTCCGGAAGAAGCCGGCAGCCCCGGAGCCTGGGGAACCAATATTAACCTGCCGCTTTTGCCGGGAACAGGTGATGAAGGCTTGCACAGACTGTATGATGGATTGATCAGTCATATTCTGGAAGATTTTCAGCCGGAGCTGATTATTAATTCTGCCGGGCAGGATAATCATTTTTCAGATCCGTTGGCTTCCATGTCGGTAACAGCGCAGGGATACGCCAGGCTGGCTGATAAATTAAAGGCTGATATTGCCGTGCTTGAGGGCGGTTATTCAATTGAAAGTGCCTTGCCCTATGTTAATACAGGCATTATTCTGGCTATGGCAGGCTTGGATTACAGTAAGGTAGTAGAGCCTGACCTCAGTATGCTGCGCCCACAGGATGAGCGCTGCAACAGGCGGGTAGATCAATTAATTGAACAGGTGGGAGAGATATATTTCCAGCGGCAGAAAACAGGCAAACGCTTGCTTGAGCAATGCGGCGGCACCTGGCAGCGCCGGAAAGGAATTTATTACGATGAAGAAGGAATTCGCGAGCAGCAGGTAGAAACTGTGCATTACTGCAGCTGCGGTGGTTATTTTACTATTCAGACTGCGGCCGAAGGCACACGCTTCGGCAACCAGAATGCTTTTATAGTCTGCCTGCCCCGTTATGCCTGCGCGCATTGCCGGCAGAAGGCATATGATGAAGCACTCAGGGAAAAGAAGAGCAGACGCTGGCAGTATGTTTTTGTACAAAATATTGCTGACGGTCTGATAGAAACTATTTAAGAGAGGTCAACAAATTGATTAAAGAATTAGTTATTGCAACCCATAATCAGGGTAAACTGCAGGAGTTTAAGGAACTGATGAAAGATTTGCCGATACAGCTGAAATGCCTGGCGGATTTTGAGAAAATGGAAGAACCAGAAGAAACTGGCAAAACTTTTGCTGCCAATGCCAAACTTAAGGCTTCCTATTATGCCAAAAAGACCGGTATGGTGTGCATTGCCGATGATTCCGGTCTGGAAGTGCAGGCTCTGGAAGGCGCTCCCGGTGTAAGAAGCGCCCGCTATGCCGGTGAAGAAGCAACTGACGAAGAAAATAATCAACTGCTGCTGCATAATATGAAATTTCAGGTTAAACGTACCTGCCGCTTCCGCTGCGCTCTGGCAGTGGTGCAGCCTGACGGCAAAGTGCTGTATGAAACAGATGGCAGCTGTGAAGGAATGCTTTTGCACGAACCTTTGGGAACAGAAGGTTTTGGCTACGATCCGCTGTTTTGGTCTACGGAGCTGCACAAGGGAATGGGCGAGGCCACCATGCAGGAAAAAAATAAAATAAGTCATCGCGGCAAGGCTATCCGCAAACTGGTTGCAATATGGAGCAAGAAAAATGAGAATAGGAATAACCGGTGATACTCACGGACGGCAGCAGATTATCAGAAAAATAATTCAGGAAGCGCCGCCGGTGGAAATGTGGCTGCATACCGGTGACTACAGCCAGGACGGCAATCTTTTGGAAAATCTCAGCGCTCTGCCAGTAATCAAAGTAGCCGGAAATTGTGACGGTGTCAGCGGCAGGGCAAATCCGGATGAGATTTTTCCTTTGGAGGGTTTTAATATCTGGCTGACTCACGGACACCGTTATTTTCATTACCGGGAGGTGGGAGAACTGGCCTGGTGGGCCAAAAAATTGGAGGCTGATATCGTAGTTTTCGGACATACGCATGTGCCCATGTGCAAATGGTTCGGTGAGACGCTGCTGATTAATCCCGGGAGTCCGGTGCAGCCGCGCGGCGGGTCTGAGCCATCATTTGCCGTACTTACTTTACAGGAAGGTAAAAAGCCCCAGGTGGAATTTATTAAGTTGCAGATTGAACAGGAAAAGATGCTGTTTAATTTTTAAAAATTAATTCAGGGCATAGATGTCATAAAGCTGCTAAAAAATATTTTCAGAAATTTTGAAATTCACAAGATGTTTGCTTGCATTATTCGGAAGATTAAACTACAATATTAGTATACACTAAATAAAACATTCGGAGGAAATATAGTATGACATTAAGTGAAGAATCCTTAAAATTACATTTGGATAATAATGGTAAAATTGCTGTAGTCAGCAAGGTACCCATCAAGAATCGTCATGATCTGGCAGTTGCCTATACACCGGGTGTTGCTGAACCCTGTAAGGTAATTAAAGAGAATAAAGATTTATCTTTTGAATATACTTGCCGCGGCAATATGGTAGCGGTAATTACTGATGGTACCCGTGTACTTGGTCTGGGCGATATTGGTCCGGAAGCCGCAATGCCGGTAATGGAAGGAAAAGCCGCATTGTTTAAAACCTTTGCGGATGTTGATGCCGTACCTGTTTGTCTTGACACTAAAGATCCTGAAGAATTTATCAAAATTGTTAAATGTCTGCAGCCTAACTATGCAGGCATCAATCTGGAAGATATTTCTTCTCCCAAATGCTATGACATTGAATGCCGTTTAAAAGAAATTTGTGATATTCCTGTTTTCCATGATGACCAGCATGGTACTGCCATTGCCTGCCTGGCCGCAGTTATCGGCGCGCTGCGTCTGGTAAAGAAGGATATTAAAACTGCGAAATTCGTAGTTAACGGCTGCGGCGCTGCCGGCAGCGCTATCGGACGTTTGCTGGTAAGCATGGGTGCAGCAAATGTTATCATGGTGGATCGTTTCGGTGCTCTGTATGAAGGTATTGATGCTCAGCTTGACCGCATTCAGGCCTATCTGGCTACCGTAACCAATAAAGAGCATGTACAGGGCAATCTGGCAGATGTAGCCAAAGGCGCTGATGTTTTAATCGGTGTTTCCGCGCCTAATATCTTTACTAAAGAAATTATCAGCAGCATGGCTGAAAAAGCAATCGTTTTTGCTCTGGCTAATCCCGTACCGGAAACCTCCTACGAAGCGGCTAAAGAAGCTGGTGCTGCTGTTGTAGGTACCGGCCGCAGCGACAGTCCTAACCAGGTAAACAATGTATGCGTATTCCCCGGCGTCTTCCGCGGCGCTATTGATGTGCGTGCAAAAGCTATTACCGAAGACATGAAGGTGGCTGCCGTATACGCTATTGCCGGCCTGATTGATGATAAAGACTTGCGTGAAGATTATGTTGTTCCCGATCCGTTTGATCCGCGTGTGGCTCCGGCTGTTGCGGCAGCAGTTGCCAAAGTAGCCATTGAAAAGGGTCTGGCACGCAAGATTGTGGACCCGGAAGAAATCAGAGCTAATACTCTGAAACGTGTTGGTCGTTAAGGAGAAACATTATGAGGGAAATAAATGTCAGTGAGGTTACCAAGGTAGTAAGCAAACTTTGCATGGATTCCTGCTATTATCTGCCTGAAGAAATGCTGGCTAAACTCAAAGGCGCCATTAATACGGAAGAGTCTCCCTTGGGACGTGAAATTCTTGGCACCATTGTGGAGAACGCCGAACTCGCTAAACGCAAAGCAGTGCCTATTTGTCAGGATACAGGTCTGACAGTTGTATTCATGGAAATCGGTCAGGATGTGCATTTTACAGGCGGAGATTTATATACCGCCATTCATGCAGGGGTTGCTGATGGTTACGTTAACGGTTATTTGCGAAAATCCTCCGTTGATGATCCGCTGTTTATCAGAAAAAATACCAATGATAATACTCCCGCTATTATTCATACGGTAATTGTACCTGGCGAAAAGGTAAAGGTTACTGTTTGTCCCAAAGGCTGCGGCAGCGAAAATATGGGCGCTTTGAAAATGCTTAAACCTGCTGACGGCGTTGAAGGAGTTATTAAATTTGTTGTTGATACCGTCCGTAGTGCCGGACCGAATCCCTGTCCGCCGGTAACTGTCGGTGTGGGCATCGGCGGCAATATGGAAAAGGCTGCTTTGCTGGCGAAATATTCTCTGACACGCAAAGTAGGCGAGCATAATCCTAATCCTCAATATGCCGAACTGGAAAGCAAATTGCTGGAACTGGTAAATAAAACCGGTGTTGGTCCGTCTGGCCTTGGCGGCAGTACTACGGCAGTGGCTGTAAATATTGAATATGCGCCAACGCATATTGGCGGCCTGCCTGTGGCGGTAAATCTGAATTGCCACGCTGCGCGCCGTGCAGAAGCTGAAATATAAGGAGAAGCATTATGAGTGAACAAGCTGTTATCAAATATATTAAAACTCCGCTGACAGCAGAAACTGTTAAAAGCCTGCATGCCGGTGATGTAGTGCGTATTTCCGGACCTATTTATACGGCACGTGACGCTGCTCATAAACGTCTGACAGAAGCCTTGGCAAGAGGTGAAAAGCTGCCTTTGGATTTGACTGATAATGTTATTTACTATGTTGGTCCTTCTCCTACTAAGCCGGGAGAAGTAGTGGGCAGCGCCGGTCCGACTACCAGCGGACGAATGGATAAGTATACTCCTACTTTGATTGAGCAAGGCATGCGTGGCATGATTGGTAAAGGTTTGCGCAGCCAGGAAGTTATTGATGCCTGCGTTAAACATGGCGCTGTTTATTTTGTTGCTATTGGCGGTGCGGCTGCAGTTATTTCCCAGTCCATTAAGGGCGAGGAAATGATTGCGTATGAAGACTTGGGCCCGGAAGCTATCCGCCGTTATGAAGTTAAGGATTTTCCTGCCATTGTCTGCATTGATGCAGAAGGTAATGATTTTTATAAAGTCGGAATTGCCAAATACAGCAAAGAAAAGTAACAAATGATACAAAAAAGAGCAGCTTTTAAGCTGCTCTTTCACTTTTAGAAGAATTGTTTGACAAATATATTTTTGTGAGATAGTATAATATTCAAATTTGAAAACACGCTCTTATCAAGAGTGACTGAGGGAACAGGCCCAATGACGTCCGGCAACCAAACATCAGTTATGGTGCTAAATCCTGCAAGTATATCTTGAAAGATGAGAGGAAAGCGGATGAGCCCTTTCCTTGGAAAGGGTTTTTTTATTGCGTAGATACTCATTAGAGTGGTGTTCATACAAAGGAGTGTTGAAAAATGAAAAAATTATTTCTGGCTTTGCTGGCTCTGTTCAGCATAGCAATGGTAGCCGCTGGCTGCGGTGGCAGCGACAAGCAGGCAGAAACCAAAAACGTAGTTCTTAAAGTTGGGGCAACTCCTGTGCCGCACGCAGAAATTCTGAATCATATCAAACCGGCGCTGGCCAAGGAAGGTATTGATTTGCAGGTCGTAGAATTCAGTGATTATGTCAAACCGAATCTTTCTTTGAATGATAAGGAAATTGACGCCAACTTCTTCCAGCATGAACCGTATCTTGACTCTTTCGTAAAAGACCGCGGTTTGGCCTTAGTTTCTGCAGGTAAGGTGCATATTGAGCCTATGGGTATTTATTCTAAGAAGATTAAAGACCTTAAAGATGTTCCTGACGGTGCCAAAGTTGCAATTCCTAACGACCCTTCCAACGGCGGCCGTGCTCTGGCTATTTTGGCTAACGCTAAACTGCTGAAACTGAAAGATGGCGTAGGCGTAAGCGCAACTGCCAAAGATATTGTCGATAATCCGAAAAATTTGCAGGTAATCGAAATTGAAGCAGCTCTTCTGCCGCGTTCTATGGATGATACTGATCTTTCCGTTATCAATTCCAACTTTGCTATGGAAGCTAAGCTTAATCCGGTAAAAGATTCCCTGTTTACTGAATCTAAGGAATCTCCGTATGCCAATATTGTTGCTATCAGAAAAGGTGATGAAAACCGTCCGGAAATTAAAAAGCTCATGAAAGCTTTACAATCTGAGGATGTTAAGAAATTTATTGAGGAAAAATATAAAGGTGCGGTTGTTCCGGCATTTTAATTAGCACAAAGTTTACAATAATAAAGAATTTTCAGAAAAAAGCAGGCTTGTCCTGCTTTTTTCTTTGCAGTAATAAAGTTTACTGTTATAATAAAAGCAAAAAATGAGGCTATAATGTTTTACAATCAAATGAAGCAAGGTCATTTTCTTGCCCGGCCCAACAGATTTCTGGCGCAGGTAGAAATCGCTGGCCGGGTAGAAATTTGTCATGTGAAGAATACTGGGCGCTGCCGGGAACTGCTTATACCGGGAGCGGCGGTTTATGTACAGGAACACGATGACAGCAGGCGAAAAACAAAATTTTCGCTGATTGCCGTACAAAAAGGCTCTTTATTAGTTAATATGGATTCGCAGGCTCCTAATAAGGTCGCAGCTGAATGGCTGCTGCAGGAAGAACCTTGGGGAAAAATAAAATTGCTCAAACCTGAATGCCGGCACGGTAACTCCCGTTTTGATTTTTATTTGGAAACCGACAGCAGAAAACTGTTTATTGAAGTAAAAGGGGTAACCTTGGAGCAGAATGGTGAAGCAGTTTTTCCTGATGCGCCTACGCAAAGAGGAGTTAAACATTTGTCGGAACTTATAGGCTGCCTGCAGGCTGGCTATGAAGCGGCTGTATTATTTGTGGTGCAGTTTGGCGGAGCCAGATGTTTCAGGCCGAATTATGCGACGCATCGTGAATTTGCGGTAATGTTAAAACAGGCAGCCGCAGCAGGTGTGCAAGTTAAGGCTGCAGAGTGCCTGGTAACACCTGAAAGTTTAAGGATAACAGGAGAAATTCCTGTTTTGCTGGATGATGAAAATAAATAATGAAAGAGGTAAATGGATGCGTAAGTTTGCAAAATTTTATATTACTCCGAAAGGAGAACGTGCGGCTCGCGGGGGTCATCCTTGGGTTTTTGGGGAAGAAGTAACAAGGATTGAAGGCGAGTATCATAATGGCGATTTGGTTGATGTGCTGACAGGTAAAGGGAAGTATCTCGGCACCGGTTTTGTTAATGATATTTCTAAAATCAGGGTGCGCATTATTTCCACCAATACCAATGATAAGTTTGATGAAGCATTTTGGGAGCGTCGCCTGCGTTATGCCCTTGAGTACCGTCTGACGGTTATGGGAGCTGAGGATTTTAAGTGCTGCCGCCTGATTTTTGGGGAGGCAGATATGTTTCCCGGACTGACGGTGGACCGCTTTAATGATATTTTGGTAACCCAGACGCTTTCACTGGGGATTGAACTGCGCAAGCAGATGCTCTTTGAACTCTTGGTGAAGATTTTGCGTGATATGGGTCAGGAGATTCGCGGCCTTTATGAACGTAATGACGTGAAGATTCGCCGTCTGGAAGGCATGGAAGAAAACAAGGGATTTTTCCATTCGCCGCTTCTTGATGAAAATTGCCCGACAACAGCCGAAATTTATGAAAATGGTATTAAATATACGGTTGATGTGGAAAATGGACAAAAGACGGGTTTCTTTTTGGACCAGAAATATAATCGTCAGGCTGTTGCCAAAATTGCCAGGGGCAGGCATGTACTGGACTGCTTCACCCATACCGGTTCTTTTGCTTTAAATGCGGCACAGGGTGGTGCTGCCAGTGTTACGGCGGTGGATATCAGTGCTGAAGCCGTACGTATGGCTGAACATAATGCCAGAATCAATGGTCTGGAGCAAAACTTCAGAGGACTGCAGGCCAATGTTTTCGATCTGCTCAGTGAACTGGTTAATAATAAATCGCATGAATATGACTTTGTAATTCTTGATCCACCAGCATTTACGAAGTCCGGCAGCACGGTTAAAAATGCCATTCGCGGTTATAAAGAAATAAATCTTAAGGCCATGAAACTTTTGCCGCGCGGCGGTTATCTGGCAACCTGTTCCTGCTCACATTTTATGCGGGAAGAGCTTTTTGTACAGATGCTGCATGATGCGGCTAAGGATGCCTGTGTATCATTACGCCAGATAGAAGCGCGGCAGCAGGCACCGGATCATCCGATTTTGTGGAATGTACCGGAAACTTTTTATTTAAAATTTTATATTTTTCAGGTAGTTTGATTTCAAGATGACTATGGAGGTAGCAACATGCAGGCATTGACAGGTATTCGCGTTCTCGATTTATCCAGGCTCCTGCCTGGCCCGTATTGTACAATGTTGTTAGCCGATTTCGGCGCTGAAGTAATTAAGATTGAAGAACCTGGCAAGGGTGATTATTCCCGGAGTTTTCCGCCCTTTATCAAGGGCTTTGGTTATTGGCATCTGCAATTGAACCGCAACAAGAAAAGTGTAGCTTTGGATTTGAAAAGTGACGCAGGGCGGTCAGCATTTTTGGAGCTTGTTAAGTCCGCAGATGTAGTTGTGGAAAGTTATCGCCCCGGAGTATTGAAAAAACTGGGAGTTGACTATGCTGCTGCTTCGAAGGTTAATCCGAAAATTGTATACTGCTCTTTAAGCGGTTACGGCAGCAGGGGGCCGCTGGCCAACAAGGCTGATCATGATCTGGGCTATGTAAGTCTGGCCGGCGTAACAGCCATGAGCGGTGAAAAAGATGGCCGTCCGGCAATTCCCGGAGTGTTGATGGCAGATATGAATGCCGCACTTTCTGCCGGAATGAGCATTATGATTGCCCTGCGTTATGCGGAGCAGACCGGTCAGGGTCAGGAAATTGATATTTCCTTATTTAATGTAGCCATGAATTTGATGCCCGGCGCCGCCAGCTTATACTTTGGCAGCGGTTTTGTGGCTGAACGCGGCAATAACTGGCTGACAGGCGCTTATGCCAACTATAATATTTATGAAACCAAGGATGGACGTTATGTATCAGTTGGCTGTCTGGAGAAAAAATTCTGGCGCGCTTTATGCGAGGCATTGCAGCAGCCGGAGCTGATTGATTTAATAGACGATGAGAAAAATCATGAATATCTTAAAGAGGTGCTTGCCGCAGAGTTTCGCAAAAAGACCATGCGGGAGTGGGAAGCTTATTTTACAGATAAGGAAGCTTGCGTAACGCCGGTACTTAACTTTAAGGAAGCTGTTGAATCAGAACAGGTGAAAGCCAATGAAATGGTGCTGCAGGTAGAAGATGATGAGTTAGGCACTTATCAGCAGCTGGGTTTTGCCATGAAGCTGAGCCGCACGCCTGCACGGCTAACCAAACGCGCTCCGCGTTTGGGAGAAGATACGGAAAGCGTTTTAGGGGAATTGCTGAAAAAATAAAAATAGTCCTGCCATTTGGCAGGACTATTTTTTTGATATTAATATTAAAAATAAAAAAACGGATAACCTAAGTTATCCGTTAATTTCATGGTGGCCCCGGCAGGATTCGAACCTGCGACCTTTTGATTCGTAGTCAAACGCTCTATCCAGCTGAGCTACGGAGTCATTAGCTGCTTTCATAAGCAACAATGATATTATAGCTAAGATAATAATAATTGTCAAGCATTTAGATAAATTATTTTTTCTTTTTTTGTTTGCGGCTACTATTAAGATTGGTAGTTTCGCGATAACCGCAGTATAAAAAAACAATGAAAGCAAGGCAGAAGAATGCCAAACTTGTTGCCTGAGCGGATTTTAAACCTAAAAGAACAGGTTCCGTATAATCGCCGCGAAGCATTTCCAGACCAAAACGCACTACTGAATACAGCATGGCATATACGCAGATTGCCTGTCCTTTGGCATGCTTGTAAGTGCGGAATAAAAGCAGCAGAGCGAAGATAACGACATCCAACTGACCCTCCCAGACTTCAGCAGGCCAGAGAGGTACGGGACCATATGTTTTATAGGCCAGAGTTCCTTCCGGGTAGAGCAGTCCGAAGTTTCCGCCGGTAGGCGTGCCAAAGGCATCGCCGTTAAGTAAATTGGCCATGCGGCCGATAGCCTGACCAATAAGAATGGCCGGACAAACGATATCAGCAAAAGCCAACCAGTCTATTTTATGCCGCTTACAGTAGAAAATACCTGCCAGAACGCCAAAAATTACGCCGCCTTGAATGGCCATGCCGCCTTGCCAGACGAAGGGAATTTCTAAAAGATGTTCGCTGTAATAATCCCAATCAAAGAAAAATACATCCCATAAACGAGCACCGATTAAACCGGCAAAGCCGCCGTAAATACCGATATCAAGAACATGCTCATGCCAGCGGCCGTCCTGTTTGGCAAGAAAGTAGGCTACACCGGTAGCCAGAAAAATAGCGGCACAGAGAACAAGCCCATACATACGAATGGGAAAATCACCGATATAAAATAAATACTGATGCATTATAAGCCTCCCGAGATATAGATTAAACTTTATTTTAGCATATTTGAAAATATAGTAAAGAATGTGAAAAAAATTTAAATCCTTGTAAAATAGTAGGGATTAAATGAGAAACTTATGATATAATAAATTAAACACTAAATTTTAGCAAAGGAGATAGTGCTGTGTTACGTATTGAAAATTTGTCTGTGGCTGTAAGAGGCAAACAGATTTTAAAAAATATCAATCTGCATATTGCGCCAGGTGAGGTGCATGTTTTATTCGGACCTAACGGTACCGGCAAATCAACCTTAATTGGTACCATTATGGGTTTTGAAAGATATGAAGTGCTGGAAGGAAAAATTTATTTTAAAGGCCAGGATATTACTGATGCTCCCTGCTATGAAAGAGCTAAGATGGGCGTTGGTGTTATGATTCAGCGTCCGCCTACTATCAGGGGGTTAAGTCTGCGCCAGATGATTGGCATTTGTGGTGCGGCACCCGATGAAATAGAAAAAATGGCGGCCTGGATGGGCTTATCCGATTTTCTTGACCGCAGTGTGAATGAAGGCTTCAGCGGCGGTGAATTAAAACGCAGTGAGCTGCTGCAGCTGATGGCGCAAAAGCCTGATTTGCTTTTGTTGGACGAACCGGAATCCGGTGTCGATGTGGAAAATATTGCTCTTGTTGGCCGTGCTGCTAACTATATTCTGAATAATGAGCCTTGCGGCGGCGCAGGCTGTGAGAAATCCTGCTGCGTACAGAATGCCTGCGGCAGCAATCCGCTGGCAGGTACCAAACGCAGCGGTTTGATTATTACTCATGTAGGCCATATCCTGAAATATGTGCCGGCATCACATGCTCATATTCTTTATCAGGGAACCATGACCTGTCCAGGCGGAGATCCCTTGGATGTACTGAGCTGCATTAGTCAGTCAGGCTATGAAACTTGTGCCAACAGCGGCTGCAGGAGGATGAAAAATGAAAGATAATAAAGTTTTGCGAGAAGCCCTGGAAAAAAAAGGCGTTTACGGAAATGATATAGATTTACGTCAATTTGATAATAATGATGATGTGCATATTCACGCTGAAGATGATTTATCAGCAGCAAGCAGAGAACGTATGGAAAAAGTTGGTATTGACTTAGAAGGCGGCAGCCGCAGCGCCAGCTTTATTCAGGTTGATAATGCTCCGCTGGAAGCCAAGGTTGCCAAACAGACTCCTTTGGAACTGATGAATACGGGTTTGGCTGCCAAAAAATATCCGGAATTAGTTGAAAAATACTGGTGGAAAGCGGTTGCGCCCGATATGGATAAATATACGGCCATTACTGCTTTGGAACAGGAAAACGGTTATTTTATCCGAGTTAAAGCCGGAGAAAAGATTAAATACCCCTTGCAGGCCTGTGTGTTTTTAAGTCATGAACAACAGCTGCAGCGTGTACATAACGTTGTTATTGTAGAGGATGGTGCTGAACTGAATATTATTTCCGGCTGTGCCAGTGATCCTGATATTGACCGGGGCGTACATCTCGGCATCAGTGAATTTTATGTAGGCAAAAATGCTAAATTAACTTTTACTATGATTCACAGCTGGGGTGAAAATATTTCCGTGCGTCCGCGTAGTGCTACCATTATTGAGGCTGGCGGGCAGTTCATCTCTAATTATGTCTGCATGGACAGAGTTAAGGATGTGCAGATGAACCCGGTAACCCGTTTAGTTGGCGAAGGGGCAGTGGCTCGTTTAAATTCTATTCTGGTTGCGCCTAAAGGATCTCATCTTGACATAGGCGGCAAGGCTATTTTGGAGGTTCCCGGTACCAGAGCTGAAATTGTTACCAGAACAGTTTCTACTGGCGGCGAGGTTATCAACCGTGGTAATTTGAGCGGCTGTGCTGAAGGTGTTCGTGCTCATTTGGAATGCCACGGACTGATGTTATCCAATGAAGGTTATATTTCAGCGATTCCGCAGCTGGACGCTTTCACCGGCAATGCAGAGATGAGCCATGAAGCAGCTGTAGGGCGTATTGCTCCGGAAGAAATAGAGTATCTGATGGCCCGTGGTCTGGATGAAGATGAAGCAACGGCTACTATCGTACGCGGTTTCTTAAATGTAAATATTGAAGGTTTACCTGAAAGCCTGGCTAAAAAGATTTCTGATACTCTGGATACTTTTACTCTTAATAAGGGGATGTAAGATTTATGCGGCAGCTGGAAACAGATTTGATTGCTTTAAAAGATAAGGCTTTACAAATGGGAGCCAGTGCTGTCAAAGTTGTGAATATCGACGGTGTCAAGACGGGTGCATGGACAAGAATAAAATGCCAGTACGGCTGTCCCAATTACGGATCAAATCTGTGCTGTCCGCCTTATACACCGACCTATGAACAGATGCAGCAGTTTTTGGCCGAATACAGTAAGGGATTACTGGTAGAATATACTTTTACTTTATCGGACCAGGATAAT
Source organism: uncultured Phascolarctobacterium sp. (assembly GCA_900552005.1). Taxonomy (GTDB): domain Bacteria; phylum Bacillota; class Negativicutes; order Acidaminococcales; family Acidaminococcaceae; genus URXU01. The sequence goes on along the minus strand of URXU01000011.1, from coordinate 8,358 downwards.
TGTGATTTTGCAGCAGCAGATCTTTCCATGAGCAATGGTTTGCTGGAAATCTTGCTGGCGCTGGAAAAGACCGCATTTTTACAGAATCATTATCGTGCTTTTGCCTTAAAGGCTGGCAGATGCCGTTTATGTGAAAAATGCAATTTACAAAAATGCGTGCAGCCTGTTAAAGCCAGACCTTCTTTGGAGGCCTGCGGCATTGATGTATTTGCGCTGGCAAAAGATAACGGCTTTAATATACGGGTAATTAAAGGTCCTATTCAGGAGCTGAAAATATACGGACTTCTGTTGGTAGAATAAAAATCAGTAAATTTAAAAAAAGTACTTGCCAAATTAAAAAAATTGCGCTATAATTACACATGTTCTACGGAACAGCATACTCCGGGATAGTGTAATGGTAGCACAAGTGACTCTGGATCATTTAGTCTGGGTTCGAGTCCTAGTCCCGGAGCCATTTTATTTTTCTGGCGCTATGGTCAAGCGGCTAAGACGTCGCCCTCTCAAGGCGAAATCACGGGTTCGATTCCCGTTAGCGCTACCACTTGTTCTATCTGCTTATTTGTATCAGAAAGATGCAAAAAGATTTTGAGCCCCAATGCAGTGATGCGTTGGGGTTTTTTATTGCTGTAAACATAAAGAAATTAATTTGAGGGGAGAGGCAAATGGCAGAGATAAAAAAGGCTGCGGGTAATTTATCTGTATTTAAGATGACCTGGCCTATTTTCATTGAGATTTTGCTGCAGATGATGGTAGGCAATGTGGACCAGTTTATGCTGAGCAGGTATTCTCAGCATTCGGTGGCCGCAGTAGGCAATGCCAATCTGATTATTAATATTGTGATTATTGCTCTGAGTGTAATAAGTATGGCGGCAACCATTTTGATTGCTCAATATCGCGGCGCGAGCAATAAAGAGAAGGTGGCCGAGGTTTGTACTGTCGCCTTAGCTACTAATTTTTGCATTGGCTTGGCAATAAGTCTTGTGTTATTTATTTTTGATGATTTCTTTTTACATCTTTTGGAGGTTCCGCAGGATATTTGGCACGAAGCGGCCTTGTTCCTGAGCTATATTGGCTTATTTATTGTTATTCAGGCGCTGTATATTTCTTTTATTTCATTTTTTCGCGGTTATTCGCTGTTAAAAATAACCATGGCTACCTCAGTAGTTATGAATCTTATTAATATTGTTGGCAATTGTTTTTTGATTCATGGTTTTGGTCCAGTTCCTTCCATGGGTGTTTTGGGTGTTACTATTTCTACGAATACCAGTAAGGTACTGGGGTTATTGCTGATTATATACTTTTTCAGACGTTTTATTGATGTGCGTATCAGTTGGAAATATCTGCGTCCTTTTCCCAAACAGACTCTGTATAAAATTTTATATCTCGGCTTACCATCAGGTGGAGAATCTTTATCCTATCAGATTTCACAGATGGTAATTATGCGTTTTGTAAATACAATGGGGATTGTAGTTATTACGACAAAAGTATATGCTTACATTATCGCCAATTTTTCTTACATATATTCCCAGGCGCTGGCTATGGCAACACAGATTATCGTAGGATATTTCATAGGGAAGGGTGATTTTAAAACAGTTACTGACAGAGTATGGCGCACTATTCGAATTGCCGTATGTTTGAGCGGCGGTATTACTTTTTTGCTTTATCTGAATAGTGACGCGGTTTATGGTATTTTTACGGATAATCCTGAAGTGCTGGCTCTGGGCAGACATATTTTTTTGATTGAGATTTTTTTGGAAATGGGCAGAGCTGTCAACATGGTTATGGTAATGTCTCTGCAGGCGTCAGGTGATATTAAGTGGCCGGTAACTACGGGATTGATTTCTATGTGGTCAGTTGCTACTTTAGGAGGTTATTTCTTTGGCATCCATTTAGGCTGGGGGCTTATAGGCATTTGGCTGGCCATGTGTTTTGACGAATGTTTGCGAGCTTTGGTTTTTATTTACAGGTGGCGCAGCGGTGGCTGGCGGTCTAACAAGCTTACTGAATAGAAATTAAAGAAAGTGAATATTTTGAGTTTTTATCATTTCAATATGTTATAATTAAATTAATTATACTGAAAATGATGGTGACGAAATGACTGATAAAACGATAAGACTGGCAAATAATTTTATTTTTGATTATACGACCATGATGGGTATGGAGCGCATTAGTCAGGAAGATATGGCTTTTTATGATAAAAAGATTGTCCGGGCTGCGCAGGCGGTTAATGATTTACGCAGAACGGGCTATGCCAAGGGACATTTGTCCAAAGATGGCCGGCCGGAGCCGGTTTACTTTACCCGTCTGCCGTATATTAAGGATGGCTATCCTAACGATGAGGATTCCATGGCCGCTTTACATAAGCTTGCTGAACATGCTCAAGCTAAAGTCGATGTAGTCGTTTTTCTGGGGGTAGGCGGTTCCTATCTCGGCAATAAGGTGCTGTTTGATATTTTTTGCGGTGAGGGCTGGAATAATCTTAGCCGGCATGAGCGTAGTAATTATCCCTATGTTTTTTTTGCCGGTAATAATATGGACCCGCGGCAGTGCCGGCAATTTATGAAACAGGTTCGCAATATTGCTATGCATGCGGATTTAAAAGGCGAGCGTTGTACGGTTCTGTTGGTACCGATTTCTAAATCCGGGACAACGATGGAGACACTGACGGCTTTCAGCTATTTTTATTCTGAATGCAGCGCAGATCCAGCTCTTAATACGGAAGTTGCGGTAGTGACTGATTTGAACCCCGAAGCTGCTTCGCCGCTTTACATATTGGCCAAAGAAAGAAATTGGCCTACTTTTGACGTCAAAGAAGGCATTGGCGGCAGATTTTCAGTACTGCATAATCCGGGACTTGTAACGGCGGCTGCTATTGGCATTAATATTGAAGAATTGCTGCGTGGTGCCAGAGTAATGGAAGAGTCCTGCCAGAGTGAAGATTACAGTAAGAATCCGGCTTTGTTAAATGCCTCTCTTAAATATATTGCCGCCGAGAAATATGGCTGTGATACGGAAGTCTTTATGGGTTATGGAATGTGCCTAAAGTCTTTAGGCGAATGGTATGTTCAGCTATTGGCAGAGTCTTTGGGAAAAAGGTATAATCGTGAAGGCAAGACCGTCTTCTATGGACGTACGCCGATTGCAGCGGTAGGCAGCACGGATATGCATGCGCAGACTCAGCAGCATCAGGATGGAAAGCGCAATAAAGTAATTCAGTTTTTGCATGTGGATGATCTTGTTTACGATGTGCAGCTGCAAAATCCTTTTCCGCATATTGATGCTTTTGCCAAATATTTCGGGCTGTCTTTAAAAAAAGCGCTGGATGTATCCTTAAAGGCTAATAGGGAAGCGTTAGACAGTGATCATCGCTTCAGTGCCGTTTACTCACTGCCAGTTCTAAATGAATTTTATATTGGTCAGCTCTTGTATTTTTTAATGCTCAGTATTGCCTACGAGGGTGAATTGGCTGATGTAGATGCGTATGATCAGCCGGGTGTGGAAGCTTATAAAAAAATTATGAAACGTGAATTGGCTAAATGAAAAGTGCAGCAGTTTTACTAACTGCTGCACTTTTTTACATTGTTGTTCCGTTGGTCAGATAGATAGGTTCGGCAGCCGCAGCTTTTGCGCGTTCCTGGTCGATAAAACCATATTTTTGCATGGTCTGCAGGACCAGCAGCTGACGCTTTTTGCAGCCGGCAGGATTTTCCAGTGGATTGAGGGCTGACGGAGCGTAAGGCAGAGCTGCAATAACGGCAGATTCAGCCAGTGTCAGGGCCTGGGGAGATTTTCCAAAATAAATTTTTGCGGCTTGTGTAAGACCGGTGGCGCCCGCGCCAAAATAAGTAGTATTAAGATACAGTTCTAAAATCTCATCTTTACTGTATTTATCTTCCAGCATCAATGAAAGAACGGCTTCTTCTATTTTACGTTCCATGCTTTGTTCATGAGTCAGGAAAACATTTTTGACAAACTGCTGCGTTAAGGTACTGCCACCCTGTACAATTTCTCCGGCTGAAATATTAACCAGCGCTGCACGCAGGACGCCTTCCAGGGCCAGCGCTCCATGTTCATAAAAATTATGATCTTCAATGGCGATAATTGCCTGCTGCAGGTCTTTGGGAATAGCCGGCAGTGAAATCCAGTCAGGATTTTCACGTATCGGATCAATAACTTCGTTCATATTAAATGCCAGATAAAATTTTTGTATTGGCGACGGCCAGGTTTCCCGTGGCGGCAGAAGCGCAAAAAATAATGATGCGGCAGCCTTTTCTTCCTGTTGTTCAATTTGTTTGGATGTTGCCGGCGGTTGTTTTTGGGAGGTACTACTGTCATAAAATGACATTCCCACAAAGATGATAATTACAAGAATCAGTGTTTTCAACATATGCTAAACCTCACATATATACTTAAGTTTATTTTAACAAGAAATACCGGACAAGGCAAAAAAATCGGCAAATATATGTGATGAAGAAAAATTTTGGAAAATAGTGAGAAAAGTAGTACAATATAAAATATATAATGGGTTAGTGTTTTTATCGATAAAAATGCAGAAAACCCTTGTAAAATTATACACAAAAGGTGTATAATTACAAAAATAAAGGAGGCATATATGAAAGCAAGCGTTATTGGTGCAACAGGTTACGCCGGTGTGGAGCTGCTCAGACTGCTGGATGGGCATCCTGAGGCTGAAATTGTTGCCATTACATCTGAAAGCAGTACGGGAGAAGTAATTTCTCAGATGTATCCGCATCTGGCAGGACGAATTGATCAAAGCCTGTCTTCAATGCAGAATATTGAAGATATTGCGTCCGCCAGTGATGTTATCTTTATTGCTTTACCGCATGGACATGCAATGAAGATCGGTAAACGTCTGCGTGGATATAAAACTAAGATTATCGATTTAGGCGGTGATTACCGTTTTAAGGATTATCGTGTTTTTGAACAGTGGTATAAAGTTAAACATGAGGATCCAGAGGCTCAGGCTGTTTATGGTTTAACTGAGCTGTATCGTGAAAAGGTAAAGCATGCGCAGCTTTTGGCTAATCCAGGCTGCTACACTACTTGCAGTATTCTGGCTTTGGTTCCGCTTCTGAAAGCCGGTCTAATTGAAACAGACGGTATTATTGTAGATGCTAAATCAGGTACTACCGGCGCCGGCAGAAGCTTGAAGCAGGGCAGTATGTACTGCAGTGTCAATGAGAATTTTCATGCTTATGGTGTGGCAACGCATAGACATACACCGGAAATTGAGCAGATATACAGTGAATTTGCCGGCAAAGATGTTGTAATTCAGTTTACACCGCATTTATTGCCTGTTGACCGCGGCATATTGGCTACCTGCTATGCGCGTTTAAAAGCAGGCGTCAGTGATGCTCAGGTAGCGGAAGCATTTGAAGCCATGTATGGCGATGAGTTTTTTATTCGCCTGCGCGGACAGGGCGTTTGCCCGGAAATTAAGAATATCAGGGCGTCCAATTATGTTGATCTTGGCTGGCAGACGGACCGCCGTACCGGGCATGTAATTGTTATGAGCTGTCTGGATAATCTGGTAAAGGGTGCAGCTGGACAGGCCATTCAAAATATGAATGTAATGTTTGGCATTGAAGAAACGGCCGGTCTGCGTCAATTGCCGGTATATCCCTGATTTACGGAAAGAGGTTGAGTTTTTATGAAGAAGATAGATGGCTGGGTAACAGCACCTCAGGGCTTTATTGCTGCAGGTGTGAAAGCCGGCATCAAAGCAAGCGGCAATCATGATGTTGCTGTTATTTACAGTACTGTTCCCGCTGCCTGCGGCGCGGTATTTACCCAAAATAAGATGTGCGCGGCTCCTGTTCTGGTAAGCCGTAAGGTTAATGAGCAGCCGTATGCTCAGGCTATTGTGGTTAACAGCGGCTGCGCCAACGCCTGCACCGGCGAGCAGGGTCTGCGGGATGCGCAGGCCATGCAAAAATGTGCTGCTGATTTGCTGGGCATTAAGGAAAATCAGGTGTTTGTCTGCTCTACAGGTGTTATCGGTCAATTTTTGCCCATGGATAAATTGCAGCAGGGTATTGAAGATGCTGTTGATGCTTTGGACGAAAATGAAGGTGAAAGCTGCGCAATGGCAATTCAGACTACTGATACCTTTATTAAGAAGGCAGCCTATGAAGTAACAATTGGCGGCAAAAAAGTCACTGTTGCCGGCATTGCCAAAGGTGCAGGCATGATTCATCCTAATATGGCAACCATGCTGACATTCATTACCACGGATGCCGCTGTTGCTCCCGATGTTTTGAAGCGCGCTGTTAAAGCTGCTGCCGATAAATCTTTTAATATGGTTGTTGTAGATGGCGATACCAGTACTAATGATAGTATGATTGTGCTGGCGAATGGATTGGCTGAAAATGAAATAATTCTCTCAGAAGAACATCCGGATTATCAGGATTTCTTTAACGCTTTGCTGGCCTGCGCAACTGATCTGGCAAAAATGATTGCCCGTGACGGTGAAGGCGCAACTAAATTTTTGGAAGTCAATGTCACCGGCGCAGCAAGCTGGGATGAGGCCAAAACAGCAGCTATGGCCATTGCTAAATCTCCGCTGGTTAAAACGGCGTTTTTCGGTGAAGACCCCAACTGGGGACGCATTGTCTGCGCTGCCGGTTACAGCGGGGCACAGATGCAGGCAGACAAGGTAAATCTGGCTATCGGCGGTATCCGTCTGGTGGAAAACGGCATGAACTGCAATGTTCCTGCTGAAAAGCTGGCGCCGATTATGTCTGAACATGATATTTCCATGACTATTGATTTGGCTGCCGGTGATGCTCAGGCAACCGTCTGGACCTGTGATTTCAGCTATGAATATGTGAAGATTAACGGTGAATATCATACCTGATTGAATAATTATAATGCGAAAATATATTAATGATTTTTACTTTTAAGGAGGTAATAAATTATGTTGATGAATGATGCACAAGTAAAAACTCTGATGGAAGCCCTGCCGTATCTGCGTGATTTTAAAGATAAGACTATCGTTGTAAAATACGGCGGCAATGCCATGTTGAACGATGAAATCAAAAATAAAGTACTGCAGGATGTTGTTTTCCTGCAATGCGCAGGTATGCGTCCGGTTGTGGTACATGGCGGCGGACCGGAAATTACTGCCATGCTGATGCAGGCCGGCAAAAAAAGTGAATTTATCAGCGGTCTGCGCGTAACTGATGCTGAATCCGTAGGCATTGCCGAAATGGCTCTGGTTGGCAAAATCAACACCGATCTGGTTTCCCGTCTGAATACTTTGGGCGGCAAGGCTGTAGGTTTAAATGGTAAGGATGCTAATTTGATTCGTGCTAAAAAACATCTGGCCGATGTTTATGAAAACGGCGAAGTTAATCTGGTAGATATCGGTTATGTAGGCAATGTTGAACATGTAAATACTGAATTGATCCAGGTATTGCTGGATAACGGCTTTATTCCCGTTATTGCACCTACCGGTGTAGGTTCTGCCGGCGAAACCTATAATATTAATGCTGACAGTGTTGCCGGTGAAATTGCCGGTGCTCTCAAAGCTGAAAAACTGCTGGTGCTGACCGATGTTAAAGGTATCTATTCTGATTACCGTGATGAAAACAGCTTTATCTCTACGCTGACTTTTGAAAAGGCACAGGAACTGATTATCCGCGGCAATATTGACGGCGGCATGATTCCTAAAGTACGTGCCTGCATTACCGCATTGTCCGGCGGCGCAAAGAAGACCCACATCATTGATGGACGTGCTGAACATACTATTTTGATGGAAATCTTCAGTGATAAAGGTGTAGGTACCGAAGTAGTTAAAGAATTATAATCATAGAATATTATTTTAAAGTTAAGGGGCTGTTAAACTAATGGATATTAAAACAATTATAGACGAAACAGAAAAATATTATCTGCCGGTTTTTGGCAGATATCCTCTGGTATTGGATCATGGCAAGGGCTGCCGTCTTTACGATACCGAAGGCAACGAATATATTGATTTTCTGGCAGGCATTGCCGTAAATGCTTTGGGTCATGCTCATCCCGCTCTGGTAAATGCTATTGCTGCTCAGGCCGGCAAGCTTATGCATTGCTCCAATCTTTACTATACGGAAATCCAGGCCAAGGCTGTGAAAATTATTGCCGAAGTAAGCGGCTTTGACAGAGTATTTTTGGCTAACAGCGGTGCTGAAGCCAATGAAGGCGCGTTAAAACTGGCGCGCAAATACGGTAAATTGAAAGCTGACGGCAAGTATCGTATTATCACTGCCGTACATTCTTTCCATGGCCGCACCATGATGACTTTGGCGGCCACCGGCCAGCCTAAATATCAGCATGGCTATGAACCCTTGCCGCAGGGCT
>URXU01000010.1 GCA_900552005.1 uncultured Phascolarctobacterium sp. | reverse complement strand
AATGCCATATCGTATAGTGTCTCAGAAATTTTACAATCTGAATACGATTTATTACCACCAGCAGAATTGAATCTAAATTTATCATTGATATCTATCTGAATACTGATAACATCTGAAACATCTTTATTCTTTCTAAAATTACTGAAAAAGTAATTTACATAATACTTGTCATCTTTTACATAAGTAAATTTTGTTGCAACATCATATAAATTTCTTATATTGTTCTTATTTAAATACTTATTCGTAATAAACTCTGTTGCATTTATACCATCAGCTAAACTGTAGTCTAAATCTAATGTAATTCCACAGAACAATATTTTATTTTGTGATACTTCATTGACAATTTCATATAATTTATCAATTACTATCTTAAATTCTTCTAACGCAACTTTAGGACAAACATCACTTTTTACTTTCCGACTTATGCTAGAATTTACTTTTGATACATTAAGACCATATTCTTCAGTATTTCCAGTTATTTTCGGAATATCTAAAGGCGCCCCATCTCCAAAATCAGGTAAAATATTTAACTTTGAAGGAAATTCTTGCTCAAATTTAGTTTCAAACAGACCAGAATTCTCCCTAATATTTTCAATAGGCTCATAAATCAAATTAAATTGTATATTTTTGCAAACAAACTTCTCCATTTTTATAACATTCCTCTTCAAGTTCAATAGAATATTAACATAGATAATACCCTGAATATAATATCATTTTTTTTATAATAAGTAAATTAATTATTTTGTTGCTAACAAACACCAATATAATAACAAATTTTTCTAACTATATCCTTATCTATACATTAATTTCATATACTCAAAATTAGAAAGGCTGGTATTTTTATGTCCGAAATTAAAAGAGCTGTCATTTATGCACGCTTCTCTTCTGATATGCAGCGTGAAGAATCTATTGAAGCGCAGGTACGTGCCTGCAAGGAATACTGCAGAAAGAAGCTGTATGTAGTTACCAACATCTACGTGGATGAAGCTAAAAGCGCCCGTGACGTTTTAAAACGTGATGCCTATAATCAGATGCTGGCAGACGCTATCGCCCACAAATTTGATGTCATTATCTTTCATAAGATAGATCGCAACGCTCGTAATGAGTTTAACTACTATACCTTTAAGCATACCCTCTCCACCCTCGGCATCGGCTACGAATACGCTGCCCAGAATATAGATTTTTCTCCGGAAGGCCAGATGATGGAAAGCATGCTCGTAGGCTTTGCAGCCTATTACAGCCGCAACCTTGCCAAAGAAACCAAAAAGGGCCTGAACGAGAACGCCTACAAAGCACAGTTTAACGGCGGCAAACCGCCATTAGGATATAAGATTGTAGATAAGCGCTACGTAATTGAGCCGACAGAAGCCGAAGCCGTAAAACTCATATTTTCCATGTATCTTGCCGGTCATGGTTATGGAGCTATAGCGCATGCTTTATCATCTAAAGGCTTCCGTACTCGTGAAGGCAGAAATTTCGGCAAAAACAGCCTGTACGACATTTTAGGCAACGAGAAGTATACTGGCACCTATACGTTTAATAAAACCAACAGGAAGGAAAACAGGCCGCGTAACATGCATGTTGACTCCCCTGCTGATGACTTTATCAGGATTGAGGATGCTATTCCGGCAATTATCAGCAAAAGCGACTTTGCTGCAGCACAGAAAAAACGTGCATTAAATAAAAGGCGTACCGCCAGCTATGCAGCTAAGGCTGTATATCTGTTATCCGGAAAAGTATTTTGCGGCTGCTGTGGCAGCGCGATGAACGGCCACAGAACAATGAGCAGAAATCACGAATACGTTTACTATGACTGCTCAAAAAAAGAGCGTGTAGCAGCAGAACATTGCCCTCAGGCACGTCTTAATCGTGACAGCCTTGAGAAATGGGTTTTAGAGGTAATAAAAAAAGAGATATTCTCCCCCGTTGCGAGGAAAAATATCTCTGAGCTTTTAACTAAAGAATATAATAAGTATGTACAGAACATACCAAAAGAAAATACCTCTCTTGCTTCTGATAAGGCCATGCTGGAACGCAGACTGAATAATTTATATACGCTGGTAGAAAATGGCGATGCAGATGAATTTGTACTTGCCAGAATAAATAAATTAAAAACGGATATCAGAGCCGTTACAGAAAAAATATCTCAGCTACAGAACATGAAAAATATTCCGCAGATAACTGAAAAAGAAATTTCTGATACTCTTGCAGCTCTGTATGAGCATATCACAATCAAAAAAGATGTAGAAAGCCGTAAAGCACTGATAAATTTATTTGTTGATAAGGTTATTGTAGAAAATAAAAAAATCTCTCTGCAGATAACCACAGAGAGAGTTTTAGGTTTGTCTGGTGCCGAAGGCCGGACTCGAACCGGCACGTAGGGCTACTACGCTTGATTTTGAGTCAAGTGCGTCTGCCAATTCCGCCACTTCGGCAAGTTATTCCGTTTAACTCGGAACATTGATAATTATACTATCATCAAATAAATCTGTCAAGACATTTTGTAAATTTTTTAAAACATAATATCGCCGGGCTGATAATCAACCGTAGTTTTGACAAAAGCAATTTCGTTGCAATACGGATATTGAGGGCAGTAAACACATTCTTTCCATACCTTTTGCGGCAATTTTTCTTTAGCAGTTTCAATGTAGTCGCATTTAGAAAAAAAACCGGGCTGGTAAGTAAGAGTAAAAAACATCTTAACTCCCCGTTCAATGCCTTCCTGCTCCAGCAGCGCCACTATGCGTCGGCCAATGCCGGAACATTTTAAATCCGGATGTACGGCTAATGAACGAATTTCTGCCAGTTTATCCCAAACAAAATGCAATGCGCCACAGCCAATAAGACGATTATTTTCAACGGCTACGATATAATCACGCAAATTTTCATAAATACTGTTGCGTGAGCGCGGCAGCATTAATCCTTCACGTGCATAATCATTTAACAATTTATGTATATTTTCAACATCACTGAATTTAGCAGCTCTGTAAGTAATCATTTTCTCCAGCTCCTCAAATAAAGTATATTGATATATTAACACTCATCAGCGTTTGTTACAACTTTTTTATAAATTTTCATTAATTACAGCCGTTTATTCAATAAATCAGCTGCCGCACATAAAGCTGCAATCATGGCACCAGGCCGTGGCGGACAACCTGATACGGCAATATCTACCGGCAAAATATCCGCTGCGCTGCCGCAAATGGCATAAGTGCTGCCATAGGTTTCACCGCCGCAGGCACAGGCGCCGCAGGCCATAACCAGTTTTGGTTCAGGCATGGCCTCGTAAGTCATTCGCAAGGCCTGTTCCAGATTGCGTGTTACCGTACCGGTTACCATCAGCATATCAGCATGTCTTGGTGAAGCCACAAAAGCAATACCAAAACGATGCAAATCATAAATAGGATTGCTCATAGCCCCCATTTCAAAATCACAGGCATTGCAGCTGCCTGCATCAAGATGACGAACATGCAGGGAACGCCCTAATTTAGCCGTTATTTTATCGCTGATTGCAGTTTGGGCTTCCGTAAGAATACTGCCAAGCACGTCCTTATTACTATGCTGCAAAACTCCCTGCAGGCACCCTTCTACACAGCGGCCGCAAAAAATACATTTTTTGTAATCGATATCAGGTCTGCCGTCTTTGATGGTGATTGCCTGTACGGGGCATATCTCAGCACACTGACCACAGGCATCACAATTGCCTGTGCATTGCAGTTTTCCTCGCATTCTTTTATGCCCGCTGAAAGAAATATTTTCTGTTGTGATTCTTTTAGCAAGAATCGTCTGTATCATTTTCAGCATAATCTATCTCCTATCGATCCAAGCATGCATAGCAGAGTTCAAAGCTTTTATTGATCAGGGGAAAATCAGGAATGATATCTCCCTGTACGGCCAGTGTCAGAGCCGGCCAGTTAGGGTAAGAAGCAGAGCGCACGAATAGCCGGTCAATTTTCCCCTCTTCATCCAGCATGAGCCAGTGCAGATTATCTCCTCTGGCCGATTCGCTGATGCCCCAGCTGCCTTCCAGCGTGCGCAGTTTGCCTAAGTCGGTTTTTAATTTACCGGCTTTGACCTGTCGTAATCTTTCAATTAGCTGACGTATCAGGCCGATGCTTTGATAAACCTCACCAATACGTACTTTGATGCGAGCTTCCACATCACCGGCAGTTTCTGTAATGACCTGAAAATCAAGTTCATCATAAATACCATAGCCCATATCTTTCCTGCTGTCGCGCATACTGCCGCTGGCCCTGGCCCCTACGCCTACCATAGCCAGCTCAAAAGCTGTATTCTCGCGGATGATGCCTGTGGTACGTATTCTGTTAATAAAATTATTCTGCTCCCACATAATATGAACAATATCTTGATACTCTTTTTCCACATCATTTAGTACTTCAGAAATTTCTTCCAGACATTGTTCATCCACATCGTAGTTTACTCCGCCCGGCACAATTAGTCCGCGAAGAAATCTGCTGCCGGACAGCAATTCATTTAACTGCAGCAAATATTCTTTTAATCTGCTGCCCATGCTGATAATCGGCGAAAAACCTACACCGGCACAAATATTGCCCGTATCTCCCACATGATTATACAAACGTTCCATTTCGGCAGCTAATGTACGAATCAGCCAGGCACGCAAGGAAACATGCTCTTCAGAAAGCTTTTCCACTGCCTGACAGAAGCTTAAAGTATTAGCAACGCTGCAGGCGCCGCAAATGCGTTCCACAATGGGTAATGCCTGCCAGGGAGTTTTCCCTTCAACAGCTTTTTCAATCCCGCGATGCGTAAAAAATAATTTGGCATCTAACTGCAGCATGGCTTCTCCGGCCTGACTAAAACGAAAATGACCGGGCTCAATAATTCCCGCGTGTATCGGACCTACCGGCACTTCAAATAATCCTTCGCCGCTGGATGTGAGAATTTCATATTTCTTACTGCCGCGCACCTTGTAATCCACAGGATATTTTTTCAGCAGCGGATGAAAATCTTCAGGAAAAGATTCATGCAGTACAAGCGGGCGCAAATCCGGATGTCCCTGAGGCTGAAAACCGAACATATCGTGCAGTTCCCGTTCATACCATGCTGCTGCCGGCAAAATGGCTGTCAAAGAAGGATAGGATAAATCTCCCTCTACCGCAAATTCAGCTTTTAAAATATCCATATCTCTTTTTTCAATATTGTAAAAAAGGCAATAAATTGCCAATCCGCCTCCATGCAGGCTTTCATCTGCCCCGAACATGGCTGCCAGAGGATTTTTACCGGCAGCACTGAAAATATTGGCAGCGCCGCGCAAGTTTTCCGGCTGTACTTTCAGCATTTTCTCACCTTCCCATTATCAGTACCGCATGATTCAAAAGATTATTAAGCCAAGGAATATTTTCAAAGCCTGCACCTATAAAGCAGGTTAAAATAAGCAGCAGCGCCAGTATCGGCGTATCCAAAATATCCAGCAAATCGCCTAACGGTGTACGTTTGGCATTATCACACAGCATCCGCATGCCGTGATATAAGATACCAATCAGTACTCCTGCCAGCAGAACAATCAGCAGGCTGCCTGCCAGCCAATGATCTTCCTTAAATAATGCCGTCAAAATATAAAATTTACTGAAAAACAGGCCCATAGGCGGCAACCCCAAAATGCCAAGCATGCTGATCAGCCATAATGTAGCCGTATGTGGAACCGCTTTAATCATCCCGTGTATGCGCATCAGATTTCTGGTCTGATATTCCTGAATGATTGTGCCGGCAATATAAAACAATACAAATTTAATCATAGCGTGGCTATACATATGTAGCATTACAGCCTTTAAGGAAAAAGCCGTAAAAACACCTACGCCGGCCACCATAATACCAATATTTTCCATTGATGAATAAGCCAAAATTCTTTTTACATCTCTTTGTACCACCACAAAAGGCACTGCAACAGCTACAGTCAATACCGCAAAAAATAGCAGCATGCTGCTCATCATTTCCACACCGGCGGTAGGCAGTAAAATTACCAGATTCCGCAAAAGCACGTACAACGCGCAGCTGCATAGAGCGCCGGAGAGCATACCGCTGGTCAAAGAAGGAGCTTCAGCATAAGCATCTGGCAGCCAGGTATGCATGGGAGCCATGCCAACCTTAGTACCATAACCAATCAAAATAAACAGCAGAGCCATTCTGGTTAAAGAAGGGTCAAGAACAGCCGCATGTTCATATAAATATAACCAGCTCAGGGGTTTTGCACTGCCAAGAACATCAATTTGAGCATAATAAAGAATCAAAGTGCCTAAAAGCGCCAGACAGATGCCAACTGTGCACACCATAATATATTTCCAGGTAGCTTCCAAAGCGGAACGAGTAAATTTAAAGGAAATCAGCAGTGCCGAAATCAGTGTTGTTGCCTCAATTGCAACCCACATTAAGCCTAAATTATTTACCAATAGGACGATAAACATGGTCCAGACAAACATCTGCATTAAGGCAAAATAACGTCCTGTCTGCAGCTGTTCATTTTTCAGCACACCGCTTTTTTCCTCACGTACCAAATAAGAACGTGCAGTCCACGAAGCGGCCAAATACAGGGTGGTAATAATAATCAGCACCCAGCAATTTAAGGCATCAAGATAAAAATATTCACTGCCAAAAGGCTGCGCCGGATCGAATTTATACAGCAGCAATGCTGCCAACACTCCTACCGCCGTTGCCGTAATGCGATGCAGCCAGTGCAAAGTATTATTATCAAAACGACCGCTGAGAGCTAAAAGAGCGCATAAAGGCGGCAAACATAAGATACTATAAATTATCTGCAGCATATCTTCATCCTTTCAGCTTTCTCAGCACATTGGTATCAGTTGTCTTAAAAGAAAGACGCAGACGTGAAGTGAGGATAACCAGTATTACAACGGCAATCAGAACATCCAGAAAAATACCTAACTCAATAATCAGCGGCAAACCTTCAGTCATTACCAGTCCTAAAAGATAAATACCGTTTTCCATGGTAATCAGACCAATCATTTGCATAATGGCGCGGCTGCGCATAACAATCAATGTCAGACCCGTCATAATCATAAACATGGAAGAAGCAATGATATCGCGTCCCTGCGCATTGGGCAGCAAGCTGTCTAAAACTACATAACTGAGCGCCAAAAAGCAGGCTGCTGCTGCCGTTGAATAATTAACATTAATGTCGCTGGCAATTTCTTTTTCATCGCTCAGCTGACGAACAACTTTCAAAATAGCATAAGGAATAAAAAGCACCTTAACTGCTATGGTCAACACACCTGGTAAAAAAGCATGCAGGCCGCCTCCATGACTCATCCCCACAACCAGACATGCTGCCGCAATCAACGCCGATTGAATACTGAGACAGAAAATGCCGCGCTTTAAATCCATAATGCGTGTCTGCAGAAAAACTATAAACATCAGTGTTACAACAAGAAATTCCACGGCAGCCTCCTTACTGTGCGGCAATGGCCAGCAGCAGCATTATGCCAGCCGCCGCCAAATACACACGTACTTTAAACAAACGCATTTTATTATTCAAGGTTTCCATTACTGCAACTGCAGCTGCAGAAAACAATACTTTAAATAGTACCGGCACATCCACCGGCAGATATAACAGAGAAAACAGCAGTAAAAATACCAGAAGTTTCAGCTGACTGCCCCAATGAATCAGTGCCAGCAGCCTGCCGGAATACTCTAAGGTCATGCATTCATGGATCATGGTAAGCTCCAGATGCGTGTCAGGATTATCTACGGGAATACGGCTGTTTTCAGCCAGCAGCACCAGAAAAAAAGCAATAGCGGTCAATACACCGGCAACCGTAAGATTAACCGTTGCGTTATTTAACGTCATGCCGCCTAAAAAGGTACTTCCCGTATGCAATACGTTAGACAAAATTGCCAGCATGATCACCGGCTCCACAAAAGCTGCCACATATACTTCTCTGCTGCCACCCATTCCGCCAAAAGCAGTAGCCGCATCAACCGAAGCCACGGTCATGAAAAAACGGCCTAAAGCCAGCACGTAGACGAAGACAAAAACATTCCCTAGTGAAATATTTCCCTGCAAAAAATTCGGCAGCATGCAGGCAGCAACCAGCGAAGAAACAAAGTATACGCATGGTGCCGCCGTAAACAGGCAGCTGGTATAAGGTGTAACCATGGTCGGCTTGCGCCACCATTTATACAAGTCCACATATTCCTGCCAGATACTGGCCCCAATACGGTTCTGCATAAGAGCCTTTAATTTTTTAATGATGCCGGCAACCAACGGCGCCGCAAACAGCAGTAATACGGCCTGCAGCAACGCATAGCCAAAATCAACAAAGCCAAATATCATTTATATACTGCCCCCCATATCAATACCGCTATCATGGCAGCCATTACGTAGCTTACATACAATCTTACGCTGCCCTGCTGCAAACGACGCAGAAAAGCTGATGACACAACAAAATATTTCTGAAGCGGCAAATAAAGCTTTTCCGTTATCATATCCGGAATTTCCAGCTTATACGATAATAGACGGCCAAAATAAGGATGGTCTTTACGTACATAGGATACCTGCCGTTTGGGCTTCAACAAATAATCAAACGCCCGGCGCAGCGGTTTGGAAAAGCCGGTAGCCGAATACTGCTGTCTGACAGTCGGCGCCGTACCGCAATTCCAGGTAACATCACTGCGTACAATTACATGCTTGGATGTCAGGCGCAGCATAAGCCACATAAGCGCCAGTAAAACCGCAATTAACAAAAGTACGGAAGTATATGCTGTCAACAGATTTTGCTCTGAGGCCATAAAGTTCATTATGCCCAGCGAATATAAGGGGTGGCAAAATCCCAGTACCTGCTGCAGCATATTAATCGCACCCACTGGATATAATCCCAGCGCAAAAACCAATATACTGCTTACCCCCATAGCCAAAAGCATAAATTTATCAGCTTCATGCGCATTCTCTGCCTGTATGCTGCGCGGCCGGCCTAAAAAGGCAATGCCAAAAAAACGCACGAAACAGCCTAAAGCCATGGCGCCGGTAAAACCTAAGAAAACAAAAGCAGCCGCTGCCCATAATCTTACATCCTGTCCGGGACAATGCAGCGTCAAAGTTATTAAGCTCTGCAGAGTAAACCATTCACCTAAAAACCCATTAGTAAAAGGTAAAGCGGCCAAACCCATGCAGCCTACGAAGCAGAAAAGACCTGTATAAGGCATTTTGCGCAGCAAGCCGCCGAAAAGCTCCAAATTTTTGCTGCCTGCCGCATGCATAATACTGCCGGCACTCATAAACATCAGGATTTTTATAACGGAATGATTTAAACAATGCAGCAGGGCAGCCAGAAAGCCTACTGCCGCCCATTCAGGACCGGCAAGATGCTGCATTAGCATACCACAGCCAAACGCCGCAAAAATAATTCCCATATTTTCTACTGACGAATATGCCAGAATACGTTTAATATCTGTTTCCATCTGAGCATACAATACGCCCAGAAAAGCAGAGACAACTCCGGCCAAAAGCACCAGAATACACCACCAGTACTGCCACTGTGTTAAAAAGGAGAAAATAAATCTGCCAAAGCCATATACTGCTATTTTCAGCATTACACCGCTCATTAAGGCGGATACATGGCTTGGCGCAGCCGGATGCGCCTTAGGCAGCCATACATGCAGCGGCACAAGACCTGCTTTTAAAGCAAATCCCAAAAAAGCAGCGATAAATACTGCATTGCTTAAGCTGCTGTCTAAATTATTTCTGCTCATATCTGCAAAAGAAAAGGAAGCGCTGTGAGTTCCCGTAAGCAAAAAGGCGATCATAATAGCTGCCGTGCCAATATGAGTCATCACCAGGTACTGGTAAGCCGCATTCCAGGCCGTACGTTTTTCCGCCTCGTGATTTACCAGCAAAAAAGAAGCAACAGCCATAATTTCCCAAAAAAGCAGAAAGCTGAAAGCATCCGCAGCCAACAGTACATACACCATGGAGGCCAGAAACAAATTCCATAAGCCGCCCAATAAGCGCAGTCTGCTGCCAAGATAACTTTTAGCATATCCCAAAGCATAAATACTGGTAATCGCTCCTCCGCAGCCGGTAAGCAGTAAAAAAACTGCACTCCATTTATCACAGCTTAGTGAATATGGTCCCCAGACACTACTGCTGACCAGCGCATTATTCCATAAGAACATTGCCGCCCCATAAAAAATTGCTATGCTTGCCGCTGCCGCTGCCAGATTAGAGAGATAATGAGCAGCCTTCTGCCATTGATGCGGTAAAAATACTGTCAAAATACCAATGCCATAACAGGCTGCCGCTATAAAGAATATATCCATAACTACCCCCGTCAGTATATTTGTTCACAATTATGCCATATTTTAACATTATAGCATCTTTAAAAATTTATGCCAATCTATCAAAAAAATTTTCCTTGAACTTTACAAAAATTTACAAAAAAAGCAGAAAAGACAAATAATTATTGCCTCTTCTGCTTTTTATTTATTAGATAGCTATTTATTTACTTATTGAGAAATCTGCAGATATTTGCGATACATTTCGTGATCTTCCTGCATCATCTTATCGCAGTCCTCGCCGATAATCACAGTAGGATCAATACCTTGTTTTATGAAATATTCTTTAAACTCCTGAGATTCACATACCTTTTTGGCAGCGGCGCGCAGAACGTCAAGCTTTTCTTTAGGCGTATCTTTAGGCGCAACCAATGCGGCCCACGCACGGATTGTCATATTATGACCAAGTTCTTTAAATGTAGGAACATCAGGATAAATCTGAGAACGTGTATCAGACATGATAGCCAAAATCTTCAGATTGCCTGCATCAACCTGACTTTTGAATACGGAAGGATCAGCCAAAGTAGCATCAATATGCTTGCCTGCAAGGGCTGCGGCAATATCCGCAGATCCTTTAGGATAAGGTACATGTTTAACCTGCACACTGAATTCATCTTCAAATGACAAAGCTGCAATATGCCAAATTGCACCAATACCGGAGTTACCCATTTTTACCTTGCCGGGATTGGCCTTGGCATAAGCAACAAATTCGTCAAGAGAATTATAAGGAGCTTCCTTGGGTACAATCAAAGCAGCCGGCGCGGCAATGGGTGCACAAATGGAAGCATAATCCTTATAGGTATTTTTGCATTTACCTTGATGCGGGAACATTGCCAGCTCAACGGTTACCATACCAATAGTATGACCATCAGGTTTTGCGTTAGCCAGCTCTACCATACCTGTTACACCGCCGCCATCAGGCTTATTTACCGGAACAAATTTACTTCCCGGCAGTTCTTTTTGCATCATTTGCACCAGACCTCTGGCAGATACATCAGTACCGCCGCCCGGAGCCTTGGGAATAATAACCGTAATATCTCCGTCAGCTGGATAAGCAGCTTTCTTGCTGTCACCGCAGCCGGCAATCATCAGTGCCATGATCAGCAGTGATACAGCCATAAATAAAATTTTTTTCATTATACATACCACTCCTCTATAAAATTTTTATTACTGCCCGTTTTCTAATTCTTTTGCATTTAACCGGCAATGGACAATATTTTTACGCTGCCAGGTATAGGCGATATCAAGACCTTCCTTATCCGCAATAATCGCAGGATAGGAAAATTCACCTGGCGCAGTTTCCAAATCAAGAACTTTTTTCCAGCTTACACCATTATCAGCAGATTTAAATAAACTCAGCGGCGAACGCATACCCCAGTTAGACGCTACAGGATTGCAGACCAGATACAAGCAATCATCAAACGGCGCCTTTACCAAATCAAGACCGCTGTTATTATTAGGCATTTCTGTAGGATAAGCCTCCGACCATTTGCAGCCATAGTCAGAAGAATCACTGCGATAAATTCTGCCTTCACTGCTGCGTAAAAGCATATGTACCTTGCCCGCAGCGCTTTCCCAAAGCGATGGCTGAATAACGCCGCGTCCATAAAATGACTGCTCACTGACAGCAATTGTACTCTCAGCAGTTTTTTCTCCCCGTCTGTACTGCAGGCCTTCAATAGCAACTGGTTCCGCCTTATGCCATGTTCGTCCATTATCGTCGCTGTAATCAGCAAAGGCCTTCCACAAGCCGCGCTCCGTAGAACCACCGGCAATAATACGCCCGCTGCTTAATAAAACAGGCTTATTGCGCACCGGTCCCCTGCCGCCACTGCAGTCACCCGGCACAAGTTCTTCCGGCTTACTCCAGCAGGAGTCTTCCGGCAGCCACCGGCGCAAATATGTTCGCCAGTCAGCAATTTGCTGTCCCTCTTTATAAAACAGCAGCAAATCTTCACCTGCGGCGAATAAAACCGGATTCCAGTTAGCCTCCGGCCCATCAGCAGCCTGTACAGGCTCAGTCCAGCCATGAGCATTATTGCGGCTGTACCAGATGGCTACATCTTGAGTCCCCTCTCTTTGTCCGCCAAACCAGCAGCAAAATAAATTTTCATTTGCTAATCTAATGATACTTGCAGCATGACAAAAAGCCGTCGGTAAATGTTTAATAATAAATTCTTTTCGCATAAAACAACACCAAAACTAAAATTTCATGTTGAATATATTGTATCATATTTATTTATCAGCGTAAACTATTTGCTTTCATTATCATCAAAAAAGAAAACCCGCACTAATGTGCGGATCCTAAAACCATGTGTTATTTTTTAGCTTCATCCTTATTTTCGGCCTTCACAGGAATTAAAGCAAAATCAGACATCAGGGGTTTTCTGCCGGTGGTATCAAAAACGAAAACCAGCTGCGCCAGATTTTCCTTGCTGAAAGAACCAATATAAATTACGCGGTCAGCCTTATCAAATCTTTGCAGTACCGCAAATTTTGCTTCTTTATTATTACCGAATTTTTCCTTCACCTGCTGCAGCATGGAGGCATATTTTTCTGCCGTTAAATTTTCTTTTAATGCCGGAGTGAAATTACCCGCAACGCTTTCATAAGTTACTGTTGTGTCATTCAAACTTTTAATAAAAAGATTAGCAGCCGCTTCTTCTTTAGAAAAATCACTTGCCACACCTGCTGCCATAGCTGCTGAACTAATCAGCAGGGAACCCAACAGGCTCAATAAAAGAATAAGTTTTTTCATTCTCAACATCCTTTCTTTAACAAAAAATAATAATCTTATGTTATTTTTATTATAACGTGCCTTAAAAAGGTTTACAAGCCAGCAAAAGAAAAAAGGCCTGCCTAATACGGCAAGCCTTAAAGATATCTTATTTGCGGATACCTAATTTAGCGATAATTGCACGATAACGTTCAATATCTTTTTCCATCAGATAGTTCAGCAGGCCACGGCGTTTACCTACCATTTTCAGCAGGCCACGGCGGGAATGATGGTCTTTTTTATGTTCTTTCAGATGTTCGGTCAAATATTTAATGCGTTCAGTAAGAACTGCAATTTGTACTTCCGGAGATCCGGTGTCGCCTTCATGACGAGCGTTGTCAAGAATAATGGATTGTTTTGCTTCGCTGGTTAACATTAATAATTCCTCCTAAATTTACAATTCCCAAAGCATAGCAGCCGTCGGAGTTGCGCACTCCCAAGCTTTGGTTCAAATACTATAACAGTATACCATATCTATTACTCAAAGTGCAAGTATATGTTAGTTTTTTTACACTATTTACCTTCAGCAGCGGCAAAAAAACTTTTGCATTTGGCCTGATCAGCCAATAATTGCTTCTGCAAGGCTTTTGCAGAAGCAAATTTACATTCATTTCGAATGAATTTATGAAATTCTACAGTAAGATGACAGCCGTAAATATTCCGGTCAAAGTCAAAAATATGTGTTTCCAGACGTACTTCTGACACATCGCCAAAAGTCGGATTAATTCCGATATTGGCCATACCTGCATAAACTTTATCAGCCAATCTGGCTTTTACGGCATATACGCCTGCATGCGGTACTGCGGCATGAGAATTTGCCGGTATAATATTCGCCGTAGGAAAATTCAACAATCTGCCTCGCTGATTTCCCTGTACTACTGCACCCGACAGCGTGTAATAGCGCCCCAGCATCTTATTGGCCAGCTCAATATTTCCGGAACTTATCAGCTGTCTAATTTCAGTACTGCTGACAATAAGCCCCTGCTCACTTAACAACGGGCGTACAATCAGATGAAAATTAAATTTTGCGGCAAAATGTTTTAAAGTAGTAATATTACCCTGTCCATGATAACCGAAATTAAAATTTTCTCCTACTGCCAGACAATGAAAATTAAGCCGCTGCAGCTGACGCAAAAAATCTTCCGGTGAAAGCGATGCCAAAGTATTATCAAACGGGACTTCCAGCAACAAATCTACGCCCAGATCTGCCAAAAGCTCATACTTTTCCCGGCTGTCAATTAAAGATAGCGGCGCAGCCTCCGGCCTGATGAGAGAAAATGGATGATTGCTGAAGGTAAAGACAGCCAGCCGGCAGTTATGTTCAGCGGCATATGCTCCTGCCGCTTTGATTACATCCTGATGACCGCGGTGCAGACCGTCAAAAGTTCCCAGGGCAATAACACAGGGTTCATCAAGACTATGAAATTTTTTCAGAGAAGTAATAATCTCCATGTGTCATTCCTCTTGCATCGGATAATGATAAAAAACTTTTTCAACCTGTATTTTTTCTTCACAGCAGCTGCCGATACCCAAAAATTCCTGCGCCGGTCCCAAAAGTGCGTAACGCCCATCCTCCGTACCGGCTACCGTTGTTCTGACGCCGCTTGTGATGCGCGCTGCCTGTCTGCCCGTCAGCATGAGCCTGGGCAGCTGGCTTACTGCCTGCAACGGATCAGCCAAACAGCTTTCTGGCGCCTCGGCAATCTCCTGCAGTGTATGTGCAAAAGCGGCGGAAAATCCTCCAACCTTAGTACGCAGCAAAAAACTCATGGTTGCACACGTACCTAAAGCCTCAGCAATATCTTCCACCAGCACTCTGATATAGGTACCCTTAGAGCAATCTACCGCCAAAGTCAAAGCATCAGGCGTCATATGCAGCAGCTCAAGCCGGTAAATATGAATCGGCCTGGCCTTGCGTTCTACCTCAATACCTTTGCGCGCCAGTTCATATAATTTTCTGCCATCAACTTTCAGTGCCGAATACATGGGCGGCGTCTGCATGATCTGACCGGTAAACTGCTGCAGTACAGCACTTATTTTTTCGCTGTCCAGTACCGGTACCGGCATTTGTTTAATAACCGCTCCGCTGTCATCACCAGTATCAGTTTGGCATCCCAAAGTCATTTCTACTAAATACTGCTTATCCCCTGCCACGGCAAACTCCAGCAATCTGGTGGCAGTACCTATAAACACAGGCAGAACTCCTGCCGCATCCGGGTCAAGAGTTCCACCGTGTCCAACCTTTTTAGTTTTCAGCAAACGCCTTAAATAAGCCACCACATCGTGTGAGGTCATTCCAGGCGGTTTTAAAACATTTAATATGCCGTCCATTATAAGACCTTTCCTATGGCTGCCAGCAGCTGCTTTTTCGCATCCTCCAACGGAGCATAAATCGTGCAGCCAGCAGCACGCAGATGACCGCCGCCGCCGAAGCTTAAAGCTATCTGGGCCACATCAGTGCGGCTGGAACGCATGCTGACTCTGGTGACCTCTGGTTCTACAGCCTTGAACATGATGGCAATATCAACGCCTTCTATATAACGGGGATAAGAAACAAAGCTGTCCGTTTCAACATTCTTATCATACAGTTCATTGGGAATGGCAATATAGGCCACCTTATTATCATAAGCAAAAGTCAGGGAAGGCAGTACCTTGCTCAAAAGCTCTACTGTTTCTCGTGTTCTGATGTCCAGATTTTCAGAAATAATACTTGGTTCCACACCATAATCTAACAATACAGCCGCTCTTTGCATAGTTTTGCGAGTAGTATTGGAATATCTGAACGAACCGCAATCCGTATAAATTGCCGTATACAGGCATAGAGCCGTTGCCTCATCATGCTCCCATTGCATTTCGGCAAATAAATCACACATTATTTCTCCTGTCGCGGCTGCTTTGGTGTCCAGATACAGATAGTCAGCAAATTCAGTATTAGAAATATGGTGATCAATGTTCAAAAGAACCGGTGCCTGCACAACTTCGCTCACAATACCTACGCGGTCATAGGAACTGGCATCAATAACGGCCAGCAGATCTGCCTGTACTACGCTGCCTTCCTCCGGACGCAGGCAATACTCAATGCCCGGCAAAAAACGAAAACCACGGCCAATTTCATCATCAACAAATACTGTAACATCTTTTCCCAGACGTTTTAAAAGATGCATAAGTCCCAAGGCTGATCCCAGCGTATCTCCGTCAGGACTTACATGACAGCACAGAACAATTTTCTGTGCTGCCAGCAAGAGGCTGCCTGTTTCGCGAAGGCTTATTTTATTGCTCATCCTTACTGCCTTCCTCTTGTTTGATTTTATCCAGAATGCTCTGAATATGAGCGCTGTATTCCATGGAAGTGTCTTTAACCAAAATCAAAGACGGCGCAAAGCGCAGACGAATACGTTTGGCAATCTCGCTGCGCATAAATCCGAGAGCCTTATTCAAAGCTTTCCAGGTTTCTTCCTGTTTCTCATCCGGTCCGTACAGACTTACATAAACCTTGGCAATGCTCATATCATCGGTCAGCTCTACACCGGTAATGGTAACAAACTGGATTCGCGGATCTTTAACATCATGCAGCAGCATATTGCTGATTTCATGCTGAATAGCTTCCTGTACTTTTTCAACTCTTAATCTTGCCATAATTCACCTACTTTGGCTCTACTCTTCTTTAACTTCTTCCATATCGTAGATTTCAAAGATATCTCCTTCTTTGAGATCACGGAATTTATCTAGGGTAATACCGCATTCAAAGCCTTGTGCAACTTCCTTAACATCATCTTTAAAGCGGCGCAGGGATTCAATTTCACCTTCATGTACGACGATGCCGTCACGAACAACTCTGACTTTGGAGCTGTTGGTAACTTTGCCTTCAAGTACATAGCAGCCGGCAATCAGAAGTTTGGAAATAGTAATCAGCTGGCGAACTTCTACGCGGCCCTGAATAACTTCTTTAAATTTCGGTGCCAACATACCTTTAATAGCTGCTTCTACATCGTTTAAGGCGTCATAAATTACGCGATAAGTACGAACGTCAACTTTTTCAGCTTCCGAAGCCTTACGGGCATTAGCATCAGGACGTACATTGAAGCCGATAATCAAAGCATTGGCGGCAGATGCCAGCATAACGTCGGATTCGGTAATGGAGCCTACGCCGGCATGTACAACAACAACCTTAACTTCATCATTTTTAATTTTCTGCAAAGATGCTTTCAGAGCTTCGATAGTACCCTGAACATCTGCTTTAACTACGATATTCAGCTCTTTCAGCTCACCTTCCTGAATGCGCTGGAACAGGTCATCAAGAGAAACTTTAGAATTAACCTGAATCTCTTCTTCACGTTTCTTGGCAATACGTTTTTCGGCAACGCTGCGGGCTGTTTTTTCATCAGTAGAGTCAAGAATATCGCCGGCCTGCGGCACATCATTAAGGCCTAAAACTTCTACCGGGGTAGACGGCAGCGCCTTCTTAACTTTTTCACCGCGGTCATTGACCATGGCGCGTACTTTGCCATAGGCAGTACCGGCAATAATGGTATCACCTACATGCAAGGTGCCCTTTTGGACAAGCACGGTGGCAACCGGTCCACGGCCTTTATCCAGCTGAGCTTCAATAATAGTACCATGCGCAGGCAGATTCGGATTTGCTTTAAGTTCCTGCATTTCCGCTACCAGAAGAATCATTTCCAGAAGGTCGCTGATGCCTGTTTTCTGATGAGCAGATACCGGTACCATAATGGTATCACCGCCCCAATCTTCAGGAATCAGTTCATGTTCTGCCAGCTGCTGTTTTACATGGTCCGGATTGGCTCCAGGTCTGTCCATTTTATTAATGGCTACGATAATGGGAACTTTTGCCGCTTTAGCGTGGTTAATTGCTTCAATAGTCTGCGGCATTACACCGTCATCAGCAGCAACTACCAAAATGGCAACGTCAGTTACCTGAGCGCCGCGGGCACGCATGGCGGTAAACGCTTCATGGCCGGGAGTATCCAGGAAAACAATCTGCTTGCCTTGATAATTTACCTTATAAGCACCGATATGCTGAGTAATACCGCCTGCTTCGCGGGCAGTAACATTAGTTTTTCTAATAGCGTCCAGCAGAGAGGTTTTACCATGGTCAACATGGCCCATAACAGTAATTACTGGTGGACGCGGAACACGTTTAGCCGGATCATCTTCTACTTCCGGCACTTCAGTAGGATCTTCATCCGGAGCTTTTTGTCCTACTTCCACGCCAAATTCCTCACCAATCAGCTGCGCAGTATCATAGTCGATATCCTGATTAATAGTAACCATGACGCCCAGCATGAATAATGCCTTGATAACTTCATTTACTTCACGTTTAATCAGAGAAGCAAATTCCTTAACATTAATGCTTTCACCGATTTCAACATAAGTCGGCTTTGGAACTTCCACTGCCGGCTGCTGTACCTTCGGAGCCTTGTTAACATTGTGCTTGCGGTTCATCTGATGACCGGCGCTGCGGTTAGGACGGCTTTCTCTGGTGGCATAGCTGCCTTTAATCTGCGGTTTTTCCTTGCGGTTCTTATTGCTGAAATTATTATTTTTGTTATTTCTGTTATCAGTATTGCTGCTGAAATTATTTTTGCTGCGCTGTCCATTATTCTGACTGCTGCGATTATCATTATTTCTGTTCATTTGTCCTTTAGGAGCGTTGTTGTTCAAACGCTGTTGACGGTTCACATTATGATTTTCTTGATTTCTGCGGTTGTCAGCATGATTATTGTTCTGGCCGCCGCGATTTTGATTTTGCACGCCTTGATTGCTGCGGTTCTGATGCTGATTAGCACGGTTATTATTAGCACGCTGCTGCGCAGTATTATCATTGCTGCGTACATTCTGAGGGTGCGCATTGTTATTTTTAACAGCAGCTGACTGCTCCGGTTTTTTAGCCTGCTTTTGATTATTAAACGCCGCTTCTTTCTTGACCGGTTCTTTTTTAGCAGGTGCCGCTGCTTTTTTATTATATGCTTTATCGATAATAACCAAATCGTTATCATCTACCGCACTGAAATTGGTTTTTTCAATATTATGGTGCTTCAAAAGATCTAACACTTCATTAGTGGACTTGCCATATTCCTTGGCAACTTCATATATTCTCTTCTTACCCATTCATCCACCTCCAAATCAGATTCTACGGGAATCATTTTTTATTTATCATATTTACAAAATTTCTGTCAGTAACCGCTACTGCCGTTCTTTTGGCCTTACCGATGGCTGCGCCCAGCTCATCACGGTTTAAGACTTCCACTATCGGTATGCCGGCAGCTTCTGCCAGATAATACATATCCTTTTTTGAATTAGGTGCGGCATCACTGGCTACCAGCAATAATTTAGCTTTGCCGGACTTTAGAGCAATACGTACTGCTACATCTCCGGAAGCAAGCTTGCCTGCCTTCTGAGCCAAACCTAAAGCAAAGGCGATATTATTGCTGCCCATGTTCAAAATCCTCCAGCAGTTTCTGATAAACCTCTTCGCTGATAGATTTTTCCAGTGCACGTTCCAGGCGTTTTTCCTTAACTGCCTTGGTAATGCAGGCCTTATCCGGGCAAACATATGCGCCGCGCCCGTTCTTCTTGCCGGTCAAATCCAAACTGATTTCGCCTTCAGGAGAACGTACAATGCGCAGCAAAGACTTTTTGTCTTTCATCTCATTGCAGCCCACACATTTACGCTGCGGAATCTTCTTAGTCTTGATCATTTTCTGCCTGCTCCGTCTCTGCTTCAGCAGCCGCCTGAGATTCACTCTTAATATCTATTTTCCAGCCTGTCAGCTTTGCCGCCAGACGTGCATTCTGTCCTTCTTTGCCAATGGCCAGAGACAGCTGATAATCAGGTACTACAACGCGACAGATTTTTTCATTTTCATCAATCTGAGTGCTGACAACTTTTGCCGGGCTTAAAGCATTGGCTACATACTGTGCCGGGTCTTCGCTGTATTTAACAATATCAATTTTTTCACCGCGCAGCTCATTGACAATTGTCTGAACGCGCATACCTTTATGACCCACACATGCGCCAACAGGATCAATATTGTCATCCTGAGTATAAACGGAAATCTTAGAACGCATACCCGGTTCACGCGCTACGGATTTAATCTCTACAACGCCATCATGAATTTCCGGTACTTCAAGCTCAAACAGTCTTTTGAGCAAGCCCGGATGAGTGCGGGATACCATGATTTGCGGACCTTTGCTGGTACGCTTTACTTCAACAATATATGTTTTCATGCGGTCATGGTACTGATAAACTTCGCCGGGAATTTGCTCTGTCGCAGTCAAAACTGCTTCTACTTTGCCTAAATCAATATAAACATTTTTATTTTCGATACGCTGAATTACACCGGTAACAATATCATTTTCACGGCTGGAAAAACGTTCATAAACCATGCCGCGTTCAGCTTCACGAATTCTTTGTACCACAACCTGTTTGGCATTTTGGGCTGCAATACGGCCAAAGTTTTTCGGCGTCACTTCTGTTTCTACAATATCGCCAACTTCGTAACGGCTGTCAATTTCATGAGCGTCTGCCAGAGAAATTTCATTAGCTTCCGCTGTTTCACCTTCCACAACTTCACGCTGAGCATAAACATGAATTTCACCGCTCAGCTTATTCATATCCACTCTTACATTTTGGACAGAGCCAAAATTTTTCTTGTAAGCAGTTACCAAAGCCTCTTCAACAGCCTGGAACAGAAGGTCGGGTTCAATTCCCTTCTCCTTGCCCAATTCTTGGATTGCTAAGATAAAATCTGCATTCAATTAATACGCCTCCTAAAAATTTTAAAAATCAATATGCGGTCTGATATTTGCAATCAGTTTACGTTCAATTTTGACAGGATTTTTAAACTCTCTGCCTTTGATAATTTTCTTAACTTCCACAAATTCGTCATCATGAGATACCAGCACGGCAACCAGCTGTTTCATATCTTCCCACGGAGCATAGAACGTAATATCTACCTTGGTTCCATAAGCATCTTCAAAATCCTTATCTTTCTTCAAGGGACGGTCTATACCAGGTGAAGAAACTTCCAGGAAGTATTTGTCCTTAATGGGGTCCTTTTCATCCAGTACAGCAGTAAGCTTTTCACTTACCAGCTGACAGTCATCAATTTCCACGCCATCAGGTTTATCGATAAAAATACGCAGATACCAATCTTTTTCACGTACATACTCCACATCAACCAGAGTAATATCCGTATTTTCTAAAATTGGCTGCACAAGCTCTGTAATTAATGCTTCGATTTCCTTCGCCTGCATCTTTATCACCTCCACCATATTAAATTGTATAATTTTGCTTGTATAAGCGGAAAGAGCGGGTATTTAACCCACTCTTCCAAAATAATAAATATATATTCTGTTAGTATTATAACATTATCCTGCGCCTATGGCAAGACTTTACTACTATATAGACTGCTTCTCTCCTTTGAGAAAAACATATTCCCTATCATGAGAAAGTTCTTCACAGAAACGATACCCATAGCCGTTAAACTCCTTGACACGCTGAATATCGGTTATCTGGCGCTCAGCACACCATCGCACCATAAACCCGCGCGCCATCTTGGCTTCCGTAGCCTTTACCTTATATTTTTCCTGATTGCCGAACGCAAACACGCAGCTTACAAAGAGCACATCTGATTCCAGATATGGTTCAATAACCTTGCTGTACTCTTTAGAAGCAAGATTAAGAATCACTTTATCTTCGGCTGTAAGCTGCTTACAAATACTGTTTCCCCAAAAAGCATACAGATTTTTAAAACCGCAGCATGCCAATTTTGCCTGCATTTCCAGTCTGTACGGCACAATACCGTCATCGGCACGCAAAATGCCATAAAAGCCTGATAGTATACGTAAATTTTCACAAACATACTGCCAGGAAGCTTCATCAAATACGCGCGGGCCCATATGTGTATATTGAAGGCCATCATAAGCTAAAACAGCCGGCGTCAAATTACGCGTCAAATCCATCTGCTGCAGCCGTTCATAATTCTGCTGCGCCAATTTATCATTGCATTGCCATAACTGCTTTAAAGCCGGATAATCCAAGTCACGCAGTGCTTTTAACAAATCTCTGCTGCGCTTTAAAAACAACGGCTGCCTGTATCCTGCCGCGTCTTCATCCACGCGCATTTGCTTGGCCGGGGAAATAATAATCTTCATACCTTCACCTGCTGTAGATAATTAATAAACTGCATTTGTCTAAATTTTCTGTACTGTAAATATGATTACTTAACATTTATTTTACAAAAGAGCTTATATTTTAAACAGATTTTACATGCTGAAAAAGGATTTTTGCTTATACATATCAAATGTATAAGTATAATTTTATAAGGAGGCTCCTAATCGTGACTGTAAATATTTTAAACACTAACAAAAAATATTTGAACAGCGCCGAAGCTACCTGCTACCATTGCCCAAACCGTTGCTTAGGCTGTCACACTTATTGCGGAGAATATAAAAAATGGTCCTTCACCAGAAAAATCCTTTCTTTAATGCAGATGGCCAAAACCAAGGAAAGTATTGAAGCTGTATCTCCTAAAAAGCGCTATATGACTATTCTTAAACGCGCTCAGAAAATTCCTATCACGCCTCTGCCGGCAAATACCAATCTGTACAATCTGACTATCATTAAATAAATATATCGTAAAAGTACTGCTTAGACAAGCAGTACTTTTTTTATAGCTATTGAATTTCCACAAACATTTCTCTTCCCATCTTACATACGGGACAGATATAGTCTTTTGGTAATTCCGGTCCTTCATAGATATATCCGCAAATGCGGCAGCGATATTTTTTGCCGCTGTCTGCAGGCTGCTCCGGCTCTTCAGGAGCAATATAGTGCCCTCCCAGGTCACCGCTGCGATCCTGATACATGGTGTGCAGCATATTTTCGGCCAGCTCGCTAAGTGGTTCCCCGTAGAATTCTTCGTAAAGCTTCTTAATCTGCGGATTCAGATAACTGCTTCTGACTGCCACATCACTATCTCTTTTATACAGCCCCTGAATGCGTTTTTCTCTCAGGGCATCGCCTTTGTATTCCCGGTCTTTAGGCTGGCCGCCGCCGCCAATACAACCACCAGGACAAGTCATGACTTCAATAAAATCATATTGCAGCTTACCTGCTTTTATTTGTTCCAGTAAGCGGCGTGCATTTGCTGTGCCATAAACCACTGCCACCTTCAGATTTCTGCCCGCTATTGCCAATTCAGCCTCACGAATGCCCTGCATTCCCCGTACTGCCTGCAGCTGCAGCAAATTTTCAGGAACATCGTCACCCGTAAGAAAAGCATAGGCAGTACGCAAAGCTGCTTCCATAACCCCGCCGGTATTGCCGAAAATAATGCCGGCGCCACTGCCCAATCCCATAAAATCATCAAACTGGGCATCACTTAAGGCAGCAAAATCAATTTTTTCATCTTTAGCCAGCATCGCCACTTCTCTGGTGGTAATTACAAAATCCATATCTCTCATGGCTTCATCACCATGGTAGCGCCCTGCAGCACACATTTCATCTCTGCGGATTTCAAATTTTTTCGCGGTACAGGGAGTAAGAGCAACATTGACAATTTTATGCGGAGCAATACCCATTTTCTTAGCAAAATAGGTTTTAATAGTCGGACCCTGCATACCAATGGGGCTTTTAGCCGTGGATAAATGTTCCAGCATATCGGGATAATATGTTTCCATAAACTTAACCCAAGCTGGGCAGCAACTGGTAAACTGAGGCAGTTTTTTATCTTTTCCCTGCAGCCTGCGCGCCAACTCACTGGCTTCTTCCATAATGGTCAAATCCGCAGCAAAATTAGTATCTAAAACATAATCAGCGCCCAGTTTTTTCAGTAAGGCGATCATCTTGCCTTCGACGAAGCTGCCGTCAGCCAGACCAAATTCCTCACCTAAAGCAACACGTACGGAAGGAGATGTTGTCACAATCACAATTTTCTCCGGATCTCTTAGAGCCGCTGCTACCTGATAAATTTCAAATTTTTCCGTTATGGAATCAACAGGACAAACATTAGCGCACTGACCGCAGTTAATGCAAACCGGTACATCATTTGTATACCGCAGGTCATAGGTACCGCAGACACCTATATCATTTGTGCAGACGGTCTTACAGGCGCCGCATTTAATACATTTGAACTCCAGACGCTGAATCGACGGATTATCCGGCTCAATGGCAACTCGGATGTCAGTAAATTGATGTTTGGACATAGAATCTCCTCCTGAATTCAATTTTCCTTAGTATAATCTATTTGCATTGACTATGCAACAAAAAAAGATTTTCTATTTCTATTTATTTTTACTTATTATAAGTTTCAAAAATGAAAAAAGACTGAAATAAAATGATTTCAGTCTTTGTAATTAACCAAAAAGGTCTATTTGATTGTTTTCCGGCAAATCATCAAGTGCTCCCATTTCAGCCAATCTTTCAATAACGGTTTTGCTGATTTGCGCGCGTATGCGTAAATCTTCCTGTGAAATAAAAGGCTTTTTGCGATCGCGGACTTTGGCAATGCTTAACGCTGCACTGGCGCCTACGCCGCTTAAAGCAGCCAGCGGCGGACGAATACCTTTTTCCGTAACAGTGAATTTTACCGGATCGGAGGCATAGATATCAATTTTGTCAAATTCCAGCCCACGTTCCAGCATTTCATTAGCCAATTCCAGATAAGTAGCCGCTACTTTATCCTGAGTAGTAGCCTGATTACCCTGATGATAAACATTCTTCAAAAAATCTTTGATGAAAGCTTTGCCTTTAACAATATAAGACGTATCAAATTCAGGTGCACGCACGGTAAAGTAAGCCGCATAAAATTCCCGTGGATAATGTACCTTACAGTAAGCAATGCGATACGCCATCAATACATACGCAACGGCATGCGCTTTCGGAAAAAGATACTGAACCTTTTCACAGGACTTAATATACCAGTCGGGTACTCCCGCACCCTTCATGGCTTCCAGCATTGCCGGCTCCAGGCCTTTTTTGGCCGCTTTGCCTTTGCGCACATGTTCCATGATTTTAAAGGCCATGCTTGGTTCCACACCCTTGGCAATCAAACTGGTCATAACATCATCACGGGTAGAAATTGTTTCTTCTACGGGCTTGCCTTCCTTAAGCAGATCCTGAGCGTTGTTCAGCCATACATCCGTACCATGGGAATATCCTGATACGCGCACCACGTCACTGAAATTCTTTGGCTGAACATCATTAATCATGGTACGAACAAAGTTGGTGCCGCACTCTGGAATGCCAAAAGTACCTACATCACTGAAAATCTGCTCCGGCGTCACCCCAAGCGACGAAGTATTCTGGAAAAGGCGCATAGTTTCTTCATCGCCAACAGGAATCTGCTTAGGCGCAATGGCGGTAAGTTCTTCCAGCATCTTAATAACGGTAGGATCATCATGACCCAGAATATCAAGCTTAACCAGTCGGTCATTAATGCTGTGATAATCAAAGTGGGTAGTTATCGTTGCCGAATCTTTTTCATCAGCCGGTCTATTCATTGGCGAAATATAATGTATATCCATATTGCGCGGCACAACCATGATGCCGCCTGGATGCTGGCCCGTTGTGCGCTTGATGCCCGCAAATCCCTCTACAAGGGCAGCAACATGGGCAGGATGCACATGCTGATTTCTTGACTCATAAAATTTTCGCACATAGCCCTGCGCCGTTTTTACCGCAATAGTAGAAATCGTTCCCGCACGGCAGACATTGTCGCGGCCGAAAAGCTCTTCCGTGTATTTATGGGCTGTCGGCTGATAATCACCTGAGAAATTCAAATCGATATCAGGTACTTTATCGCCGTGGAAACCCATAAAAACAGCAAATGGTATATCGTGTCCGTCACGCAGCATGGCTGTGCCGCAATGCGGGCACTGCTTCGGCGGCAAATCAAAGCCGGAAGCATATTCCTCATTGAGGAAAAATTCACTATGGCGGCATTGAGGACAGCGATAATGGGGTTTTAGCGGATTAACCTCGGTAATATCAATCATCGTCGCAACAAAAGATGAACCTACACTGCCGCGGGAGCCAACCAGATAACCGTCATCCAAGGATTTTTTTACCAGCTTGTGCGCAATGTAATACAATACGGAGAAGCCATGATTAATAATTGAATCAAGTTCCAGCTTTAAACGGTCGGCAACAATTTGCGGCAGTTCGTCACCATACCATTCATGCGCTCGCTGATAGGACATTTCTTTAATAGCTTTTTCCGCGCCCGGAATAAATGGCGAGTACAATTGGTCACGATCAGGCACCGGCTTGATTTTTTCAATCATATCCGCAATTTTGTTGGTATTGGTTACGCAGACCTCGTAAGCCACATCCTCGCCAAGATAGGCAAATTCAGCCAGCATTTCTTCCGTAGTCCGATAATACAGCGGCGGCTGTTCTTCCGCATCCTTATAGTTTTGGCCAGCCTGCAAAATGGCACGCAAAAGCTCATCTTCCGGATTGAGAAAATGCACGTCACAAGTTGCAACAGTCAGTTTGCCAAGCTTTTTGCCTAATTCATAAATCCGTTTATTGTAATTTTCAATATCCTGAACCGTACAGCGGTTTTCACGTACCAGGAACATATTGTTGCCTGTCGGCTGAATCTCAAGATAATCGTAAAAGGAAGCAATTTCCTCCAGCTCGTCATCGGAGGCGCCGCTGAGCAAAGCGCGATACAATTCGCCGGCTTCACAGGCTGACCCCAGTAAAAGCCCTTCCCGATGCTCTTCAATAACCTGCCGCGGCAGAAGCGGCCGCTTATGCAGATAACGCAGATGACTGATAGTTACCAGTTTATAAAGATTACGCAGCCCGGTTTCGTTTTTGGCCAGAATAATAATATGATAGCTGGGTATTTTCGGCACTCTGCTTTTTTTGATTGTATCCGTAGGCTCCCTGTCTAAATCTCCTGCTTTCAGCTTATGATCACCGATCAGATAGCCTTCCATGCCGAAAATCAGTTTCAGGTCGCTGCCTTCAGCCGCATCATAACAAAACGGAAAAGCCTGCACCACGCCATGATCAGTAATAGCAAGCGCCTTATGACCCCATTTGACAGCCTTTTTAACCAAATCTTCCATAGGCGTCAGCCCGTCCATTTTGCTCATCTTAGTATGGCAATGCAGTTCGACGCGTTTTTCCGCGGCGTTATCCATGCGCTCAGGTACATCTATCTTCATAATTCCCTGTGGCGTCATCACCATCTCATCAAACATGAATCTGTCCGGTGCCACATTTCCCATGATGCGCAGGCGCATTCCCGGTTTCAGCAGATTTTTAAACTGATTGCATTCGCTGCGGGCATCATTATTATCATCCTTGCCGCCAAAAAACAGCTTGACATAGATGCCGTTAGTATTATCGCTGATATTAAAAGTCAGAGCAATTTTACCCGTACGAAATTCTTTTTCAACAAAAGAAGTAAATTTTCCGTCTTTATCTATACTCTTGACGAAGGTCCCTTCGATGACCACTCTGTTCTCTTCTTCAAAAATAGAATCCAGCGGACGTACTTTGCCTTTAAAGTTTTTGCCCCACAGCAGGCCATTATCTTTTTTCTCACCATACAGCTGATTGTAAGCCTGCTTGTAGGCAGCGTCGTAATCCTCCTGAAGATCGCAGGAAGGTATGGGTTCCTTGGGCTCTGCCTCACCAATTTCCAGATCCGGCGGTTCTTCCGGCAGTGGTACATCATCAGGATAAGGCACACCGCCGCAGTCAGTAATTTCATACTCCTGTTCGGGCATACTTTCCGTTGTGGCAGTCTGCGGCATCGGGCAGCGGCTGCCGTCGCCATCGCAAATAAAATCTACTTTGGTCAAAGAAAAAGCAACCGCCAGCTTTGCGGCAGCTGCTTGCATAACATCCTGCATAATATGGGCGGCACAGTCAAAATGAATCTCCCACACACAAGAGCTTTCATCAATGCAAATCTTACTGATATGCATGAGTTTCAGCTGCATGAGTTCCGTAGGTGATAAGGACTGTGCGGATAAAAATGCGAAAAGTTTTTCACTATCCGGTATAATGCAATATTTTGCCTGCATAAAAAATCCTTTCACATAGCAAACAATATATCTCAGTTATCCAGAGATATAACGCCCTGAATACATTGTAACCCGCGGATAATATCCATCGAGTCTATACTTTTTTCAACTTTCAGGTACAATTCCAATACTAATTTATTTTCTTTGGTGTCTGTTTTGACATTCAATGTCTTGACTTTAATGCCTTTGCCCGCCAGATAACCGGTAATATCAGTTATGGCGCCAGGCCTGTTTTTAATCGTAACACGAATAAAACGCCGTTCATTGCGTCCGGCAAAATGTTTTTCCCAACTGTGAAAAGTAACCAGCGTAATCATGGTAATTGCCGTAGCAACTACGCTCAGCAAATACATGCCGCTGCCCACAGCCAAACCAATGGCCGAAACAATCCACAGACTGGCAGCTGTTGTCAGCCCGCGTATAGTAAGTCCTTCATGCAGGATGGTACCGGCGCCCAGAAAACCTATGCCACTGACAACCTGAGCAGCAATACGCGCCGAATCCCTCCTGTATTCCGGATTGGGCGTGATCTGAAAATCGTCAATACCATACAAAGATACCAGCATGAACAAGGCAGAACCAACGCAAACAAGAATGTGCGTTCTAAATCCCGCAGGTCTGTCGCCGCTGCCTCTTTCGATACCTACAATACCTCCCAGCACTGCGGCAATAATCAGCCTCAGCACCATCGTCATTTCTAAAGAAGATACCCACGGTATTTCCATCATCGGACCACCCCACTAACATGACTTATAATTTAGCAAGCAAATCTTTAATTGCTCCTACATAATCGCTGTCCAAAGGCAGCATCAGTACTTCGCCGGTTCTGCGAATTTTAACCTCCAGTTTGCCTTCAGCCAAAGTTTTCGGACCAACCACTACGCGCAAAGGATAACCAATCAAATCGGCATCTTTAAATTTGACGCCGGGACGCTCGTTGCGGTCATCAATTACTGTTTCAATGCCGGCACGCTGCAGCTCGCTGTAAATTTCCTCTGCTTTTTCCGTGGAAGCCTGATCTTTGGTGTTAACAGGAACTACCAGCACTTCATAAGGAGCAATAGCAACCGGCCAGATCATACCGTCCTTATCGTTATTTTGTTCAATGGCTGCCGCCATGGTCCGGCTTACGCCAACGCCGTAACAGCCCATTACCATGGGTTTTTCCTTGCCGTTTTCATCAAGGAATGTGGCATGCATTGCTTCACTGTATTTAGTGTACAGTTTGAAAACCTGACCTACTTCAATGCCGCGGGCTTTGCTTACCTTGCCGCCGCAATGAGGGCACGGATCACCTTCCTGAATCAGGCGGATATCGGCAACATAGGCAGGAGTAAAATCTCTGCCAGGATTAACATTCAGCAGATGGTAGCCCTCTTTATTGGCACCGCAGCAGATATTATGCATTTTCATAACCGTGCTGTCTACGATCACAATTGCTTTTTTAGGATCAATACCTACGGGTCCCATATAACCACCAACGGTACCTGCTTCAGTCAGCATGCTTTCCTCAGCCATTTCTACTTCGTTAACACCGACAGTGTTGATAACCTTAATTTCGTTTACTTCATGGTCTCCGCGTACAAAGCATAAAATTAATCCCTTCTCACTGCTGAAAGCAACTGCCTTTACGGACTTATCTACCGGCAGCTGCAGGTAGGCGCATACATCGGCAATAGTTTTGCAATCAGGAGTTTTAACTTCTTCTACCGGTTTTTGATCTTCTGCAGGCGCTTCAATTACGTGCAGCTCTGCCTTTTCCACATTTGCCGCATAATCACATTCGTTGCAGTAAACAATTTCAGCTTCACCGCTGTCGGCAATAACCATAAATTCATGGCTGCCGCTGCCGCCGATTGCGCCGCTGTCAGCTTCAACAGGACGGAAAGTAAGTCCGCAGCGATTGAAAATACGGGTATAGGCATCATACATAGTTTTATAGGATACATCTAAACCTGCTTCATCACGGTCAAAAGAATAAGCGTCTTTCATGATAAATTCGCGGCCGCGCATCAAACCAAAACGCGGACGGCGTTCATCACGGAATTTATTTTGAATTTGATAAACATTCAGCGGCAGCTGGCGATAGGATCTTACATCGCCGCGAATCAGGCTGGTAACCATTTCTTCATGCGTAGGTCCCAGGCAGAATTCTCTGTTATGACGGTCTTTGAGGCGGAACATTTCTTCACCATATACGCCCCAGCGGCCGCTTTCCTGCCAGATTTCCGCAGGCTGTACAATGGGCATCAGCAGTTCCTGAGCACCGCTGGCATCCATTTCCTCACGGACAATGTTTTCAATTTTTTTCAATACGCGCCAGGCCAGCGGCAGATAGTTGTACATACCTCCCGCAGATTTACGCAGAAAACCTGCTCTCAGCATCAATTGATGGCTGACAACCTCGGCTTCTGCCGGTACCTCGCGCAAAGTAGGTGCAAACATTTTAGAAACTCTCATTTATTCTTTTCCTTCCTCTCAAGTAAAATTTTCTCAATTTCAGCAAACAGCTCATCTATAATCTGATTTTCAGGAACTTTTTTCAAAATTACGCCTTTGCGGAAAATCAGTCCCTCATTAATACCGCCGGCTATACCAACATCAGCCTCTCTTGCCTCACCGGGCCCGTTAACTACGCAGCCCATAACCGCTACGGTAATGGGCTCCGAGATATTTTCCAGGCGGCGTTCTACTTCCAAAGCCAATTTTTCCAGCTTGATTTTTGTTCTGCCGCAGGTCGGACAGGAAATAAGTGTCGGCCCATATTCACGCAGTCCCAAGGATTTGAGAATATCATAGGCAACCTTTACTTCTCTTACCGGATCACCGGTCAGGGAAACACGAATCGTATCGCCAATCCCCTCCGCCAGCAGCGTGCCAATGCCAACAGCAGATTTGATAATACCGCTGTTCACCGTTCCCGCTTCAGTAATACCCACATGCAGCGGATAATCACACTGAGAAGCCAATAGGCGGTAAGCAGCAATAGTCAGCGGCACATCATGCGCTTTCAAAGACACCTTGATATTGCGGTAATCCATTGCTTCCAGAATATGAATATGTCTCCAGGCAGCTTCAGCTAAGGCTTCCGCCGTGGGATGACCATATTTTTCCAGTAAATCTTTCGGCAGCGAACCGGCGTTTACACCTATGCGAATGGGAATATTTCTTTTTTTTGCTGCTTCTACTACCGCAGCTACGCGGTCATTGCCGCCGATATTGCCGGGGTTAAGACGTAAGCCGTCAACCTGAGCGTCAATAGCTGCCAGTGCCAGCTTATAATCAAAATGAATATCGGCAATAACAGGTATCGGACTTTCCTTGACAATGCGCTTTAATCCTTCGGCCGCCGCCATATCGGGTACTGCGCAGCGCACTATATCACAGCCGGCAGCCGCCAGCTCTCCAATCTGACGCAATGTGGCGCTATCATCATCAGTACGGGTATTTGTCATGGACTGCACCGATATGGGTGCCCCGCTGCCTATTTGAACTTTACCAACCCATATTTGACGGGTCTTTCTGCGTTCCAACGCTTCCACCTCTTTTATCTTGTTATATCCTTAAATGTCGAGAAAATAGTTATGGCCAAAATAAGCACCACGCCTATAGTTTGAATGGTATTCATCGCTTTGCTGCCCAAAGGCTTGCCGCGCAGGCCTTCCAGAACAAGCAGGACAAAATGACCACCGTCTAACGCAGGCAGCGGCAAAAGATTAATTACGCCAAGATTAATGCTCAAAAAAGCAACAAAGCTGATCAGCGGCAAAATGCCTTTTTCCGCAACTTCGCCTGCCATTTGTGCCACACCGATAGGTCCCGCCACCTCGGCAGGTGCCTTGCCGGTAATAATTTTCTGCAGACCGTCAACCATGGCTAAAATAATATATCTGGTATAGCCAAAACCCATTTTCACTGAATCAACAACACCTGGTTTTTCAACCACAAACTGCGGGGAAATCCCGATAAGCGGGCGTCCCAACTGTTCGTTGAACTCGGGCATCATTTTATATGTATGCAATTGACCATTTCTTTCGGCAGTAACACTGACTTCTTTAGTACCGTTTGCCTGCAGAGCAGTAACAATATCATTCCAAACAGTTATTTGAGTATCATTAATGCTGACAATCCTATCGCCTGCCTGCAGTCCGGCATTGGCTGCCGCCTGATTTTCCATAACAGTACCGAGCACCGGTTCATTAACCGGCTTTTCCATGCCGTTAATCATAAAGATGCCGGAAAACAAAATTACCGGCAGCAGAAAGTTCATTAACGAACCAGCCAAAATAACCAGCATGCGCGCCGGTATGGATTTGGATTTAAAAGAATTTTCTTCCGCAGGATCATCAGGATCCATGCCGGCAATCTTATTATAACCGCCAAGAGGAATTGCACGCAGACTGTATAAGGTTTCCCCGTCTTTTTGCTGATAGATTTTAGGGCCAAAGCCAATAGCAAACTCATCTACCCGCATTCCGGTCATTTTGGCAGTGATAAAATGTCCGAATTCATGCACAGTTACCAGCACGCCAAAAACGAAAATTGCCGCTAAAATTGTTAACAAAATTGTTCCTCCTACTAAATCTTACTTCTTACAGTTCCGCAATCAACTTACGGGCAGCCCGTCTTGCCTCGCCGTCGGCCTGCTCAATATCTTCAATAGACGGCTGCAGAACATTTTGATGCATTTCAGTCACC
The DNA here is from genome assembly GCA_900552005.1 of uncultured Phascolarctobacterium sp. Lineage (GTDB taxonomy): Bacteria > Bacillota > Negativicutes > Acidaminococcales > Acidaminococcaceae > URXU01. The sequence goes on along the minus strand of URXU01000010.1, from coordinate 11,491 downwards.
TTGCCCGTAATATACGGAATATCAAGATATTTAATTTTATCATCTAAAAAAGCATAAACCGCTTCTTCATTGGCTGCATTAAATACGCAGGGCAAGGTTCCTCCGGCCCTGCCGCATTCTACAGCAATTTTCAGCGAAGGAAATGCTTCTGTATCTGGTTCTTCAAAAGTCAGCTTCGCAGCTTTAACCAAATCAAGCTGTTCAAAAGTATAAGCAAATCTTTCCGGATAGGAAAGAGCATACTGTATCGGCAAGCGCATATCTGGTTCGCCCATCTGCGCAATTACGCTGCCGTCACAAAATTCTACCAGCGAATGCACTATACTTTGAGGATGCACTACGACATCTATTTTTTCATAAGGCATATTAAACAGCCAGTGTGCCTCAATGACTTCCAGTCCCTTATTGGCCAAAGTTGAAGAATCCACGGTAATTTTGCGTCCCATACTCCAGTTGGGATGCTTCAGGCACTGCGCCAAAGTTACATGCTCCAGCTCGCTGCGCCTGCAGCCGCGGAAGGGTCCGCCGGAGGCAGTAATAATGAGACGCTTGACTTCATTTTCCCTACCGGCACGTAAAGACTGAAAAATTGCGCTGTGCTCGCTGTCAACAGGTGTCAGGCTTACCCCATGGCGGCGCACGCTCTGCATAACAATACTGCCCGCAGCCACCAAAGTTTCCTTATTGGCCAGCGCAATATTCTTGCCGTGTTCAATAGCAGCCAGTGTCGGGCGCAGTCCTGCATAACCAACCATGGAAGCCAGTACTGTATCGGCTTCGCTGTAAGTAGCTGCTGCCAGCAGTCCTTCTTCCCCACTTAAAATCTCTGTTCTGCCATGATAGCGTTTGCTTAGTCTGGCAGCGGCCTCTTTGTCTGTCAGCACAGCAAAATCCGGCTCCACGGCCTTAATCTGCTGCTCTAAAATTTCATCACTTTTATGTGCCGCAAGAACACGTATTTTTAGCTTATCCGGATTGGCGGCTGCCACTTCCAGTGTCTGACGGCCAATTGAACCGGTACTTCCCAAGACGGAAATATTTTTCATAAAGCTACTCCTTTATCATCTTAAAAACAGCTTAAAATTATCAGTAAATAATAGGTGATCGGCGCCGCAAACAGCAAACTGTCAAAACGGTCCAATACACCGCCATGTCCGGGGAAAATTTTTCCGGAATCTTTAATATCAAAGGAACGTTTAATAATGGATTCCACCAAATCACCCAGGGGAGCAAAAAAGGCGATGCCCAACGCCAAAACTACTGCCTGCCAGGTCTGCATGTACAGATAACTGTGAGCCAGCCAGGTTACCACCGCCGTACAGCCTATAAATCCCGCTGCCGCTCCTTCCAGAGATTTTTTAGGGCTTACGCTGCAGAAAGGACGCTTGCCGAAAGCGCTGCCAAAAAAATAAGCTACAGTATCGCTGGCCCAAGTACCCAACAGTACCGTCCATAAAAGTGCCTCGCCAAAATCAAGTACTGTAAAGCCAAGATTAACAGGAAAACCCGGCAAACCACGAATTATGATTACATGGGCAAACAAAATGCCGCAATAGACCATGCCCCATATGGAAAGCGAAGTACTGCTTATCCAGTTAGCTTCACCCAGCTTGCAATGACGCACAAGGCCTTCCAGTGTATTGAAAATAAAAAACAGCGCCATGAACATGGTAAAAAAAGCTAATTGAAACAGCGGGTCCACCCCTGAGTAATAGCCCATGGCAGCAATTCCCACAATCAGCAGCGTTCCGAGACCGGAAGTGAGATAATAAACATTAATATCTTTAGCCGCCGCCATCTGACGCAGTTCATACCAGCCTACTGCCGCCAAAAATAAGACTGCCGCCGAAAAAATCAGGCCGCCTTTTGTAATAACCCCGATAGCAATAATGATGCCGATAATACCTGTTATAATTCGCGTTAACATAAAAATTTACACCTGCTTGTTATTTATTTATCAGGCCGCCAAATCTGCGTTCACGACCCTGAAAAGCCATAATGGCCTGCAGCAGATGTTCTTCAGAAAAGTCCGGCCAGAATACATCAGTAGTCCAGATTTCTGCATATGCGATCTGCCACAGCAAAAAATTGCTGATTCTCAAATCCCCGCCAGGTCTGATTAACAGATCCGGCGCCGGCAGCCCGCTGGTATACAAGTGCTGCTCAAAAACTTCATTTGTTATATCATCCACAGCCAGACGTCCTTGGGCAGCTTCCTCAGCAATGCTTTTCACTGCATGCAGAATTTCCGCCTGTCCGCCGTAGTTTATTGCCAAATTCAAAATAATGCCGGTATTATTCTTGGTTTCTTCAACCGCATGAATCATTTTCTGCTTCACCACTTCCGGCAATCCGTCACGTGAGCCAATAAAACGTACCTGTACATTATTTTCCTTAAATTCGTCAATTTCATTGGTCAGATAACGGCTTAAAAGCTCCATAATAAAATTTACTTCTGTAACCGGCCGTTTCCAGTTTTCCGTAGAAAAAGCATAGGCACTGATTACTTTAATGCCAATCTTGTCAGCTGCTCTGACTATTCTTTTTAAAGTTTCCGCACCGGCCTGATGTCCGTAAGTACGTATTTTGCCCTGAGCCTTAGCCCAGCGCCCATTGCCGTCCATTATAATGGCAATATGCTGCGGAATATTATTCATGTCAATTCCGCTCAAATCCAAAGCTGTATCCGGTGTTGTATTTTTTCTGGTTTGAAACAAGCCCTTGAACACAACTAACCAACCTTTCACCAAAAGTTATAGATAATAAAAATGGGCAGGCCCCCACAAGGAGGCCGCCAGCATTTTTTATTGAATAGCGCTTACCGGGCAAGCAGCTGCACAAGCACCGCATTCAACACATTCTTCAGAAATCTCATATTTGCCGTCAGCTTCATGAACAGCGCCTACCGGACAGGTAGCTGCGCAAGTACCGCAACCAACACAAGCTTCTTTATCGATTTTTAATGCCATAATCGCACCTCCTTTCTACTCTATACACTACGGTAAGAACTAATTTATCATCAGACAGAACCTGCTGTCTAACTACATATTGACGGACCTGGCTCATATCATAGGAGGCAGAGCTTTCACGCGGAGGCAAAGTAACCTCGACAGAAAAGCTTATTCCTGCTTTTTGCAGTCTGCGTTCCGCCTCTGCCAGCTGCAGGCCCAAAACACTTGGAATATTCATCAGATTTCCATAACTTCTTTTTCTTTATTGGCTGTTACGGCATCAATATCTTTCATGATTCTGTCGGTAAGCTTCTGAACATCGTCGGTGCCTTTTTTTGCTTCATCCTCAGTAATTTCCTTGGCTTTTTCAGCTTTCTTAATCGCATCATTGGCATCACGGCGCAAATTGCGTACTACAACGCGGAATTCTTCAGCTTTTTTATGAACTACTTTAACCAAATCTTTGCGGCGTTCTTCCGTCAGCTGCGGCAGATTCAAACGAATGCAGACGCCATCGCTGTTAGGATTAAGGCCCAGATCAGATTTCATGATAGCTTTTTCAATTTCTTTAATCAGATTTTTTTCCCACGGCTGAATAACGATCATTCGCGGCTCAGGCACGCTGACACTTGCTACCTGGGTTACCGGAGTCGGAGTACCGTAATATTCTACCATAACCTTCTCCAAAAGAGAAGGAGTTGCACGGCCTGCACGCAGGCTTGCCAAATCCACGCGCAAAGCGTCTACGGATTTATGCATTTTTTCTTCAATGCCGCTAATAATTTCTTTTACAGTTGCCATAAATTATTTACCTCCTACCAGGGTACCGATTTTTTCACCGGATGCTGCTCGCAGGATGTTCCCCGGTTTATCAATATTAAATACAACAATAGGAATATGATTGTCCATGCACAGGCTGATAGCGGTGGAATCCATTACGCTTAACTGACGCTGAATTACTTCAATATAATCCAGTTCAGTGAACATTACGGCGTCAGGATTTTTGGCAGGATCGCTGTCATAAACACCATCAACACCTTTTTTAGCCATCAAAATAACATCGGCTTCAATTTCTGCTGCGCGCAGTGCGGCAGTAGTGTCCGTCGAAAAATAAGGATTGCCTGTACCGGCTGCAAAAATAACCACTCTTGCTTTTTCCATATGACGGATTGCGCGGCGGCGAATATAAGGTTCGGCAATCTGACGCATTTCAATGGCGGTCTGAACGCGGGTCGGAACACCGCGGTTTTCCAGCGCATCCTGCAATGCCAGAGAATTAATGACGGTTGCCAGCATGCCCATATAATCTGCGGTAGCTCTGTCCATGCCTTTATTGCTGCCGCTGACGCCGCGCCAGAAGTTACCGCCGCCGTTAACGATGGCAATCTCCAGACCTTGAGCAACAACTTCCTGAATTTGTTCTGCCAAAGAATCAACAACAGCAGGGTCGATGCCAAAGCCTTTAGCGCCGGCTAAAGCCTCACCGCTTAATTTTAATACAATACGTTTATACTTCTTGTTTTCTTCTGCCACTCCTATTACCTCCCTGAAAACACACTTTATCTTGTTTTAAGTTCTACATCTATTCAATTTTTCCTCTTTTATTTTTGAACTTTGCGTGAGAAAACAGCAAAATAAAACTTACCTTCATAAAACCGGCAGGCAGCCAAAAAAATAACTGTACCGGAAAACCGCTCTTTCCGGCACAGTAACGATTAAATTTTATCCTTTGGCAGAGACGCGCCGCAGCATTGAAGCAATAAACGGTGAAAGCAGCGACAAGGCGGCCACTACAAGGAAGAATAAGCACAAGGGTCTGGTATAGAAAATACTGAAGGACCCATCGCTCATAATCAGTGAACCAACAAAATTCTGTTCAGCCATCCCGCCAAGTATGATACCGATAATGATTGCCGACATGGAAAAGCCAAGCTTATTGAGAAAATATCCGATAAAGCCTGAAGCAACCATGAGATAAACATCATTAATAGAATTGTTATAGGAATAAGTACCGACAAAAGTCATCATGACAATTAACGGCAATAAAATGTGAATCGGCACATTCACTACTTTGACAAATAATTTGATCAGCGAAAAGCCCATGATACCCATGATAATATTAGCCAGCAGCAGGCCTATAAAGATGGCATAAACATCGGGAGCTTTTTCAATAAACAGCAGCGGACCGGGCTGCAGTCCCTGCACCATCAGGGCACCCATCATTATGGCAGTTGCCCCGTCACCGGGAATGCCCAGCGTCAGTACCGGGATAAATGCACCGCCGGAAACTGCGTTATTGCCGGATTCAGAAGCAACAATACCTTCCGGTTCACCTTTACCGAAATTATCTTTGTGCTTCGACCAGCGTTTAGCCTGATCATAGGAAACAAAGGAAGCAATATCGCCGCCCGTACCCGGAACGCAGCCGATGAAAGTGCCTATGCAGGAAGAACGCAGCAAGGTAGCAAAAACTCTTTTGATATCAGTTAATGAAGGCAGTACTTTATCAATCAGCATATGCTGCTCACTGCGCTCATTATGATAATATTCCTCAATGCTTCCCAAAACCTGAGCAAAAGCAAATACCCCGATTAAAATGGGAATGAAAGAAACTCCGCCCAGAAAATAAGTTGTATCAAGAGTAAAACGAATGGTACCGCTCATATCATCAATACCGACAGTTGCCAAAAATAAACCGATCAGGCCGCCCATAATGCCTTTAATCACGCTGCCGGAAGATACGCTGGTAATAATGCTCAGGCCAAAAATTGCCAGTGCAAAATATTCCGGTTTAGAAAACTGCAAAGCTACTTTAGCCAATTGCGGAGCTAACAAAATCAAGCAAACAGTACTGAAAATACCGCCGAAGGTACTGGCCATAGTCGATAAACCTAAAGCACGGCCCGGCTGTTTCAGCTTGGTCGCCATGGGATAGCCGTCTAAGGTTGTAGCAACCGAAGCCGGTGTACCCGGTGTCTTAAGCAAAATTGCGGAAATGCTGCCGCCATAAATCGCGCCGCAATATATGCCAAGCAGCATGAGAATGCCGCCAATGCCATCAAAGCTGAACGCCAGCGGAAAAAGCAACGCCAATCCCATATTCACGCTTAAGCCCGGCATGCAGCCAAAAGCAATACCTACCGCCACGCCAAAAATCAATCCCAATAAATTGGCCGGAACTAAAATCATACTTAATGCGCTTACAATATCACCCATTACTATGACCTCCTATTCCAAAAAAATTGACAGCGGCATTTTAGTATGCAGCACTTCGCCAAAAACCAGATAAATAAAAATAATGGTGCAGATTGTCGTCAAAAGCATAATTTTCTTATTGCGGTAATCCATTGAATACATAATCACCGGTATCAAAATTGCTGACGCCGGATAAAAACCCAGCAGATTTATTAGCACGCAGTATATAACCAATATGACCATCATGCCATAGACTCTTTTATTAGCTGGCAGGGTTAAGGCTATGCGCGTCTGGAATAAATCCTCTTTATGCCAAAAGGTATACAAAAGCAAAATTACGGCTGCGGCCGCCAAGACCGCTCCCAAACTGAAAGGCCAAAATCCTGGACCAGGTCCGTTAACGGTAAACTCCAGCGGAAATTCGCTGGACGCATGCATTATGCAGACACTGATAAGCAGGCCCAAAAGCCCGATAATATAATTGCAGACTGCCATATTCTTCATATTCCATGACTCCATTTGCTGAGAATTAGATAAACATTAATATTTTAACAGATTTTTTACATAAAGTCATTATTTCTTCACAATTAACAGCTCAAATCACGCAAAAAAGAAAACCATGTCAGTTCAAAACCAACATGGTTTAAAAAATCAGTACTTAATTATTCACCGGCTTTTTTACCGCGCAAAAACAGCCACAACGGACCGGAAAGGAAAATGGAGGTATAAGCACCGCTGCCAAAGCCCACCATCATAGCGAATGCGAAGTTGCGAATAGTGTCGCCGCCCCACAGAAAAATTGCAACAACGGCAAACAGAGAGGTACCAACAGTATAACAGGTACGGGTCATGGTCTGCCAAATACTGTTATCAATCATATCGCTGAGACTTTCGCTGCGGCGATGAATCTTCAGATTTTCGCGGATACGGTCAAAGATAACAATGGTACCGTTAATAGAGTAACCTACAACGGTCAGCAAAGCCGCAACGAACGAAGAATCCATTTCCATATGGAACAGGGAGAAATAACTTAAAGTAACCATAACGTCGATAATCAGAGCAATAATCGCGGCAATAGCAAATTTGAATTCAAAACGCATGGTAATATAACCAATCATCAATACCCAGGAAAGTACGATGGCCATAATTGCCTGCTGAATCAATTCGCTGCCAATAGTGGCACCAACCTGCTCAACGCGCTGAATCTGAAAATCACCCAGTTTGGCTTTCAGATCGTTCATGACATCACGACGTACGCTATCATCAATAACTACGGTTCTGATAAGTACCCCCTGAGCGCTTTGAGAGCCATCAGTACTTTCCAATTGGATAATACTGTTGCCAAGATCATGCTCTTTAAGCACGTCACGTACTTCAGAAACAGTTACCGGTTTATTGAAGGACAAATCCATAATACTGCCGCCGGTAAAATCAATACCCAGATTGAAACCACGGAAAATCATGGAGCCAATACCAATCAGCAAAAAGATAATGGTAATGGAAAAGAAAATTTTATAATTCTTGACGATGGAAAACATTATTTTTTCACCTCCTCAGTATTCGCAGGCTTACCTGCACCAACACCAAAGAAGGCGGGGTTAGTAGTAAAGTTGCTGTAAATCAGGAAACGCAGCAGGAACTTAGTAACAGTTACGGCAGTAAACATACTCAGTACAACACCCAAAGCCAGGGTTACTGCAAAACCTTTTACAGGGCCGGTACCGAGATAGAATAAAACGGCCGCAGCCATCAGAGTTGTAATATTAGAGTCAAAAATTGTTACCAGCGCTCTGCCGAAACCAGCATCCATAGCGCTGCGCAGCGTCTTGCCGCGCCGCAATTCTTCCTTGAACCTTTCAAAAATCAATACGTTAGCATCAACCGCCATGCCTATGGATAGGATGATGCCGGCGATACCAGGCAAAGTCAGCGTTGCGTTCAGATAACGCATTGCCAAAAGCAGCAGCATAACATACAGCAGCAGAGCAATATCTGCAACCAGACCGGAAAATCTGTAGAACAGCAGCATGAAGACAAAAACGCCTATAATACCGATGCTGAACGCCTTAATGCTTTTTTCCTTGGAGTCCTGTCCTAAGGTAGGACCAACGGTTCTGTTTTCCATTACTTCAATTTTTACCGGCAAAGAACCGCTGCGCAATAAGATTGCCAGCCGTTCAGCCTCTTCTATGGAGCGGGAACCGGAAATCTGAGCACGGCCGCCGGTAATGGCTTCCTGAACCACCGGAGCGGTCAGCACATCACCGTCAAGCACGATAGCAATTTGCTTGCCAATATTTCTGGCAGTCAGATCGGCAAATTTTTGGCCGCCTTCATCATTAAATTCCAAGCCTACCACAGCCTGATTACCGCTTGTAATCTGTGCTTTGGCATCTTTCAAATCCTTACCGGTCAACACCACATTGCCGCTCTGATCCTTAAACTGCAGCATGGCAGTACGGCCCAGCATGGCAATAGCTTTTTCCGGATCCTTAACGCCGGGAAGCTCAACAATAATACGGTCTTTGCCCTGTCTTTGGATAACAGGTTCGGTAAGGCCCAATTCATTTACACGACGTTCAATAATTTTGACACTGCGGTTTACGGCATCATCATCCACCTTTAATTCAGGCGTATCTACTGCCTGCAAAACAACGTGAGTACCGCCCTGTAAATCAAGGCCCTGCTTAATCGAATTGGTTAGCGGCGATATATAAACGCAGAAACCTCCGATAATTGCCAACGCAATGATCAGAAACTTCCCTAATTCATTCCATCGCAAAATTATTCCCCCTTAATTGATTTAATTATCGATAATTCACTGATTCCTTGTTCTGTTGCCAGTACGGAAACAGGAATATCATTGGCATCATAAGGCAACTTATCCTGCACCAAAATTGTGCAGGTAATGCCGCAGGTAACGGCATGTACAGCCTGCAGCAGGTATCTGTCATAATAACCGGCCCCCATTCCCATCCGGTTGCCCTTTTTGTCAAAAGCAACGCCGGGGACAAGAATCAGATCAAGCATTGCCGGCGAAATACTTTCGTAGGGCTCAGCAACAGTTCTGATACCATACCGGTCCAGCTGAAAACTTTCAAAATCAAAAATACGTGCGGCAGTCATCTTGTCAGACGTGAGTACAAAAGGTACATACACTTTTTTCCCGTCTGCCAGTGCCTGCCGCAAAATCTTATCTACAGAAATTTCCTTGCCAAAAAACAGATAGCCCATAATTTTCTCTGACTGCCGGTAAATTTTACTGCTTAAGACATATTCAGCAATCTTGCTGCTGCATGACTGCACATATTCCAGTGCCAGAGCATTGCGCGTTTTCTTCAATTCTCTGCGCAGCTGAGCTTTTTCCATTATTTGTTACCGTTATTTCTGGAAGGATCCTGAAAACCGCTGATCGCAGTACGCAGGAAATTCATTTCCACATTTTCAGCTACTTCCACGGTTACTTTACGTTCTGATATATTGGTAATAGTACCGCATACACCACCGATAGTAACAATTTTATCGCCTTTCTTCAGCGATTCCAGCATACTCTGACGTTTTTGCTGTTCTTTTTTCTGCGGACGCCACAGCATAAAATAAAATATACCGGCCATTAATACAAACGGCCAGAAAGCATTGATCATGCTCATGATATCTCCACCCTGCATTATAAACACCTCCATATTGTTAATATTATAAATTACACCTTGTTTATATTCAACAAAGACTTGAAAATACCTGTTTATCCATGATAGTTTTGTAAAAATCTTTCACGAAATTCAGGGAATCTGTCTTCGGCAATTGCTTGTCTGATTCTTTTAGTAAAGTTCAGCAGGAAATATAAATTATGTATGGTCAGCAGACGCAATGCAAAAATTTCTTCCGCCTTAAACAAATGCCTGATATAAGCCCTGCTGAAATTACGGCAGGTATAACAGCCGCAGCCTTCTTCAATAGGACTGAAATCTTCTGCATAGCAGGCATTGCGTACCACCAAACGTCCATAATTGGTCATGGCAGTACCATTTCTTGCCACACGCGTCGGAAATACGCAGTCAAACATATCAACGCCCAGATTAACTGCCTCAACGATACAATCTGCCGTGCCCACGCCCATAAGATAACGTGCCTTATCCTTAGGCATGTCTACCGTAGTCTGTCCCAAGATATCATACATCATGGGCTTGGGCTCACCAACACTGAGCCCGCCGATACCGTAACCGGCAAAATCCAGTTCCGTCAATTGCTGCACACTCAGTTTGCGCAGTTCAGGGTACATGCCGCCCTGTACAATACCAAAAAGCGACTGGTCTTCACGAGTATGCGCCTCCAGACAGCGCTTAGCCCAGCGCGTAGTGCGCTCAGTTGATTGTTTGGCATAATCATAATCGGCAGGATACGGAATGCATTCATCAAAGGCCATGGCGATATCAGCACCCAGCGCCTCCTGTACATTAGTTGCTATTTCCGGCGACAAAAATTTTTTGCTGCCGTCAATATGCGAGCGGAACATAACGCCTTCTTCTGTAATCTTGCGCATTGCCCCCAGACTGAAGACCTGAAAGCCGCCGCTGTCAGTGAGCATGCCGCGTTTATAATTCATAAATTTGTGCAGGCCGCCGGCTTTCTGTACCAGTTCATGACCTGGACGCAAAAACAAATGGTAGGTATTGGAAAGGATTACCTGACTGCCCATTTCATATAATTCTTCCGGAGACAATGTCTTAACCGTTGCCTGAGTTCCTACCGGCATAAACATGGGAGTTTCAAAAGTACCGTGAGGAGTATGCAGCCGGCCAAGTCTTGCTCCGCTGCGGCTGCATTCCTTGATAAGTTCATATCTTACTGCGTGCATAAAATCTCCTTTACTTATGTCTGTCTACAATAAACATCGCGTCACCGAAAGAGAAAAATCTATATTTTTCCTGTACGGCAACAGCATAGGTTTCCAACATAATTTTTCTGCTGGACAATGCAGAAACCAGCATCAGCAAGGTGCTCTGCGGCAAATGGAAATTAGTAACCAACGCGTCCACAAAACGAAATTGATATCCGGGATAAATAAAAATATTCGTCCAGTTGCCACCAGCCTTCATCCGGCCATCCGCACCTGCCGCTTCCAGCGTGCGTACCGCAGTAGTACCTACCGCGATAATCCTCCGTCCTTCAGCTTTGGCTTTATTAATAGCAGCTGCCGCTTCTTCAGAAACAGTATAAAATTCTCTGTGCATCTGATGATCTTCAATATTTTCCGCGCTTACAGGTCTGAAAGTTCCCAAACCTACGTGCAGCGTTACAAAGACCTCCTCGCAGCCTTTATCCTTAATTTTCTGCAGAAGCTCTTT
>URXU01000009.1 GCA_900552005.1 uncultured Phascolarctobacterium sp. | reverse complement strand
AAAACCATGATCTTATTTAAAGTTAATACACATTATCAGTTGATGAATGCGATAAATATTAAGTTAAATATTTATCAAAATGAAGAAGCTGATTTGATATTAGATGATACAACAAATTTCTGTACTATATTAGATAAATTAAAAACAGCAGGTGTATTTAGGAAACTATATTTAGTACAAGCAGAAAATTATATTACTGAATATTTATCTTTAAATAATAATGATAGGAGAGAATTTGTACATGATATAGAAAAACATATACCAGATATTTTAGATAATTCAGTAATATATGATTTATATTGTATAGGGTTGGATAATATAAGTAATAAGTTATTTTACTACTATATGATAAAAAAACAAAAATATGCACCTAAAGTTTTTGTCTTTGAAGAAGGTACCACAACGTTTGTAAGAGATATAAAAGCGGCTATAAAGGGAGATTCTATTCCACATAACGAATTTGCGAAAAATAGTTTTTTAAATAGATTGGGTGGAATTTATGTTTATGACCCGGAACTATATGCAGTTATAAAACCTTCATATGCCGTATTATCATTGCCTAAAATGAATGATAATTGTCTCAATAAATTACTTGATATTTATGGGTATCAGGATGCCCCTGCGGAGGACTATATATATATGGAATCTGGAGGAATTACTGGCCGGGCGCCTACAAATGATACAGAATTAGTTATATCAATTGCTGAAATATTGGGAAAAGAAAATATAATAGTTAAACTACATCCGAGAAGTAAGATTGATAGGTTTTCCCCTTTAGGGTTTAAAGTAATGAAAGATAATGGATATCCATGGGAGTTGATTGCAGGTACGCAAGATATTTCTAAAAAGTGTTTGATTAGTTCTCTATCTACAGCGTCATTTACAGGAAAAACTATGTTTTCTAAACCACAAAGAAGTATACATTTATTTAAAATTGAAAATACAAATGATCTTTTGTTTGTATATCCATCGTTTAGTCAATTTTATAAAAAATTTATCAATTATATGAATGATGAAGAGATATTATTTTATTGTCCTAATAATATAGATGAGCTTAAGGAAATACTAATGTATGTTTCTGGTGTAAAGAGAGGGATAAATTAAATGTCGGAACTTAAGCCTTTGATTTCTATAGTTATTCCCGTTTATAATGCTTCTAAATATTTAAGAAGATTAATGGAATCTTTAGTATATCAGACATTGGAAAATATTGAAATTATATGTGTGGATAAGGCATCAACGGACAGTTCTTTTGAAATTTTAAGTTATTATCAAAAGCAATTTCCAAATAAAGTTTTTATATACCAAATTCCATATTCTAATACACCTGCAGCTGGGCGTAATTATGGAATACAAAAAGCTAGAGCAGATTATATCGCCTTTAGTGATGCAGATGATATGTTAGAGTTTAATGCACTTGAGCGTTTGTATAAGGAAACATTAAAAGGTGATTATGATCTTATTTGGTATCAATTTTATAATATTGTTGATGGGAAAAAGAATATATCTAACAAGTTGAACTTTCCTTTAGATAGAGGAGATTTAATACGTACAGCAAATGTATCGTTTTGGAATAAGCTAATTCGTAGAGATGTTCTGATATCTTTTGGACTCATTCCAGATGATACTATTTTTGATGATATGGCATATACAATTAATTTGATATCTAAAGTGAAAAAACAAGGTTATGTAGCATGTCCGTTGTATCATCATATTATGCGTAGTGATTCTGAATCGGCATCTTCTCAATCAAGAAAAATGAAAGATGTTATTCCTGCTGCAGAAGCTGTAATAAAATGTGTTAATCCTGTTTTTTTTAATGACGCTGTTTATCGAGTTGTTAAATGGTTACTTTATAGTATTAAGCTTCGGTGGATATGTTTAGACGAATGTATTGACTTTTTAAAAAAATACGATGATGACATATTAAATAATCCATATTTAAAATTAGATAGTTCTTCATATAGTGCTGTAAAAAGATATATTGATTTTCCCGATAGTAAAATTCCAGAAAGAGTTTATGTAAATGGATTTGATAGAGATATTACTGATAAAAAATTGAATGAATTACAAAAACAAGTGTTTATAAATGATGCGGAAGTTATTGTTTTAAATGAATCGAACTGTGATGTTACTGAAAACCCAATTATATATGACATTTTTAATAGTGGTAATAATCTGGATTTTATAGGGGAATATTTTGCATTAAAAAAAATATATGAAAATGGTGGTGTCTATATAGGAGCACATATTCGTATGGAATTGCCATTAAATACAATTCGTAGAAATGATGCTTTTGTTTCCATGGTAAATGACAAAGATTATTCATCTGAAATTTTTGGTGGTATAGCAGGTAATGATTTATTTAAAATAATTTTGCAAACATATGAATATAATTTTTACAATAATGTTTTATATCCTTTGAATAAACGTATAAAAAATATTCTTACAGCGTGTTATATAGATTTGAAAAAAGACACATTTAATGATAATAAAATATATATATTAAGTTCATATGCTACATGCTTGATAGAAAATAAAAATTTGCCTAAAACGCATTATCATTTTTGTTCACATATTTTTAATGATAGAGTTGAATTACCTGGGTACATCACTATACGAGAACGTGACTATATTGAATCCAGTATACCTTTGATTTCAACAAATAATGATATACAAAAAAATAATGACAGTGAAATCATAAGATTAAGAAAAGAATTGTCAGACATTCGAAATTCTATTCCTTGGAAGATAATTAGTTATATTAAAAGAAATAGAAATACTATTTGGGGAAAATTGATATTCTGGAACTACAATAAAATTATAAAAAAAATGATATTTTACTATCAAACTAAGAGGTGAAATTGTGAAGACAGTAATTTTAGCAGGTGGTTTTGGAACACGCATTTCTGAGGAATCTCAGTTTAAACCTAAGCCTATGGTAGATTTGGGTGGTATGCCTATTTTATTACATATAATGAAGTTATATTCTGCGCATGGATTTAATGAATTTATTATTTGCGCCGGATATAAGCAGCATGTTATTAAGGAATATTTTGCCGATTATTTTCTGCATACATCAGATATTACTTATGATTTTTCTAATGGTAAAAATGAAATGATTGTTCATTGCAATCATGCAGAACCATGGAAAGTAACAGTTGTTGATACCGGACTAAATACTATGACGGGTGGCAGAGTAAAACGTATTAAAGATTATGTTGGTAATGAACCATTTATGTTGACTTATGGTGATGGCGTTTCCAATATAAATATTACGGAATTGGTAAAATTTCACAAGAAACATGGTAAAATGGTTACCATGTCTGCCTATAATGCAGGGCAAAGATTTGGTGTTTTGGATATTGGTGAGAATGGGAACGTACTTGAGTTTCGTGAAAAGACGCAGGGAGATGGCAATCTTATTAATATTGGTTTTATGGTATGTCAGCCTGAGTTTATTGACTTAATTGAGGGTGATTCTACCGTACTGGAAAAAGCACCGTTGGAAACAGTTGCTCAATTGGGACAGCTTATGGCGTATAAACATACTGGCTTTTGGCAATGTATGGATACTCTGAGAGAAAAAGAGCAGCTGGAAAAGATGTGGGCGCAAGGTGAAGCGCCTTGGAAGGTGTGGGCTGATTAATGGAGTATATGGATTTAGATTTTTATCGTGGCAAGAGAGTGTTTATTACTGGGCATACTGGCTTTAAAGGAGCATGGCTTTGCCGCATTCTTATTCAGGCTGGAGCTCAGGTAACTGGATATTCTTTATCAGCGCCTACTGAACCAAATCTTTTTTCTTTAGCAGATTTAAAATCTCATATGGACTCAAATTTGGGAGATATCAGAGATTTAAAAGCATTAAAGAAAGCTTTTGATGAAAGTAAGCCTGAGATTGTACTGCATCTTGCTGCGCAACCAATTGTAAGAGATAGCTATAAAGATCCTGTGTATACTTATGAAACTAATGTTATGGGAACGGTGAACATTTTAGAATGTGTGCGTCATGCAAAACAAGTACGCAGTTTTTTAAATGTTACTACTGATAAGGTATATTATAATAATGAGTGGTGTTGGGGATACCGTGAAAATGATCCTTTAGACGGTTTTGACCCATATTCTAATTCAAAATCTTGTTCTGAGCTGGTTACACATAGCTATCTCAACAGTTTTTTTGAAGATAATGACGCGCCTGCTATTTCTACTGCTCGTGCCGGTAATGTTATCGGAGGTGGCGATTTTGCTAACAATCGTATTATTCCGGATTGTGTGCGGGCGGTTGTAGCAAAGAGACCGCTTGGTATTCGTAATCCTTATTCTACGCGTCCGTATCAGCATGTTTTGGAGCCACTGTTTGCGTATTTGATGATTGCGCAGCGTCAATATGAAGATAAAACAGTAGCTGGATGGTATAATATAGGACCAGATGAATGTGATTGTGTAACAACAGGACAACTGGTAGAGTTGTTTGCTCACAAATGGGGAGAGGAATTTTCTTGGATTAATCAATCAGATCCTCATGCTCCTCATGAGGCAAATTTCCTGAAATTGGATTGTTCTAAAGTCAAGGCTGTTTTTAACTGGAAGCCACGTTGGCATATTGATGAAGCCGTAGAAAAAACAATTGAGTGGACAAAAGTATGGATGGAACATGGAGATATTGCTGAAGAAATGAATCGTCAGATTAAGGATTATATCAAAAAGGAGTAGAATTATAATGAAAGTTGCCATTGTTTCGGGCGCAAATGGTTTTATTGGCAGTGCGGTAGTTAAAGAACTGTTGAATCATGACTATAAAATTTATGCTTTGGTTCGTGATGGTAGAGGGAAAAATCTGCCGCAGGATTCTAGTGTGATTCCAATTGTTTGTGAATTGTCTGAAATGTCTTGCTTAAAAGATAAATTACCTGAAGACTCTTATCAGATTTTCTACCATTTTGCTTGGGCAGGCAGTGCGGGAGTTGCCCGTGCAGATACGGTTCTCCAACTGCAAAATGCACAATGGACGGTAGATGCCTTACGTGCAGCAAAAGAGGTAGGATGTTCACGTTTTGTATGTGCAGGCAGTATTATGGAGCATGAAACAATGGCAGCAGCATATACTCAAGGAAATAAACCAGGATTAGGTTATATTTATGGCGGCGGTAAGGTTATTGCTCATATTATGTGTATGTCTGTGGCAGCTCAGATAGGGATAGAGCTTGTTTGGCCTGAAATTACCAATGCTTATGGTGTAGGAGAAAAAAGTCCGAGAATGGTTAACACAACTATTCAGAAGTGCATACGTGGAGAAGTTCCGCAGTTTACAGCGGGGACACAGAATTATGATTTTGTATATATTGATGATGTGGCAAGAGCTTTTCGTTTGATTGGAGAAAAGGGTAAATCTTTCCATGAATATTTGATTGGCAGTTCTCAGGCTCGTACTCTTAAAGAATTTTTATTGGAAATGCAAGCTTCCATTGCGCCAGAATTGTCGTTTAACTTTGGAGATATCCCATTTACCGGTGTAAATCTACCATTAAGTAAGTTTGATTGTACTCAGACAGAACAGGATACTGGTTTTAAAGCACAGGTTTCCTTTGCTGAAGGGTGCAAGAGAACTATGGAATGGTGGAAATCATTGGAGGAAAGAGTATGATTCAAAAATTTGAGTTTAAAGAAACAAAAATTTCTGGTCTTTTTGAGATTACACCATTTAACGCTGATGATGTACGGGGCTGTTTTACAAAAGATTATTCTAAAGAAGTCTTTGAGGCGAATGGTATTTCTCATGATTTGGCTGAAGTATTTTATACTACTAGTTATAAAGGGGTAATACGTGCTTTGCATTTTCAGAGAGTAATGCAGCAGCCTAAGCTTGTACGTTGTATTTGGGGTCATGTTTGGGATGTTGTGGTAGATTTAAGAAAAGATAGTCCTACATTTAAGCAGTGGCTTGCCTTTGATTTGATTGGTGAGAAGCACAATGAAATTTTGGTGCCGTCAGGATGCGCTCATGGCTATTTAGTATTAGAGGATTCTATTGTTTCCTATAAATGCAGTGAAAAGTTTTATGGGGAATATGATGACGGTATTATGTGGAATGATCCAGATATTGCGGTTGCATGGCCACTGGAGAAAATCGGCGGAATGAAAAATTTAATTTTAGCTGATAAAGATAAAAATTTACAGACTTTTAAAGAATTTTTGGAAAAATATGGTGGATTCTAAGGTAACTGTATAGTTATATAATCTATGAAATATATTGGAGTATAACTAATATGAAAAATTTAGTTATTTATAGAATTAAACGGCATTATTTTTTGTTAGAAGAACTAGTTAAAAGAGACTTTAAACAAAAATATAAGCGGACAATATTGGGAATGCTTTGGAGTGTGTTATCGCCATTACTTATGTTATGTGTAATGGCTTTAATTTTTGGGCACTTCTTTGGCAGACATATGGAGCATTATATAATCTATCTTTTTACAGGATTAGTAGTATTTAACTATTTTACTGATGCTACTAATGAAGGAATGCAATCACTAATGAGTAATGCAGGGATATTTAGTAAAATAAATGTTCCTAAGTATTTATTTTTAATTTCCAAAAATGCATCTTCATTGATTAATTTTTGTATTATACTTATTATTTATTTTTTGTTTATGATTTTTGATGGGATAGATTTTTCTTGGAAATTTATTTTACTGTTTTATCCTATTTTTTGCCTTATTATTATGAATATGGGTATTGGGTTGATTCTTTCGGCTTTATTTGTTTTTTTTAGAGATATACAATATTTGTATAGGGTTTTTACTCAACTTGTAATGTATGGATCAGCCATTTTTTACAGTATTGAAACTTTTCCTGAAAAAATACAATATCTTTTTTATGCTAATCCTGTGTTTGCTTGTATTGATTACTGCCGCAGTATAGTTCTGTATAATACTATTCCGGAGCTATGGCTGCATTTACTCTTACTTATTTATTCACTGGGATTTCTCTTTATAGGCTTATATATTTATAAAAAATATAATTATAAATTTTTATATTATGTTTAGGTGTTAGTATGTCGATTTTAGAAGTTCATAATGTCTCAATTAAATATATCACTGGTGATTTTAAGAGTATTGGTTTAAAAGAGTATGTTATGCGTAAGTTGAAAAATAACTATACTGTTAATGAATTTTGGGCTAATAAAAATGTTACTTTTAATATTGAAAAAGGAGATATGCTCGGTATTGTAGGTACAAATGGCGCTGGTAAATCTACTTTATTAAAGGTAATTTCAGGAATAATGTTGCCTTCTGAAGGATACATAAAGAGAGAAGGCAAAATTGCTGCTCTTCTGGAACTTGGCAGCGGCTTTGATGGAGATTTAACAGTTAAAGAAAATACTTACCTTAGAGGGGCTCTGCTTGGCTATACACGTAAGTTTATGGATGAAACTTACGAGCAGATAATAGAATTTGCAGAGTTGAAGGATTTTGAAGACAGGCCATTTAAACATTTATCTTCTGGGATGAAGTCAAGACTGGCTTTTTCTATTGCATCATTAGTTAAGCCAGATATTTTGATTTTAGATGAAGTACTTTCTGTAGGTGATGGTGCTTTTAGAAAAAAGAGCGAAGCTAAAATGAAAGAGATTATTAATGGTGGAGCGACAACTATTCTGGTTTCCCATTCTTTAAATCAAATCAGAAGTATGTGTAATAAGATATTATGGCTGCATAAAGGTAAGCAGATTATGTTTGGTGATAATGTTCAAGAAATTTGTGATGAATATCAAAAGTTTTTAGACGGTAAGAGAAAATTATAATGCAACTTCTAATTACCGGAGGCGCTGGATTTATTGGCAGTAATTTTATATACTACCAGCCGAAAAAACATCCTGAGGATGAATTTATTTGTTTAGATGCTTTGACTTATGCCGGTAATTTAGAAACCTTGCAGCCCGCGATGCAGCATGGTAATTTTAAGTTTATGAAAGGCGATATTGCTGACCGTGCTTTTGTCTATGAGCTTTTTGCGGCAGAAAAACCTGATATTGTAGTAAATTTTGCGGCGGAAAGCCATGTAGACCGCAGCATTTTGGAGCCGGAGCTGTTCTTAAAAACAAATATTATCGGTACAGGCGTACTTATGGATGCCTGCCGTAAATATGGCGTTAAGTGTTATCATCAGGTTAGTACGGATGAAGTATATGGCGATTTGCTGCTGGACAGACCGGATTTGTTCTTTACGGAAGAAACGCCGCTGCATACTTCCAGTCCTTATTCTGCATCTAAAGCCAGTGCGGATTTACTGGTTCTGGCTTACCATCGGACTTATGGCTTGCCCGTAACTATTTCTCGCTGCTCTAATAATTATGGTCCTTATCATTTTCCGGAAAAGCTGATTCCCTTGATGATTATTAATGCTTTGCATGATAAGAAGCTACCTGTATATGGTACGGGAGAAAATGTTCGTGACTGGCTGTATGTAGAAGATCATTGCAGCGCCATTGATTTGATTATTAGACAAGGCTGCGTTGGGGAAGTATATAATATCGGCGGACATAACGAAAAGACTAATTTAGAAGTAGTTAAAACTATTCTTAAAGAGCTTGGTAAAGGCGAAGATTTAATAACTTTTGTTAAAGACAGGCCAGGTCATGACAGGCGTTATGCCATTGATCCGGCTAAGATTCATAAAGAGCTTGGCTGGCTGCCGCAGACAAGTTTTGCTGAAGGCATTAAAAAGACGATAAAATGGTATCTGGCTAATGAAAGCTGGTGGCAGCGCATTATCAGCGGTGAATATCAGGATTATTATGCGAAGATGTATGGCGATAGATAAAGTTTTATAATAAATTTATAGGTGTTAATCACGCTTAAGATATTAAAACGGTTTTTATGTTTAAAGCGGGAGGCTGATTATTGTGACTGACGGCATTGATGAAAAGTTCAAAGGTCTTGATACGAG
This sequence comes from uncultured Phascolarctobacterium sp., assembly GCA_900552005.1. Taxonomy (GTDB): domain Bacteria; phylum Bacillota; class Negativicutes; order Acidaminococcales; family Acidaminococcaceae; genus URXU01. The sequence goes on along the minus strand of URXU01000009.1, from coordinate 62,364 downwards.
TTTGTTAATTAGCGAACCGCTCAGGGCTGCAGCAGCTGCGCAAATGATACTTTCTGAAGCCACGGTTGATTTTGTTAATGAAGTATGCGTGAATGATACCGGTGATAAAAAAGTGGAGAATGTTGAGTCAAAGAAAAATGAGGATTAATTTCAATGATGCATTCTTGAAATTAATAAACCGCAGCTTGACAATGCTAATTTTAGTAAATATCATGGATTTGATGGCAACTGCTTTTTATGGTGATAATTTGTAACAAAACTGCAGGAAATGATAGGCAACACCGAAAGGTAGGTAAATGTATAAAGCATGATGTAAATTTCTGAACGTTTTGCCAACTTCGCGGTAAAATGATATAATATAATATCATTTTATTCGCGGAGTATTTTTATGCGCAAAAAAGTTTTGTTTGGTATAGATTATACTGACAACGAACTGATCAAAGTTATTTTATATCTGTTTGTAGGCGGTACGGCGGCGCTGGTAGAGTGGTCGCTGTTTTACCTTTTGTTTCACTATCTGCTGCATGGTCTGGGGTTGAGCATTACGGCTCTGACGATGCTGGCGACTGCGCTGGCTTTTTCGCTGTCAACGTTGTACCATTATTTTCTGGGAAATATTCTGGTGTTTGACAGCGGCAGCCGTTACGGGCGCAGCAAGGAATTAAGCCTGGTATTTGCCGTCAGTGTGATGGGGTTGCTTTTCAATCTTTTGCTGATGTACATATTTGTCAGTCTGCTGGCCTGGCATCCCATGTTCAGTAAAGTACTTACCAGCTGCATCGTAGTAGTGTGGAATTATTTATCGCGCAAAAAATGGATTTTCAGGAGTTAGAGATGGCGACAAATTATGTGGATGTAAAAAAGTTTAATAAGGTTATGCTGGTGTATAACAGTAATTCCGGTAAGCAGTTGTTTGCCAGTATGATGTCTAAGGTTAATGAGCTTTATAAACGGTTGAAAATGCTGATTGGCTATAAAAAGGTAGAAATGTTTACCATTCACTATTTTTCGCAGGTAGATGAGATTGCGGAAAAGGCTGTACGCGAGCAGGTGGACTGGGTGATTATTGCCGGTGGCGACGGAACTATTCGCGCGCTTATTGAAAAACTGGCCAATAAAAATTATGTGCCGTATATCAGTGTTTTTCCGGCGGGAACAGTCAATCTGGTGGCTAAGGAACTTTTGCTCAGCAGTGATCCGGGAAAATGGTTTAAACGTGTTTCAAAGGGGATTGAGGTACCGGTTTATTTGGGACGTACCAACGGCAATGTATTTTTAACAGTTACAGGCATTGGCTTTGATTCGCTGGTAGTGGATAATGTTACGGAAAAGGAAAAGAAGCTGCTCAATAAATTGGCCTATGTATGGCAGGGAACGGAACTGATGCGTAAGGAACTTTTGTTCAGCAACTGGCGTTACCATTTTCAGGTGCGTTTTGATGACGAACAGGTTTGGCACGGCGCTTCTTCTGTGATTGTAGGCAAAAGCCGTTATTATGCCGGCAGGTATAATCTGTTTAACGGCGCTTCTCTTTCTTCGCCGCTTCTGCATGCGGCACTTTTTACCGGCGATAAGCGCGGTGATTTTATGCGTTATGCGGCCTGCATCGCCATGGAGGCGTTGCATATAGACGACAGTATTATGATTAGAACTGCTAAGAAAATTGAAATACGCTGCAATGAGGAAGATTTTGCGGCGGAACTTGACGGTGATGCTATTACAACGGCGCCGCTGCTTATCGAGCTGGAGGACCAGCCGGTGAAATTTTTGGCTTAATTGAAGGGTGATGGGTGTGCAAAAAAGATATTTGCTGCTGCTGTATGTGCTGGTGGCCGGAGGACTTGAAGCAGTGCTTGCTTTCCGGCAATTTACCGGTGTGCAGCCATTTCCTTATAACGAATTTTATTTTCGGATTTTTGACCATTTGCTGCGTGACTGCCTGCTGGGCTGGGCCGTATGGGGCTTGTATTTTCGCCGTAGCCGCATTAAGGACAGAGTCCAAAGGTATTTTCCGGTAGTTGTTGTCGGCGTAATGTATCTGGCAGCGGCAATCTTTATGATTAATCAGCTGAGTTTGGATTTTGGGCTGCTGACTGCTTTATCGGTGCTGGCCGGTCTGAATAATAATATTCTGCTGCTGCTATTGACCGCCATGTGCTATCATAAATGGCCCAATCTTTTCATGAAGCTGATATATTTTGCCGTTTATCTGTTTTCGGCGTTAAGCATAATCTTTGACGGCTTTTATTTCTGGCAGACGTCCATGCATGTGGAAAGCGTGCTGTTCCAGAATCTTAATATTTATGCGGTGAAAGGCATTTTTGCCACGATGAGTCCGGTAATGATTGGTGGTATTATCGCTGCCGTACTGGTAATTTTGCTGCTGTTTAGGGTAACGCCGCCTCAGCGTCATAAACCGAATTTTGCCTGGTCGCTGCTGTGTGTGGCCATGTTTTCCATCGGGCTGAATCTGGCTGACAGGGTTTTGGGTACCTTGGGCATTTACTGCTTTGAAAATGTTATCGGCATGTATGCCGAGGTAGAGATAGAAAAAACGCGGCAGGATTACCGTAATATGGTAGCTATGCCGATCAATATCAATTTTGTCAGCAAGGCCGTTTTTGATACGGATAAGATTGCCGGCGGCAATCATCTGCAATTACGTGAGCTGACGGAAAAGGATCAGCGTACCTTGCGGGAGCTGGGCATTATTTTGCCGCGGGTGCAGCCGGAGAAAATTAAGCCGGCCTATGACCGGGTAGTTTTGCTGGTACTGGAATCTGTTCATCGCGATTATATCAATTACTACAATAAAAATATTCCGGAAGCGGCAACTCCGTTTCTGAACAGTTTGATTATCAGATATCCTCATCTGGACAGATATTATTCTTCTGCGGTGCCCACAACTCAGGGCTTGAATGCTACTTTTCGCTCTCATCTGATTATGGATAAGGATTTTCCGGGAGAGGGAACACCGTCCTTGTACCGCAGCGTGCAGGCTGCCGGTATGCGCGGTATTTTCATGAATGCTTCCAGTCAGTACTATGCCAATGAGCTGCGTGAGTATCCGGAGCAATTCGGTATGAATGAATACTATGCCAAGGAATATCTGGAAAAACAGGGTTATACGGGTGCCAGCGGCTGGGGTTTTCATAATGATGTCATGTATGACGCCGCTCTGAAAATGCTGGAGGCAGGCAAAAAGGACCGTCTGCTGATGGTTACTAAGACTTTGGATATGCATCAGCCCTATCCTTATACGGGCATCAGCTGGAATGATAATCCGGAAACGGTACGCAATCAGCCATATGCCACGGTGCGCGGCATGTATTGGGTGGACCGCACTTTAAAGCACTTTTTTGAAGAAGCCGAAAAACGCGGTTTGATGGATGAACGTACTCTGTTTATTATTACTTCCGACCACAATCCTCACAGCGGCGGCGAATATACCAAAATCGTTACCAATGCGGATGATAAGCAGAGCATTGCGCCGATACCGCTGATTTTTGTCAGCAAGAATCTGGCGCCGCTGGATAATCTGCGCACGGGGCAGTATGCTTCGCAGATTGATTTGGCGCCGACGCTTTTATATTTGCTGGGGATTGATATACCGCAGGCCTTTATGGGACGCAATCTTTTGGATTATGTGAATACGCCCTATGCGCTGGGCTATTTTGGCGGTAAGGCCTATTACTGGTCAGATGAAATGCATTTTGTTGACCAGATGGATAAACCGGTTCCGGACAGTGAATATGAAGATGCGCTGAGCAATTATATTGTGCATGAGTACACTATGTGGCACCAGTTCTAAAGTATTTTGTATACAAAACCAGTAAAGTCTTTGATTTTACTGGTTTTTGTTTTATAATAAAAGTCTAGATTTATTTTCTAAATGTATTTTTATTTGGGGGTTGGTTTTTATGTTGCTGATTATTGGTGCACTGATAGTTTTGGGAGTCATCTGGCTGCTTCTGAAACGCTATGAATCAAGAATGGTGCTGATTGCAGCCGGTATTTTGATGTGTATTATTGCAGGCAAGCCCATGGCTTCATTGGATGCTTTTGCCAAGAGCATGACTAATGCGGGCTTGATTACTTCCGTATGTTCCTGCATGGGTTTTGCGCTTTGCATGAAATATACTTCCTGCGATAAGCATCTGGTTGTTATGATTGGTAAGGTTTTGAAAAAAATGGGCTTTCTGCTTATTCCCGGCGCAACGCTGGCAACCTTTATCATTAATATTGCGATTCCCAGTGCTGCAGGCTGCAGCGCTGCGGTAGGCGTTATCTTTATTCCGATTATGATGGCTGCCGGTATTCATCCGGCAATGGCTGCGGCTGCAGTTAAGTCCGGTACTTACGGCAGCATGCTGAACCCCGGCCTTGTTCATAACGGCGTTATTGCTAAACTGGCAGGCGTACAGATTACTGAGGTTATTGCCCATCATATGATGGCTACTGTAGCCGGCGTACTGGTTGCCGCTGTTACCTTGACCATTCTTGCTATGGTTTTGAAAGAAAACAAGGGTTATGTACCTGAAGGCGGCTCTGCTGTTGAAGAAAACTTTAGTATTAATCCGCTGTATGCGCTGATGCCGCTGCTGCCGGTTATCATCCTGCTTTTGGGCAGCACCGGCCTGGTACCGGTACTGAAAATGGGTGTTCCGCACGCTATGGTCATTGGTGCCATCGTCAGCCTGCTTGTAACCCGCAAGAGTCCGGTAGAGCTTACTAAATCTTTCTTTGACGGCATGGGCAACGCTTATGCCAACATCATCGGTATTATTATTTCTGTAGGTGTGTTTGTTGCAGGCTTGAATTCTCTGGGCCTGATTAAAGCGCTGATTAACTGGATGCTGAATTCTACCGGCATTGTAAAGATTGCCGCAACCTTCGGCCCGTTCCTTTTGGCGCTTATTTCCGGCAGCGGCGATGCTGCGACGGTTGCCTTCAACGAAGCTGTTACACCGCATGCAGTGGAATTTGGTCTGAATACCATGAGCATGGGCTCCATGGCTTCTTTGGGCGGTACTTTGGGCCGTACCATTTCTCCTATTGCCGGCGCCACCATTATCTGTGCCGGTATTGCCGGTGTTGACCCGATGGAAGTTTGCAAACGTAATGCTTTGGGCATTACCCTTGCTTTACTTACCGGTATGGTACTGCTGTTATTCTAAAAAATATTTTCAGGCTATCCAAGGCTAAGTCTTTGGATAGCTTTTTTATTGGCTAAATTCCGGGGAACAGGTTATAATAATACATTGGAGGCATATTGTGGAAATTAAAAATTTTATTACAGAATTACAGCAATATCATAGCCCACTGGTGTTTAATCCCTGGAGTGAATACGATACTTCCTGTGACATTGGCTTGCAGGCTCCGGCAGTGCGCAGCAATAATCTCAAGCGCTATCTGGAGCTGCGCAAAAACGCCAAATATCTTTTCCTTGCGGAAGCCCTTGGTTATCAGGGAGGGCATTTCAGCGGAGTGGCTATTACATCCGAGCGCATTATGCTGGGATATCATCCGGATATTAGTCCGGAAAGCGTTTTGGGACAGTGGAACTATCAGCGTACCAGTGATCCTCAAAGTGCGCTTTTAAATAAGATCCAGAAAGAAAAAGGCTTTAATGAACCGACGGATACCGTAGTCTGGAATGCTTTAAACAGGCATGGACTGGCGTCTTTTGATGTTATTTTATGGAATATATTTCCTTTTCATCCGTATAAGGAAGGCAAGCTGCTTTCCAACCGTACGCCGGTGACAGCAGAGCTTGATGCGGGTATTGCCTATACCAGAATGCTGCTGGAGCTGGTGCCCGGCATGCAGGTTTTGGCTATTGGACAAAAGGCCGCCGGTACTTTGGCTCGTTACGGCGTTTCGTGCAGCGCTGTGCCGCATCCGTCCATGGGCGGCGCCAATCGGTTCAAGGCTGCGGTGGCAGCTTTGTTTGAGCAAGAAGGATAATGCTATGGGCCTGAATAATTTAAAGCGTGAGGAAACACTGAACCTGGCCATGCTGCTGGGTAAGGTTTTGTTAAAAAACGGTGCGGAAACGTCGCGTGTAGAAGATACAATTACCCGTTTTTGTCAGGCAAATAACTGTCATGATATTAATGTTTTTGTAACGCCTACGGTCATTATCCTGGGGGATGAAAAACCGCAGGGCTTTAGCTGCATCTGCCGCATCCGCTACCGCAGTACTAATTTGCAGATTATCAGTGAGATGAATGATTTCTCCTACAATCTGAAAAACTGGCCGCTTGACTATGCGGCGACAATCAACTATCTGGAAGGCAAGCTGAAAACCGCGCCCCCTTACAGCAATAGGCTGGTCTGTCTGGCCTCAGGCCTCAGCTCGGCATGTTTTTCCGTTATGCTTGGAGGCAATAGTCACGATTTTATTGCCGCCTTTATCACCGGTTATCTGGCCATGCTGCTGCTAAAGCGTTTGGGCGGGTACCGGCCCAGCGCGTTCTGGGAAAATGCCCTGGCTGGTGCGGCCATCGGTGTAGTTGCCATTTTATGCTGTGCCGTCAGCGTACAGTGCACTATGGAAAAAATTATTGTAGGCGCGTTAATGCCTTTTCTTCCCGGAGTGGCTTTTACTAACGGTTTACGAGATTATATGGCCGGTGATTTAATTTCCGGCAATTCACGTATTGCCGAAGCCTTGTTATTTGCGACATCAATTGCCATTGGCTTGGCCTTTAGCCTGCAGGCATGGCATATCTGGGGGTGGGATTTATGGAAGTAAATTTTCTCTCAGCTTTTGTATTTTCCTTTTTTGCGACAGCCGCCTTTGGCATCCTGTTTCAGGCGCCTAAAAAATCATTAGTTATCAGCGGCGTGATTGGCGCTGTTGGCTGGGTTCTTTTTGTCCTGCTGCGCCATCATCTGGGATATAATTCCTTTCACGCCAATTTTTTTGCGGCGGTTATTATTGCGCTGGGCAGTGATTTGTCAGCCCGCATGTTCAAGCAGCCGGCAACTATTTTTGTTATCCCGGGCATTATTCCGCTGGTGCCGGGACTTGGCATGTACCAGGGAATGACGCAGATTATAGAAAAAAATTACGAACTGGGAACGGCTACGCTGCTTACAGCGTGTACGGACTCGGCTGCAATTGCTCTTGGCATGATGGTTATGACCAGCGTGTTCAGAGTGCTGAAAATGAGCAAGGCCAGAAAGCAGCGTTTACAGCGGCTGAAAGGCGTCTGCAGTAAAAAATAATTTTTGGTTGGAGTTAATATGGGGATTGTAGAATTATTATTTTTGTCCGTCAGCCTGGCGATGGATGCTTTTGCCGTATCGGTGTGCGGCAGTATGGTGCTGGCACCTGCTGACAGGCGTGCCGGAGCTTTGCGCTTTGGCCTTTGGTTTGGTGTTTTTCAGGCGCTGATGCCTTTAATAGGATATGCGGGAGCGTTATCCTTCCGCGATTATATTATGGACTATGATCATTGGGTGGCGTTTATCCTGCTGGCTTATCTGGGAACGAATATGATTCGTGAAGCGTCGGATTCCTGCAGCATTAAGAAAAGTTATACGACGAAAGAAATGCTGGTGCTGGCGGTGGCTACCAGTATTGATGCGCTGGCAGTAGGCATCAGCCTGGCATTTTTAGATACCAATATCTGGCTGGCAGTAGCAATGATTGGTATCGTCACCTTTGTGATTTCCGCTTTTGGCGGGTTGGCAGGATTTCGCCTGGGCGCTGCCGTGGGCAAAAAAGCCAATGTTTTTGGCGGCAGTGTATTATTGCTGATTGGCGTTAAGATATTGCTGGAGCATACAGGTATTTTATAAGTAATATGGTTTTAGAAAATGCAGAAAGGCGTTGAGAAAAATGAAAGAATTAAATAAGGAAAGAATTCTTGCGGAATTTAAGGAAATTGTTGCCGTACCGTGCCACACCTTGCAGGAAAGACCGGTTCTGGAGCTTTTGCAGACCAAGCTTGCTGCCATGGGCTTTAGCCTGCAGGAAGATGAAGCCGGCAAACAGCTGGGTGGCAACTGCGGCAATTTGTGGGCGTTTTTGACGGGCAATAAGGCCGGCGCTACCTCCGTGCTGCTTTCCGCGCATATGGATGGTGTTGAACCCTGCGGCGGCACTACCGTAGTGCAGAAAGACGGCATTCTTTACAGTGACGGCACAACTATTTTAGGCGGAGACGATAAGTCCGGCGTGGTTGCTATTTTGGAAGGCGTACGCATGCTGCTGGAAGAAAATGCTGAACATGGCGATATTCAGCTGCTGTTTACTATTGCTGAAGAAGGAGGCGTTAACGGCTCCCGCTGCATGAACCAATCCTTGCTGAAAGCTGAAGTTGGTTACGCACTGGACAGCGAAGGTGCGCCGGGAGAGATTGTTATTGGCGCGCCGGGACAATATAAATATACGATCAATATTCACGGCAAAACTGCCCATGGCGGATTGGAGCCGGAAAAAGGCATTAATGCCGTAATGATTGCCGCCAAGGCGCTGGCTGATGTTAAGCGTTACGGCCGTATTGATGAAGAAACCACCTGCAATATCGGTATTATTAATGGCGGTACGGCAACTAATATCGTACCTGATCTGGCTGTTATTCAAGGTGACGCAAGAAGCCGCAACAGCGAAAAACTGGAAGCCATTAAAGATGAAATTGTCAGCACCATCTGCACCAGTGCGGAAAAATACGGCGCCAAAGCTGATGCAGTTACGGAAAACAAATATAAATCCTTCCTGGTAGCTGAAGACAGCAAAGTAGTAGAGCTTGCCAAGACGGCCTGCCAGGCCTGCGGCTTCAAGGCTGATGTTACTTTGACCGGCGGCGGCAGTGACGCCAACTTTATCAATGCCTACGGCGTACCCTGTGTTATTTTGGGTACCGGCATGAGCAATGTTCATACTGTAGAAGAATTTTTAAAAGAAGAAGATTTGTATAACTCTGCCTATCTGGTTTATGAAATTTTAAAAGCTGCAGCTAAATAAAAACGGGCAAGAAAAAAACCGCTGAATGTTATCAGCGGTTTTTTTGTGTTTATTTTTCCAGCTGTAGTTTCAGCTCAGTGTTGAAAACTTTTTTAAACCAGGGCAGATGAGTTTTAATCTGGTGCATTTCAATACTGGGAATTTCATCAGCAAATACACTGAGCACCGGACCTTCTTTATCTATGTAGGGCTTGATATCGTGAATCTTATTGGTCTGGGAATAATCGAGGCTTTCAGCCAGTGCCAGCAGCAGGGCCAGCTTATTGATGGTTTTCCAGTTTTCGTCATTAAGCATTTCTTTGTAGAAACGGTCACGGAAATAGTTTTTGGAAACCCCGTTATGCCAGCCGGCAATGGCAGAAGCAATAATCTGTTCTTTATGAGTAAGACCGAAAATCTGCGCGTTGCGGATCATGTAGGCGCTGTGGCGGGCATGGCTGTAAAAGTTAATGGTAATGCCGATATCGTGCAGTAGCGCTGCGGTTTCCAGCAGCTTGCGCGTGCTTTTGGCGAGTCCGTGCAGCTGCGGCCAGTTGTCGAACATTTTCAGAGCCAGCTCAGTAATGTGGCGGCTGTGCGTAGTGTTGTCCGTATACATATTGAGAATATTTTCACAGCTGCGTTTTAAGATATTATCGGCAATCAGGGGAATATTATTAGCCTTGGAATAATAATCAAAAAACAGTCCTTCGCGCAGGCCGCAGCCGGAAGTAATAAATTTTTTGCAGCCGGTAGCATCAAACAGACAGTTAATAATGCTGCTGCCTGCCAAAATAATATCAGAACGTTCGCTGCTGAGGCCGGAAACCTTTTTGCGCTGTTCCAGATTGGTGCCGCGCAGCTTGTTGAAGTAGCCGCGGAAAGTCTGGACGGAGAAAGAATAGTTATGAATCTTGGTTGCCGGATATTTTTTGCTGCGCTGAATAATTTTGGCTACGGTACGGGCAGTACCGCCAACACCAATCAGCGGCAGTCCCTGTTGCTTCAGCCAGGGGTATTGTGCCAGACGGCTCATAATAAAGAAGCTGACATCGCTGTAAACATTGGGCGGCATTTCATTGCGGGTGTTGAACATTCCCGTAGTATTTACGGCGCCAAAGGGCAGGGAAACGGAATCCATAATTTGGCGGTCTTTGAAAAGAATTAATTCGGTACTGCCGCCGCCAAGGTCAAAGATAATGCCGTTTTTCACGTTTAGAGTATTAATAACGCCCAGATAACTGATATAGGCTTCGGTATTGCCGGAAATAATATGCAGCTGGATGCCCGTTTCTTCGTTTACTTTGGCTACCAGCTCGCTGCCGTTGGCTGCGTTGCGGATGGCGGCTGTGGCTACGGCAATGGTTTTATCAGCTTTGTAGATATTGCACATATAAGCAAAGCTTTTCAGCGTTTCAATTGTGGAAGTAAAGGCTTCTTCCGTAAGCATATTGTTGGCGTCCACCTTCTGGCTCAGACGCAGGGCCTCTTTCTGATTATAGACCATGTTATAGGCACCATTTTTATAGATATGGCTGATAACAAGACGTGCTGAGTTGGAGCCGATATCGATAATGGCTATTCGTTGCATTTTTGTCACCTCTGCATAATTCGTACATATACTATTATATTATATTACCCGTAAACTACAAAAATCCTGCGGCCCGCAATGTAAAATTCTTGTAATGTAAAATCTATGTATAATCGTATGTATTACCGCAGGATTTTATTCGTCAGACAGCGAATTTATTTTGTATGCAGTTAAGGAGGTATAGTGGATGAAAAGGAAATCATATACTACTTTTGCCGCCATTCATCTTGGTTCTGAGATGATCAGTATGCAAATTACCGAATACCGAGGTATTGACAGATATAAGGTTATTGAATGCTGCAACAGAAGAATAAGACTGGGCGAAGAAACATTTAAAAATAATATTATTCCCTTTTCCATGGTAAGTGAAATTTGTGAAATTTTATATGGCTTTAAATGCCTGATGGAAGAATATGGCGTGGAAGAATATAAACTACAGGCGACTACTGCGGTGCGTGAAGCGCGCAACCAGATTTTTCTGCTGGATCAGATTTACAGCAAGACGGGCTTAATTGTAGATGTTGTTGATATGCCGCAGGAAATCTATACCAAGTTTGCCGCTATCAGAAATACGCTGAAAGAGGCAAAAATTACCAGCGAGCGCGAGGGCATGCTGATGATGGATATTTCTTCCGGCGGACTGGGCGTAACCTTTGTGCAGGACGAACAGATTAAATATCAGGAAAATTTCCATATCGGCATTATCAGAATAAAAGAGAGCTTTGAACGCAATAAACGCGAAAGCCTGCATTTTAACAGGGCCCTGACGGAATTTCTTTCCAGTACCATTGGTCCGGTGCGCCGGGAGCTTAAGCAGGACCATGTAAGATATTTGGTCTTGTCCGGTACGGAAACAGAACTTTTGCTGCGCATGATGCATCTTGATCTGCAGCAGAAGGTGCATCGTATTAAGGCAGAGGATTTTCATCAGTTTTTCAAGGAAATGCGCAAGCTCAATCTGCCGCAGATTATTAAATTCTATGGAATTAAGGAAAGCGTTGCGGAGCTGGTACTGCCCACGGTATTGCTGTATGAACAGCTGCTGAATCTGGTACCGGCCCAGGAAATCATCATTACCGGCGACAGGTTTATTGACGGAATGCAGCTGCTGCATATCGGCTGCAAGACCAATAGCGAATTTAGAAAAAATCAGGAACAGGAACTGATCAGTCTGTTCCACTGCATTGGCAGACATTATTCGTATGATAAAAAACATGCAGAACAAGTGGAACGTCTGTCTTTGATTATTTTTGATAAGCTGGCTAAAAGTTATGGTATGGGCGAGCACGAAAGATTGCTGCTGCGCGCCGCCGCTATTTTACATGACATCGGTAAATATATCTGTATGCGCAGCCATTCCCTATATACATATCAGCTGATTATGGCAACGGATATTCTCGGCTTCAGCGATCACGACAAGAAAATTATTGCGCTGGCGGCTTACTATCATGCCAATAAACTGTTTGCACCGGAAAATACCAAGGCGCCGGTAGTGGAAAAGGATATGGTGGCCGTTGTCGCCAAGATTGCCGCCATCATCCGCATTGCAGATGCCATGGACCGCAGCTATCTGCAGAAAGTCAAGGGCTGCACGGTAGCGGTTAAGGATAATATCCTGCAGGTTTTTGCTGTCAGCGATGTTGATCTGGCTTTGGAAGAATGGACTTTTGCCGCCAAGGCAGACTTTTTTGAGGAAGTTTATGGATTGAAAGCTTTATTGGAGCGGGTGGAAGAATAATGAAGAAACTGGAACTGAATAAACCGGAGTATTTTTATAATCGAGAGCTCAGCTGGCTGAAATTCAACCTGAGAGTTCTTAAGGAATCAATGGTGGAAGACAGGCCTTTGCTGGAGCGCCTGAAATTTATTGCCATTACGGCGTCTAATCTGGATGAATTTTTCATGGTACGCGTTGCCGGCTTGTGGAGCAGTTATGATAATGGCGTGGAAAAACGTGATGCGGCAGGGATGTCCGTCAAGGAACAGCTGGATGCTATTTCTGAAGCGGCCCATGAACAGGTGCGTACCATGTACAAGTATTTGCAGGCCCTGCTGGCGGAGATGGATGGCGTAGGACTGCATTTCAGGCATGTTGAAGAACTCAGTGAGGAAGGACGCAACTGGCTGGAAGAATATTATCGGGAGCTGGTTTATCCGGTATTGACACCCATGGCCATTGACGCCTCCCGTCCGTTCCCGTTTTTAGCCAACAAGACGCTGAATCTGGCAGTGGAACTGGTAAATAACGAAGGTGAACACAGCATGGGCTTGGTGCAGGTACCGTCCGTACTTAACAGGATTACGGAAGTACCAACAGATGATAAACGTACCTTTGTCTTTTTGGAAGATATAATTGCCAATCATTGTGCCGACCTGTTTAATGGCTGCAAAATTCTTGATTTGGTGCCTTTCCGTATTATCCGCGATTCCGATTTGGATGTGGACGAAGACGATATTGACGATTTGCTGCAGGAAGTAGAAAAATCTCTGCGTAAACGCAAACGCGGGGCGCCGGTGCGTCTGGAGCTGTTTAAAACCAACAATACCCGCATTAAGAAATTCCTGGAAGAAAATCTTGATGTAACGGATATGGAAGTATATGAAGTTAATGGCGCGCTTGACCCCACCTGTTTCTTTAAATTTACGTCTTTGCCGGGCATGTGGCCCTGGCTGTATGAGCCATTTGTACCGCAGCGTCCGCTGGAACTGCCCGATGACAGCGATCTTTTTGCCGCAATCAGCAAAAAAGATATTTTGCTGCATCATCCCTATGAATCCTTTGATCCGGTAGTAAAACTGGTTAATGATGCGGCAGATGATCCGAAGGTGCTGGCAATCAAACAAACTTTGTACCGTGTAAGCGGCAATTCTCCCATTGTAGCAGCTTTGGCCCGTGCAGCAGAAAACGGCAAGCAGGTTACTGTACTGGTAGAATTAAAGGCACGCTTTGACGAAGAAAACAATATTATCTGGGCCAGAAGGTTGGAACAGGCCGGCTGCCATGTTATCTACGGTCTGGTAGGCCTTAAAACACATGCCAAAATCATTCTCATTGTGCGTAAGGAAGCCAATGGTATAAAACGTTACCTGCATCTAGGCACCGGCAACTATAATGATAATACGGCTAAGCTGTATACTGATTTGGGCCTGATGACGGCTAATGACCAGTTCGGCAGCGATGCTTCCGCATTCTTTAACCTGCTGTCAGGTTATTCAGAACCGCCGGTTTGGAATAAACTGGTGATGGCTCCCCTTGGGCTGCGTGAAAAGATCTACTCGCTGATTGACAATGAAATCTATATGGCGCAATCCGGCAGGGGCGGACATATTATTGCCAAGATGAATTCGTTGATTGATCAGCCGGTAATTCAGAAATTGTATGAAGCATCTGCCAACGGTGTACAAATTGAATTAATTGTGCGTGGTATTTGCGGTCTGAAAACAGGTATTGAGGGCATCAGCGACAATATTACTGTGCGCAGCATCGTTGGACGCCAGCTGGAGCATAGCCGCATTTTCTGGTTTGCCAACGGCGGAGATGAGCAATTGTATCTTTCCAGCGCCGACTGGATGCCGCGTAACTTGAATGATCGTGTGGAATTATTCTTCCCGGTGGAAAGTGAAGAACATATTAAACGTGTTAAGGCCATTCTTGATCTGTATCTGCGTGATAATGTAGGCGCGCATATGATGCAGTCCAATGGCGCTTATCGCAGAGTACGCAATAAAGCGGAAGTAGTCAGCGCACAGAATACTCTGTATGAAATGGCACAGCTGGCAGCTGCCGCCGATAAGATACCCATGGAAGCACGATTGCAGCCCATGTACAGCCGCCGATAAATAAATATTGCTCTTCCGTTGGGAAATTGTTATAATAAATGGAGCAGTTTTAGGAGGGGTTGTATGAGTAAATTTGCGGTTACCCTAAATTATCATTGTAATTACGGTTACGTGGAATATGACGAAGAAAGCAGGACTGCGCAGGTTGTTTTGCCGGTGGCGGAGGCCAGAGAAAAGGTGGAGAAATTTTTGGCTCAGCCGTTGACTCTGGATATTCCGGAAGGTGAAACTATCCGCAATTTTGTAACCAAAACTTTAGAACCGTTATCCAGTCTGGAGAATTTTAAAACATGCCTCACAAGACTATGGGTACATACCGATGTACGAGTAGAATGGAGCATGCCTCCGGGAATGGCTGAAAAATTATAATTATATTTGTTTCTGTAGCTCAGTTGGATAGAGCAACCGCCTCCTAAGCGGTAGGTCGGCAGTTCGAATCTGCCCAGGAACACCAGTAAATATGCCCGTTGTCAGAAATGACAACGGGCTTTTTGTTAAAATGTTACAAAAAATAATAATATATGTCTAAAAAACAAAAAAGTGTAAAATATTTATTGACTCGACCATCTAACTATGGTATCTTACTTATCAAATTTCAAATTGTTATTGCAATGAAAAGAAGAGTAAGTAAAAAACGGATGCTGCAGAGAGTCTCTGTTCGGTGCAAGGAGATGCTGAAGTTTTTACCGAAGATGGCCTTGGAGCAGACTGGTCGAATTTATTTAAACCGTCCGGGGGTGCCCGTTACAGCACTAGAGTATTCAAGAATTTTATTCCGCGTACTTGAAGAGGTTCATTATGTGAGTAATGAATGAATTAGGGTGGTATCACGGTACTTCCGTCCCTGCATATTGGTGCAGGAACGGAAGTTTTTTATTTTCTTTTTGAGCGTAACAAGACATTTAGGAGGAAACAATTATGAAAAAACAATATCGTTTTGAAACATTACAGCAGCATGCCGGCCAGCAGCCCGATCCTGTTACAGGCTCGCGAGCCCTGCCGCTGTATCAGACAACTTCTTATGTCTTTAAGGATACAAAAACAGCATCCGCATTATTTGATTTGCAGGAGGAAGGCTATATTTACTCCAGACTGCATAATCCGACTACAGATGTGCTGGAAAAACGCTGTGCTGCGCTGGAAGGAGGTACGGCAGCTGTTGCTGTAGCCAGCGGTTCTGCTGCCGTTACTTATGCCGTACTCAATTTATGCAGCCAGGGTGATGAGATTATTGCCGCATCAACAATTTATGGCGGTACATATAATTTATTTGTGGAAACCCTGCCGGAGTACGGCATTACCGCGCATTTTGTCAATCCTGATCATCCGCAGAATTTCGCGGAGCTGATTAATGAGCGTACCAAGCTGATTTTTTTGGAAACATTGGGCAATCCTGCTATTAATATTCCTGATTTTGAAAAGATTACGGAGCTTGCACATCGGCATGGTCTGCCTGTTTTTGTAGACAATACTTTTGCTACGCCATATCTGTTCCGACCTTTTGATTTTGGTGCGGATATTGTTATTCATTCCTGCACCAAGTTTATGGGCGGTCATGGTACCAGTATTGGCGGGGTGATTATTGAAAACGGCCAATTTGACTGGGCTGCCTCTGGTAGATTTACCAAGCTGGACAGAGCGGATGCTTCCTACCATGGAATTAATTTTGTACGTGATTTGCCTGGATGCGGCTTTGTAACGCGTATCAGAGCAAAATTACTGCGTGATACTGGAGCTGCTTTAAGCCCTTTCAATGCCTGGCTTTTGGTGCAGGGGCTGGAAACCTTATCCTTAAGAATTGAAAGACATGTTGAAAACACAAGAAAGCTTACAGCTTTTTTAAACCGGCATCCCGCTGTGGACAGGGTTAATTATCCGGAACTTGATGGCAATCCCTATCAGCAGCTGGCCAAAAAATATTTGCCAGCTGGCTGCGGCTCCATTTTTTCCATAGATTTATGCGGGGGTTATGAAGCTGCCTGCCGTTTTATTGATAATCTGGAAATTTTTTCCAATTTAGCCAATGTTGGCGACAGCAAGTCGCTGGTTATTCATCCCGCGTCAACTACTCATCAGCAGCTTAGCGAAGAAGCGCTGCTGGCAGCGGGGATAAGTTCCGGGACCGTAAGAATTTCTGTAGGGCTGGAAAATGCCGATGATCTTTTGGAAGATCTGGAAAATGCGTTGCATAATATTTGAAAATAACGGAGGAAGACATATGCCGATTAAAATAAGTGATAATTTATCTGCTGTAGATAAACTGCAGCAGGAGGGAATTGTAACAATAAGACAGCAGCGGGCTGTCAGACAGGATATCAGACCTTTAAAGATTTTGATACTGAACCTGATGCCTTTAAAAAAACCTACTGAATTGCAGCTTCTGCGATTATTGGGCAATACGCCTTTACAGGTAGAAATAGATTTTTGCCGTATTGTCAGCCGTCAGACAACTCATACGGATAATTCCTATCTTGACAGCTGTTATCTGGAATTTGCCGATATCAAAGATCGTTATTATGATGCGTTTATCATTACCGGTGCGCCTGTGGAAACCTATGCTTTTGAAGATGTTGATTATTGGGAAGAATTTACCGGCTATCTGCAATGGGCGGAAAAACATGTGTATTCTGTTTTGCACTACTGCTGGAGCGCTCAGGCCGGTTTGTACCATTATTACGGGATTGAGAAAATTCTTTTGCAGGAAAAGATGTTTGGCATTTACCCCTATGGTATTACGGTGCGCAACCATCCGCTTTTGCGTGGTTTTGATGACAGATATTTTATACCTCAGTCCAGACACACCACGGTGGATGACAGCGCTATTGACGGTCACGGGGACTTAGAGGTTCTGTCACGCTCAGTGGAGCAGGGCATTAATATTTGCGCCACCAGAAATCTGAAACGTATTTTTGTTTTGGGACATTTTGAATATGACCGTTATTCTCTGGCGGATGAATATGTTCGTGATAAAAAGAAAGGTATGGATATTGCGCTGCCGGAAAATTATTACCCGGACAATGACAGTTCTCAGCAGCCATGTTTTAAATGGTGCAGTTATGCGCATTTATTTTATCTCAACTGGCTGAATATTGTTTATCAGGATACGCCTTATGATTTGACAACCCTATAAAAATAAAAAAGCTGACCATCATGGTCAGCTTTTTACTATTTTGCTTATAAAATGTACCACAGATAGGCTCCATAGCAGATAAGCATCAGGATGCCGGCCCAGCGCTCCAGCCTTTTGGTAAAGAGGACGCAGAGCATTAACATAAGCGCTGCGGCGATTGCAATCATCATGTCAAAGTTAAAGGCTGCTGCAAAGGGAATGTCGATAATCATTGCTGAAATACCGATAACAAATAAAATATTAAAGATGTTGCTGCCGACAATATTACCTATGGCAATATCCGCATTGCCTTTACGGGCTGCTGCTACGGAGGTAAAAAGCTCCGGCAGGGAAGTACCCAGAGCAACGATGGTCAGACCAATAAAGCGCTGGCTCAGGCCAACATAGGCGGCAATAGCAGTAGCCGCCTGGACGGTTACCTGACTGCCGAGAATGATCAGGGCCAGGCCAAGAATCGTATAAATCAGGCAGTGGCCCAGCGAATAGCTGTATTCCTGAGCGTTTTCATTAACTTTGTTCTTTTTGGCCATACGGTACAGATAGCCGAGATAAATAAGAAACAGCAGCAGCAAAGCCAGACCATCTGTAAGCGAAATGGTTCCGTCAAGACCCTGATAGCCTAAAATTGCCGTAATTAAAATCATGAAGGGGATTTCAATCCTAATGGTTGAGCGTGCGACGGCTAAGGGTACGATGGCTGCGGCCAAACCCAGGATAATCCAGATATTCAGAATATTACTGCCTACGATATTGCCGATAGTAATATCAGCGTTTCCTGAAAAAGCAGCGGCAATGCTGACAGCAGCTTCCGGAGCGCTGGTACCCATGGCAACGATGGTCAGACCGATAACCAGCTGGGGGATACCGAATTTTGCGGCAATACCGGCAGCGCCTTCAACAAATTTATCAGCGCCTTTGGCCAGCATGATGAAACCCAAAACTAATAAAATTACCTGTAATAAAATTTCCATTTTTTCCTCCTGCTTTCTGTGCAGCAAAATTTGACAAATAAAAAAACGAGACTTTTGCTGCAGTATTTTGCAACAAAGTCTCGCTACTTACTTACAAAGCCGGATTTCCTATAGGAAACCGTATTGACGACAGTGTAAACATAAATAAAAATTTATGCCAGCTACTCCCTTATGCAATAAGCATACTAAACCTTGAGCTGCTTGTCAAGTATGCTTACTCAAGATTAGAAAAGTATAAGCGGCTTTAAGACAAGAATAGGAGCGTAGCAAATTCTGTAAAATAACTTACAGATATTAGACAGAAAAGCAGGAAAATAAAAAATTTTTCTTTATCTCTTTACTTTAAAGAGATAAAGTGATAAAGTACTAAAAGATTTAAAAATGAATTGGGGGGCCAATATGAGCAGGCAGATTTATGAGATACCTTACGGAACGAAGGATATCTTACCTGGAGAAATGAAAACACGGCGTGCCATTGAAAACAGGATTATCAATGTTTTCTGCAAATGGGGCTATGATGAAGTAAAAACTCCCAGCTTTGAATATGCTGATATTTTTAAAATTGCGGATAAGGAAAGTGATTTTCGGTTTTTTGACCGGAATAATAATTTACTGGCGCTGCGCAATGATATGACCGCGCCAATTGCCAGAGTGGCGGCAAACAGGCTGCAGGATGAAAATAAAATTAAACGCTTATGTTATATTTCCAGCCTGTACAGATATGAAAATATTCAGGCCGGCAAACAATGTGAGTTTGAGCAGGCCGGTGTCGAACTGTTCGGCGCCAGCGGAGCAGCAGCCGATGCGGAAGTAATTGTATTGGCGGCAGAAAGCCTTCAGGCAGCGGGCATTAAGAATTTTTCCATCAGCCTTGGACATATAGGCTTTATTGACGGCCTATGTGAAGAGGCGGGACTTAATGCAGCGCAGGTGCAGGCGGTTAAGGAAAGTTTGCGCAGGCATGATGCGGTGGCTTTGGAAAATGCGGCGGCTGCCATGACGAGGCAAAAGCCGCAGCTGCAGGAAATTTTCAGCAAACTGCTGTTTTTGCAAGGCAAGGCTAATTTGCTGGAGCGTTTGGAAAGCTGCCTGGAAGGACGGCGGGTAAGAAAGGCTTTGGCTGATCTGAGACAGATTTATCAGTTGGTGGAAGCTTACGGTTATGGCGCATATGTTAATTTTGATTTGGGTCTGAACCGTTCGTTAGATTATTACACAGGAATGCTGTTTGAAATCTATTTGCCGGAGATTGGTTTTTCGGTGGCCGGCGGCGGGCGTTATGATAAAATGATGGATAATTTTGGCCTCAATTGCCCGGCAACCGGTTTTGCGCTGGGTATTGAACGCGTTATTCTGGCTTTGGAAAGACAGGGCGCGTTGGATTATAAACGCAGCTGGGATGTTTTTGTAGCCTGGGGTCAGGATAATATTCTGCAGGCAATTGCCAAGGCCAACGCTCTCAGGCAGGAAGGCCGCAGCGTAAAACTGGCCGTAGAGCCCATGACGTTGGAACAGGCAGCCGTAGAAGTTGGCAGAAACTGCTGCAGCAGTCTGGTATATGTTTGAGGAGGATGGGCATGGACGAATATATTACGATAGCCTTGCCTAAAGGCAAGCTTTTTGATAAATCCGTAGCATTATTGAGCAAAGTTGGCTACAGCGCCGAAAATCTTTCTGAAGATTCCAGAAAGCTTGTCATCAGTAATGATGAGACTAAAGTCCGTTTTATTATTGCCAAAACGGTAGATGTGCCGACTTATGTGGAGTATGGCGCGGCTGATATCGGTATTATCGGCAAGGATGTGCTGGCGGAAGAAGAAAAGGATATTGTGGAGCTTCTTGATTTAAATTTCGGCAAGTGCCGCTTAATGCTGGCAGTGCCGGAGGCCAAAAGAAAGCAGCGTCTGGAAGATTATGCGCATTTGCGTGTAGCGACTAAATATCCCAATTGCGCGAAAAAGTATTTTGATAAATTGGGTATTCAGACGGAAATTATTAAATTAAACGGGTCCATTGAATTGGGACCCATCGTAGGCTTAAGTGAATTAATTGTCGATATTGTAGAAACAGGCACAACGCTGCGGGAAAATAATCTTACGGAAGTGGATTCTATTTTTACGGCTACAGCCAGAATGATTGCCAATAAGGCCAGCTTCAAACTGAAATTTGACCGCATTGCCAAGCTGACAGAGGATTTACGCAAGATTGTGAAAGAAGGTTAGAAGAATGAATTTTATAGATGCCAGAACAATGACTGCTCAGGAAATTGCAGCCTTGATGAAGAAAAAAGCTTTTGATGAATGCACTTTGACGCCGGGTGTGCAGGCTGGTGTTACCAAGATGTTTGGCGCGCCGCTGACGGCAGCTCAGGTCGTTGATAAAATTGTTAATGATGTTAGAAAAGACGGCGATGAAAAGCTGTTTTATTATACGCAGCTAATCGACAGAGTGGAATTGACCAAGGATAATATTCGGGTTTCAGAAGCCGAATTTGCCGAAGCGGAAGCTATTGTAGATCCCAAAATTGTTGCCGCCATTAAAAGAGCCATTGCCAATGTAACTAAATTTCATGAGGAACAGGTTCCCAAAACCTGGCTGGTTAACAGGGACTATGGTTCCATGCTGGGTCAGAAGATTACGCCGCTGGATTCCGTAGGCATTTATGTTCCTGGCGGCACGGCTGCCTATCCTTCTTCCGTAATCATGAATGCATGTCCTGCCAAGGTAGCAGGTGTTGGCAGGATTGTGATGGCTGTACCGCCTGGAAAAGACGGTAAAGTCAATCCTTATGTACTGGTAACTGCCAGAGCCATCGGAGTTGAGGAAATTTATAAAATGGGCGGCGCTCAGGCCATAGCCGCCATGGCCTTCGGTACGGAAACAGTTCCCAAAGTAGAAAAAATTACCGGGCCCGGCAATATTTTTGTTACTTTGGCCAAAAAGGCTGTTTACGGACATTGCGATATTGATATGCTGGCCGGCCCCAGCGAGATTTTAATTGTGGCAGATGAAACTGCCAAACCGAGATACCTGGCTGCCGATTTGCTGAGCCAGGCAGAGCATGATCCTCTGGCAAGTGCCATTTTGATTACTGACTGCGAACAGGTTGCCCGGGAAACTATGAAGGAACTGGAAAGTCAGCTGGCTGTATTGCCGCGTAAAGAAATTGCCGGCACCTCCCTGGCAGGACAGGGCAAGATTATTTTGGCTGATAGTATGGATACCGTACTGGAAATGGCCAATCTTTCAGCGCCGGAGCATTTAGAGATTATGACCAAGGCGCCTTTTGAACTGTTGCCTTTTGTGCGTAATGCCGGAGCAATTTTCCTGGGAGCATATTCTCCTGAACCCCTGGGCGATTATTATGCAGGTCCGAACCACATTCTGCCGACAGGGGGCACGGCTAAATTCTATTCCGTGCTGAATGTGGAAACATTTATGAAGAAAACCAGCATTATTGCTTATACAGGACCTGCCTTAAGCAATGCGGCAGAAGATATTATCGTTATGGCGGAAGCAGAGGGCCTGCAGGCTCATGCCAATGCTATTCGCCAGCGTATGCAAGAGGATTGATGATATGGTACAAGTAAATGTGAGAGCAAGTATTGCCAGTTTGGAAACCTATGATGTCGAGAGTATTGAAGCGCCGATTATCGTTAATGCTAATGAAAGCAATGCACCGCTGCCGGAGCCGATTTTAAAAATTTTGGCTGAAAAGCTGCCGTCCTTTGCCTTTAATAGGTATCCGCAGATGCAGGCCGAGGATTTATGTGCGTTGATTGCCAAAGATTTTGGCTGCAGCGCCTCCGATGTAATTATCGGCAATGGGTCCAGTGAACTGCTGCGGGTTGCCTGCTACGTTTTTGGCGGCAGCGGCAAAAAGATTATGGTGCCCGTACCGTCGTTTTCTATGTACGGTGAATATGTGCAGCTTTCGGACAGTGAAACCTGCACGTACAGACTGACGGAAGACGGTTATATTGACAAAGAAGCGCTGCTGGCTGCTGTTAAAAAAGAACAGCCTGCATTATTGATTATCTGCAATCCCAATAATCCTACCGGCAATTATAATTCATTGCGGGATATTGAGGATATTGTGCGGCAGATAGACTGCCCTGTAATCATCGATGAAGCCTATCTTGAATTTGCCGCAGGGGAATCAGCTTACCAACTGCTGGACAAATATGAGCATATTATCTGCCTGAAAACATTTTCCAAGGCGTATGGCCTGGCCGGTATGCGCTGCGGATATGGTCTAGGCAGCAGTAAGCTGATTGCCGCTATGCGCAAAGGTATTCTGCCTTATGGCGTAAATGCTTATACTTTACTGACTGCAGCCGCTGTTTATGCTCATAAAGAGCTTTATAAGGAACGTATTCTTCAGATTA
Source organism: uncultured Phascolarctobacterium sp. (assembly GCA_900552005.1). GTDB lineage: Bacteria > Bacillota > Negativicutes > Acidaminococcales > Acidaminococcaceae > URXU01. The sequence goes on along the minus strand of URXU01000009.1, from coordinate 39,488 downwards.
AGTCCATGCGTGACAAGATGGCGTCTGCTCTGCGGGATTGGGGCTTTTATGTTTATCCCGCTGCGGCTAATTTTGTTACCTTTTATGCGCAGGGTCCACTGGCAGATGAGCTGAGCCGCCGTTATAAACAGGAGTATCAGCGTGACTTGGCAGATAGCTCCATGAACAGCGGCAAATACCTTTTTGAAAAGTTTAAAGAGAACGGTATTCTGGTACGTGATTACAGTACCAATAAAAATCTGCATGGAGCGCTACGCGTCAGTGTGGGGCTGCCGGAAGAAAATGAGCAGATTTTGGCCGTCGTGAAAAAATTGTGTGAGGATGTGGCAGGATGCGGTGCAGCAAAATAAACAGAGTAACGGCAGAGACCAGTATTGCAGCAGAACTGAATCTTGACGGACAGGGCATCAGCAATATTGATACAGGCGTTGGCTTTTTAAATCATATGCTGACGCTGTTTAGCAAACATGGCTTCTGTGATTTGGATTTGAAGGCCGCAGGAGATTTGGATGTGGACTGTCATCATACGGTGGAAGACTGCGGCATTGTCCTGGGACGCCTGCTTGGCGAAGCAGTAGGCGATAAAATGGGTATTCATCGTTACGGTGAATGTTTTATTCCCATGGATGAAGCCTTGGTGCAGGTTGTGCTGGATTTTTCCGGACGTCCGTATCTGCATTTTGAAGGGCAGGTCCCTTCAGGTAAGCTTGGCTGTTATGATACAGAGATGACGGAGGAATTTTTCCGTGCGGTGGCCAGTGAAGCCAAAATGACTCTACATATACGTATTTTATATGGAAAGAATGCTCATCATATTATTGAAGCTGTCTTTAAGGCCTTTGCCAGAGCCGTCGCGCAGGCAGTTGCTCAAGACAGCAGGGTTCACGGGGTAATGAGCAGTAAGGGTGTATTATGAAAGATGAGATTGTAATAATCGATTACGGTATGGGCAATCTGCACAGCGTCAGCAAGGCAGTGGAAGCCGTAGGCGGCCTGCCGGTGATTACTTCTGATAAAAAAGTTATTGCCGCCGCCGAAAAAATTATTTTGCCCGGTGTGGGTGCGTTTGGCGATTGCATGAAGAATTTGCAGGCCACGGAATTAATTCCCGCAATACGCCGGCATTTGAAGGAAGGAAAGCCTTTTCTTGGCATTTGCCTCGGGATGCAGCTGCTGTTTGACGGCAGTGAGGAAAGTCCGGGTGTTGCCGGACTTGGTGTGTTTTCAGGTATGGTAAAAAAACTTCCTACATCCTATAAAATTCCTCATATGGGCTGGAATAAACTGCAGCTGCGCGCACCGTCAGTGCTGACAAAAGAAGCAGCGGAACATTATGTATATTTTGTGCACAGCTTTCACGCAGAGCCTGATGATAAAAACCTGATTACGGCTGTATGTGATTATGGTTCAGAGATAACTGCCGCAGTGGGCAGAGACAATATTCAGGCCTTGCAGTTTCATCCGGAAAAATCCGGCGCCGTAGGCTTAAGGATGTTACAGGCTTTTAAGGAGTGGAAGATATGATAATTTATCCCGCAATAGATATCAGAAACGGGAAGTGCGTACGTTTGACAGAGGGATGTTTTGATAAAGAAACAGTTTTTTCTGATAATCCGGCAGAGATGGCTGTCAAATGGGAACGGGCAGGAGCCAAATTTCTGCATCTGGTAGATTTGGACGGAGCAGTTGCCGGAAGCAGCAAAAACCTTGCGGTTATCAAAAGCATTATCGCTGCCGTTAACATACCGGTGCAGCTGGGCGGTGGTATTCGCACCATGCAGAATATTGACGAGCTGCTGGCAGTAGGCGTTTGCCGGGTGATTTTAGGCAGTGCGGCTGTTAAAAATCCGCAGCTGGTGCAGGAAGCCTGCCGCAAATATCCGGGAAGGATTGTAGTGGGCATTGATGCCCGTGACGGTTATGTAGCTACTGACGGCTGGGAAAAGAAAAGCAGCGTGCGGGCTGATATATTGGCTGCGCAAATGAAAGGTTTCGGCGTTAAGACCATTATTTTTACGGATATCAGTCGAGACGGTACCTTAAGCGGTATCAATATCGAGGCAACAGCTGAACTGGCCAGAAAAACCGGCTTGGAAATTATTGCTTCCGGCGGCGTGGCCTCTCTGGAAGATATTCGCCGCTTGCTGCCGTACAGTAAAGATGGTATTGGCGGCTGCATTGTCGGTAAGGCAATTTATACGGGTGCGCTTGATTTGACGGCAGCACTCAGTCTGGCAGGTGAAAAACAATGCTGACGAAAAGAATTATTCCCTGTCTGGATGTAACAGGCAACAGAGTAGTTAAGGGAACCAATTTTGTTGAGCTGCGGGATGCCGGAGATCCTGTAGAATTGGCCGCCTTTTATGATGCTGCCGGTGCAGACGAGCTGGTATTTTTAGATATCGGTGCTTCAGTAGAGAACAGAAAGGCCCTGCTGGATGTTATCAGCCGCGTGGCGGGGCAGGTATTTATTCCGCTGACTGTCGGCGGCGGTATCAGAAGCCTGGCAGATATCAAAGAGACGCTGAGGGCAGGAGCCGATAAGATTTCACTTAATTCGGCGGCTGTACGCAATCCGCAGCTTATTGCCGACGGTGCCGCTCAGTTTGGCAATCAATGCATTGTTTTGGCAATTGATGCCAAAAAATCCGCACCGGGCAAATGGGAAGTTTACGTTAACGGCGGCCGGGTACCTACCGGCATAGACGCTGTAGAATGGGCTAAAAGAGGGGTTGAGCTGGGGGCAGGCGAAATTTTATTGACCAGCATGGATGCCGACGGCACTAAAAGCGGTTATGATATTGAACTGACCCGCAGCATCAGTGAGGCTGTCAGCGTGCCGGTAATTGCTTCCGGCGGCGCAGGCGCTTTGCAGGATTTTTATGATGTGCTGCAGGATGGCGCTGCTGATGCGGTTCTGGCAGCATCCGTTTTTCATTACAGAAAATTTACCGTAAAACAGGTAAAAGAATATCTGCGTGATCAGGGTGTTGAGGTGAGATTATAATGCAAGTAGATATTTCTAAAATAAAATTTGATGAAAAGGGTCTAATTCCCGCTGTTGTACAGGATGTCAACACCGGTAAAGTATTGATGCTGGCATATATGAATGCCGTATCCTTGCAGCGGACTATGGAAACCGGCTACACCTGGTTCTGGAGCCGCAGCAGGCAGGAGCTGTGGAATAAGGGTGCCACCAGCGGCAATGTGCAGCAGGTGCTGGATATTAAATATGACTGTGACGGTGACAGCCTGTTAGTTCAGGTTAAGCAAAAAGGTGTGGCCTGTCATACTGGTGAGTACAGCTGCTTCCATAATATTTTGTGGCGTGAAAATAATTTGCCGGTTATTGAGCAGTCTCAGACCGTAGCAATTTTAAATGAGCTGTACAAGGTAATCCAGGAGAAACGAGTTCACGGCGGTGAAAAATCCTATACCAAGTATTTGTTTACCGCAGGTCAGGATAAGATTTTAAAGAAAGTCGGCGAAGAAGCAGCGGAAACGATTATTGCTTCTAAGAACAACAGCAACAGTGAAGTGCTTTATGAAATGTCCGACTTGTGGTATCACTGCCTGGTATTATTGGCATACCACAATATTTATCCGTCCGAACTGCTGGCAGAATTGAGTTCCCGCAGAAAAAAAGAAAACAACAGCAAATATTAATTAACGAAAAAATGCATCGCTTATGCGGTGCATTTTTTTGTGCTGTTAAGCGGCATAGAAGCAAAAGATTATGCCTAAAACGTATATTAGTGAATACAAGATAGGTATTAGACATCTAAAAGGCCATTTTTTATAATAAAAACAACCAGAAGATTTCTTCCGATATAACGCTGCGCTAATTTTTCAGACTTCTTAGCTTGAGAAGGCAGTACGGAAGAATAAGTATTTTTAAACAGCTGTTAAGATAGTGAGGGGAGTGATGCTGGATGAAGAAGCTGACTGGATTATTAGCAATCTTAATATGTACCGGAATGATCATGGGGAGTGATTACGCTATGGCGGCAGACAGAATGCAGGTAAGTAAGCAAAATATAGTAAGTTTATATGGCAGGCAAAATCCGGTAAGTGTGGAACAGGAACCGGAAATTTCAGCAATTATGCAGAAATTTATTTATGCCGATATCAGCGGGCAGGTGCACTGCGGCAAAGCGCAGCAGGAAATGCTGAAGCTGGCAGTGCTAATCAGCAGTAATACTATGGCTGATCTGGAAACCTATGTGTTGGGAGCGCTGCGCTCAGGCGCCACGCCGGCTGAAATACGGGAGACTATTTATCAGTGTGCTCCTTATGTCGGTTTTCCGCGGGTTAAGGAAGCGCTGGCAAAAATGCATGCAGTATTTAAAGATGAAAATATTAAAGTACCATTGGTGGCCAATGGTACGGTGGATGAGGGCAATCGTTATGACAGGGGATTGGCCGTACAAACAAGTATTTTTGGGGAAGCCATCAATCAGATGAACAGTACGGCGCCGGCTGATCAAAAACACATTAATACATATTTATCAGCTAACTGCTTTGGCGATTATTATACTCGCCAGGTATTGAATCTGAAACAGAGAGAGCTGATAACTTTTATCGCTATTGCTTCTTTGGGAGGCTGTGAGCCTCAGGTAAAGGCACATGCAGCAGCCAATATTGCTGTCGGCAACACCCGTCAGGACCTGCTGGACGCTATTACGGTGGCGCTGCCGTATATAGGTTATCCGCGGACGCTGAATGCTTTAAGCTGCATTAATGAAATTGTGCCGGCAAAATAGAAAGGAGTTTTGATTATGAAACTTTTAGCTCTGCTTGCAGCTGCTGCTGTATTGAATTTTAATATTATGGGTTTTGCTGAAGCCGGTATTTATCAGGAGAAAGGAAGTAAGATTATGCATACAGAAGAATTTACTACTGTTTTTGACAGAGGAGCAAAAAATGATGCTTACGCTCAGTATTTCACGGGACAGAGTTATCTGAATATGCTGTCTTTAAAGCAGGTTGTTATTGGTAATGTAACCTTTGAGCCGGGCTGCCGTAATAACTGGCATATACATCAGGCTGCTAAGGGCGGCGGACAGATTTTGCTGGTTACCGGAGGACGCGGTTATTATCAGCAATGGGGACAGGAGGCGCGTGAACTGCATCCAGGTGATGTAGTAAATATTCCGGCAGGTGTTAAACATTGGCACGGAGCAGCGCCTGACAGCTGGTTTGCGCATCTGGCTATCGAGGTACCGGGAGAACAAACCTCCAACGAATGGTGTGAGCCGGTTAGTGATGAGGAGTACGGCAAACTTAAATAAATAGAGGCTAAAAAAAGACTGACAATGATAGGCATTGTCAGTCTTTTTGACTTTAATCAAGTTTTTGAACGGCGTCCGCATCAAAAATTTTGGCTAATTTTTCTTTGGCTTTACTTTTTACGTCTTCATCTATATATTGCTGCACCAGAAACAGAGCAAAAATAATGGCAGCCGCATCATCATTATAACCAAGAACCGGTGTCAGATCAGGAATAAAATCAATGGGGGAGATAAGATAACCCAGCGCCCCCATAATAATGGCCTTGCTTTTAGCCGGGACATCCGGTTTTTGCAGTACATACCATAGTTGCAGTACTTTATAGAGAAGGTTCAGCCCGATTATTTGGCTGTAGCGTTTAATTTTATTCTGCAGATTGGCAGTACTGAATTTATGCTGATATTTCAGAAGCGCCTTTTCATTAATCTGGGCTTTGTCAAAGCCGGCAGCGCTGCTTTTTTGAGTCATGCTATCACCTGCTTTATAATCATTTTCATGTATATTATACGGCATTGCCGGTAAAGACCGCTGTGATATTTAAGTAAAAAAGCAGCTGACCGGCAGCTGCTTGGAAAATAAAATTTAACGCATATTGATAAATTGCAAATCTACGCCGAAGTCACCGGCTTTGAGAGTTTGAATGACGGCTTGCAAATCATCTTTTTTGGCTCCGGCTACGCGTACATGGTCATCCTGCATCTGCGCGGTTACTTTAAGCTTGGTAGCTTTGATGGCCGCTACAATAGCCTTGGCCTTGTCTTTGGGAATGCCCTGCTGGATATCCAGCTGCTGACGAACAGTATTTTTGGCAGCCGGTTCTATTTTTCCGGGAACCAGGCAGCGCAAAGAAATGCCGCGTTTAGCCATTTTTACCCGCAGCATGTCGATAATGGTTTCCAGTTTATATTCATCTTCAGCGGCAATTTTGATACCTTTTTCTTCCAGTTCAATAGAAGCATTGCTGCCGCGAAAATCATAACGCTGGTCAATTTCCTTTTTTACCTGATTAACTGCATTGTCCATTTCCTGCATGTCAACCTGGGAAACAACGTCGAAAGAGCTGTCTTTTGCCATTAATTAATACCTCCGAAATTTTATTATATGGTTATTGTAACATATCATCAGTCTTTTGGGGAAGCATGTTCCGGCTGCTGCTGCCGGCCGGTCATATAATTATGTTCTTCCGTTAATTCCTCGATAAGCTGCAGGCCGTTCCAGGTGAGATTGTGAGCTGTGAGCATGGCCTTTAATTTAACCTGCTGCAAAGGACTTTTTCTGATGGCAGTCAGCAGTTTATCCAGATTAGGACGGTCAAAGCCGCAGAGAAAAAGCATTTCCGCGGTGCCTTCATCACCGGTGTATTGTTCAGCTACGGGTGCTACGGTCTTGATGCCTGCCAGATAGCCTACCGGCTGCAGCATTTCCTGACGGCTGACAGGGCGGCATTGAGCTTTCAGCATCATGCAGATTAGTTTCAGTGCCTGTAGACGCTGCGGCGTGAAATTATAAGCCAGAATAATTTTATTCATATAAACCTCCGTAATATCCGAAATAATGATAATTTTATTATAGCATTCAGACATAAAAAAATAACCTCCTGAGAGGTTATTTTTCAATAGTTTCACTATTATCAGTTCTGCAGTTCATTTTTAACAATGTAGATTACCCATTCGGCAATATTAGTAGCATGGTCGGCAATGCGCTCCACGTATTTGGCAATCATAAGGTAATTGACATATTGCGGTACAAAATAGGGCTTTTCCTGCATAAGAACAGTCAGATCATTGCGCAGCTGATAGAAATATTTATCAACATCATTATCGGTGTCAATAATTTTCTGTGCCAGGTCAGCATCATTGCTGCTGATGGCGGAGATACTGTCACTGACCATGGAGCGCATCAGCTGCATCATATCCATGAAGTGCTCCGGCATGGGTGCAGGCGTATTTTCAGTAAGATTAAGGGTGTATTGAGAAATATCACTGCAATGATCGGCAATACGTTCCAGATCGCCTACCAGCTTCAAAATAGAGGCAATTTCACGCAGGTCGCTGGCTACAGGAGCCTGCAGCAGCAGCATTTTAAAGCATTGTTTTTCAATGGCCAGTTCTTCGTTATCAAAATAATCGTCGTTGGCCATAATGTGCTGAGCGACAGAAGAATCCTTGACCTCCAGATTTTTAATAACCTGATCCAGGGCATTTAAAACTTCCGTACCCATTGTATGTACATTTTCTACTAAGCTGTTTAATTCTTTGACATAAAATACTCTGTTCATTTTTTCACCTGTCTTTAGCAATCAACCGAAACGGCCGGTAATATATTCTTCTGTTTTAGGATTTTTCGGATTGGCAAACAAATCGCTGGTCTTGTCAAATTCGATTAAATCGCCTAACAGGAAGAAACCTGTTTTATCAGAAATACGCGCAGCCTGCTGCATATTATGCGTAACAATAACAATGGTATAATCCTGTTTCAGCTCCAGCGCCAGATCTTCAATTTTCAGGGTGGAAATCGGATCCAGAGCAGAAGTAGGTTCGTCCATCAGCAGAACCTCAGGATGCACGGCCAGGGCGCGGGCGATGCACAGGCGCTGCTGCTGACCGCCGGAAAAACCCAGAGCGCTTTTATTTAAACGGTCCTTGGCTTCATCCCAGATAGCTGCTTTGCGCAGGGATTCTTCAACAATATCGTCCAGCTGGGATTTGGCATGAATACCATGGGTACGGGGACCGAACGCGATATTATCATAAACGCTCATCGGAAAAGGATTGGGCTTCTGAAAAACCATGCCCACGCGTTTGCGCAGCAGGTTGACATCTTCTGTCTGAAAGATGTTTTCCCCATTCAGTAGAACATTGCCGGTAATGCGGCAGCCTTCTACCAGGTCATTCATTCTGTTTAAGGATTTCAGCAATGTGGATTTACCACAGCCGGAGGGGCCTATGAAAGCAGTAATCTCCTTTTCCTTAATGTGCATATTAATATTTTTCAAAGCGTGAAAATCGCCATAGTATAAGTTTAAGTTTTCGATAGTAAGCTTGTCTTGCATGGTATTAATTTCCCTTCATTAGTCTGCGGGCCAGATGACCGGAAGCCGCGTTGATACAAATTACAATAACCACAAGGATAACTGCGGTAGCGTAAGCCTGCTGCATGAAAAGACCTTCGCTGGCCAGTACGTACATATGCACGGCCAAAGTACGTCCGGAAGAAAGTACGTTTTGCGGCAGTGCGGCAACCGTACCTGAAGTGTAAATCAGTGCTGCCGTTTCGCCTACAATACGTCCGATACTGAGAATGATGCCGGCCAATATGCCGGGAATAGCGGAAGGCAGCACTACGGCAAATACAGTGCGCAGCTTGCCGGCGCCAAGACCGTAACTGCCTTCACGATAACTGTCGGGAATGGACTTGAGCGCTTCTTCGGTAGTGCGCATAATCAGCGGCAAAACCATGATTGCTACGGTGCAGGAGCCTGCCAGCAGAGAATAGCCCATTTTCAGATAGGTAACGAAAAATAACATACCGAACAGACCGTAAACGATGGAAGGAATACCTGCCAGAGTATCGGCAGTAACACGGACAATGTTGACAATCTTGTTGCCGCGTTTGGCGTATTCTACCAGATAGATAGCGGCAAAAACGCCTAAGGGAGTTGCCATGGCCAGTGCCATGATAACCATGATAATAGTATCGACCAAGGCCGGGAAGAGCGAAACATTCTCTGTATTATATTCTAAGGCAAACAGGTCGGCATTGATGTAGGGAATACCCTGCCAGAGAATATAAAGCAACAGAAAGGCCAATGTCAGAAAGGTGATAATGGCTGAACCCCAGACACAGATTAAAAGCAAAATAGCGGAAGGCTCGGTGCCGTAGCTGTACAGTGCTTTGCGCAGGCGGGAGGATAAAATACTCATTGTTGAACCACCTTGCCTTTCAGATAGGAGAATGTAAGATTAATAATTAAAATAAAGATGAACAGAACTACCGCTGTAGCAATCAGAGCATCACGATGCAGGTCGGCAGCGTAGCCCATTTCAATAACGATGTTGGTCGTCATGGTACGTACGCCCTCCAGCAGGCCTTGCGGCATACGGGCCTGATTGCCGGCAACCATGATAACCGCCATGGTTTCGCCGATGGCGCGGCCGATACCGAGAATAATGCCTGCCATAATACCGGATTTGGCTGCGGGTACAATAGTGAAGAAAACGCTGCGGACATGACCGGCGCCTAAAGCAAGAGCGCCTTCGTAGTAACTGTTGGGCACGGCTCTTAAAGCGGCTTCAGCCACGCTGATAATAGTCGGCAGAATCATCAAACCAAGCAGCAAAGATGCGGTCAGCATGCTGCTGCCGGTACCTCCCAGATTATCACGGATAAAGGGAACCATGATAACTAAGCCGAAGAAGCCGTAAATAACGGAAGGAATACCTGCCAGCAGCTCTACGGACGGCTTTAAAAATTTATAGAACAGCGGCGGGCAGAAGCGGGCCATAAAAACAGCGGTAAACAGTCCGATGGGGACACCGACGATAATGGCTCCTATAGTAACGTAGACACTGCCCAAAATCATGGGCAGGATACCGTAAATATCATTATTGGGGCGCCATTTTTCTCCCAAAAGGAAGTCTGTAACACCTATTTTGCCGATAGTCGGCAAGCCGTTGGCAAACAGGAAAATACAGATCATGGCTACCAGAGCGATGGATGCGCAGGCTGCTGCCAGAAACACCCAGTGCATTATTTTTTCTTTTCCTTTATTCATAAAACCTCACAACTTTATCAGAAATCATCAGAATCGAGCAAAGCTTGCAGTGATAATTAAAGGCTACCTGAAAAGGTAACCTTTAATTTATCAGCTATTTTATTTTTGACAGAGATTAAAGTTTGCTCCAGTCGGTAATTTTGCCGGTGAAGATATCGGCAACCTGAGTTTTGGTAAGATTGCTGATCTTGCTTTCTTTATTTACGATAACAGCAATACCGTCGGTTGCGATAACAGTGTTTTTAACGCCTGCATCGACTTCGCTCTTTTTCAGTTCACGGGAAGCCATACCGATATCGCAGATACCGCTGATGGTGGATTTAACACCGGTGGTGGAGTCGCTTTGCTGAACTTCAATGGTAACATCCGGATTAACTTTCTTGTAGGCTTCTTTCAGTTTTTCCATTACCGGAGTTACGGAAGAAGAACCTGCAACAACGATTTTGCCGGATTGTTTGCTGCCTTGATACGGAGCAGCTTTGTCATCGCCGATGTAACCGTTTGCAGAAACAACAGCCTGACCTTCTTTAGACATAATGAATGCCATGAAGTCTTTAGCTGCCGGTTTTACATCACCTTTGGTAACGATGTTGAACGGACGGGCAATTTTGTAGGAACCGTTTTTAATATTTGCTGCGGTTGCTTCAGCGCCGTCAATTTTTAATGCTTTAATGCTGTCATTTAAAGAACCGAGGGAAATATAACCAATAGCATCTTTGTTGCCAGCAACGGTAGTCATCATAACAGCGGTGCTGTTGGTGATGGAAGCGCTTTCAGTAGTGGTATCAACTTTTTTGCCGTTCTGTTCTTTTTCAATGCCGAACAGTTCGATAAAAGCTCCGCGGGTACCGCTGCCGTCTTCTCTTGAAACAACAACGATTTTACCGCCGTTGGCCGGTGCAGCATCTTTCTTATCACTGCCGCATCCAAGAGCACCGAAAGCACACATTGCTGCCAAACTTAAAGCTATAATTTTACTAGATTTCATTATTAATTGACCTCCTTGAAGTATCTCTTGTTTGAGTACAGGCTTAGTATATCCTGTGATTGTTAAAGAAATATTAGGAGAATGTTAAATCTAAATAAAATAGTATGCAAATATAAAAAAACGCCTGCAATAAGCAGACGTTTTAAATAATTGTTAGTAGTTATTTCAGATGTCTTCTTCCATATTTTGAAGATGTCTTTTGGCTACGTCAAAATCTTTGACAATTTCTGCCGGCGGTTCCTTATCTGTAATACTGAACAGATAAATAGCAAGGCAGGAAATGATAAAACCTGGCAGAATTTCGTAAATACCGGTGTAAGCAAAAAATTCTTTCCATGCGAGAACGGTAGTACCGCCAAAGAAAACACCGGCAATAGCTCCGCGCAGAGTCATACGGCGCCAGAATAGGGAGAATAAAATCAAAGGACCAAAGGAAGCGCCGAAACCGGCCCAGGCGTAGGCAACCAAATCCAGAATCAGATTATTAGGATTGGAGGCAATGGCCAGAGAACAGATGGAAACCAGAATAACGGCTACGCGGCTGACTACCAGAAGTTCTTTGGGGTTGGCGTTTTTGCGCAGCAATGCCTGATAAAAATCTGTGGAAACAGCTGAAGCAGTAACTAATAGCTGGCTGGAAGAAGTACTCATGATGGCGCCTAAAATAGCAGAAGTGATAATGCCTGCCATAAAGGAAACGAAGAATTTGTCATTCATTACCATGAATACTGTTTCCGTATTAACTCCCTGAAGACTATCGCCAAGAACTACGCGTCCTACCAGACCGACGGTTACGGCAAAAAACAGGGAGAACACAACCCAGACCATAGCGATGTTGGTTGCACGGGGAATTTCTTTGGCAGAACTGATGCCCATGAAGCGTACCAGAATATGCGGCTGTCCAAAATAGCCAAGCCCCCAGGCCAACAGGGAAAGAATGGCTGTAAAGCTTAAAGTTACGCCTGTTGCGTCAGTAAAGAAGTTAAAGTAATTTGAATTTAGATTATGCAGCGTTTCATAAGCTGTTGCCGGTCCGCCGGCATAAATAATGCCTGTTACCGGTACGATAATAATGGCAAAGAACATCATGATGCCTTGTACGAAGTCCGTACGGCAAACAGCTATATAGCCGCCGGTAAAGGTATAGAAGATAACTATGCCGGCAGTAATCAGCAGCGACTGAAAATAAGGTACGCCCAATACGGTGTTGAAAAGACGGCCGCCGGCTACGAAACCGGAAGCTGTATAAATAAGGAAGAAAATAAAAATGAAGATTGCGGAAATTATGCGCAGAACTTTGCTTTTATCGCGAAAACGGTTTTCAAAAAAGTCGGGCAAAGTAATAGAATCATTGGCAATTTTAGTGTAAACACGCAGCCTTTTGGCTACAATAATCCAGTTTAAAAAAGTGCCGAGAGCCAGTCCGATGGCAATCCAGAAGGCGCTGACGCCGGCAACATAAGCATAACCGGGAAGTCCCATCAGCATCCAGCCGCTCATATCTGACGCTTCAGCGCTCATGGCGGATACCCATGGTCCTACCTTACGCCCTCCGAGTACATATCCTTCCAGATCCTGTTCTTTGCGCATATGATAGACGCCCATGCCGAACATCATAAGAAAATACAGGCCGAATGCGCAGATCAGGCCCCAGTCTTGTTGCATAAGAAACCCCTCCAAGCAATAGATAATAATGATATTATACACAAAAAAAGGCCGCTGTTACAAGTATTCATTAAATATTGGCTAAAAGATAACAGTTTATCCTTTTCTTGACTGGCTTTATCAGCTGTTATATAATATTGAAGAATATAAAGGTCTTTTTTATTGCTTTACGCATTAAATTGACAAAAATCTTTTGGGAGCTTGCTCCTTTTCGATCATAAGGTTCTGAACGAAAAGCGGGCAGGCTCCAATCGTATTTACGGGGAAGTAAGAAAGTTTATGAAATCGGTAAAAGTACGTATTGCCAGCGTAATGAATGACGGGCAGGAGCAGCAGAAAACTGAACATGTCTATACGGGATGCATGGCAGAAAAAAACGGCAAGATTTACGTTATTTACGATGAACATGCGGAATCCGGCCTGGAAGGTGCCAGAACAACCCTGAAATGGGATGATGAACGGGTTGTGCTCATCCGCAGCGGCAGTCTGGAGCACCGGCAGGAATTTGCCCGTGGTTATACGGACCACAGTTTTTATAAAACGCCCTATATCAATATTCCACTGGAAACATTTACCAAATATCTGTATACGAGTTTTCAGGACAGTGTCTGGCATATAGATATAGAATATACTCTGTCTCACGGAGACAGACCCTATGGTGATATGAAGATTTTAATAGATGTTGAGGAGGAAAACGCATAGTGGATATTAAACAGGTTTTGGCTGAAGCCATTAAAGCAGCTGCTGAAAAAGCTATTGCAGAAGGAACCATTAAAAACGGCGAACTGCCGGAGGTACTTTTGGAAGTACCTCCTCAAAAAGAATTTGGCGATTTTGCGACTAATTTTGCCATGCAGTCCGCACGCAGTCTGAAATGCAATCCGCGCATGATTGCCCAGGCCGTAACTGATAATCTTGAATGTGCTTATATAGAAAAAACGGAAATTGCTGGTCCCGGTTTTATTAATTTTTATTTAAAACAGGACTGGATGTACGATATGCTGGCGCATATTATTGCTGCTGGCGAAGATTATGGTAATCTGCATAATGCTTCTCAGGAAAAAATCCAGCTGGAATATGTCAGCGCTAATCCTACGGGCCCGCTGCATGTAGGGCATGGACGCGGCGCAGCCGTAGGCAGCGCTCTGGCTAATCTGATGAAAGCTGCAGGCTATGATGTAACACGTGAATATTACATTAACGATGCCGGTAATCAGATTAATAATCTGGCTGCTTCTGTTAATGCCCGTTACCTGGAAGAATTGGGACAGCAGGTAGAATTTCCTGAAAACGGTTATCATGGCTATGATATTGTGGAAACTGCCAAAAGAATTGTACGTATCTACGGAGATAAATTCCTGCATATGGAGGAAGCTGAAAGACTGCAGCAGTTCCGTACCATTGCGCTGAAGGAAAAACTGGCAGCGCTGAAAGAGGACCTGGAAGCGTTCAATGTAAATTTTGATGTATGGTTCAGTGAACAGACCCTGCATGATGCCGATGCCATTAAAAAAGTATGCCAGCTGCTGCAAAAGCGCGGTTATATTTATGAAAAAGACGGCGCGTTGTGGCTTAAGGCTACGGAACATGGTGATGATAAGGACCGTGTAGTTATCCGTGATAACGGTATTCCTACATACTTTGCAGCTGATATTGCCTATCATCAGAACAAATTTGCCCGCGGCTTTGACCGTGTTATCAATTTGTGGGGCGCTGATCACCATGGTTATATTGCCCGCATGAAGGCTGCTGTGGGTGCACTGGGCTATAAACCGGAACAGCTGGAAGTTTTGATTCTGCAGATGGTTAGTCTGTATCGCAACGGCGAACTGGTTAAAATGTCTAAACGTACCGGACAAAGCGTTACTTTAAATGAGCTGATTGAAGAGGTTGGTACTGATGCGGCACGTTTCTTCTTCGTTATGCGCTCTATTGACAGTCAGCTTGATTTTGATTTAACTTTGGCTGCTGAAAAATCCAATGAAAACCCGGTTTATTATATTCAATATGCTCATGCGCGTATCTGCAGCATTATGCGTCAGCTGCAGGAGGCAAAGATTGATATTGTACCGGCGCAACAGCTGAAACTGAACGTACTTACCGAAGCCAGTGAGCTGGAACTGATTAAGAAGCTCGGCGAATATCCTGAACTTATTGCTGCCGCAGCTAAGGAAAGAGCTGTACATCGTGTGGCGCATTATGTACATGAATTGGCCGGCCTGTTCCACTCCTTCTATAATCAGTGCCGGATTTTAGGTGTTGACAGTGATGTTCAGCAGGCAAGAATCGCACTGGTTCAGGCAGTAGGTCATGTTATCAGACATGCTTTGAGTATTTTAGGTGTATCAGCACCGGAAAGAATGTAAACATCATTTAATTCTGAAGAGAGAAAGGGATGGGAATTAAAATGACAAAATATATTTTTGTAACTGGCGGCGTTGTTTCTTCTTTGGGCAAAGGTATTACCGCAGCATCTTTAGGACGTCTGCTGAAGAGCCGTGGATTTAAGGTTACTATTCAAAAATTTGATCCGTATATCAATGTCGATCCCGGTACCATGAGCCCTTACCAGCATGGCGAAGTATTCGTTACCGACGATGGCGCAGAAACTGACCTTGATTTGGGTCATTATGAACGTTTTATTGATATCAATCTTTCTAAAGGTTCCAATGTAACGGCCGGCAAAATTTATCAGTCCGTTATTAATAAAGAGCGCCGCGGCGACTATCTTGGCGGTACCGTACAGGTTATTCCGCATGTTACCAATGAAATCAAAGAAAGAGTTTTCCGCGTAGGCCGTGAGGACAATGCTGATTTTGTTATTACGGAAATCGGCGGTACGGTAGGCGATATTGAAAGCCTGCCTTTTTTGGAAGCTATCAGACAGGTGAAAAAGGAAGTCGGCAAAAATGATGTGCTGTATATCCATGTAACCCTGGTACCTTATATTTCTGCTGCCGGTGAACTGAAGACCAAACCGACTCAGCACAGTGTTAAGGAACTGCGCAGCATCGGTATTTCTCCAGATATTATTGTCTGCCGCAGTGAAAAAGAAATTTCCAAGGAAATGTGCGAAAAAATGGCTATGTTCTGCGATGTGGACCCTGATGCCGTTATTCAAAACCTCACTGCCAAGAGTATTTATGAAGTGCCAATGCTTATGGAAGAGCAGGGACTTGACCGTATTGTACTGAAAAAACTGGATGTTGAAGACCGCCCGAAGGATATGGATGGCTGGCATGATATGGTTGCCCGCATTCTGAAAAAATATGATGATAAGGTAACCATTGCCGTAGTAGGCAAATATGTAGAATTGCAGGATGCTTATATCAGCATTACCGAATCTTTGCGCCATGCGGCAGTATATAATGAAACTGAACTGGAAATTAACTGGGTAAACGCTGAAGAAATCGAAGGCAAAGACGTTAACCTGGACGAAGTTTTGGCAGAAGCTGACGGTATTCTGGTACCAGGCGGATTTGGTGACCGCGGCATTGAAGGTAAAATTAAGGCTATCCAGTATGCCCGTGAAAATAAGATTCCCTTCTTTGGTATTTGTCTGGGCATGCAATGTGCGGTTATCGAATATGCACGGCACAAATGCGGCATGGATAAGGCCAACAGTTCCGAATTTGATAAAAATACCAAATATCCCGTAATTGATTTGATGGCTGAGCAGCTGGATGTGGAAGATATGGGCGGTACCATGCGTCTTGGCCTGTATCCCTGCAAAGTATATCCTGGAACGCTGACTCAAAAGGCATATGGTGAAGAACTGATTTACGAACGCCATCGTCATCGTTATGAATTTAACAATGCTTTCCGTGAGGAAATTATTAAAAACGGTTTGGTTATCGGTGGTACCCTGCCGAACGGACGTCTGGTAGAAATTGTTGAACTGCCTCAGGATGTTCATCCCTGGTTCCTGGGCGCACAGTTCCATCCGGAATTCAAATCTCGTCCTACCAATCCCCATCCGCTGTTCCGTGACTTTATTGCAGCTGCTTTGCGGGAGCAAAAGTAAAACAGTAAGCTGAGTACAAGGCAGACTGCATTATGCAGTCTGCTTTTGTTTTTCAGCCAAGAAAATATTTTGATTAGCAGGAGGAAGACCATGCTGAAAAAGTTTTTTGTAAGTGCCGTTTTATTACTGGCTGTGCTGAGCTTTGTTGTTTCATTGCTGAAGGGCAATAATAATGAAGAGGCGGTAACAGTGCATGATCGGGTTGCCGTTATTGATATTGACGGAACAATTGTCAGCGGTACGGCATCAGATAATATTTTTGGGCAGACAGCCGGCGTGACCAGCGGCAGTATTATGCAGCAGATTCGTGATGCAGCGGCAGATAATAGTGTTAAAGCGCTGGTGCTGCGTATTGATTCCGGCGGCGGCAGTGCTACGGCAGCAGAAGAAATCAGCCGTGAGTTAAAACGTTTCAAAGAAGAAACCAAAAAACCGATTGTCGCAACCATGGGTAATACGGGGGCGTCAGCTGCTTATTGGATTGCAGCCTGCAGCAGCGACAAAATTTATGCCAATGCCACAACGCTGACCGGCAGTATCGGTGTTTATATGCCCTACATGAATACGGAAGAACTGTTTAAGAAGATTGGCATTACCAGCGAGAAAATTAAAAGCGGTCCGTATAAGGATATTTTAAGCAATGACAGACCGATGACGCCGGAAGAAAAAGTCATTCTGCAGAATATTGTAAATGAAATCTACGGTAATTTTATAGGCACGGTAGCTGCCGGCAGAAAAATGGATGTAGCTAAAGTAAAAGCCTTGGCTGATGGCCGCGTTTATACAGGCTTGCAGGCTAAAAATGTAGGCTTGGTAGATGAAATCGGCAACTATTATGATGCCCTGGCAGAAGCCGGTAAATTGGCCGGCATTAAAGGCATGCCGGCTGTTAAGGAAAAAAGCAGGCAGCAGCCCTGGGAAGTGTTTTTATCCGCCGAAATTGCCAAAACCATTAAGGGACAACTGCTGGAGCAGCTGTCTGAAGCTGCACAAAATGGAGCGTCGCCCCGTGCTGAGAGGTGATTTTTCATGAGAAGAAAAACCTTTGATGTATTATTCGATACGAAAAACGGTATGACGCTGCTGGTCAAGCATCCCTGTCTTTGGCGCAGCGGCTGGTATTTTGCAATGAGTACCGGATTTTTTACCGGTGTCGTAACTAATTCCTGGCTTTTAGAGCAGCCTCTGGAAGTACGTTTTGCCATTATAATTGCCACAGTCGTAATTTTGGGTACGGCGTTAACTCTTTACGGGTTTTTGCTGCATGGGATTTTGGAAACTTTCGGTACCGCTGCCGGGGATCCTAAGGGATTGATTTGCCTCTTGGGATATACAACGCTGCCGTTTTTGGTTCTTACGCCCGTATCATTGCTGGCCGGAAAACTTGGAATAACAGGCTTGCTGCTTTTGGCAGCGATCTTTATTATTGGCTTTTGCTGGATGCTGTATTTGCTGATGCGCTCCCTGGAAGTGGTGTATCTGCTTGATTTCAAGCGGGCGGCTATTACAGTGCTATTTAGTTTATTGCTGTTATATATTGTTTTTGTTTTTCCTTTGCAGATTGTATTTCAGCTGGCAGTAAGATTTTTGTCTTAGTTTTTGTGTTGCGTAAATATGCTGAAAGTGTCATAATAAAAGGGAACTATCTGAAAATTTCACAAGGAGTGGTGTAAATAATGAACAGAGAGCTTTCTATGGAATTCGTGCGTGTTACCGAGGCGGCAGCTATTGCCTGCGGCCGCAGTGTAGGCCGCGGTGATAAAAACGGTGCCGATCAGCTGGCTGTAGACGCTATGCGTAAAATGTTTGATACAGTAAATATCAGCGGTACCGTAGTTATCGGTGAAGGCGAAATGGATGAAGCGCCGATGCTTTATATCGGTGAAGAAGTAGGCGCCGGCGGACCTGCCGTAGATATTGCTGTAGACCCTGTAGAAGGTACTAATCTGGTTGCCAAAGGACAGCCTGGCGCTATTGCTGTTATTGCTATTGCTCCCAGAGGCTGCCTGCTCCATGCTCCTGATATGTATATGGATAAAATTGCTGTAGGACCGCGTGCGAAAGGCTGCATTGATATTAATGCTCCTATTAAAGAAAACCTGCAGCGCGTTGCTAAGGCTCTGGATCGTGAAGTTGCTGATTTGAACGTTGTATTGCTGGACCGTGAACGTCATTATGGCATCATGGAAGAAATCCGCAGCGCCGGTGCCCGCATTCAGCTGATTAGCGATGGTGACGTTAACCCCATTGTCAATGCCGGTATTGAAGGTACTGGCGTACATATGTATGTTGGCCGCGGCGGCGCTCCCGAAGGCGTGCTGGCAGCAGTTGCCATTAAATGCTTGGGCGGCGACATGCAGGCAAGACTGTGCCCGGAAGATGAAGCACAGGCAAAACGCTGCTTGGAAATGGGTATTGCCGACTGCAGCAAAGTGTTAACTTTGGATGATCTGGTAAAAGGCGATGACTGCATGTTTACTGCAACAGCTATTACCAACTGCAATATGCTTACCGGCCTGCGTTATTTTGGCGGCGGTGTACGTACGCATACTATCTCTACCAGATATAAAACCGGTACTGTAAGATTTGTTGATGCTATTCATAGCTTTGACCGTAAGGATTTTGCAGTAAAACTGTAAAAGATGCTGACAAGGGTTTTAGCTGACGGCTAAAACCCTTCTTTTTTAAATAATTGAGAATGAAAGTCTGGATATCTCTATGAAAAATATTTTGACGGATAAACTGATTAACTTGCAGCAAGTGCAGCAAGCGGCGGTTTATCAGCAGCAAAAGCAGACGGTAATTTTAACCGGGTTGTCGGGAAGCAACAAGTCGGTCTTTTTGTCTGCCCTTGATCAGGCCTGCGGCGCGCAAGGCAGTGTGGCAATTTTTGTGGCTACGCGTGAAGAAATGCGCGCTTATCGAAGAGAACTGAATTATCTTTATCCGGAAGTACCTATGCAGGAACTGTATCCGGTAGATTTGCCGCGGGTACAGGCTGATACGCAAAGCTTGGAATTACAGGCCGGAAGAGCGGCGGCGCTGCGCTTTCTGCAGGGTGAGGAAAAAGGTATTGTTTTCATCACGGCAGAAGCCTGGCAGCAAAAACAGTTTCAGCCCGGCAGCCTTGATGATCAGAAGGTTTTGCTGCAGGCGGGCTGCAGCTATGATCAGCAGAAGCTGCTGCAGCAGCTTTTGCAGTTCGGTTACGAACGGACGGATCAGGTTGATGCGATCGGACAGTTTTGTCTGCGCGGCGATATTATGGATATTTATCCCATTAACAGCCAAAATCCCGTGAGAATAGAATGGTTTGATGATGAAATTGATGCAATTCGCAGTTTTAATCTGGAAAATCAGCGCAGTATTGCGGGCTTTGACGAAATTAAGATTGTGCCGCTGAAAATAAAAGAAGAAACTGCCTGTACGGCTTCCGTTTTTGACTATTGTGCAGACAGCACTTTGTTAATTGTCGATGAGCCGGTAAAAGATTTTGCCTTGCTTGATAAGCTGGATAAAGAAAATAAAGATTATACGGAAGAACTTTTCAGCCGGGAACAGTTAATGGAATTATGCCGTCAGCGGGGAACTTTGCTGGTATCGGCTTTAGCGCATAGCTATTTGCCTGAAGTGCCGGCATTAAATATTCCTGTGCGCGGCGTAGCGCCGTATAATAAAAATATTTCCATGCTGCAGGAAGATTTGCGTAACTGGCTGCAGGATAATATAACGCCAGTTATTATGCTCAGCAGCAGTATTAAGGCGCGCGGCTTTGCGGATAATCTCGTTAATTATGGGCTGGAAGCCGTGTATGCTGATGACGGACTGCATGCCGGCAAGGTAAATGTTATGTTCGGTGAACTTGATCATGGCTTCCGCTTTTGGGATGAAGACTGGCTGCTGCTGACGGAAAGTGATATTTTCGGCATGCAGAAGCGCAAACGTCTGCATAGCAGGCATCAGGGCAGGCAGCTGGAATATTTCTCTGATATTAAAGCAGGGGATTATGTTGTGCACAAGGTGCACGGCATTGGCCGCTACATTGGTGTGGAAAATGTAGCGGTAGACGGTGTGCATCGTGATTATCTGCTGATTGCCTATGCCGGTGATGACAAGCTGTATGTGCCTGTGGAACAGGTCGGCATGCTGCATAAGTATGTGGGCAATGAAGGCGCCGTGCCGCGCTTGTCGAAAATGGGCGGTACGGATTGGAAGCGCACTACGGCCAAGGCTGCTAAAGCAATTACGGAGCTGGCAGAGGAATTGCTGCGTCTTTATGCCCAGCGGCAGATTATGCCCGGGCATGCTTTTTCGCCGGATACTCAGTGGCAGAAAGAGTTTGAGGATAAATTTCCTTATGAAGAAACGCCTGATCAGCTGCGGGCCATTAAGGAAATTAAGGCCGATATGGAAAAGCCGCAGCCTATGGAACGTTTGCTGTGCGGTGACGTAGGCTATGGCAAGACGGAAGTGGCCATCAGGGCTGCCTTTAAAGCAGTTATGGATAATAAGCAGGTTGCGGTCATGGTACCGACAACAGTGCTGGCGCAGCAGCATTATCTGACATTTAAGGAACGCATGGGCAGCTTCGGTATTAATGTAGCCATGCTGAATAGATTCTGTACAGCCAAAGAGCAGAAAGCCATTTTAGGCCAACTGGAAGAAGGACGGGTAGATGTACTGATTGGAACCCATCGTTTATTGCAGTCGGATGTGATTTTTCATGATTTGGGTCTGCTGATTATTGATGAAGAGCAGCGCTTTGGTGTAGCGCAGAAAGAAAAAATCAAAAAATGGCGTACCGGCATTGATGTATTGACTTTATCAGCTACGCCGATTCCCCGTACTCTGCATATGGCCTTGGTCAGCAGCAGGGACATGAGTGTAATTGAATCACCGCCGGAGGACAGGCTGCCTGTAGAAACCTTTGTCGCTGAATATAATGACGGCATGATTAAGGAAGCTCTGGAGCGGGAGCTGCGCCGCGGCGGACGGATATATTATATTCATAATCGTGTCAGCGGCTTGGAGACCATTGCCGCGAAATTACGCAAACTTGTACCGGGCATCAGCATCAAGATTGCTCACGGCCAGATGAGTGAAGACGCTTTGGAAGATGCCATGGTGGCTTTTTATGAAGGCAGCTGTGATGTGCTTTTATGTACGACAATCGTCGAAAACGGTCTTGACGTGCCGCTGGCTAATACCATTATTATTGATGGGGCAGAAAATTTCGGCTTGTCCCAGTTATATCAGATGCGCGGGCGTGTAGGGCGCAGCAGCAGGCTGGCCTATGCCTATTTTGTCTATAAGCCCAATAAGGCTCTGAGTGAAGTGGCAGAAAAGCGTTTGCAGGCCATTCGTGATTTTACGGAGCTGGGAGCCGGCTTTAAAATCGCCATGCGTGATCTGGAAATTCGCGGCGCCGGCAATCTGCTGGGACCGCAGCAGCATGGACATATTACCGGCATTGGTTTTGCCGCGTATTGTGAAATGCTGGAACAGACCATTAACCGCCTGAAAAATGGTACGGACAGCGCGGCGCCGGAGCCGGAGCCCGTACTGGAGATTGAAGAAGAAGCCTATATTCCTGACGGCTATATTGCTGATCCGCGTTATAAGATGGAATTATATCGCCGTTTTGCAGAGATGAAATACAGTGAACGTGCCGATCTGCTGGATGAAATTATTGATCGTTTTGGCAATCCGCCGGCAGAGGTGGAGATGCTCTGGCGTATTGCCGCCTTGCGCGGCTTATGCCGGCTGATTAAAATACGCGGTATTTCGGTGAAGCCATCGGAAATCAGAATTACCTTCGGCGAAAATGCGGTTGTCGCTTCTGAAGCGTTAATGAGTCTTTTAAATGAATATCAAGGACGGATGACTTTTAAAAATGGCAAGGAGCCTCAGCTGATTTTTAAAACCGCCGGACTGGAGATAAATAGTTTGCCATGGCTGGAAAAAAGATTGCCGCTGCTGGTCAAGCAGCCGGAAAAAACGGTAGCCAAGCAGTAATAAATTATTTATAATTGTAGAATAGTAAAAAGCAGAAAGGAATGGACCATGAGCAGTGATAAGTTTTTGCGCGGTGCAGCTATTTTGACTTTAGCCGGCTTGACGGTGAAAGTCATAGGCTCGTTCAACCGCATTTTGCTTTCGCGTTTATTAGGCGGCGAAGGCATTGGCCTGTATCAAATGGCCTATCCGGTCTATCTGCTGCTGCTGGCAGTTTCTTCTGCCGGTATCCCTATTGCTATTTCTATTATTATTTCAGAAAAGCTGGCTAAGAATGATTATTATAACGCACAGAGAGTATTTAAAATTTCACTGTGCTTGATGGCATTCACTGGATTTATTTTTGCCGGGTCGCTGTTTATGGCGTCCGGCTGGTTAATTGAAAATCAGATTATCAGTGATGCCAGAGCCTATTACGGTTTGGTTGCACTGACGCCGGCAGTTTTCTTTTCGACTATTTTGGCCTGCTTCCGTGGCTTTTTCCAGGGGCATCAGCTAATGACGCCGCCTGCGGTATCGCAGATTTTAGAGCAGCTGGTCAGAGTTATGACCATGGTTATTTTAGCCTATTATCTGCTGCCCTATGGTTTGGAATATGCGGCGGCTGGTGCTGCTTTTGGTGCGGTGCCCGGAGGTATTACAGGGCTGATTGTTTTAAGCTGTTTTTATTGCAGGTACCGTAAACGCTGGCGGTTGCAGTCTTCTAATATAAATGCAGTCAAAGAAAGTGCCGCTGTGATTATTAAACGGCTGATATTACTGGCTCTGCCGGTTTCCTGTGCCAACATCATGGTACCTGTGAGCAGCAGTATTGATATGCTGCTGGTTCCTAACCGGCTGGTTGCCAGCGGCTTTGCCGTTGATGAAGCAACTACCTTGTTCGGCTATCTGGCAGGTATGGCGCAGCCGCTGCTGATGATGGCGACTATTCCCACCATGTCCATGGCGACCAGTCTGGTACCGGCCATTTCAGAAGCCAGCGTGCTGCAGGACAGGGCCGGCATTGCGGTTAAAGCGGCCACCGCCATGAAGCTGTGCTGCCTTTTGACGGTACCGGCGGCTGTGGGAATGAGCGTACTTGCCGAACCTATTTCACTTTTATTGTACGGAACAGGCAAGGCAGCCACAGCTATTATGCATTCCGGGCCGGCCATCTGGCTTCTGGGCATGCATCAGATTACAACGGGCATTTTGCAGGGGATTGGGATTATTAATATTCCTATGCTCAATATGCTGCTGGGAATTATGGCTAAGGTGGCAGCTGCATGGGTATTGACTGATGCCGTCTTTAATATTGCCGGAGCAGCCTGGGCGACAAATATTAATTTTGCCGTAGCTACTTTATTGAATCTGGCAGTGCTGCAGCGTTATGGGATCAGTTTTCCCTGGAAACAGATTGGTAAGATTATTTGCGCTGCCTTGCTAATGGGAGTTACAGCTTACTATCTGCATGGCTTTTTACTTGCGGTTTTGCCGCTGAAGGCGCTGACTGCAATCCTGACTATTATGGCAGCCGCTATAATTTATGCGGTGCTGCTGCCTGTTTTAGGAATTGCGGATAAAAAAGAGCTGCGGCAATTGCCTGTGATCAGAAAATTTTTGAAATAAGGAAAGAGAGGATAGCATGGGAAAAATAATAGTAGTAGGATTGGGGCCGGGAGCAGCCGGAAATTTGTCTTTAGAAACCATGACACTGTTGTCCGGCAATGCGAAAGTTATTTTGCGCACAGCTGTGCATCCAACCGTAGCGGAATTGGAAAAACGTCAAATACATTTCACTTCCTGCGATGACTTTTATGAACAGGGTCAGTCTTTTGAAGAAGTGTATAATAAAATTACCAGTTACGTTTTAGAACAGGCGGCGGCAGGAGATGTTGTTTATGCTGTTCCCGGCAGTCCGCTGGTGGCAGAACGTACGGTTGTATTGCTGCGAGAGCAGGGCAGACAACAGGGTATAGAAGTAATTATTAAACCGGCCATGAGTTTTCTGGATCTGGCCTATGTGGAGCTGGGAATAGATCCTATTGCCGGACTGAGAATTATTGACGCACAGGACTTTGAGGCCTTGGGCGATGCCGGAAATTATCCTTTAATGGTAACGCAGGTTTACAGCAGATTAGTAGCTTCTGATTTGAAACTGGCGTTAATGGATGCATTGGATGACGATTACGAAATTTATTTCCTGCGCAATTTGGGACTGCCTGATGAAGAATGCCGTCCTCTTAAATTATATGAATTGGACCGTCAGGCAAATATTGATCATCTTACCAGCATTTTTGTACCGCCGCTGACGGAAAAAGCTGTTTTGCCGGCGTCTGAAATCTCTAAACAAGCGGCTGATTTGACGTATGAGGCTGATGATATTGCTGGTGAAAGCTATTATGATGATGTGGATATTCAGCCTTTGGTTGATGTAATGAAAGTATTGCGTGAGCCCGGCGGCTGCCCGTGGGACAGGGAACAGACCCATGCCAGCATCCGCGGCAATATGATTGAAGAAGTATATGAATTTTTGGAAGCCGTGGATAATGACGATACGGACGGCATGCGTGAAGAACTGGGCGATGTGCTGATGCAGGTGGTTTTCCATGCGCGGATGGCAGAAGAGGCAGGACGCTTTGATTTACAGGATGTCATTGATGAAGTAACCGATAAGCTTATCCGCCGTCATCCCCATGTTTTTGGTGATGTTACCGTAGAAAACAGCGCGGAAGTACTGCAAAATTGGGACCAGATTAAAAAACAGGAAAAAACGGAGCGGACGCATGTACTGGACGGTATTGCCCAGGGATTACCAGCTTTGCTGCGGGCTTATAAATTGCAAGGTAAAGCGGCCAAAGTTGGTTTTGACTGGCAGGATAAGGCTGCTGTCTGGGCTAAAGTAGAAGAGGAAATTGCCGAGCTGCAGGAAGCATTGCAAGCAGGTGCCTATCAAGCTGCCGAAGCTGAACTGGGTGATTTGCTTTTTGCCATAGTGAATTATGCAAGACATAATAAAATTGAACCGGAAACTGCTCTCAATGGGACAAATAATCGTTTTGCCAAGCGTTTTGCCTATGTGGAAAAACAGGTGCAGGCAAGCAAACGCAATTGGCAGGATTTTACGCTTGAGAAACTGGATGCTTTCTGGAAAGAAGCGAAAAAGCAGGAACGGCAGGAATTGTAGAAAAATAAAAAATTAACTGGATTTTTTCTTTGACATTTGTTACAATAACACGGTAGATTAAAGGATTTATCCTTTGAACGAAGAATATTCTAAGTGGAATACACTTCAGCAGCACATGAGCAAAGTTATGTAAATATTAATTATTATTTACTTAATTTAATAATTAAGGGGGATTTCATGATGAACAAAACCGAATTAATTACTGCTGTAGCAGAAAAAACTGGTCTGACCAAAAAAGATGTTGAAAAAACTGTTAATGCTTTCCTTGACACTGTAAAAGAAGAAGTTGCAGCTGACGGCAAAGTACAACTGATTGGTTTCGGCACTTTTGAAGCTCGTGTTCGTAAAGAACGTCTGGGCAAAAATCCGCGTACTGGTGAAGAAATTGTTATTGAAGCAGCTAAAGTTCCGGCTTTTAAAGCAGGCAAAGCTTTCAAAGACGTTGTTGCAGGTAAATAATTTTTTCATATATGCCCGGCTTCTTTAGCTGGGCATTTTTTGTTCTGTAAGACAGACCGCAGTGTTCCTGGTAACGAAAGGTGTGAGCAAGATGCAGAGGCGAAGACGTCGTAAAAGTAAAAACCGTGTATTTAAGTTTGTTTTTATACTGGTTACCGTTATCTGTATAGGCATCCTTGCTCGTCAGGAATATCAGATCTATCAGATTAATCAGGAAAAAGAAGCTACTCAGCAGCGGCTGGAGCAAATGAAAAAAGAAAATTCCGCACTGGAGCAGGAAAAACAGCATCTGTACGATCCGGCCTATATAGAAAAGCTGGCCCGGGAAGAATACAATATGGTTAAGAAAAACGAAATACCTGTTTTTATTGTGGATAACGATAAAGAAAAAGAGCAGCAGAAAAGTGAGAAATAATGAGAAAAACAGCTTGAGCAATGCAAGCTGTTTTTTTGCTGCCGGGATGGGAAAATATTTAATTAGTTCTTTAAAAATATCCTGCCTCTATTTTGAACATTATGTTGACACTATGTTTTTCGTAAGAGTATAATAACAAAGTATAAAGATTTTTTAAGGGGGATTTTTTTCTCAATGTCACTTGAAGTAGGTGCAATATTAGAAGGTGAAGTCACCGGCATCACCAATTTTGGCGCGTTTGTGCAATTACCGGAAGGCAAAGTAGGACTTATCCATATTTCTGAAGTATCTAATGTATATGTTAAAGATGTACATGATTTTTTGAAGGAACACGACAAAGTCAAAGTTAAGGTTTTATCTATTGATGAACGCGGTAAAATCGGTTTGTCCATTAAACAGCTGACTCCGCCTCCGGCTGCTCCGCAGCCTAAACCGCAGCGTCCGCAGATGGATAATAGGGAACGACGCGGAGGTATGCGTCAGCAGAATGCAAGACCTGTACCGACTCTTTCTTTTGAAGATAAATTATCTAAATTTTTAAAAGATAGTGATGACCGTATGCTCGACTTAAAACGTAATACAGAATCAAAACGTGGCGGCCGCGGTGCAAGACGTGAAAGATAATTGGTAAAGAGGGGCACTCTGATGGGGTGCCCTTTATTTTACATAGGAGAGGCCTATGCAGGGGCAACTGATTAAAAGAAAAATTGAACAGGCATTAAAAAACGCATTGCCAAAGGGGAGTACAGCGCTTGCTGCTGTCAGCGGCGGCGCCGATTCCATGGCTTTGGCCGGCGGATTATATGCTTTGCAGAAGCAGGCTTACTGTTCAGTGTTCGTTGTTCATGTAGAGCACGGACTGCGAGGGCAGGAGGCCATGAGAGATGCGGCATTAGTAGAAACTTTCTGCCAGGAGCATAAGCTGCCTTTTATCTGCCGGCATGTAGATGTACTGAAGCATAGTAAAAAAAATGGTTTATCGGTAGAGAATGCAGCCCGTAGTCTTCGCTATCAGGCGCTGCAGGAAGAAGCAGATTTTTTGGGGGCCCAATATATTTTGACGGCTCATCACAGTGATGACCAGGCAGAAACTGTTTTGCTAAAGCTTTTGCGCGGGGCTGGTGCTGCCGGGTTAAGCGGTATGGAACTGCAGCATGGCCGGATTATACGGCCGTTTCTGCAGCTGAGCAGGGAAGAATTAATTCAGTATTGCCAAGAATCTAATCTGGCCTATTGTCATGACAGCAGCAATGACGATGTTTATTATACGCGCAATAAAATACGCTTGCAGTTATTGCCTTATTTGCAGGCTAATTTTAATCCATCGGTTAAAAAAGCTTTGCTGCAGACGGCTGCCGTCCTGCAGGAAGATGAGCAGTTTTTTGAAGCTCTTGTTGAGCAGGAATGGGGTAAACGTATAACAGCAGCCGCTGAAGGATTGACGGCTGACACCCAAAAATGGGAAGCTTTGGCTCCTTCTGTACGCAGAAGACTGCTGAGAAAAGTATATTTTGCTGCCGGCGGCACTGAGCTCAGTTACCGGCATACGGAAGCTTTGGATAAGCTTTGCCTGCATAAACGCAGCGGCGCAATACTTAAGCTGCCGCAGCATTTGCAGGCGTATTACGCATATGAGCGCCTGCTTATAGGGCCCCAAGCTGTTCAGACGGCGAAAACGCTCATGCAGCAGCCGCTGAACATTTTTTTGCGGGACGGCTTTACAGCAGACTGTGCGCTCGGTAAAATTGAAGTGCATCTGACAAACATACAGCCAGTGCTGCGGAATAACAGGATAATTTATCCGCTGGACTTGCTTGATGCAGAGTCTTTGGTGCTGCGCAGCAGGCAGGACGGTGACAGATTTTATCCGTACGGAGGTACCGGCAGTAAGAAACTAAAAGATTATTTTATTGACCGCAAGCTTCCACGCCACCTGCGTGACAGCAAATTACTGGCCTGCTGCGGCAATAAGATTCTGGGAATTTTTGGAGTTGC
Source organism: uncultured Phascolarctobacterium sp. (assembly GCA_900552005.1). Classification (GTDB taxonomy): domain Bacteria; phylum Bacillota; class Negativicutes; order Acidaminococcales; family Acidaminococcaceae; genus URXU01. Next base: position 10,698 of record URXU01000009.1, on the reverse strand, counting down.
CAATGCTGCTTGGCCGCAGGGAAGCTATAAAAATTGGCTGCAGTTAGAATTAATGACAAAGGAGAACGATGATGAATAACGATATTAAACAGATTTTACTGACTAAGGAACAGATAGATGACCGCGTCAGCGAAATGGGCAAGCAAATCAGTGAAGATTATGCCGGCAAGGATTTGGTTGTTATCATTCTGCTTAAAGGTGCTGCCTGGTTTGCTACTGATTTAACCAGAGCGATTGATATCCCGCTGCGGGTTGATTTCATGGTAGCCTCCTCCTATGGTGATGGCACTTCTACCAGCGGCAGTGTTAAGGTGAGACTGGACATCAGCGAAAATATTACCGGCAAGCATGTTCTGCTGATTGACGATATTATCGACAGCGGTGTAACTTTTGCGGCTATTTCCAATATGCTTAAAGTACATAAGCCGGCTTCGTTAAAGACCGTAGCTTTATGTGATAAGTCTGAACGAAGAGTTAACGGTCTGCAAGCCGATTACGTAGGCTTTAATATTCCTGATGAATTTGTTGTCGGCTATGGTCTGGATTATGCCGGGGATTACCGTAATCTGCCGTATATCGGTGTATTGAAATCTTCTGTTTATGCCCGTGCAGATAAATAAAAGTTGTTTAATTAAGTAGAGTATACTATAATAAAATAGCATAAATTTTAGTAGAAGGAGGATACGTACTTGAATAAATTTTTTAAGAACGTAACTTTTTATCTGCTGATTATTATTGTCATGATATGGATGTTTGATTATTATTCCGGCGGTACAGAAAAGAAGGATGATATAAGCTATACCAGCTTTTTGCAGCATGTACAGCAGGAAGAAGTAAAGCAGGTAACAATTGTTGATAATATTATCAGTGGTAAATTAAAAGACGGTAAGGAATTTTCTACTGTTGTGCCTAAAGATGATACGCTGATTCCCAAACTGGAGGCCAAAAATGTAGAAATCAAAGCGGAATTGCCGCCGCAGCCACCTTGGTGGACCGGTATTTTGAGTTCTATATTGCCCATGCTGCTGATTGTCGGGCTGTGGTTCCTTTTGATGAATCAAAGCAATGGCGGCGGCGGTCGGGTAATGAATTTCGGCAAAAGCCGTGCCCGCCGTTATGATGAAGATAAGGTTAAGGTAACCTTCAAGGATGTAGCCGGTGCCGATGAGGCCAAACAGGAATTGGAAGAAGTTGTGGAATTTCTGAAGCATCCGCAAAAGTACAATGAATTGGGAGCTAAAATACCTAAAGGTGTCCTGCTGTATGGACCTCCCGGTACAGGCAAGACATTGCTGGCTAAGGCTGTGGCCGGTGAAGCAGGCGTGCCGTTTTTCAGCATCTCCGGTTCTGATTTTGTGGAAATGTTTGTCGGCGTAGGTGCTTCCCGTGTGCGTGACTTATTTGAACAGGCTAAGAAAAGCGCCCCCTGCATTGTATTTATCGATGAAATTGATGCGGTAGGCCGTCAGCGTGGTGCAGGTCTTGGCGGCGGCCACGATGAACGTGAACAGACCTTGAATCAGCTGCTGGTAGAGATGGATGGTTTTGGCGCTAATGAAGGCATTATCATGATTGCCGCAACTAACCGTCCGGATATTCTTGATCCGGCTTTGCTGCGTCCTGGCCGTTTTGACCGTCAAATTGTGGTAGACCGTCCTGATATTAAAGGCCGTCAGGAAATTTTGAAGGTGCATGTAAAAGGCAAACCCATTGGACAGGATGTTCAGCTTAACGTAATTGCTCAGCGTACGCCTGGCTTTACCGGCGCTGATTTGAGCAATTTGGTTAATGAAGCTGCGCTGATGACTGCCAGAAAAAATAAGAAGGTCATCAATATGCCGGAAATGGAAGAAGCCGCAGAGCGCGTTATCATGGGACCGGAACGCAAAAGCCGTGTAATCAGCGATAAGGAAAAACGCTTGACTGCTTATCATGAAGGCGGGCATACTGTAGTTGGCATGCTGCTGGATAATACTGATCCCGTGCATAAGGTAACAATTATTCCGCGCGGACGTGCAGGCGGTTATACCTTGAGCCTGCCTAAGGAAGACAGATACTATGCTACCCGCAGTGAAATGCTGGACGAACTGAAGGTTCTTTTGGGCGGACGCGTAGCGGAAGCACTGGTGCTTAAAGAAATTTCCAGCGGCGCCAGCAACGATTTACAGCGCGCAACAACATTGGCCCGTCAGATGATCTGTGAATACGGCATGAGTGAAAATATTGGACCGGTAACTTTCGGTCACCGTCAGGATCAGGTATTTTTAGGCCGTGATATTGCCCGTGAAAAAGATTACAGTGAAGAAGTTGCTGCTGAAATAGATAAGGAAGTACGTTCTTTTATTGAAGATGCGTATGCGGCAACGGAAAAGCTGCTGTCGGAAAATATCGATAAGCTGCACATTATTGCTCAGGCTTTAATTGAAAAAGAAACTCTGGAGGCAGAGGAAATTCAGGAACTGCTGAAATATGGTCATATCCTGTCCGCAGAAGAAAAAACGGAACTGGGTATTGAAGAGCCGTCAAAGGAAGCAGTGCCGCAGGAAGCTGCTGCGGAGCAGCCCGCAGATGAATCAAAGCCGGCGCTTACTGAAAATAACGAAAGCAAATAGATCTAAACGCACCTCAGCTGGGGTGCGTTTGTTTTTGCTTGACTTTTGGTTAACCTGGTGATAACCTTTGCTTATGATAAATGGAGGGAAAAGCTATGCGCAGACGTATTTTGGAATTATTACGTGCCAGTGGGCAGCAACCGGTTTCAGGAGAAGAAATTTCCCGTAAATTGGAAGTTTCCCGTACTGCCGTCTGGAAACATATTCAGACTTTGAAAAATGAAGGTTATGAAATAGAATCCGTACCTAAAAAAGGTTATATTTTACGAGAAGCTCCTGACCGGCTTTTCCCGCAGGAAATTACTTCTCATTTGCAGACAAAATGGCTGGGACACAGTATCTGTTATCAGGACAGCGTTGATTCAACTAATAATGTGGCAAAGGCCATTGCCAATAAGGGCTGTGAAAATGGGCTGCTGGTAGTTGCCGAGGAACAGTGCTCCGGCAAGGGAAGACTGTCCCGCGGATGGATTTCTCCTTATGCGAAAGGTATCTGGTTCTCTGTAGTGCTGAAACCGCCATTTTTGCCGCAGGAAGCATCTAAATGCACTTTGCTGGCCGCCGTATCGGTAGTCAAGGCTATTAATAAATTACAAGGCGTTAAGGCCGCTATTAAATGGCCCAACGATGTACTGCTGAACGGACGTAAGCTGGTGGGCATTTTGACTGAAATGAATGCTGAATTCGGACATATTAATTATGTGGTTATCGGTACCGGTGTCAATACTAATGGTACCAAAGAGGATTATCCGGAAGAAGTACGGGATTTGGCGGTTTCAGTTGCAGATGTTGCTCAGGAACCGTTTACCCGTGTAGAGCTTTTGGCGGATATTTTGAAGAATATGGAAGATTTGTATGAACAGGTGCTGGAAAAGGGCTTTGCTCCCGTGCTTGATGAATGGCGCCGCTATTCCTGCACTTTAGGTCAGCAGGTCAAGGTAATTGCGCCTGATGAAACCTATTACGGCAAGGCGCTGGATATTGATGAGGAAGGCCTATTAATGGTTGAGCGTGAAGACGGAACCGTGGATAAGGTTGTAGCAGGCGATGTTTCCATTCGTCCGGCAGCGGCGAAAAACGGCGCCTATCAATAAAGTGTTGCAATATAATATTCTTTTGCGTATAATATTATAGGTTTTGTAAAAAACAGGTAAAAAGCTTTTCTGTCCAAGGAGGATAATCAATGTTATTGGTAATTGATGTAGGTAATACCAATATTGTGGCAGGTGTCTTTAAAGATAAAGAGTTGAAAATGCACTGGCGCTTTTCCACTGACCGCTCCAAAACTGCTGATGAATATGGTATTTTACTGCGCAGTATGTTTGATTACAGTGATGTGCCCATGCATGAAGTGACGTCTATTATTATTTCCAGCGTTGTACCGCCGGTACTGATTCCTTTATGCCATATGTGTGAGAGATATTTTGGTATCAATCCCATGGTAGTAGGCCCCGGCATTAAAAACGGTATCCTGCTGCGTTACGATAATCCTAAGGAAGTAGGCGCTGACCGTATTGTCAACGCAGTAGCGGCTTTTGATAAATACAGCAAATTACAGCGTCCCATGATTATTGTTGATTTCGGTACGGCTACTACTTTCTGCGCTTTATTGCCTAATGGTGAATATTTAGGCGGTGCGATTGCGCCCGGTATCGGCATTTCTACGGAGGCGCTCTTTCAGAGAACTGCTAAACTGCCGCGTATCGAACTGATTAAACCCAAAACGGTAATTTGCCGTAATACGGTAAGCTCCATGCAGGCAGGCGTTTTATATGGCTTTGTAGGCCAGATGGAAGGCATTATCAGTCATATGAAGGAAGAACTGGGCGGGGATGCTTATGTAATTGCTACCGGTGGTTTTGCGCATACCATGGCAGCTGAATCTAAGGCTATAGATATGGTTGAACCCTTCCTGACTCTTGACGGGTTGCGCATTTTGTACGAAAAAAACTCTAAATAAATATTTTGTCGGCATACAGCCCGCTTCGGCGGGCTGTATTTATATATGAAAGGAATCCCATGAAAATAGGAAGCGTAAATATTGAAGTACCGGTGGCTTTAGCGCCAATGGCAGGCATTACGGATTTGCCGTTCAGATTAATTTGCCGCAGATTAGGATGCGGCTATACTGTATCGGAAATGGTCAGCGCTAAAGGACTGCTGTATAAAAATGTCAAAACGCAAGAAATGCTGAAAATTGACGCCGGAGAACGTCCTACAGCTATTCAGCTATTTGGCAGTGTACCGGAAGAACTGGCAGAAGCAGCGCGGATTACGGAAGCCAGCGGTGCCGATATGATTGACTTAAATATGGGCTGCCCTGTACCGAAGATTGTCAACAACGGTGAAGGCTCGGCGCTGATGAAAAATCCCCGTCTGGCCTACGATATCTTGGCGGCTATGGTCAAGGCGGTAAAAATTCCGGTTACGGTAAAATTTCGTGCCGGCTGGGATGACGCGCATAAAAATGCGGTGGAAATTGCTAAAGCTGCCGAAGCTGCCGGTGTGGCGGCAGTAGCTGTGCATGGACGCACGCGGCAGCAGTTTTATGAAGGCAGGGCGGATTGGCGTATTATCGCAGATGTTAAGCAGGCGGTAAAAATACCTGTATTCGGTAACGGGGATATTTTTTCAGTGGCAGACGGTATGCGCATGCTGCGGGAAACCGGCTGTGACGGTTTGATGGTCGGAAGAGGCGCAGACGGCAATCCCTGGATTTTTCAGCAGCTGCGGGCAGCATTGCTGCAGCAGCCTTACAGTGAGAAAATTCCTCTGGAGGATAAACTCAATCTGGCTGCCGAGCATCTGCGAATGCTGATTGATTATAAAGGAGAATACATTTCGGTCAAAGAAATGCGCAGGCATATTTCTGCCTATCTGAAAGGTATGCCCCATGCGGCGGAGTATCGCGGACGTTTTCATAAAATGGACACCTACGAGCAGTTTATGCAGCTGCTGGAGGAGTATCGGGAATGCGCTCAGCTTTATTATGCTGAGGAAAAACATTTTTGCAGGTAAGTTGTGTAAACAAATTAATTATGATAAAATAATAATTTGTAAAAGAAGCGATTATGGGAGTATTTTGCATGAATTCAGTAAAGCAGGCCAAACATGTTGTCAGTATCAGTTTGGGCTCGTCTTCCCGGGATGCCAGTGCCAGACTTATTTTGGATGGTACGGAAATCCTGATAGAAAGATGCGGCACTGACGGCGATTTCGACAAGGCCAGAGAATTATTGGAATATTGGGACGGCAGGGCCGATGCCATTGGTCTTGGAGGAACGGATCTTTACGTTTATGCCGGAGGCAGGCGTTATACCTTTCGGGAGTCTGCTCAGCTGATTGCCAAGGTCAGTAAAACACCGGTGCTGGATGGCAGTGGCTTAAAAAATTCTCTGGAGCGGCGCCTTGTAAAAGAACTGGCTAACAGTAAGATTGTTCCAATCAAGGGAAGCAAGGTTCTGCTGGTTTGCGGAGTGGACCGTTTTGGCATGGCGGAAGCCCTGCAGGAAGAAGGCGCCAAGATTACCTTTGGTGATCTGATTTTTGGCCTGAATATCAATAAGCCTTTATATTCACTGAAAGCACTGGGCTTTTGGGCGGCAATACTGGCGCCGGTTATTACCAAAATGCCGGTAAGCTGGTTTTACCCAATGGGCAAAGAGCAGGAAAAAAGAGTTGCCCGGCATGCAGAATACTTTTTGCAGAATGATATTATTGCCGGTGATTTTCATTATATAAAAAAATTTATGCCGGAAAATCTTCCTGGCAAGACCATTATCACGAATACTGTGACGGCAGCTGACCGCAAGATGCTGCAGCGAGCAGGAGTGAGAATGCTGATTACCACCACTCCGAAGCTGGAGGGCCGCAGTTTTGGTACCAATGTCATGGAAGCCGTGCTGGTAGCTTTAAAGGGCAGTCATCAGCCATTAAGCGCTGCTGAATATATCCGGCTGTTAGAACAATACAAGATTGAATCTTCTGTAGAGTACCTGAGTACGAAGGAGCAACAATAACCGATGGAAAAATTCGCGTTTATTATACATCCGTTATCCATTAAGGATATGGAGCATGTTTCCCCGATTTTAAAATATATTCCTGACAGTCTGCTGGAAGCATGTCTGAAAATGAAAAAACCTTTTAAAGTGTCTCATATTACAGGCATTCAGAGTCCTTATTCCGAAGCTGAAGGCTGGTTTGTGGGCTGCCCGCTGACTGCTAAGCAAATGGTTGAGCTTCCGGAAGAGTTTGTTATGGATAGAATTATCGAATCGGGTAAAGTAGCGCAGGAACTGGGCGCCAAAATTGTCGGACTGGGTGCTTTTACTTCCGTAGTAGGTGATGCCGGCATAACGGTTGCCAAAAATCTTGATATTGCCGTAACATCAGGCAATAGTTATACGGTAGCTACTGCCGTACAGGGAACAGAAGCGGCCGTGAAGCTGATGGGTAAAAGTCTGGCTGACTGCCGTGCCGTAGTAGTTGGCGCCAGCGGCTCCATCGGTTCTGCCGCCACACGCCTTCTGGCCGGTGAAGTTTCCCATATTACTCTGGTGGCAAGGCATCTGGCTCCCTTAGAAGAAATTGCGCAAGATATTATTAAGCAGAATAAGTGCCAAGTGCAGGTTACTGATAATATTCATGAAGCTTTGCATAATGCCGATATAGTTTTAACTGTAACCAGCGCTTTGGATTTTCTGATTGATCCTGCTGATTTAAAACCCGGAGCTGTAGTTTGTGATGTGGCAAGGCCGCGCAACGTTTCAAAGGAAGTTTCTGCCAAACGCAGAGATGTACTGGTAATAGAAGGCGGCGTTATTGATGTTCCGGGCAATGTTGATTTTCATTTTAATTTCGGCTTTCCGCCGCATACATCCTATGCCTGCATGGCAGAGACCATGATTTTGGCGCTGGAAGGACGTTATGAAAACTTTACGCTGGGACGTAATCTGGAACTGGAAAAAATTATTACTATTGCTGAATTGGCGAAAAAGCATCATTTCAAAATTTCCGGGTTCCGTAATTTTGAGCGGGCAGTTACCAAGGAAGAAATTGACAGCGTCAGAAATTTTGCTGCGCAGGAATTGGCTGTTCATCATGTATGAGAACGGTTTTGCAGGTAAAATAAGCTGATTTATGATATAATTTAACTTATATGGGTATAATAGCTGCAGAACCATGGTTCTGTACTGTTTATATTTTATATTATCTTGATAATAAAGGAGCAGTAACATGGCTAATAAAGAAACAATTTTAACAGCTGAAGGCCTGAAAAAATTAGAGGATGAGCTGGATAATCTCCGCAGCGTCCGCCGTCAGGAAGTTGCTGAACGTTTGAAAGTTGCTATATCCTATGGTGATATCAGCGAAAACTCTGAATATGATGATGCAAAGAGCGAGCAGGCTTTTATCGAAGGCCGTATTCTTGAACTGGAACAAATGATCAACACGGCGATTATCATTGATGATTCCGCCAGCAAGAAAAAGGATGTTGTTTCTCTTGGTTCCACTGTTGTGGTAAAAGACTTGGAAACCGGCGACGAAGATACTTATACCATTGTCGGTACTACTGAAGCTGATCCTTTTAAAAATCGTATTTCCAATGAATCTCCGGTAGGTGCTGCCATCCTTGGTCATAAGGTGAACACCATTGTTCAGGTAAATACTCCGGCAGGTGAACTTTCTTATAAAATTATCGAAATTAAATAATTAAGGAGAATAAGATGACTGAAGAAAAGAAAAATCAGCAGGTGGAAGAAAAAGCACCGCTGACTGAATCGGAAATAAATGAACAAATGCAGGTGCGCATTGATAAAATGCACAAGATTGCCGAACATGGCTGGCTGCCTTTCGGTCATAAATTTGAATGGACTCATCATGCTGCTGATATCGCTGAGCAGTTTGAAGAATTGTCTGCTAATGAAACCATCGTACGTATTGCAGGCCGTGTTATGGCTATCCGCGGTCATGGTAAAACCTGCTTTATGGATTTGATGGATAAAAGCGGCCGTATCCAGCTGTATGTACGCAAAGATGCTATCGGCGAGGAAAATTATGCGCTGATTAAACTGATGGATATCGGTGATATTGTAGGTGTTTGCGGCACTGTTTTCCGTACGCATATGGGTGAATTATCCGTTAAGGCAGTTTCTTTGGAAATCCTGTCCAAATCTCTGCGCCCGCTGCCGGAAAAATGGCATGGCCTGAAAGATATTGAAATGCGTTATCGTCAGCGTTATGTTGATCTGATTGTTAATCCTGAAGTACGTGATACTTTTGTAAAACGCAGCCAGATCATTAAGAGTGTACGTGAAATTCTGGATAACCGCGACTTTTTGGAAGTTGAAACTCCGATTATGCATACTATTGCCGGCGGTGCGGCTGCCCGTCCGTTTATTACCTATCATAATGCTTTGGATATGCAGCTTTACATGCGTATTGCGCCTGAGCTCTATCTGAAACGCTTGATTGTAGGCGGTATGGAAAGAGTTTATGAATTGGGCCGCGTATTCCGCAATGAAGGTATTGATATTAAGCATAATCCCGAATTCACAATTGTAGAAATTTATCAGGCTTTTGCCGATTACAAAGATATGATGGAACTTACTGAGACCATTGTTTCCCAAACTGCGCAAAAAGTACTGGGCAGCATGAAGATTACTTATGAAGGCCAGGAAATTGACCTGACTCCGCCTTGGAATCGTATGACCATGATTGAAGCAGTTGCCAAATATACCGGTCAGGACTTTACCGGTGTAACGGATTTGGAAGAAGCCCGCAAGATGGCAGCCGCTATTAATGTACCTATTGAAAAAACCTTTGGCATCGGCAAAATCATTAATGCTTGCTTTGAAGAACATGTAGAAGATAAATTGATTCAGCCGACCTTTATCACGGGTCATCCGAAAGAAATTTCTCCGCTGGCTAAGAGCAGCGTGGAAAATCCTGAAATTACAGATCGTTTTGAAGGCTATATTTATGCCCGTGAAATCTGCAATGGCTTCACTGAATTAAATGATCCTATTGATCAGCGTGAACGCTTTGTAAAACAAATGGAAGAACGCAAAGCCGGCGATGATGAGGCTCATATGATGGATGAAGACTTTGTGCATGCTTTAGAATACGGCCTGCCGCCGACAGGTGGCCTGGGCATAGGCATTGACCGTTTGGTTATGTTCCTGACGGACAGTGCATCCATTCGTGATGTTCTGTTCTTCCCGCATATGCGTCATAAAAATCAATAATTAATTACAGATTATTTATAAAAGAAAAATCCCGGAAGCATGCTTTCGGGATTTTTGCTTATTTTACTTATGTATAATTAGGTGTTTTTAGCTACAATTGCGCCTACAGCGGCACCAATGATAAAACCGGTTACTGCATTACCGTTATCGTCTTTATCATGGTCGTCGCGGTCATGACGTGGAGGCGGGTTGTCGTGACGCTTATCATCTCGGTCACGGCGAGGTTCTTCTTTAGGCGGCTTGGGAGGATCTTTTTTCTCGGGACGTCTGTCGTGACGGTCTTCCTGGCGCGGTGGCTGCGGAGGATCATGACGTTTGTCAGCAGAAGCAATACTGGCCAAAGGAAGCGAGAAAATAAATGTAGCCAACACTGTGGCAATGGTTTTTTGAGCAAAGCGAGAGCATGTTGTCATATAAATCACTTCCAGTCTTTCTACGTTTATATAAATATAATAATATATATTTATGTCTTTTTGGTGACAAATTCAAAATAATTACAAATATATCAGTAAAATAATATAGAAAAGTACGTAGGCAAAGTAATTTGCTGTTTGAGACCACAATATTTTCACGGCAGAACGGAAATTTTATTTCTGTTCTGCCGTTATTTTTTTGTATTTTTCTCTTTTTTTTCTGCTCAAAAGACAGGAAAACGGCCTAAAAAGTCCCTTTCAAGCACAAAAAATCAGCCGGGATTTTCTTAAAAAGAGAGAGGCGAAAAGCAGGATAACAGGCAGCTTCATAAAGCCACGAAGCCAGGCATATCAAAAGGGAAAAGCAGAAAAAAAGCAAAAAACTTTAAAAAAGTTGCTAAAAAAGTGTTGACAACAGTAGCGGGG
>URXU01000008.1 GCA_900552005.1 uncultured Phascolarctobacterium sp. | reverse complement strand
GCCCTTAAACGTCGAAAGTACTTGGCTGGAAGCGGCCTGGGAGGATAGAAAGCTGCCGGTTAGAGAAGAAGACAGCATCTGCATTGCAGGTGCTGTTTTTTTGTCTGTCTAAAATATGTTAAAATATACATATAAAGGTAGTCAATATATGAAAACGGACGGGTGATATTTATGGAAAATAGTTTTAACGAAATGCAGTTGATGCAGGCGGCTGTTGCAGAAGCAGAAAGTAACCTGAAAACCAATGTCGGCGGTCCTTTTGGCGCAATTATTGTAAAAGACGGTCAGATTATTGCCAGAGCGCATAATGAGGTTTTGCTGCATAATGATCCAACCTGTCATGCGGAAATACAGGCAATTCGTGCTGCCTGTAAAAATTTGGGAACATTTGATTTAAGTGGCTGTGAATTGTATACGTCCTGCTATCCATGTCCCATGTGTCTTGCCGCAATTATCTGGGCCAATATCAAAAAAGTATATTACGGCAATACTGCAGCTGATGCGGCAGCTATTGGTTTTAGGGATGATTTTATCTATGATTTCATTAAAGGCGGCTGCCGGGATAAGTCAGTGTTGGAATTGCAGCCTTGCGCTCGTGAGCAAGCTCAGATAACTTTCAAAAAATTTTTTGAGCAAAAAGACAAGATTATTTATTGATTTTAATGGTAAAAGGTATAAAATTTATATGTAATATAATTAACAATTTAAAATACGCGGCAGTATTTTACTGTTGCCGGAGTGAGGTGCGTTTATAATGAGTAAGGTATTTGATTTACTGAAAGAATATGGTGTTTTTTATGTTGCTACCGTTAATAATGGTTTGCCGGCAGTTCGTCCTTTTGGTGCGGTAATGGAATATAATGGCGAGCTTTATCTGGCAACTGCGAATTTCAAAGATGTTTATAAACAGCTGAAGGCAGAAAAAAATGTACAGCTGGCAGCTACTAAAGCCGCCAGTATGGATTGGCTCAGAATTACCGGACGTGCGGAAGAAGTTCATGAACTGGCTATCAAGGAAAAAATGTTGGAAGCCTGTCCTGTTTTAGTAGATCTTTTTAAATCTGCGGATAATGAAGTGTTTGCTGTGTTCTGCATTAAAGATATGCATGCTGTTTCTTATACTGCTGCGGGCAGCGAAGAGCTGAAGTAAAACTTTCTGCAAGTTAGGCCGCATTTTACTGAAAACTGTTAGATAAAGTTTTTTGTATAGACCAAATATACTTTTATAGATGTCAAAAAAGTTTATTTTTGTTATAATATCCTTATGACTATGAAGGAGGCTGGGCTATGAAAATAGAGTTTACCAAAATGCATGGTGCCGGTAACGATTATGTATATGTGGACTGCACTAAAGGGGAATTGCCCAATCCCGGTGCAATTTCTGAATATGTCAGCCACAGACGCTTTGGCATCGGCAGCGATGGTTTAATCATGATCTGCCATTCAGATGTAGCTGATTTTAAAATGCGTATGTTTAATGCGGATGCTTCTGAAGGCAAGATGTGCGGCAACGGCGTTCGCTGTGTAGCAAAATTTGTTTATGACAAGGGATTGACTGATAAAACTACTATTACTTTGGAAACTTTGGCTGGTATTAAGACAATTGAGATGGTTGTCAAAGACGGCAAGGTAGCAGAGGCTAAAGTTGATATGGGCAAGCCAATTTTTAAGTGTGCTGATATTCCCATGATCAGCGATCATTTTATGTTTGTTGATCAGGGTCTTGTTTTAAGCGATAATTATGGTGAAGAAAAAGTAGTGTATAATGGTACTGCTATTTCTATGGGCAATCCGCATTTTGTTACTTTTGTAGATGATGTGGATAGTTTGAACCTGGAAGAGCTGGGGCCAAAATTTGAACATCATAAACTGTTCCCGGAAGGCGTTAATACTGAATTTGTACAGATTATTGACAAAAATACGGTAAAATTCCGCGTTTGGGAACGGGGAAGCGGAGAAACATGGGCTTGCGGTACTGGGGCCAGTGCGGTTGGCGTGGCTTGTGTACTTTTAGGCAATGCCGGTAAGAAAGGTGAAGAAATCACGGTTATTGCCAAGGGCGGCGTGCTGAAGGTAACCTACGGCAAAGATGATCATGTAATGCTGCAGGGACCAGCCGCCACAGCGTTTGAAGGTGTTATTGACGTACCTGATGAGGTAATCAATAAATAAATTTTTTATATTTTATTATATGGGGGTTAATTCATGGCATTTGTTAATGAAAATTATTGTAATTTGAAAGAAAGTTATTTATTTGCGGATATTGCTCATAAGGTTAACGCTTATGCAGAAGCACATCCTGATAAGAAAATTATTCGCCTCGGTATTGGTGATGTAACATTGCCTTTGGCGCCTTGCGTAGTAAAGGCAATGGAAAAAGCAGTTCAGGAAATGGGCGTTAAGGAAACTTTCCGCGGTTATGGTCCGGAACAAGGTTATGGTTTCCTGCATGATGCACTGGTAAAATATTATGCTTCTTTTGGCGTAACTCTGGCAAGTGATGAAATCTTTATTAGTGATGGTGCTAAAAGCGACTGCGGCAATATCACCGATATTTTCAGCAATGCTAATACTATTTTGATTCCGGATCCTGTTTATCCGGTATATCTGGATACCAATGTAATGTGTGGCCGGAAAATTATTTATATGAATGGCAATCCGGAAAATAATTTCCTGCCCATGCCGGATGAAAATGTTAAAGCCGACGTTATTTATCTCTGCTCTCCGAACAATCCGACCGGTGCGGCTTATACTAAGGAGCAGCTGGAAGAATGGGTAGCATATGCTCTGAAAAATGATGCTGTTATTCTTTATGATGCGGCTTATGAAGCTTTTGTTACTGATCCGGCAATTCCGCGCAGCATTTTTGTTGTTGAGGATGCTAAAAAATGCGCTATTGAGCTTTGTTCTTTGTCTAAAACTGCCGGCTTTACCGGTACCCGCTGCGGCTATACTGTAGTACCGCATGCTTTGGTACGCAAAACTGCTGACGGCAAGGATATGGAACTGAACAAAATGTGGCTGCGCCGTCAAACCACAAAATTTAACGGTGTACCTTATATTATTCAACGCGGTGCAGAAGCTGTTTTCAGCGAAGAAGGTTTAAAACAATGCCGTGAAAATATTGCTTACTATCAGGAAAATGCACGTATTATGATGGAAGGCTTTAATAAAAAAGGCATTAAATTCTATGGCGGCGTACATTCTCCGTATATCTGGCTGCAATGCCCCAATGGCATGACTTCTTGGGAATTCTTTGATTTCCTGTTGGAAAAACTGGCCATTGTAGGTACTCCCGGCGCAGGCTTTGGTAAGATGGGCGAAGGTTATTTCCGCCTTACTGCTTTCGGCAGCCGTGAAAATACTATCGAAGCAATGGAAAGAATTGTCAACGGTCTGTAAGCTTTAAATAACCAAAAAGAAAATCCGTATTTTACCCTGAATATCATTAGGTAAAATACGGATTTTTTATTTTGCCTGCTCCAGGATTTCATCCAAAATGGATAAAGCCTCCTGAAGATAGGCAGAAACTTTTTTATCTTCCACACCGGCAATATGTGCTCGGCAATGATTCATAGGAATCAGAATAATTTCTGCGCGGCTGGAAGTTACCGCTGCAGCAATTTTAGGACTGATCTCGCCATGCATGGCGTTGGCCATTACAATGCCCGTAGGACCAATAATAATATCTGCCTGCGAACAATTAAATACGGCCGCATTTTCACCGGTGGCAGCAAAGGCTGGATTACCTTTCAGCATATTAGCCGTTGCTGCTGAATTAGTGCCAACAGCGGCAATCATATGCTGTGGATAGGTTTTCACCAATATATCTACTAAAGTGCGGCCTATACCGCCGCCTTGCCCGTCCAAAACTAAAATAAGCATGCTTGTCACCTCACTGATATTTTTATTATAAGGTCAGTAAAAGTGATTGGTCAAGAACAGGCCGGTTACGCTTTAACCGCTTTTACACAAAACATGGGTACGGCAATGGCAAAGCGGTCTTGCGTGCCGTAAATGCGTTTGCTGATGCCGGTATCAATGACTGTCCGGCAGTTTAACTGGCTTAAGATTTGCTGATCCCATGCCGGACGATTATAACAGCTGATAGGCAGCATATGATACAGGTGATGGCATTCTTCCAGCAGCGCCGGTGATAAATCAGCATGAGCTGCGGCAACGGAAGTAGCATGATGATTTTTGGCATATTCAGCATCATAATTCAGCAGCAGCCCTCCGGCTTTTAGGATTCGCAGCCATTCGCCATAGGCTTGCTTGGGATGGGGCAAATTCCACATGAGGTTGCGGGCAATGATAACGTCAAAGGAAGACGCCGGGAATTCGGTATGTTCGGCATCCATAGTCAGAAAATCAGCCTTGACCTTTTCTTTGGCGGCAAGCGTGCGGGCGGCGTTAATCATTTCAGGCGTAAGATCAATGCCTGTTACCTGATGCCCCAGACGGCTGAGCATAATGGTAAAAAAACCGGCGCCGCAGCCGATATCAAGAATACGCAGAGTTTGTCCGGCAGGCAGGTGGCGGGTAATTTCCTGCTGCCAGAGAGAGTATTTGGCGCTGTGCAGTTCCTGCAGGCGCAGCTGTGCAAAGCCGGCGGCCCGTTTATGCCAGTAGCTGGCAATATATTCCTTCGCATGTTGATCAGGCTTAATGGTAGATGGTGAAATAAAGGTCATGAAGGTTTCTCCGTTTCTAAATGATTGATGGCAGCAGCTGCCTGCAGCAATTTTATAGTTAAAGGCTGCCGCGGGTTTCGGATAATGGTTGCGGCAGGACCGCTTTCAATAAATTTTCCCTGCTCCATGATATATATTTTTTGGCAGCAGCTGCCGGCAAGAGCAATATCATGGGTGATGAAGATAATGGAAAGCTGCTTTTCTTTTTGCAGCTGCAAAAGTAAATTGATAATTTGCTGCTGATTAATCGTATCCAGAGCGCTGGTTATTTCATCACAGATTAAAAGCTGCGGCTGACTGCCGATTGCCCGGGCAATAGCGGCTCTTTGTGCTTCACCGCCGCTGAGCTGATAAGGATATCTGTTTTTATATTCTGCTGGCAGGCTAACTTGGCGCAGCAATTGGGGCAATATCTGATGAATTTGCTGCTTGGAATAATTTTGATGCAGCAGTGGTTCACTAAGTGCTTGGCTGAGAGTATGATTCGGGTAAAAGGATGCGGCAGCATCCTGAAAAATATATTGGACATGACGATAATAATGACGCTTGGCAGCTGCGTTGCTGAGCTCTAAAGAAATATTATTGAACAGTATTTTGCCGCTGTCAGCAGCAACCAGACCGCCTAAAATACGGGCAAAAGTAGTTTTGCCGCTGCCGCTGCTGCCTAAAATGCCAACGAATTCTCCCGGCTGTATGCTGAAATCAATTTCATCAACAGCCGTAATGCAAAGATTGTCTTTATAAAAATATTTTTTCAGCTTATGAGTTTGGATGAGCATAGCTGTTCTCCTTGGCAAAGCTTGGCAGAGCAGCCAGCAGCTGCTTGGTATATGCGGTCTGCGGATTGCTGCAGATAAAGCTGGCAGGCCCCGCCTCAATAATTTTTCCCTGCTTCATAATGAGCAAGGTATCAGCAAGTTCTGAGAGAAAACCAAGATTATGTGAAGTAATAAGCATAGTGGTACCGGTACGTTGAGGCAGGGCTTTGAGCAGTTTAAGCAGCTTAGCCTGGGCCAGAACATCCAGTCCGGCAGTCGGTTCATCTGCCAGCAGCAGTTTTGGTTTCAGCAGCAGGCAAAAGGCTAAAAATAGCCTCTGCAGCGTGCCGCCTGAAAGCTGATAGGGATAACTGTTCAATAGCTGTGGGTAATTTGCAAGATGCAGGGACTGCATGGCAGCCGTAATTTTGTCCTGAATATCGTTTTGCTGCTGCAGTCCATGAGCCTGCAGCATTACTGACAGCTGTTTTTTTATAGTCAGCAAAGGGAAAAAGGCTGCCCCGGCATTTTGCGGCAGCATGGTAATTTGGCTGCCGCGCAGTTTACGGTGCAGGGATGGCTGTTGGAGCAAATTAATCTGCTGCCAATAAAGCGCTCCGTCAAGCCTGGCGTTTGCGGGCAGCGTACAGGCCAGAGCGTTCAGTAAGGTAGTTTTGCCGCTGCCGCTGCTGCCGGCAAGACCAATAATCTGACCGGCGCCAAGGGTAAAGCTTATATTATGCAAAATCGTCTGCGTGCCGTATGCAGCAGAAAGATTGATTAGTTTGAGAGAAAAGTCCGTCATAATTATTCCTTATTTAAAGATGCTGTAATTTCATAATAATCCGAGGGATGAGCAGTAAGACCATGTACGTTTTGCCGCATTACCAGGGACATTTTCAAATGGGCAAAATAAAGGTAGGCATTATCGTTATTAATCTGCTGGGCAAGCTTCTGCGCCGTTTGCTGCCTGCTGATGGGATTCTGCTCCCTGCTTAACTGCGCAAGCAGATGCTGTACCGCAGGATTATCATAACTGCCGGCATTATATGAGGAGGTACGTGCTGCATGAGTATTAAAATAATACAGCGGATCACCAGTAGGCATGCTCACAAACGCATTGGCAAAAATGTCCCACTGACCGGCCTGCAGAAAGCCGGCGTAATTATCAGTAATATTAATTTCTGTTTTAATACCGATTGCCTTAAGATAAGCCTGAGCCGCTTCGGCCAGCAGCGGCAATTCCTGCCGGGCAGGATAGGTAAGCCAGCGCAGAGTCAATGTTTGTCCGTCTTTTTCCAGATAGCCGTCGCCGTTATTGTCAGCCCAGCCGGCGGCCTGCAATAACTTTCTGGCCTGGACAGGATTATAGGGAGCAGCCTGCACATGCATGCCCATGGCAAGTGTATCAGGAAAAGGTCCGGCGGCGGGAAGGCCGTTGCCGCCCAGCAGTACATGGCAGAACTGGACCTTGTCAATAGCCATTGATATAGCCTGCCGCACTCTGTCATCCTGCAGCAACGGTACTTGATAGTTGAAAGCCGCCTGAAAAACTCGTGAAGTTGCAGCACTGCTTATTTTAAATGCGGGATTTTTTTCAAACAGCTGCAAACTGTTATAGGGCAGGCCTTGGGCAGCATCAAGCTCGCCGTTTTGCAGAGCCATCGTCAGAGTATTTCCGTCGGGAATACCTTTGATTAAAACATTATCCATCTTTACCGGACCGTTCCAGTAATGAGGATTTTTTTGCAGCAATATTTCGTCATTTGTTAACGAGCGTACAATAAAAGGTCCGGTCCCGGCCAAATATTTCTGATTAGTGCTGCGTGAATGCATATCCATGATAGAGCTGTAAGGGTCGCAGAGATAATTAAGCAGAGCCGGCGCCGGTTCATAGGTAGTAATAATGAGCTTCTTGCCATGAGCGGTTAGCCGGGATATTTTCAAGTCGGCAGCGGCGCGCGGCTGTTTGCTGAGCAGCTCTTGGAGACACTCTTTGACGGCTTCTGCGGTCAGGGGCCTTCCGCTGCTGAAGGTAATATTGTCACGTAAAGTAATTTGGTATGTTCGCTCATCAAGATGTTCGGCGTTTTCTGCCAGCCAGGGCTGAGGACGCAGCTGATCATCAAGCCGGAAAAGCGTTTCGCCGACGCCGTAGCGGACGGCGGACCAGCCCTGGTAGCTTTGATGGGGGTCAATGCCCGCATTGCCCATGGAGGTACCGAAAGCCGTGGTACCGTAACGGAAAGTTTTGCCGGCAAGCTGCTGGTTTTTGGCGGCGCAGCCTGATAGGAGCAGCAAAGATAATACCAGCAGATATGTAATAAATTTCAGCATGTTTTTATTCCTTTAATAAAGAGTTTTTATCAGGCTCCAAAGCATCGTGCAGTACATTTCCCAGAAAATTAAAGCTGCAGACGGACAGGAGCAGTGCCGCGCCGGGGGCAAAGACAGTCCAGGGAGCAAGCTGCAGCAAATTGCGGTTGCTGCTCAGCATGGCTCCCCACTCAGCAGTGGGCGGCTGGGCGCCAAGCCCCAGAAATGAGAGGGCCGAAAGAGAAAGCAGCATGGTGCCTATATTAGCTGCCGCCATGAGAATAACCGGTTTGATGGCCGCAGGCAGAAGATAACGGAAAATAATTTCTTTATCCGTACAGCCGCAGAGCCGGGCCGCTTCAATATACGGAGCTGATTTTATGGTGATCACCTGTCGCCGCACGAGGCGGGCATAAGGCGCCCAGGCGGAGCATAATAAAGCTGCTGCGGCATGGAAAAGTCCGCCGCCTAAAAAGCCGGTAATAGCCAAAGCAAGAATCAGACCGGGAAAGGCGAGCATGACGTTGATAATCTGAGTCAGCAGTTTATCAGGCAGCTGCCGGTAATAAAAACCGCAGTACAGACCGCTTGCTGTTCCTGAAAAGGCAGCGGCTAAGGTGAGCAGCAGTGCGGTCCAGACGGAGATGCCCGCGCCTGAGAGAATGCGTGAAAGCAGGCAGCGTCCATAGCGGTCCGTTCCTAAGGGATAATCGGCATTAGGCGGCTGCAGAGCCAGGGAAAGCTGCTGCTGATATGGATCGTGGGGCGATAGCCAATTACCGCCGGCGCTGATCAGCAGGAGCAACAGCACCGGTATGGCTGCCAGCAGAAGCAGAGTTTTTTTTGATTGGTTCATGATTCCTCACCTGTGGGAATTTTATGACGTGGGTCAAGCAGGCCGCAGATACTTTCAGCTAACAGATTGAGCAGTACATAACAGCATGTACTCCAGATAACATAGGCCTGTAGGACCGGAAAGTCCTTCATAATGATAGCTTCCAGTGCCAAGCGCCCGATACCGTCAAGCATAAAGATATTTTCAATGATTACTGTTCCGCTCAGCAGCGAGCCTGCCGACATGGCGATAATGGTAATCATATTCAGGCCAACTGTATGGAAAATATATTGGCGCAGGATTGTTGTTTTTGATATGCCCAGCAGTAAAGCTCCGGTTACATAGGGCTGCTGCATTTCTCGCAGTATTTCTCCGCGGATATAGCGGCTGTATTTGGCGGCAATAGGTATGGCCAGTGTTATAACAGGCAGCAGCCAGGAGCTGAAACCGCTGTCGGGCAGTACGCCGGTAAGCTGCAGCCTGACTGAGAAAAAGTAAAGCAGAAATAATGCCAGCAGAAAACCGGGGACAGAGCTGCCCAAAAAACTCAATAGCTGCAGGAGATAATCCCAAAATTTATTTTGCTGCAAGGCGCTGATGATGCCTGCCGGAATGGCCAGCAGCAATGCCAGAAGCAGCGCGGATATTGTAAGAATAATGGTAGAAGGCAGCTTAGACAATAGCAGACTGCTCACAGACTGACCGGAAATGTAGGAATAACCGGCATCGCCTGTCAGCAGATGCAGCAGCCAAGTAACGTATTGTACCGGCAGAGGCTGGTCAAGGCCAAGCTGGCTGCGCAGCTGCTGTTTAACGCTGGCACTGACAGCTCCGTGGCTTTGCTGCAGCAAGTCAACTGTATCGCCTGCTACCAGCTGCAGCAGCAGGAACGTGACCAGCGTTACGCCAAGTAATACGGGCAGCAGCAGTACAAGCTGCCGCAGAAAATATTTTTTCATAGAGACTCCCAACATAAAAAAAGCTATGACGAACCGGCATCCCGCACTGAGATGACTGAGCCTTCATAGCTTAGCTGATTAAAATACAATATTAGAAAAATAACTGCTTCAGCAGTATGTGACTGTTCTTACAGTCTAAATTATTATATCATAAAATAGGCGGCTTTGAACAGTTTATTGCAATTTGGCTACAATTGTGATATTTATGTAAGAAGAGGGGGACTTTATATTGCCTAATCTGTATAAAGAGTTTATAATTATGAGAAATCTTTAATTGTATTCAAGGAGGATTTATTATGAAGAAAATAGTAGTTATGCTGACCATGGTGCTTATGCTGGCTTTCAGCGCTGTATGCAGTGCCAGCAACGGTAAGGTATTGGACAACGAAGAGGCTATGATTAACAAATTTTTGTCCGCTACCAAATATTCTGCCATCAGCACCATGATGACGGAAGATATGAAGAAAGACTTTAATGAAGAAGCATTCAACAACTTCAGAGAGCAGATGGATAAAAACTTCGGCAAACTGAATGAAAAGCAGCTTTTCATGGTAGAAAAGGGCAAAGATGTTGATGTGCTGAGATATCAGAGCAAATTTGAACTGGTACCGGAAGCGCAATTCGTATTTATGTTTAAAGTAGAAAATGAAAAACCGATGCTTGCTAAATTTGCTTTGGCATTACCGCCTAAAGATAACGGGGAACAGGAACAGAAATAAGTTTCCCATCAATAAGCTCATTGAAAGAATGTACGATGATATCCGTGCATTCTTTTTTTATTAGGGAAATAATTCGTCAGTGATTGCAATAGGGACTGCTTTATATGATATAATAAAAAAACAATCTAATGATGAACGAGGAGATCTTATGGCCGATAAATTTTTAGTTATAGATGGCAGCAGCCTGATTCACCGGGCCTTTTTTGCCCTGCCGCCGCTGATGAACAGACAAGGTCTGCATACAGGCGCTGTATACGGTTTGTGCAATATGCTGCTGCGATTGCTGGAAGATGTGCAGCCGAAATATATGGCTGTGGCGTTTGACAAATCGCGCAAAACCTTCCGCACAGAGATGTTTGCTGATTACAAAGGTCAGCGCAAGCCTACGCCCAGTGAACTTTCAGAGCAGTTTCCTCTGGTGGCAAAACTGCTGGAAGCCATGAATATCAGAGTACTGGAAATGGATAATTACGAAGCGGATGATATTATCGGCACCTTTGCCGTTCATGCACCGCAGAACGTGGAAGTAATTATCGTTACCGGCGACAGAGATGAGCTGCAGTTGCTTGACAGCCGTACGAAGGTATTTTATACAAAGCGCGGCATCAGCGACATTAAAGTTTTTGATGAAGCGGAATTTGCAGCTGATTATGAAGGACTGTGCCCGCAGCAGTTAATTGAACTGAAGGGGCTGATGGGTGATACTTCTGATAATATTCCGGGGGTTCCCGGTGTAGGACCTAAGACTGCCATGAAACTGATTAAGGAATATGGCAGTGTAGAAAATGTGCTGGAAAATATAGATAAAATCAGCGGTAAGTCTTTGAAAGCTAAGCTGAGTGAAAATAAGGAGCAGGCTCTGCTCTCTAAGAAGCTGGCGACAATTTTTACGGATGTACCTGTTAATCTGGATATGACTGTATATGAACTTGGTTCTATGAATGAAGAAGCCCGCAGTCTGATGCAGGATCTGGAGTTCAGAAATATGTACGAACGTTTTGCCGCAGTTCTGACAGGTGATACAGCGGATTTTTCCCTATTTGGCGAAGTTGTGGAGCAGCAGGCGGAAGTACATCTGCTGCAGGATGCGGCGCAGGCCGCTGAATTTTTTGCTTCGCTGGCAGGCAGGACCGTAAGCTTTACTACTGCTGGCGGCGGCACATTGCCTTCCGCCTATTTTACGGAAGCGGAAATTTTTGCGGACGGCAAAATTTATCGTCTTGAAGAAAACAGTAACTGCTGGCAGCAGTTTTACGACTGGCTGCAGGACGAAAAGCAGCTTAAGCTGACTTCTGGCAGCAAAGAGATTTATAAAATCTGCCGGTGCCTGCATTTGGTGCCGCGCGGCATTGTTGGGGATGTAGCACTGGCCGCCTATCTTGATGAGCCCGGGCATGGTTCTTATGAATTAGAAGAAATGAGCATTCGCTATCTGGGACAGAAATATGCGCACGGCTGCGAAGCGGTATTTTTACTGTCTGAAGTCTTGGAAGCTAAATTGGGCGAGCATCAGCAGCTGGAACTGTATAAAGCGCTGGAACTGCCGCTGGCGCCGGTGCTGGCCGATATGGAATATACCGGCATCAAGCCTGATCTGGAAATGCTGGAGCAGTTATCAGAAGATATGAATTTTCGTATCGGCAGACTGGAAAAGCTGGCCAAAGAACAGGCTGGGGAAGAGTTTAATTTAAAATCGCCGAAGCAGCTGGGCGTTATTTTGTTTGAAAAATTACATTTGCCGGTAATTAAAAAAACAAAGACTGGTTATTCTACGGATGTTAAAGTATTGGAAGAATTGCGCGGCAAACATCCTGTTATTGAAACGATTTTAGAGCATCGCAAGCTGGCCAAATTGCAGTCTACCTATCTTGACGGGCTGCGGCCTCTGGTTAATCCGGCAACAGGGCGCATTCATACGCATTTTCAGCAAACAGTAACGGTAACCGGCAGATTGTCCAGTACGGACCCCAATCTGCAGAATATTCCTGCGCGAACAGAAGAAGGCAGGCAGATTCGAAAAATTTTCGTCCCCGGCGAGGGGTATGATTATTTGATGAGCTGCGATTATTCACAGGTAGAGCTGCGTATTTTAGCCTGCATTGCCGGGGATGAACTGCTGCTGGAATCGTTCCGTCACGGGCAGGACGTACATGCCCGCACGGCGGCGGAGGTATTTGGCCTGCCCTTGGCTGAAGTAACCGCTCAGATGCGTACCAGAGCAAAAGCAGTAAATTTTGGCATTGTATACGGCATCAGTGATTTTGGCCTGGCCAAGCAGCTTGGCATTACGAGAAATGAAGCTGCCGGTTATATAAAGAATTATTTTGCCCGTTATACGGGTGTAAAAAATTATATGGATCATATCGTCCAAACAGCTCGCGAGCAGGGCTATGTAACGACACTGATGGGCCGGCGCAGATATCTGCCGGATATCAGGCATACTAATTTTAATTTGCGTAGTTTTGCTGAAAGAACAGCCATCAATATGCCTATTCAGGGAACTGCTGCCGATATTATGAAGCTGGCCATGATCAAGGTTGCCGAAGTTTTGCGTGAACAGGGACTGCGTACACGTATTTTGCTGCAGGTACATGACGAACTGGTTTTGGAAGTGCCGGAAGAAGAAAAGAACCTGGCTGCCAGTCTGGTACGTGAGGCCATGGAAAGTGCGGCCAAGCTGGAAATTCCTCTGGCTGCCGATGTCAAATTTGGTAAGGACTGGGCACAGACCAAATAGAAACGGGAGTGAGATAAATGCCGGAAATGCCGGAAGTAGAGCAGGTGCGCAAAACACTGGCACCGCATATTCAAGGTAAAAAAATTCTGGCGGTAGAAATTCGTCTGCCGCGTTTAATTAAATATCCTTCTGCAGAAGATTTTGCAGCAAGGCTGACGGGGAAAATTATTACAGAGGTCGGCAGAAAGGGAAAATATCTGGTGCTGCATACGGATGCGCAGCAGCTGTTAATTGTGCATCTGCGCATGACCGGGGCGTTAATTGCTCAGGACAGCCGCCAGAAGGAGCCGCATTATGCCAAAATAAAATTTACGCTTAGCGATGGCATTACCATGTGGTTTACGGATATCCGCACCTTCGGCACTTTGTATCTTATTCAAAACGGTGATTACCGTATTGAAGGCTACGAAACATTAGGGCCTGAGCCCTTAAGCAGTGATTTTAAGGCTGAATATCTGCTGCCGCTTGCCGCCAAAAGCAGGAAAGCCATTAAAAGCTTGATTTTAGATCAGACCGTGATTGCCGGCTTAGGCAATATTTATGCCGATGAGTGTCTGGCTCTGGCCAAAATTAAACCTATGCGTCCGGCGGCATCTCTAAGCGAAGAAGAAGTAAGCACCTTATGTTCTGCCATTAATACGGTTATTGCCCAAGGCATTAAAAATCGCGGAACAACTTTTCGTGATTATAAAGACGGCGAAGGAAAAAGCGGTGAAAATCAAAAATATCTGCTGGTTTATGGCCGCGGCGGCAAACCCTGCAAATATTGCGGACAGCCGCTGGCTTCGGCCAAGGTCGGCGGGCGCGGAACAACTTACTGCGAATTTTGTCAGAAGTAGAGGTTCATTATGATTGTAATAGGTTTAACAGGAGGTATTGCCTCCGGTAAAAGTACCGTAGCTGAAGAATTGCGCCGGCTTGGACTGCCTGTTTTTGATGCGGACGAAGTAAGCAGAAAGGCAGTCGAGAAAGGCAGCGCCGGACTGCGGCAGGTAGCAGAAGCTTTCGGCAGCCAGTATCTGACTGCTGACGGCAGCTTGGACAGGGCCAAAGTTGCCAATCTTATTTTCCATGATCGTCAGGCAAGAAAAACTCTGGAAAGCATAATTCATAAAATAGTCTGGCAGCAGGCGGAACAATTTTTGCAGCAGTGCAGTGAGCGCAACTGTCCGGCAGCGGTACTGGATGTGCCGCTTTTAATCGAGTGCGGCTGGCAGAACAATGTGGATCGGGTATGGCTGGTTGCCGTGGATGTTCAGGAACAGATAAAAAGAGCCATGAAGCGCAGCGGCATGGCTGAAGATGATGTGAAGCAAAGGATTGCGGCACAGATGTCATTAGAAGCTAAAAAGCCTTACGCGCATATGATTTTTGATAACAGCGGCGAATTGCAGCAGACGCTGGAGCAGGTACAGCAGGAAGTAGATAAAATTTTAGGTGAAAAATTTGGCAGGTAGAAAAAAACGCAGGAGGCATCAGCTTCCTGCGGGAAAAATAAAAAAATATTTTTACATTATTCTTTGTATGGCTATTCTGCTTGTGGGTTATAGCGGCTGGCGGCTGTGGAACAGTGATTATGTGCAGATGCGCTTTGTTTATATGTGGCCCTATCAGCAGGATATTCTGGAATACAGCGAAAGAAATAAAATTGATCCGTTTCTGGTAGCGGCTATTATAAAAAATGAAAGCGGTTTTGACCCTAAGGCCGTTTCAGCGGTGGGGGCCGTAGGCTTAATGCAGATTATGCCGGAAACCGGACGCTGGATTGCCGAGCAGATGGGTCTGGAAAATTATCATGATAATGATTTATACCAAACCAAAAAGAATATCAGAATGGGCTGCTGGTATATTGGGGAACTGGAGCACGAGTTTCAGCGTAATCTGGCGTTAATCATGATTGCCTATAATGCTGGACGCGGGCAGACCAAGGCCTGGATGGAGGAAAATGGCTGGGATTATAATTTTAACAATCTGGATGCTATTCCCTATCCCGATACCAAAGAATACGTAGTTAAGGTTCTGCATGACCGTGATAGGTATTATTTGCTGTATAAAGACCGCTTAGCAGAAAAAAATAAAAAATTATAAAAAAATATAGAAAAAAGTGTTGACACGTTAATATAGATGTGATATTATATCAGTGTTGTTGATGACAACTAAATAAACAAAGAAATGCGGTAGTGGCGGAACGGCAGACGCGCTAGCCTCAGGAGCTAGTGGGGGCAACCCCGTGGAGGTTCAAATCCTCTCTACCGCACCATTTTTTTATTTACTTTCAAATGCGGTCGTGGTGGAACGGCAGACACGCTACTTTGAGGGGGTAGTGGGGGAGACCCCGTATGGGTTCAAATCCCATCGACCGCACCAAAGAATTTATGACTCAAGATTTTTATCTTGAGTTTTTTTGTTTTTATAAAGAAATTAGGAAATGAGGTTGATTCTGTGCAAATTGGTTGGCTCAAAGTCTTGGCAGCAGCAGCACTGGAAATTATTTGGATTACCGGACTGAAATATGCTGCCGGTCCAGCAGAATGGTGCGGAACGATTATAGCTTGGGCATTATGCACCTATTGTTTTATTACAGCCAGCGATACGCTGCCTGTGGGCACTGCTTATTGTGTTTTTACAGGCTTGGGGGCGCTGGGAACAGTGTTGGTGGAAGTATTTTATTTTCATACAGCTCTGGGCAGCATACGGCTGCTGCTGGTAATTTTACTGATGACTGGTATTGCAGGCTTAAAATTATGTACGGATAAGGAGCAGGGATAAGCAAAATGGATTGGCTGTACGTACTTTGCGCCGGAGTGTTGGAGGTTATAGGCGTTAATTATCTTAATCTGTGGAAGCAGACGCATCGAAAATATATTATAGCCATATTATTAGTAATTTTTCTGAGCAGTTTATTTCTTTTGCATTTGGCAATGTATACGCTGCCGATGAGTGTTACTTATGCGGCCTGGACCGGCATTGGCGCATTTGGCGGCATTGTGCTCGGCATATTGCGTTATGGTGAGCGGGCTGACTGGCGCAGATTGCTGTTTTTGGGAATGATTGTTTTTGCCGTTATCGGCTTAAAACTTTTATCATGAAAATAAACCCGAATCAAAGCAGGAGCTGACAGTTACAAGGCGAAATATTACAGCAGGCTTAAGAATGGAGGTGCTGTAATGTTAGTAACAACAACGCCTGTAATTGCAGGCAAGGAAATTGCAGAATATAAGGGGCTTGTGTTCGGAGAGGTTGTTTCCGGCGTGAATTTTATCAAGGATATGTTTTCCGGTATTACCGATATCTTAGGCGGCCGCAGCGGCACCTATGAAAACGAACTGCAGGAAGCAAGAGAAAAGGCAGTGGCAGAAATGTGTGCCAGAGCAGAGCGTATGGGCGCAAATGCTGTTATCGGTGTAGATGTGGACTATGAAGTACTGGGAAAGGAAAACGGGATGCTGATGGTCAGTGTATCCGGCACGGCAGTAGTGATCAGATAAAAAAACAGCGTATCATCTGTTGAAAAAGATGATACGCTGTTTTTTATTACCACGTCAGATAGGTGTAGATGCTGAAAACAGAAAGAACGATTATTTCAATCAGCACAATGGGCTGTAAGGTTTTGAAGAAATTAGCTTTAAAATAGTCGAGGGTCACAACAAGGCACATATGCGTAGGCGTTAGCATCTGCCCGGCCACACCAAAGGCCATGGCCACGCCGGCAAGATTTAAATTTCCGGTGGACATAGCTGCGACAATGGGCATAACGATAGCTACATGACCCTGGGACATACCTGTCAGAATGCCGATGATAAAGGACACTGCGGCAATAATTACCGGTACCGGCAGCGGCGAAGACTGAAAAGCAACAACGATTTCGTTAAGAACACTGGTGACCGTGAGAATCTGAATAAAGTACAAAATGCAGATAACATTCAAAAACATTTTCCAGTCAAAAGCACCGAAGATTACTTCTTTGCCGTTCACAAACCGCTGCGTGTGCTGAAGAACAAAGAACATGCAGACAGTTACCAGCCCCATAGCCAGAGAAGCGTTTAAATCAAGAAAAACTACCAGTAAAAAAGTTAAAATTACCGGAGAAAGAGACAGGTACATGTCAATCAGATTTTTGTGGTATTCAGCGGGGTCATAAATTTGGCTTTGCGTTTTTAAATCTTTGATGGGTCGGATAAGTACCAGCCAGCCGGCAGCAAAGGACAGCAGTGTGAGCCAGCTTAAATGGATGAGAAAATCGCTGAAAGCTACGCCGGCGATGCTGCAGGCCATAATCATACCGGGAATAATGGGACTGGAATATTCGAAGATATGACGGAACCAGAAATTAATAGTGGCCTGATGTTCACGGGATAAGGAAAACTCCTTGCTTGCTTCTTCGACAATGGGCGCGGAAAAGCGGGCGCCGCCTAAAGAAGGCAGCAGGCCCAGAAACGCGGGCATGACTGCTAAAGTGAATTTGGCGCTGGAAAAAATCCGCTGCAGCGCTTTCACCATGCCGGAGAGCGCACCGCTGGTACGCAGCTCTATTTCCAGGCACATAACGAAATATAAGGCGAAAATAATATCGTACGTGCGGCTTAAGGCAAGAGTTTCCGTGAAAGCCTGCCACAGAAAAGCGGGCTGGGTACTTTTTACCAGCCAGATAAAGAGACCGCCGGCCAGCATACAGGGGCCAATGGGAATATGCCGCCGGAGCAGCAGGAGAATGATAGCCATACTGATAATTAATATTAGAAAAATGTTCATAAAGATTTATGCTCCTTTAATAAATTAATATAGAATTTTCAGTAGATTTCCTTATTATACACCTTTTATCGTTTATTTAAAATTTTTAACGTCAAATAGTTTCTTTCATATTCTTAACAGAGGTATAATGTAAATATATAAACAAAAACGGGGGTATTGATATGCGTATCACTAAATTACAGCTGCAGAATTTCCGTTGTTATGATAATTTGGAAATAGATTTTCATAAAAAAATGACGGTAATTGTAGGTGAAAACGGCAAGGGCAAAACAGCAGTTCTTGATGCTTTGGCAATTTCTCTGGCTCCGTATCTTAATGCTTTTGGCATCAGAGGGCGCAATATGACGGAGAAAGATGTACGTAAGATTAAAGATGCCGG
Organism: uncultured Phascolarctobacterium sp.; assembly: GCA_900552005.1. Taxonomy (GTDB): domain Bacteria; phylum Bacillota; class Negativicutes; order Acidaminococcales; family Acidaminococcaceae; genus URXU01. The sequence goes on along the minus strand of URXU01000008.1, from coordinate 53,685 downwards.
CTGTTCAGAAGCCTTGCGAGTGCTGCGTATGAAAAGCAAATATCCCGTAGAAATCTCCGTTGAGGGTGAAGTGGAAGACGGCAGCAAACTTTGCTGGCAGCGGGAACTGAAGTCCAGCAGAGGCAGGACTACTTCCATTCATGCCAAACAATTGGCCGATTATGGCAAAAAATTATGGGACATGGTCAACAGCAGTGATGATGATAAGGTTGTATTGCCGGTTTTAGCCTATTACGGTACTTCCAGAATGTGGAATGACAGCCGTCTGTTCGGTAAAAGCAAGATTGTCGATTTAGAGCGTTATGTAGGCTATGAAGAATGTCTTGAACCATCATCATCCTATAATACTTTTGGTCATTGGTTCAAATACGCCGTGCTCAGCGCAGCCGAGTTTGCCCGCTATATTCAGGAAACCGGTGAAAAGAAAGAAAATCCTTATGAAATGGTTTTGAAGGCAGTACGTCAGGCTGTAACAACTTGTCTGAAAAGTATGGGCTGGAATAATATTGATTTCAGTTTTGCTCTGCAGGATTTCGTTATCTGTCATCCTGATATGGGTGAGCTGACACTGGAAGCGTTGAGTGACGGCGCCCGCAGCATTATCAGTATGGCTGCTGATCTTGCCTATCGCATGGTACGTCTGAATCCTGATCTTGGATGCCGTGCCGTATTGGATACTCCGGGGCTGGTGCTTATTGATGAAGTTGACATGCATCTGCATCCATCCTGGCAGCAGACTGTTTTGTATGATCTACAGCAGGCATTTCCCAAGGTGCAGTTTATTGTGACTACTCATAGTCCGCAGGTATTGAGCACGGTTCCTTCTGAATGTATCAGAATTTTAAAATGGAGCAAGCATTTTGAAGGCGTATATCAGCCGGAATTTTCCTTAGGTGCGGAAAGTTATCAGCTGCTGAAAGATATTCAAAATGTCGATACCCGTCCGCAGGCTTTGCCCATTGTAAAAGATTTGAAACGGTATCTTGATCTGGTAAGTCAGGACAAATGGGACAGTGAGGAAGCTCTGGAATTGCGCAGACATCTGGATAGCTGGGCCCGCGGGCATGAACCGGCGCTGCTTCGCGCAGATATGGATATTAAGATGCGGCAGTTCAGGAGAAAAAGAAAATGAAACGTATATTCAAACGGCTGCAGGAGCCGGAACTGCTGAAACAATACCGCACCATGTATCCGGATGAGATTTGGGAACATTTTCGCCGCCGCTGCCGTAAAGGTTATAAAGAGGTCAAAAAGGCTATTTTGGAGGATCAGCATGGCTTATGCGCTTATTGTGAAATTGGTATCAAATTTGCTGAAAATGAAAATGAGGTAGATGATTTTCGGGTAGAGCATTTTTATCCGAAGGCAGGTACTAACGAGGAGCAGCATAATTATCATCTTGATTGGAAAAATCTGTTGGGGGTATGTCATGGCGGCAGTCAGCCGGATGTACCTAATCCTCAGTGGCGTTTTTCCAATTACAAAAAGGACCGCAGCTGTGATGTGCCTAAAGGCGGCAAGGAAATTACCAGGCGCATTTTAAATCCCAGCCAGATTCCGGCAGAGCACCGGTTATTTCGTTATGCGGAGCATACGGGCAGAATGTATGTAGATGAAGCAAGCTGTCCGGAAAGGCTGCGCAAAAAAGCTAAAAATACCATCAAGGAACTGAATCTTAACGCGCCGCGGTTAATGCGAATGCGTAAAGTAGCCATTCAGGCTCTGGAAGATGAAATTTCTTTGAATGTAGAAAATGGCGTGGAGCTTGATGATATTTTGCAGGAACTGGCGGAAACTCTGCTGCTTCCTGACGAATGCGGCAGGACAGCACCTTTTTTTACAGTTATCCGCTGGTATCTTGGGGATGCTGCGGAAAGAGTGCTGGCTGCCAGAAATTACAGAATTTGAAACGGTTTTCTCCTGCCGCAGAGTTTTCTGCCGGCAGGATTTTTTTTATCTTGGGCGAATATTATTTTATGATAAGTATCAGACTGCATTTTATTTCAGGTGGTAAGGGAGCGTTAAAATAATGGAAATAACCAATAAAGCTTTTAAGGCTTATGATGTGCGCGGCGTTTATCCGGAAGAAGTCAATGAAGAACTGGCTTACAGGGTAGGCCGTATTTTTTCTGCTATGTTTGCGGCAGAAACAGTCGTAGTGGGTCATGATATTCGTCTCAGCGGCCGTAGTCTGGTTGATGCCTTAACAGAAGGGCTTCGTCATGGCGGTACCAAAGTATTGGATATCGGTCAGTGCGGTACGGAAATGATTTATTTTGCTACGGCGCATTTAAATGCTGACGGAGGTATTATGGTTACTGCCAGCCATAATCCTAAGGAATATAACGGCATGAAGCTGGTGCGCAAAGGCGCGCGTCCCGTGTCCGCTGATACAGGATTAAAAGAAATAGGCGCTATGGCTGCTGCGGCCAACTTTACTCATTGCCTGGTTGCCGGCAAAACTATGGGAACCGTGGAAAAGGTTGATATTATGCCGGACTACATCGAACATTTATTGACCTATGTGGACAGAGAGGTATTAAAGCCGCTGAAAATTGTGGCCAATCCCGGCAATGGCGGAGCAGGACCGATTTTGCAGGAACTGGCTAAACATCTGCCTTTTGAATTTATCACGATTAATGAAACACCGGACGGTAATTTTCCCAACGGCGTACCCAATCCTTTGCTTTTGCCTAACCGTGAAGCAACGGCTGCCGTGGTACGTAAAGAACATGCTGACTTAGGCATTGCCTGGGACGGCGATTTTGACAGATGCTTTTTATTTGATGAACAGGCTGATTTTATTGAAGGCTACTATATTGTAGGCCTGTTGGCCGAAGTATTTCTGAAAAAAGAGCCCGGAGCTAAGATTATGTATGATCCGCGTCTTACCTGGAATACGGAAGCTATTTTGGAGCGCGACGGCGGCGTGCCCGTGCGCTGCAAGAGCGGACATGCTTTTATGAAAGAATGTATGCGTGCTAATGGTGTTCTTTATGGCGGCGAAATGTCGGCGCATCACTATTTCCGTGATTTTTCCTATTGTGACAGCGGCATGATTCCGTGGCTGCTGGTAGCGGAATTAATGTGCCGCAGCGGTAAAAAATTATCTGAACTGGTTGCCGAAAGAGTAAAACTTTTCCCGTGCAGCGGAGAGATTAACCGTAAAGTAAACAATGCGCCGGAAATTTTGGCTGAACTGGGACGTAAATATGCTGATGGTGAGCAGGATCATTTAGACGGGCTCAGCGTAGCATATGCAGATTGGCGTTTTAATGTCAGAACCTCCAATACGGAACCGGTAATGCGCCTGAATGTAGAAACTAAGGGTGATACAGAACTGTTGGCAGCAAAAACTAAAGAAATTCTTGCTGTTATCGGCGGCGAGGAAGCCTAAGAGATTTTCAAGGAGACGAACAGAAGTATGATTAAAAAAGTAAGAAAAGCAGTTATTCCTGCGGCTGGACTTGGAACCCGTTTTTTACCGGCCACTAAAGCTACGCCGAAAGAAATGCTGCCCATAGTTGATAAACCGACCATTCAATATATTATTGAAGAAGCGTTGGCGTCCGGTATTGAAGATATTCTTATTATTACCGGCCGCAGCAAGCGCGCCATTGAAGACCATTTTGATCGCAGCATTGAGCTGGAACTGAATCTGGAGGCCAGCAGGAAGACTAAAGAGCTGGAAATGGTCAGAAAAATTTCTGATATCCGCATCCATTATATTCGTCAAAAAGAGCCACGCGGTCTGGGGCACGCAATATTATGCGCGCAGCAGTTTATCGGTGATGAGCCTTTTGCCGTGCTGCTGGGAGACGATGTGGTTGACAGCAGGGTACCGGCATTAAAACAACTGATAGATGTTTATGAGCGCACCGGCGCCAGCGTTTTGGGAGTACAGGAGGTTCCGCAGGAGAAAGTTTCCGCATACGGTATTGTTGATGCGCAGCCTACTAAAGAGCCGCGCACTTTTGCTGTTCATGATATGGTAGAAAAGCCTTCAGCTGAGGAAGCGCCGTCAAGATTGGCTGTTTTGGGACGCTATATTATAAATCCGGAAATTTTCCCGATTTTGGAAAAAACCGCTCCGGGGCGCGGTAATGAAATTCAGTTAACCGATGCTCTGAAAGTATTGGCCGGCGAGCAGCCCATGTATGCTTATAATTTTGAAGGCCGCCGTTATGATGTAGGCGACAAGCAGGGCTTTTTGGAAGCTACGGTGGAAATGGCGCTGAAACGTCCGGATCTGCGTGAAAAATTTCTGCACTATCTGCAGAATATTGTGGCACAGGAAAGTGCCAGATAAATTAATAAAGCAAGAGGCGTTAATATGAATATACTTGTTATGGGCGGCGCCGGTTATATTGGTTCACATGTTGTTGAAGAACTGCGAAAAAGCGGCTTTACCCCCATTGTTTATGATAATTTATCCACAGGACACGCAGCTGCCGTACCTGAGGATGTACAGCTGGTTGAAGGAGATATCCATGATGTCACTTTTACCAGGCACATTATGGAGCAATTTAATATTGATGCCGTCATGCATTTTGCGGCCAGCAGTCTGGTAGGCGAATCTATGGAAAATCCGGCAAAATATTATTTTAATAATGTTGAAGGGTCCCTGCATTTGCTGGAAGCCATGCGCGGCGCTGGTGTGGACAGAATGGTATTTTCTTCTACGGCGGCTGTGTACGGAGAACCGGAACAGGTGCCCATAAATGAAAACAGCCGGTTGAATCCGACCAATGTTTACGGACGCACGAAACTGATGATTGAAAAAATGCTGGCTGATTATGACATGGCTTATGAAATGAGATATGTGGCTTTACGTTATTTCAATGCGGCCGGTGCTTCATTAAGCGGTAAAATTGGTGAAGATCATAATCCGGAAAGTCATTTGATTCCTTTGGTACTTAAAACGGCGCAGGGAGTCCGCAGCCAGGTAGCGGTGTTCGGTACTGATTATCCGACGGCAGATGGCACTTGTGTACGTGATTATATTCATGTGTGTGATTTAGCCAAAGCGCATGTTTTGTCTTTGCAGCATTTAATGCGGGGCGGCGCCAGCCGCGTCTATAATCTGGGCAGTGAAAACGGGTTCAGCGTACGCCAGATTATCGACAGCGCCAAAAAGGTTACCGGTGTAGACTTTACCGTAGTTGAGGAAGAACGGCGTGCCGGAGATCCTGCCGTGCTCATTGCTTCCTCTGCCAAAATCCGCCAGGAGCTGGGCTGGGTGCCTGAACACAGCAGTGTGCAGGAAGTAATCAGTACGGCCTGGCAGTGGCATCAGCAGCATCCTCACGGTTATGAAGGTTAATGAGATTAATAATGAAGGCAGCCTGTATGCGGGCTGCCTTTTGCTTTTGACTGATTTTTCTGTTAAAATATTATTTTAGAAATAAATTATGCAGAGGATAGAAAGATGCAGCTTGTAGTTGATAAAATTGCCAAAAGCTTTGGCGTTCATGATATTTTTAAGGACGTCAGCTTCATGGTGGAAAAAGGTGAACATATAGGTCTTGTGGGCGTCAATGGCAGCGGCAAGACAACTTTGCTGCGCTGCCTGCTTGATCCGTCATATATTGACAGCGGCAGTATTAAGTTTGAACAGGGCATCAGTATCGGTTACGTACAGCAGGGCTTTACGGATATTTGCGGTACAATCTGGGAATTTATGCTGCAGAGCTGTCCGGAGATTTTAAGCCTGCGAGAACATATCAGCAGTTTGGAAGCGGAATCGGCCGCAGCTGACGCGCAGCAGGTAGATGCGCTGCTGGAAGAATATGCCCGCGTGACTAAACGATATGAATATTTGGATGGCTATAATTATGAAAACAGAATTAAAAGAGTTCTTATTGGTTTAGGCTATACGGAAATCTGGTGGCAGCAGGATGCGGCAACCTTAAGCGGGGGTCAGAAAACCAGACTGATGCTGGCTGCTGCGCTGGTACGCAATCCTGATTTTATGATTTTGGACGAACCGACCAATCATTTGGATATTGTTATGACGCAATGGCTGGAAAATTATCTGCGGGAATTTAAAGGCGGATTGCTGGTAGTCAGCCATGACCGTGCCTTCTTGGATAATGTTGCAGTGAGGATTTTGGAAATGGAAGGCGGTCATCTGCAATCTTTTAAAGGCAATTATTCCCGTTATTTAGAGCAAAAAGCAGTGCAGACCGCAACTTTAGAAGCCGCTTATGCGGCGCAGCAGGATTACATTTCCCGTACAGAGGCCTATATACGCCGCTTTAAGGCCGGCATTAAAAGCAAGATGGCGCGCGGCAGGCAATCGCAGCTGAACAGGCTGGAACGCATGGAAGCGCCTGTGAAAAATGAAGAATTTGAACTCAGACTGCCGCCGGCCGCCGAATGTGCCGACCGGGTGCTGATTATGGAAGACCTGACGATCGGCTATGGTGATAAAGTGCTTGCCAAGGGCATTAATCTGACGCTGCGGCGCGGTGAAAAAGCTGCTCTGTTAGGAGCAAACGGTACGGGCAAGACCACGCTGCTGAAAACAATCTTAGGTGAAATCCAGCCGCTGAAGGGCAAGGCTAAAATAGGTAATCGTGTGCAAATCGGTTATTTTTCCCAAAGTTATGAGCGACTGCGGCCTGAGCAGACCCTGCTGGAAAATTTCGTGATTGAATATGGATTTACGGAGGAACGAACCCGTTCCTTATTAGGCGGCATGTTATTTCACGGTGATGATGTGTTTAAACAGATAGGTACTTTAAGCGGCGGACAGAAAGCGCGCTTGGTCTTATTAAAATTAGTTCTTGATGGAGCCAACTGCCTGGTACTTGACGAACCTACCAACCACCTTGATATTATGGCCAGGGAAACGGTAGAAGCCGCTTTAACTGCGTTTGACGGTACTGTTCTGGTAGTCAGCCATGACCGTTATTTTGTCAATGAGGTAGCCGGCAGAATCTGGGAAATTGAAGACCAGCAGTTGAAAGATTATAAAGGCAATTATGAATTTTATCTGGCGGAAAAAGCCAGGATGGCTGCTGCCAGGGAAGAAGCTGCAGTAGAAATTCCTGCTGCGGCCAAAAAGACTGAGGCAGTGCCGCAGCAGGCGCCGGCGGCTAAAAAAACCGAGAAGAAGCATCGCTGCAGTCCGGAAGAAGCCGCAAGGCTTTTGCCTAAAATTGAATTAAGCATCAGAGAGCAGGAAGCCATGATGAAGGTTTTGGAGCAGCGGATGGCTGATCCCGCCAATCATGCTGATCCCGCTCAAAGTGCGGCCATGGCTCAGGAGCATGAGCAGTATGAAAAGAAGATAGAAGAACTTATGGAAAAATGGGAACAGCTTATGGAAGCTGCGGAGGATGCGGAATGAATGATTATGACTGCATGCAGGCTGCTTTGCAGCAGGCACGTATGGCAGCAGCCGAGGGTGAAATACCTATCGGCGCCGTCTTGGTTCATGATGGTGAAATTATTGCTGCGGCTCATAATAAAAGAGAAATATTGCATGATGCTACGGCGCATGCAGAAATTATGGTCATCCGTGAAGCCTGCAAAAGGTTGGGCCGCTGGCGGCTGAGCGGCTGCACTCTGTATGTAACTGTGGAGCCCTGTCCCATGTGCAGCGGCGCCATTGTCAACAGCCGTATTGACCGGGTGGTTTATGGCTGTCCGGATGTGAAGGCCGGTGGTGTGGAATCTATTTTCAATATTCTTACTAACAGCAGTCTCAATCATACGGCCGAAGTATGCAGCGGTGTTTGTGAAGAAGAATGCGCTCATGTCATGCGTGAGTTTTTTAAACGCCGGCGCGCCGAAAATAAAGCGGCACGCAGGCAAAGACAAGAATTATTGCAGCAAACATCTTTGCAAAAAACTGATAATCCTGTATAATAAAAATGTTACAGCTTTATAAGGAGACGTATCGAAGTGGTCATAACGAGGCTGACTCGAAATCAGTTTGCCGTTTGCGCGGCACGTGGGTTCGAATCCCACCGTCTCCGCCATAGTAAATTAACGTCCGCTGACTGGCGGACGTTTTATTTTTGTGTAACATTTTTATCAGCCACAAGAGTGTTTAAGATTCTAAATTAAATTTATTTGCATTTAGATACTATTTTTTATAGAATTATTAGAAATGTTTCAGAGAACGAGGGTGAAAAATGAAGATTATTGATTTATTGAAAAGTGAAAAAATTTGTATTTCCTGCGAATTATTTCCGCCAAAACAAGGAACGGAACTGCAGAATGCGCTGGAAATTGTAGAAAAAATTGCCTCTGTACATCCTGCTTACATGAGTGTTACTTACGGAGCCGGTGGCTCTACTGTAGGCTATACGGCAGCGGTAGCCAAGGCTGTGCAGGATAATGGCATTCCTGCACTGGCGCATCTGACCTGCGTACAATCGGATACGGAGAAAATTGCTTCTGTGCTGCGCCAGCTGCAGGGCTGCGGTATTGAAAATATCCTGGCACTGCGCGGTGACCGGCCTCAGGGTCAGGTAGAAGGCGCTTTTGCCCATGCCAGTGATTTGGCAGCCTTCATCAAGCAACAGGGTGATTTTTGTATTGGCGGTGCAGCGTATCCGGAGGGACACCCGGAATCAGGCGCTTTGGACAGGGATATTGAAAATACCAAATATAAGATTGATGCCGGTGTTGATTTTCTGGTTACCCAGATGATTTTTGACAATAATGTACTGTATAACTATATGTTCAGATTACTTTCAGCAGGCATCAATGTACCTGTAGTGCCGGGCATTATGCCTGTAACCAATGCCAAGCAGATTAATCGTATCTGCCAGCTGAGCGATACGAAATTGCCGCCGCAGTTCAGGGCTATTGTGGAAAAATTTGCAGATAAGCCGGAAGCTCTTAAACAGGCTGGTATTGCTTATGCTACGGGACAGATTATTGATTTGCTGGCTAATGGTTTTACTAATGTGCATATTTACACGATGAACAAGCCGGAAATTATTGGCGGTATTATGCATAATCTGTCGGAGATTGCCCAATGAAATACAACAGAGCTGAAGCTATGAGGTACCTGGGAGCTAAGCGCGATGACGCTGAAGCCTCGGTTTTGGTGGATACTGTTTATCTTAAGCTGCGCAATGAGGTGCAGGCACGGCACATTCTGCAGAAGTATGCCTGCAAGGTGGATGATGACGGCGTGCAATTGGATAACGGCGTCAGGTTTTATTCTCAAGATCTGGCCAGACATCTGCGTGGCTGCGGTCAGCTGCTGCTTTTGGCTGCTACTTTGGGCAGCAGGGTAGATATCGCCATACGCCGCCTGGCTTTGCAAAGTGTGGCGGAAGGTGCGGCGGCACAGGCGGTAGCGGCTGCTTTAATTGAAAGTTATTGTGATGAAGTACAGCAGCAGGCGCCTGTGCAGAATTTGGCGCAGCGCCCGCGTTTTTCACCTGGCTATGGTGACTGGGATTTACGGGAGCAGAGCAAATTATTCAGCTTGTCGGACTGCAGCAGAAAAATAGGTTTGACTTTAACGGATGGCATGATGATGGTCCCGTCCAAATCAGTGACTGCTGTAATTGGTCTGGCGGAAGATGCAATCTGCGCGTGGAATAAATGTATGAGTTGCGGCAATATTAATTGTCCGTTCAGAGAGGAATAATAATGGAATTCAGACAATTGCTGGGAAAAGAATTACTTTTTTTTGACGGTGCCATGGGCACTATGCTGCAGGCACGTGGTTTGCAGCCAGGTGAATTGCCGGAACTTTGGAATTTCAGTCATCCGGCTGTGATTCGCGAGGTGCATCAGGCTTATCTTGCTGCCGGTGCCAATATTATTAAGACCAATACTTTTGGAGCTAATAGACTGAAATTTGCCGGGACTGATATTTCGACTGCTGATGTAGTGGCAGCCGCGGTTAAACTGGCACGGGAAGCGTGCGGGGAGAAGGAAAAAACCTTTGTTGCGCTGGATTTGGGCCCTACCGGCAAGTTATTGGCCCCCTATGGGGATTTGCCTTTTGAAGAAGCCGTAGATATTTACGGAGAAATTGTTCGCAGCGGCTGTGCTGCCGGTGCAGATTTAATACTCATCGAAACCATGAGTGACACTTATGAAGCCAAAGCCGCATTGCTGGCGGCTAAGGAAAACAGTGAATTGCCGGTGGTAGTTACCATGACTTTTGATGAAAACGGTAAATTGCTTACTGGCGGTGACGCGGCAGCGGCAGCCTTGATGCTGGAAGGTTTGGGCGCCGATGCCATCGGCTGCAACTGTGGCCTTGGTCCTGCCCAAATGTTAAGATTACTGCCGCAGCTTAAGAAATATACCGGCTTGCCGCTGGTGTTTAATCCTAATGCCGGTCTGCCGGTGGAACGTGACGGCAAAACATGCTTTGATGTAGGACCGGAAGAATTTGCCGGACTGATGCAGGAACTGATTCAGCAGGGTGTGAGCATTGCCGGCGGCTGCTGCGGTACTACGCCCGCGCATATTGCCGCCATGACGGCAAGGTGTGCTCAGCTGCCTGCCGGAGGCAGCCGCCAGTGTGAATTTACCGCCGTGTCATCTTACGGCAAAGTTGTGGAAATTGGCCGTGAGCCGGTATTGATTGGTGAAAGAATCAATCCCACGGGCAAACCGCGTTTAAAAGAAGCGCTGCAGCAGGGGGATCTTGATTATGTATGCCGTTTGGGTTTGGAACAAATCAATGCTGGTGCCCATATACTTGATGTGAACGTTGGTGCGGCCGGAGTTGATGAGCCGGTTATGTCAGCCAAAGCTGTGCAGGCTTTGCAGGCAGTTACAGATACGCCTTTGCAGATTGATACTTCCAATTATGAAGCCATGGAAAAAGCTTTGCGCCTTTATAACGGGCGCCCGCTGCTGAACTCGGTGAACGGTAAGGAAGAATGTTTGTCCAGAGTCCTGCCGCTGGCAAAAAAATATGGGGCCGTACTGGTTGCCCTGACGCTTGATGACAGCGGTATCGGCGTAACGGCAGCAGAACGCCTGGCTGTTGCGGAAAAAATTATTCAGCGGGCAGCGGCTTACGGTATTGCGCAGAAAGATATTATTGTAGATCCTTTGGCGCTTACCATCAGCACCGGCAGTGAAAATGCCAAAGTTGCCCTGGAGATTATTGCAGCTCTGCATCAGCGTCACATTAGAACGGTTATGGGTGTTTCCAATATTTCCTTTGGACTGCCTGGGCGCGATGCCGTAAATGGCGCTTTTTTTGCCATGGCTTTGCAGGCCGGATTGTCCTGCGGCATTATTAACCCGCAGAGCAAGGTAATGATGGATGTATATTACGGTTATCGTGCTTTAAGCGGACTGGATGAAGGCTGCAAGCAATATGTAGAAAAATATGCTGCTGCGCCGAAAACAGCGGCGTTTGTAATGAATGAAATGAATCTTTATGACGCCATTGTTAAAGGGCTGTCAGGAGAAAGCAGCAGAGCGGCCAAGGCTGCCTTGGCTGATGAGGCTCCGTTGGATGTTATCAATAAATATATGATTCCGGCGCTGGATTACGTGGGTGACGGTTTTGAAAAGAAAACCATGTTTTTGCCGCAGCTCTTGATGAGCGCCGACGCGGCCAAGGCTGCTTTTGACGTTATTCGTGAAGCCGTAGGAGGAAGCAGCAGCAGTAACGGCGAAGTAATTATCATAGCAACAGTACATGGTGATATTCATGATATCGGTAAGAATATTGTCAAGGTGCTGCTGGAAAATTACGGCTATCGGGTTATTGATCTGGGCAAGGATGTACCGGCTGAGCAGATTGTGCAGGCTGCAGCAGAAAATCAGGCTAAACTTGTCGGACTTTCAGCTTTAATGACAACAACGGTCAGCGCGATGGAAGCGACTATTAAGGCTCTGCGTGAGAGCGCTGTTGACTGCAAGGTTTTGGTAGGCGGTGCAGTACTGACGGAAGAATATGCTGAAGCAATAGGCGCCGACGGTTATGCGCCCAACGCGGTAAGCGCGGTAAATTATGCCAATAAGATTTTTGCCTGAATAGACGCGGGAGGTGCTGGCAAATGAATGTATATGTTTGGCGTCATAATAAGACTTATCACAGTCACAGTATGATTGAAGAACCCTGTATTAACAGTGAATTTTATCTGGATGCTATTGCTGTAGTTATTGCCGAAAATCTTGATGAGGCAGTGCAGCAGCTGGCTGCGGCCAGACAGGGATGGCGCCCGGAGGATTTGAAAGCACTTCCGTGTCAGGTTTATCCTGCCAGTCAGGCAGCCGTAGTTTTTACGGAACTAAGAGGTGCGATTGAGCATCTGTGAGATAAAAATAAAAAAGGAAGCTGAACAAAATGTTCAACTTCCTTTTTGCTTTTTATAGATGCATTATCAGCCAAAGATGCTTTTCAATACCGGGAGCAGCAAAGGTACCAGAATAGAGGTAGCAATACCTGTCAGGGCAATAGCTACGCCGCCGATTGCAAGCTGTACTGGACTGACACGGGAGCAGACGCTGGTGCCCAGACCGTGACTGGAAGCACCGATGGCCAGGCCGGCCGCCAGATCATTTTTAATGCCGAAAAGACTGAGAATCTTATGATTGAAGGTAGCGCCGATCATACCGGTAAAGATAACGGCAGCCGCTGTTAAAGGAGCGATACCGCCGATTGTATTGGAAATTTCGATGGCGATAGGCGTTGTAACGGATTTAGGCAGCAGAGAAAGCAGAACTTCTTCACTGGTGCCAAAAACTTTACCGCAGATATAAATGGAGAAAATTGCTGTCAGTGTGGCAATGGTAATACCGCCGAGAATAATACCGGCATGACGTTTGATTATTTTGCGGTTACGAATCAGCGGCAGTGCCAGGGCTATGGTTGCAGGTCCCAGAAGAAAATTAACCAGGCTGCCGCCGGAGGCATACTGTTCATATTTAATTTGCGGATTAAGCAGCAAAATGGCAATAATAATCGGGCAGGCCAGAACAAACGGCGGAATGATATCCAGTTCCAGACGTTCAACAATTATTTCACAGGCACAGTAGATGATGATGGTAAGACCAATACCAAAAAGCGGCGAATTAAGCAATAAATCAGGAAACATTAAGCTTTACCTCCTTTTTTAAGGACTATTTCCAGAAAAAAGGCAGTAACTACCAGTACCGCAAAACTGCTGATAATAATGGTCAGAGCAATTGCGGAAAATTCAGCCTCAATAACATCAAGATAAAGAATCATGCTGACGCCGGCCGGCAGAAATAACATACCCATTTTTTCAATTAATAAAGTGCAGATATCTTCAATGGTAGCTACTCGGATAGTACCGGTACCCAAAAGAAGCGTAAGCAGCAGCATGCCCAGCAGTGAGGGCGGAAAAGGAATCTGCAGAAAAGAAATAATAAGTGTGCTGATCCATTGCAGGAAAAGCAAAATGGCGAATCCTCGCAGTAACGATTGTGGTGACATACTTAAACCTTCCTTAAACAAAAAATACAAAGTGCTAACAAAAGCAAAAGAATAGCTACATTTTTGCACAATTGTTAAGTGTTGTCAATGGAAGAAGGAAAAATTCCTGTAAAAATCAAATAAAAATATTTGACTTTTTGACTTTTACTGATATAATAAGACTTGCGGAATACCGCTAAGGGATTTCCGGTAAGTGTGATAATTAAGATAAACAAGTTTTATTTTAATAACCTTTAGATAGAGGAGGTGTAGCGATAATGGAAGAACGCTACAGTGAAGAAGTAAAATCCATTTTAGAAGCTGCTCAGCAGCAGGCTGTCATGAATTACCATCAAGAGCTTACTACGGCTCATGTAGTAGCTGCTTTATGTGGCAGTGACGGTTTCTTTAAATTTTTGCTGCAAAGCCTGAATGTTAATATTGATGATTTTACCAGAGATGCCAAAGCTCTGGTAAGCAAGATTCCTGGTGTCAAAGGTCAGGACCGTCAGCTAATGATGGGTACTGGTTTTGCCCGCGTAATGGCCATGCTGCAGCAGGGTAAGGGAGAAATTACCATCGGCAGTTTGGTAGCCACGATTATCAGTGACGGCGACAGCGAGGTTGTTTCCCTGTTCAGAAAATACGGTATTGACCGCAAAAAAGCTGAGGCTGCCTATATGCAGTATCAAAACAGCGCAGCTGATGACGAAACCAAAAAAACTTTGGAAAAATACGGTCAGGATTTAACTGCCAAAGCCAAAGCCGGTAAATTGGATCCTGTAATTGGCCGTGATGAGGAAATACGCCGTGTAGTAGAGATTCTGTCCCGCAGAAAGAAAAACAATCCTGTCCTTATTGGTGAACCAGGTGTCGGCAAAACGGCTATTGTTGAAGGCTTGGCACGCCGTATTGTGGCCGGAGATGTACCTGAAAGTCTGAAAAACAAAACTTTATATGCTCTTGATCTGGCAGCCTTGGTTGCCGGCGCCAAATTCCGCGGTGAATTTGAAGAGCGTTTGAAAAAAGTACTGAAAGCTGTTTCAGACAGTGCCGGACAAATTATTATGTTCATTGATGAACTGCATACGGTAGTTGGTGCCGGTGCCGCCGAAGGCGCTATGGATGCCGGCAATATTCTGAAACCGATGCTGGCCAGAGGAGAATTGCGCTGCATTGGCGCTACTACTCTTAATGAGTACCGCAAATATATTGAAAAAGACAGTGCCCTGGAACGTCGTTTTCAGCCGGTAATGGTTAAACAGCCGAATGTAGAAGATACTATTTCCATTCTGCGCGGTCTGCGTGAACGCTATGAAGTGCATCATGGCGTACGTATTAAAGATGCCGCGCTGGTTGCTGCGGCCGTACTGTCCAATCGTTATATTAATGACAGATTTTTGCCTGACAAGGCTATCGATCTGGTTGATGAAGCTGCTGCCCGGCTGCGTACGGAGATAGACTCTCTGCCCACGGAGCTTGATGAAAGCAAGCGCCGCATTCTGCAGCTGGAAATTGAAGCTCAGGCATTAAGCAAAGAAGACGATGACCAGTCTAAAGAACGTCTGGCAAAAATTGAGGAAGAACTGGCCAAACTGCGCAAGGAAAATGATGAGCTTGTTAAACGTTGGGATGCTGAAAAAGCTTCTATTGCCCGTGTAAGAGAAGTTAAAAAGGAAATCGATGCGGTTAAGCAGCAGATGGAGCAAGCTGAACGCAGTTATGATCTGAACAAATTGGCCGAGTTAAAATATGGCCGTTTGCCGGCTTTGCAGAAAGAACTGGCTGAGCTGTCCGCAAAAGATAAAAACGGCAATGAAAATGTTCTTTTAAAAGAAGAAGTGGACGAAGAAGATATTGCCAAGGTTGTCAGCACCTGGACCGGCATTCCTGTTTCCAGATTGGGCAGCGGTGAACGTGAAAAACTCATTCATCTGGAAGAAATCCTGCATCAGCGTGTTATTGGGCAGGATGAAGCCGTTAAAGCTGTCAGTGAAGCAGTTATCCGTGCCCGTGCGGGCATCAAGGACCCCAACCGTCCAATCGGTTCATTTATCTTCCTCGGACCTACCGGTGTCGGCAAGACGGAATTGGCCAAAACTCTGGCTGAAGTATTGTTTGATGATGAACGCAATATGGTGCGTATCGATATGAGCGAATACATGGAAAAGCATACCGTATCCCGTTTGATTGGCGCACCTCCAGGATATGTCGGCTATGATGAAGGCGGCCAGCTGACGGAAGCCGTACGCCGTCATCCGTACAGCGTTATTTTGCTTGATGAAATTGAAAAAGCTCATGCCGATGTTTTCAATGTATTGCTGCAGGTATTGGATGACGGACGTCTGACTGATGGTCAGGGACGCAGCGTTGACTTTAAAAATACCTTGATTATTATGACCAGCAATCTGGGCAGCAGCGAAATTATGAAACATCAGGGCAGCATGGACAGAGAAGAAATTCAGAAAATGCTGATGGGCTTCTTCCGTCCGGAATTTCTTAACAGGGTTGACGATATTGTAGTCTTCAAACCTCTGCAGGCTGAACAGATTAAGGATATTGTCAAACTGGTATTGCACGAACTTTCCGATCGCCTGACCAAGCAATTGGAAATCAAGCTTACGGCTACTGACGAGGCAGTTGCGCATTTGGCTGAGGCTGGTTTTGATCCTGCCTTTGGCGCAAGACCTTTAAAACGTTTGATTGTTCATACTGTAGAAAATGTTCTGGGACGCAAGATTGTAGCTGGTGAAATTAAAAACGGTGAAAATGTGGAAGTCTTTATGAACAATGATCAGGTTGATGTAAAAGTTAAATAATGTGACCTGCCTGTCTTTTGGACAGGCAGGTTTTTTATTTTCTGCTGTTATCCGAACGTTTTTTAGCAAAAGTGTTAAAAAGTTCACAATTTATTTGACACTGCGGCCTGCTATTGGTAAAATTAAAGTGTATCATATTATTATTTCTGATTATATTGAAGCCCGAGATAGATGTTTATTTACTGTTTTGCATGTTAATAAATTTACTTGGGCTTTGTTTTTTAGACGCATAGTTATCAAGGGAGGTAGTTTAAATGAAAGTTGCAATCATTATGGGCAGCAATTCTGACTGGCCTATTTTGGAACCAGCTGAAAAAACATTAAAGGAATTTGGCGTAGAGGTAGAAGTTGTAGTTGCTTCTGCTCATCGTACTCCGGATGTGGTGCATGAATTCGCAGCCGGCGCACGTGAGCGCGGGGTAGAAGTTATTATTGCCGCAGCCGGTGCAGCTGCGCATCTTGGCGGCGTTATTGCAGCATATACCACTGTTCCGGTAATAGGTATTCCCATTAATGCAACGCCTCTGAATGGTATGGATGCCCTGCTGAGCTTTGTACAGATGCCTTCCGGTATCCCTGTCGCTACCATGGCTATTAACGGTGCGAAAAATGCAGCTTTGTTTGCGGTGCAAATTCTGGCGGTAAAATATCCGGAACTGGTAGAAAAACTAGCTGCTCACAGAGTACAGATGCAGGAAGAAGTAAAGGCTAAAGGCGAAAAGCTGGCTAAACTTCGTGCTGAAAGTAAATAAACAAAGGAGAGCTACTGTGGAAAAATTTTTTCAAGATGACAAGCTGCATGAAGAATGCGGCGTATTCGGTATTTACAGTCATACTGAAGATGTTGCTTTAAATACTTATTGGGGACTTTATGCTCTGCAGCATCGCGGTCAGGAAAGTACCGGTATTGTGGTGGCTGACGGCCGTACCATGCAGATTAAAAAAGGAATGGGTCTGGTAGCAGACGTATATAAAGACGGTGTTGCTGAACTGCAGGGTCATATGGCTATTGGTCATGTGCGTTATTCCACTACCGGTGCCAGCATGGCTTATAATATTCAGCCTCTGAAAGTTTATTTTGACGGCGGCAATCTGGCCTTGAGCCATAATGGTAATCTGACTAATGCCGGTAAATTACGTGAACAGCTGGCTCAGGAAGGCGCCATTTTTCAGACTACTGTTGATACGGAAGTTGTTTTAAGTCTTTTAGCCCGCAGCCGCAAAGCAACCATTGAAGAACGTGTTGCGGAAGCTGTAAACCAGATTCAGGGTGCGTATGCCATCCTGATTATGACTGACGATAAGATTATTGCCGTACGCGACCCGTATGGTTTCCGTCCCCTGTGCCTGGGCAGAATGAATGACGGCTGGTGTGTGGCTTCCGAGTCCTGCGCCTTTGATCTGGTCGGTGCAGAAATGATTCGTGACGTCAAACCCGGCGAAATGCTGATTATCGACAGTGATACTGAAGAACCGAAAAGCATTATGTGGGCTGATAAGATGCCGGCACATACTGCGCACTGCGTATTTGAATATGTATATTTTGCCCGCAATGACAGCATTATCGACAAACAGGATGTTTATGGTGCCCGTATTCAGATGGGCCGTGAGCTGGCGAAGGAAACGAAAGACATTAACCCGGATATCGTAATTTCCGTTCCGGATTCCGGCACCCCGGCTGCTGTAGGCTATGCGCTGGAAGCAGGCATTCCCTTTATGGAAGGCTTGACCAAAAATCGTTATGTGGGACGCACCTTTATTCAGCCTACACAAAAACAGAGACAAAACGCCGTACGTCTTAAATTAAACCCCGTACGCAGTGTAGTAGCCGGAAAATCAGTAGTAATGGTAGATGACTCCATTGTACGTGGCACTACCAGCGTTAAGATTGTCAAACTGCTGAAAGAAGCAGGGGCAAGAGAAGTGCATGTATGCATTACTTCTCCGCCGGTAACTGATTCCTGCTATTATGGTATTGATACTTCTGAACGTAAGGAATTGATTGCTGCCCGTTGTACTGAAGCAGAAATCTGCAAATACATCGGTGCTGACAGTCTGCATTATATATCTATGGAAGGCATGAAACGCGCTATCAGCGCCATTGAGCCAGAAGGCCTGTGCTGCGCGTGCTTTAATGCCAAATATCCTGACGGTGCTGACAGCGTAATCAGTCAGGAACCTGAAAACAGAGCGGAATAACAGGAGGCAGTCATGAGCGAAGAAAAGAAACAATTTACCTATGCTGATGCCGGTGTGGATATTGATGCCGGCAATAAAGCTGTTGAACTGATGAAAGACAGCGTACGCGCAACTTATCGTCCTGAAGTAATTGGTGACTTAGGCGGCTTTGGCGGCCTGTTTGCTCTTAACGCCGGCAAGTATAAGGAACCCGTACTGGTTTCCGGTACTGACGGTGTGGGTACAAAATTGAAACTGGCTTTTATGGCTGATAAACACGATACTATTGGCCAGGATGCCGTGGCAATGTGTGTTAATGATATTCTGGTACAGGGCGCTGAACCTCTGTTTTTCCTGGATTATATTGCTGTAGATAAAGTTGACTCCCAAAAAGTTGCCAATATTGTTAAAGGCGTTGCCGATGCCTGCAAAGAATCAGGCTGCGCTTTAATTGGCGGCGAAACTGCCGAGATGGCCGGATTTTATGCAAAAAATGAATATGATATTGCCGGCTTTTGCGTAGGCGTAGTAGACCGCAGCAAAATGATTACCGGTGAAAAAGTACAGCCCGGTGATGTTTTATTGGGCCTGCCTTCCAGCGGTGTTCATTCCAATGGTTTTTCTCTGGTACGCAAAATCTGCTTTGAAGCTATGGGCTTTAATATGGATACTCAAATTGAGGAATTTGGCTGTACCTTAGGAGAAAAATTGCTTACTCCTACCAGACTTTATCCCAAAACCTGCCTGCCGTTAATTGAAAAATTTGATTTGCACGGTATGGTGCATATTACTGGCGGCGGCTTTTATGATAATATTCCTCGTATTCTGCCGGCTGATTGTGATGCAGAAATTAATGCGGAAGCATGGGAAGTACCTGTGGTATTCAAAAAACTGCAGGAATGGGGTAATGTTCCCTGGAAAGAAATGTACCGCACTTTCAATATGGGCGTAGGCATGGTATTGGTTGTAGGTGCTGATGAAGCTGACGCTGTTCGTGAACATCTGCGTGCAGCCGGAGAAGTTTTCTACGAACTGGGTCATGTTGTTCCCGGCACTCAGAAAACCGTCATGAAAGGCGGAGTTTTCGGTGAATAAGAAAAAAATTGGCGTACTGGTAAGCGGACGCGGCAGTAATCTGCAGGCAATCATGGATCGAATTGCCGATGGTTACCTGCCTTTGGACATAAAAATAGTTATCAGCGATAAGGCTGACGCCTTGGCGCTCAAGCGTGCTGAAGCCGCCGGCATTTTGACTGCCGTAGTGAGCAGAAAGGACTGTGCTTCTAAAGAAGAATTTGAAAACAAAATTCATCAGGCTTTGACAGAAGCCGGTTGTGAACTGGTGGTTCTTGCTGGATTTATGCGTATTTTAAGCGGTAATTTTGTTAATAAATGGCCGGTAAAAATTGTCAATATTCATCCGGCGCTGCTGCCAAGTTTTCCCGGCCTTGATGCGCAGGGACAGGCAGTCAATTATGGAGTGAAGATTTCCGGCTGTACAGTGCATTTCGTGGATGAAGGTACTGACAGCGGACCGATTATTTTGCAAAAAGCAGTACCTGTGTTGGATGATGATACAGAAGAAACTTTGGCGGCGCGCATCCTGGAGCAGGAACACAAGGCCATGCCGGAAGCTCTTAAGCTGTGGGCTGAAGGCAAATTGCTGGTGGAAGGCCGCCGCGTAAAAGTATTGAACTGAAGAGGTGCAGATAAATGAAAATTAAAAGAGCTTTACTGAGTGTTTCCGATAAGACCGGTATTGTGGAGCTGGCCCAGTTTTTGCATGACAATGGCGTAGAAATCATTTCTACAGGCGGGACAATGAAAGCCATCCAAGCTGCCGGTATTCCCGTAACTTATGTTAGTGATGTTACCGGGTTTCCGGAAATCATGGATGGCCGCGTAAAGACCTTGAACCCCAAAATTCACGGAGCAATTTTGGCTGTTCGCAGCAATCCTGAACATATGGCCGCTCTGGCTGAGCATGGCATTACTCCTATTGATCTGGTAGTTGTCAATCTTTATCCGTTCCGTGAAACTATTTCCAAACCGGGCGTTACCGAAGCTGAAGCTATTGAAAATATTGATATCGGTGGTCCGGCAATGGTTCGCGCATCTGCAAAGAACTTCAAGGACGTAGTTATTGTTACCTATCCCAGTCGTTATGAAGGCCTGATGAAAATGCTTAAAGAAACAGGTGATGTTGACGCCAGAACCCGTAAGGAACTGGCACTGGAAGCATTTACTCATACGGCGGAATACGACGCTATGATCAGTGATTATCTGAAAAAATCTTTGGCTGAATAAGAAAGGCTGGAAGCGCATGAGAATCTTACTTATTGGCGGCGGCGGCCGGGAGCATGCTTTGGCATGGAAGCTGGCCCAGAGTGATAAAGTTGAAAAGATATTTGCCGCACCTGGCAATCCCGGTATTGGGATGATAAAAAAATGCAGCTGTATTGATTTGAAACTTGATGATTTGGAAAAAGTTGCCGATTACGCGGAAGAAGAAAGTATTGATTTGACTGTTGTCGGACCGGAAGCCACTCTGGTAGCAGGCATCGCAGATGTTTTCAAACGTCGCGGACTGCCTGTATTCGGTCCTTCCAAGGCAGCAGCTCAGCTGGAAGGTAGCAAGGCTTTTTCCAAAGAATTGATGGCAAAATATAATATTCCTACGGCATTTTTCAAAATCTGCAGTGATATGGAAACCGCTAAAGCCTATGTGAAGGAAAAAGGCGCTCCTATCGTAGTTAAGGCAGATGGCCTGGCTGCAGGTAAGGGTGTTGTAGTAGCCATGACGGAAGCTGAAGCGCTGGAAGCTATTGATGAGATGATGGCCGACCACAAATTCGGCAGCGCCGGCTCTAAAATAGTTCTTGAAGAATACATGGAAGGCGAAGAGGCATCTTTGCTGGCCTTTACCGATGGAAAAACCGTGGTGCCCATGCTGGCTGCACAGGACCATAAACGTATTTTTGATAATGATAAAGGACCGAATACCGGCGGTATGGGAACCTATGCTCCGGCACCGGTGATGACTGATCTTTTGCGTCTCAAGGCAACTGAAAGAATTTTAAAACCGGTTGTTGAAGCAATGGCGAAGGAAGGTACTCCGTATCAGGGCTGTCTGTATGCCGGTCTGATGATTAAGGATGACGTAATCAAAGTAGTAGAATTTAACTGCCGCTTTGGTGATCCGGAAACCCAGGTTGTTCTGCCGCTGCTGGAAAGTGATTTGGCAGAAATTATGCTGGCGTGCGCTACCGGCACATTGGATCAGGCAGATGTTTCCTGGTCCGATAAGGCTGCTGTCTGCGTTGTTATGGCTTCTGGCGGGTATCCGGAAAGCTATGAAACCGGCAAGGTTATTACCGGCCTGCAGGATGCTGCAGCTCAAGGCAGTACAGTAGTATTCCATGCCGGCACAAAAATGGCAGACGACAGGGTTGTAACCTCTGGTGGGCGCGTACTTGGCGTTACGGCGGTAGACAGTACTATCAAGGCTGCCAGAGACCGTGCGTATGCTGCAGTTGAGAAAATAAAATTTGACAAAGCTTTTTACAGAAAAGATATTGCATGGAGAGCTTTGAAAAGATAAAATATATAAAATAAATTTAAGAAAAGGATGATGAACGATGGCTTTTTATTATGACGAACCGGCACATACTTTTAGTGAATATCTTTTAGTTCCCGGTTATTCTTCTGAAAAATGCATTCCGACCAATGTTGATTTACGTACTCCGCTGGTAAAATTCAAAAAAGGTGAAACTTCTGCAATCACCATGAATATTCCGCTGGTTTCTGCTATCATGCAGTCCGTATCCGGTGAGAAAATGGCAATTGCTCTTTCCAAAGAAGGCGGCATCTCCTTTATTTACGGCTCTCAGTCCATTGAGGATGAAGCAGCAATGGTTGCCCGTGTTAAAAGTCATCGTGCAGGTTTTGTAAGCAGTGATTCCAATATTCGTCCTGACAGCACTCTTGCAGATATTATTGCGTTAAAAGAACGCACCGGCCATTCTACTGTGGCTGTTACTTCTGACGGTACTGTTAACGGTAAGCTGGAAGGCATTGTAACCAGCCGTGATTATCGAGTAAGCCGCATGAGCCTTGACACCAAGGTTAAGGAATTTATGACCCCGATTGATCAGATGATCGTAGCCGGCAAAAATACTACCTTGCAGGAAGCTAACGATATTATCTGGGAACATAAACTGAATACTCTGCCTATTCTGGATGATGAAGGCCGTCTGCTGTACATGGTTTTCCGCAAAGACTACGCTTCTCATAAAGAATATCCGCTGGAACTGCTGGACAGCAAGAAACGCCATGTTGTCGGTGCAGGTATCAATACCCGCGATTATGCTGAACGTGTTCCCGCTTTAATTGATGCTGGTGTTGACGTATTGTGCATTGACTCCTCTGAAGGCTACAGCGCTTGGCAGAAAATGACTCTGGACTGGATTCGCGAACATTATGGCGACAGCGTAAAAGTTGGCGCCGGCAATGTTGTTGATGCTGAAGGCTTCCGTTTCCTGGCTGAAGCTGGTGCTGACTTTGTAAAAGTAGGTATCGGCGGCGGTTCTATCTGCATTACTCGTGAACAAAAAGGTATCGGCCGTGGTCAGGCAACCGCATTGATTGAAGTTGCCAAAGCACGTGATGAATATTATAAAGAAACCGGCGTATATGTACCTATCTGCTCTGACGGCGGTATTGTTTATGATTATCATATGACTCTGGCTCTGGCTATGGGTGCCGACTTTTTGATGTTAGGCCGTTATTTTGCACGTTTTGACGAAAGCCCGACCAACAAAGTTAATATTAATGGCAACTACATGAAAGAATATTGGGGCGAAGGTTCTAACCGTGCTCGTAACTGGCAGCGTTATGACATGGGCGGCGCCGCAAAACTGTCCTTTGAAGAAGGCGTTGATTCCTATGTACCGTATGCCGGTCCTCTGAAAGATAACGTAACCCTTACTTTAAATAAGGTTCGTTCTACCATGTGCAACTGCGGCGCATTAAATATTCCGGAATTACAGGAAAAAGCTAAACTGACACTTGTTTCCGCAACTTCTATTGTTGAAGGCGGCGCACATGACGTTATTCTGAAAGATAATACCAGCAATAACTATGTAAAATAAGCTGTTTATGCTGCGGTGATTTCAGTTTTGCAAAGCACTCATACGCATGTATGAGTGCTTTTATACTTACAAATATATTCCAAAAACAGATTATTTATACAGAACTACGAGATACAATAATAATCAGTTTGTATCAAAAGTAACATATTGACTGGAAAGACGTGTATACATGGATTTCTTATTGTCAGTGAAGTGCTTTTATAGTAAAATATTACAAAGTATCATAAAATGATACTGGCGATTATGCTGTTAAGTATGCTGGATAGTTTTAAAGGCGGGCAAAACTATACAATGTTTGCTGTATGAGTAAAAAAAGCCTGAAATTTTATGCTGTACCGGCAGGGTACAGCATAAAATTTTGTGATTAAAAAAGGAAAGGCGTGTTGTTGATGAATTTGAAGAAATTTTTAAAAGCTGCCGTTTGCGGCGCTATGATTGCCGCTCTGGCTGTTACTGCCGGCTGCGGTGACAGCGATAAAAAGGCTGACACTAATAAGAAAGTATTGAAAGTTGGTATGGAATGCGCTTATGCGCCATATAACTGGTCTCAGACTACTGCTGACGGCGGTGCAGTAAAAATCGAAGGTACCAGTGAATATGCTTATGGCTATGATGTTATCATGGCTAAGAAATTAGCTGATTCTATGGGTGCGGAACTGCAGATTCAAAAAATTGAATGGGACGGTTTGGCTCCTGCAGTAGTAAGCGGTAAAATTGATGCTGCCATTGCCGGTATGTCCATTACCTCCAAACGTAAGGAAACCGTGGATTTCACTAAACCTTACTACTACGCTAACGTAGTTGCTTTGGTTAAAAAGGATTCTCCGCAAGCTCAGGCTAAAAGTGTAGAAGACTTAAAAGGCTCCATTGCAACCTCTCAGTTAAATACCATTTGGTATGATCAGATTGATCAAGTTCCTGATGTTACCAAGCTGCCGGCTATTGATAATGTTCCGGGCATGATCGTTGCTCTGAAATCCGGTAAATGCAACCTGATTGTAACTGATATTCCGACAGCTAAAGCTGCTGCGTATGCTAACCCTGAACTGACCATGGTTACTTTCCCGGAAGGCAAAGGCTTCAAGACTTCTAAAGAAGATGTAGAAATCGGTATTGCTGTTAAGAAAGGCAATAAAGAATTACTGGATGCCATGAACAAAGTTCTCGGCGGTATGACTGAGGATGACTTCAACAAAATCATGGACGAAGCTATTAAAAAACAACCTTTGGCAAAATAATGAGCCTGTAAATTTAGGGCGGCAGGTAGTGCCGCCCTTATTGTATTATTAAGATATTAAGAAAAAGGTGGTGCCTCCTATGCCAGAAACATTTTTTGGTTGGGTAGCATTTTTACTGGATCAGTATGGAGCTGTTTTAATAAAAGGTGCTGTAGTAACTTTGTTGCTGGCAATAGTAGGTACCTTTATCGGCTGTCTGATTGGTCTGGTAGTAGGTATTATCCAAACCATACCTCTTGATGAAAATGACGGACCTGTTAAAAAGACGATTATTAAGGCTTTGCAGTGGCTGCTTGACGCTTATGTAGAAGTTTTCCGCGGTACACCAATGATTGTTCAGGCTATGGTTGTTTATTACGGCGCGA
Source organism: uncultured Phascolarctobacterium sp. (assembly GCA_900552005.1). Classification (GTDB taxonomy): domain Bacteria; phylum Bacillota; class Negativicutes; order Acidaminococcales; family Acidaminococcaceae; genus URXU01. Next base: position 28,548 of record URXU01000008.1, on the reverse strand, counting down.
TGAGCCTGTTTGATATTGATATGTCGCCGATGTTTGCCGGTTTTCTGGTTGTTTCCATCAATACCGGCGCCTATATGGCAGAAACGGTTCGCGGCGGTATTGAATCTGTAGATGTGGGACAAAAGGAAGCAGCAATTGCAATCGGTATGGATCATTTTCAGATCATGCGCTGCGTTATTCTGCCTCAGGCATTGCGTAATGTTATGCCGCAGCTCGGCAATAACCTGATTATCAATATTAAAGATACTTCTGTGTTGAATGTTATTTCCGTTACAGAATTATACTTTGCTTCCAAATCTGCGGCCGGCGTTTATTACAAATATTTTGAGATTTTCTTCATTACCTGCGTTATTTATTTTATTATGACTTTTACGGCGTCCAGACTACTGCGCTGGGCTGAAAGCAAAATGGATGGTCCCAAGGATTATCAGCTGGTAGAATATGATCCGATGATGGACCCCTGCGGACATGTACCGCTGCCGACTAAAAAACAGAAAGGGCGGTATTGAGTTATGGAAAACAAAGAGCTTTTAGTATCCGTACAGGGATTGCAGAAAAGTTTTGGTGAAAGAGAAATATTAAAAGGCATCAGTTTCGATATTTATCGTGGTGATGTAGTCTGCATTATCGGCCCTTCCGGCAGTGGCAAATCTACTTTAATTCGCTGCATTAATCACCTGGAACAACCGACGGGCGGCGAAATTTTATATCGCGGTCAGAAACTGAAGGATGCCTTTAAAAAACTGACGCTGTACCGCACTAAAGTCGGTATGGTCTTTCAGTCCTTTAACTTATTCAACAATATGACCGTTTTGGAAAACTGTACAGTTGGTCAGATTAAAGTACTGGGCAAGAATAAAGAGGAAGCCCGTCAAACGGCCATCAAATATTTAAAGCATGTAGGTATGGACAGCTATATTAACGCTAAGCCGCATCAGTTATCCGGCGGACAAAAACAACGTGTAGCTATTGCCAGAGCGCTGGCTCTGGAACCGGAAGTATTGCTTATGGATGAACCTACCTCGGCATTAGATCCGGAAATGGTAGGCGAGGTACTGCGCGTTATGCGTGATTTGGCTGCCGAAGGCTTAACCATGGTAATTGTTACTCATGAAATGGCTTTTGCCCGCGATGTATCAAGCCGCGTGATTTTCATTGATCAGGGTGTAATTGCCGAAGAAGCTCCTCCTGCCGAACTGTTCAACCATCCTAAAAATCAGCGTACCAAGGACTTCTTGAAACGTTTTCAAAATTAATAGCAGGATTACAAGCTCTGGTTGTAGAAATATACAGCCAGAGTTTTTTATTGCTCGAAAGAGGGGGAGATGAAGGTGAAAAAATTTTTGCTGATGCTCTTGATGACAGCTTGTATGTACTGTCAGCCTGCTGATGCGGCTAAGGGTACAATTTTATATATACCAATGGATAACAGACCTGTTTGCCTTGATTATACGGTGCAGACAATGCGTGATGCTGGGTGGGATGTGAAGGTTCCGCCGAGAGAATATATTGCTGATGCACAAACAAGCGGCGATCCGGAAAAAATGTTTGCCTGGCTGCAGGCTAATATACCGGAATCCTTGGCTGTAGTGGCGTCGTCCGATGCTTTGCTCTATGGAGGGCTTGTTGCTTCCAGAACTCATGAAATACCAGCTGCAGTAGTGCAGGAGCGCGCTCAGAAGCTGATTGATTTGAAAAAGGATTATGGCGATAAACTGATTTATGTTTTTGCGACAATCATGCGCTCACCCAAGATGAGTGCCGCACCGGTAGAACCGGCTTATTATGCGCAGTGGGGCAGTCAGATTTTTCGTCTGGGAGCCTTGGAGGATAAACTGGAGGCCAAAGAGATTACCCGTAAGGAAGTACGGGAACTGGCTGAACTGCGTTACGCTATTCCCAAAGATATCCTGGAAGATATGTACAGCCGCCGGCATAATAATCTGAAAGCGACTGAACTTTTGATGCATGGTGTGGAAAGCGGCGATTTTGATTATCTCTTAATCGGCAGGGATGATACGGCTACTTATTCGCAGGCGCATCGTGAGGCAAGAGAGCTTGATATTTTGGTTAATGAGCTGCCTAAAGAACGTATTCGTTTTTTTGCCGGGGCCGATCAGCTGGGCCTGCTGCTGTTGAGCAGAGCTTCCACCAGACTGCAGTATCATCTGCCTTTTGTCAATACGGTTTATGCTCCGGGAAGCGGTGGCAGTACGATTCCTTCCTATGAGGATGATACAGTGGCTGTAAGCACTAAGCATCATATTTATGCTGCCGGTGCCATTCCCGTTGACAGCAGCAAGAAAGCCGAGCTCACTTTGGCGCTGAATACACCTTATGACGGCGTTACCTTAGAAGCGTCAAATCCTGTCAATAATTATACGCAGACTTCGGAAGATAAGAAGTTTACTGCCCATATCCATGACTTGCTGGATGGAGGCAGCAGGGTAGCTGTTGCTGATATTAAATACGGCAATGGTGCAGATAATGCCCTGGTGAGCAGCTTACTGACCAGCGGCGACGCTTACCGGCTGTCTGCTTACAGCGGCTGGAATACGGCTGGCAATTCTCTTGGCTTTGCTTTGGCTCAGGGATTGCTGCAGGATATGTATCAGCCGGGAACTAAAGAGCAGCTATTGACCGTACGTTATCTGGATGACTGGGCTTACCAGGCTAATGTCAGAATGCGTACTTATCAGAATCTGATTTGGCCGCAGCATTGGCCGAACAGCGGCTTAGACGCGCAGCAGACAGAAGCTGCGGAAAACTATATCAGTGAGCAGATAACGGCTGTGGCTCAGCCGTTGATGGGCAGCAAAGTTCAGGAGTATAAATTTACCTTGCCCTGGCAGCGTATGTTTGAAATTTATGTAGAACCTAAAAAATAGCAGAAATGGCTGCCTTATGGCAGCCGTTTTAATATCCGGAGGAAAACAATGAGTGAAGAAATAAGATTAGCTTCCGCAGCGGATGCTGCGGAAATACTTAAAATTTACGCCCCTTTTATTACGGACACGGCTGTTTCTTTTGAATATGAAGTTCCGTCATCAGAAGAATTTGCTGAACGCATTCGTCAAATAGGGGCCGAATATCCTTATCTGGTTTATGTGCGGGATGGGGTTATCATAGGTTATGCCTATGCACATCGATATCTGGAAAGAATTGCCTATCAGTGGGATGTTGAAGTTACCATCTATCTGGCTCCGGCAGCGCAGAAAAAAGGCGTAGGCAAAAAGCTATATGCTGCTTTGGAAAGTATTTTGGCCAAACAGCATATCATTAATCTGTATGCCTGCATTACAGCAAGTAATATGGACAGCATTAATTTTCATCGCAAGGCAGGCTATGCTCTGGCAGGTACCTTTGTGAAAGCAGGCTTTAAACAGGGGGCCTGGCAGGATGTAGTGTGGATGGCAAAGAGTATTGGCAGCTTTGCGGACGAGCCGGAAAAACCGGTAAAAATTTCGGAACTGAAACCTGCTGTCATTGCTGAAGCGCTGCAGGTGTAATGGTGGTCAAAAATGAAACTGCAAGAATATGAGAAAAAACATACAACAAGTGAGCGGGCCAAGGAACTGCTGCGCTATCTGGGACCGGGACTTTTGATTACCGTGGGTTTTATTGATCCCGGCAACTGGGCTTCCAATCTGGCTGCGGGGTCTGAATATGGTTATACTCTGCTCTGGATGGTAACATTAGCGACCATCATGCTGATTGTCCTGCAGCATAATGCGGCTCATCTTGGTATTGCTACGGGTCTTTGCCTGGCAGAGGCAGCTACTGCTCATTTGCCTAAGGCTCTGGCAAGGGTACTTTTATTTTCAGGTGTGCTGGCCGCAACGGCAACAGCCATGGCAGAAATTTTAGGTGGAGCCATTGCTCTTAATCTGCTGTTTAAGCTGCCCTTATGGCTGGGCAGCGTCATGATGGCTGCCTTGTGTTCATGGCTATTGCGCTCTAATTCCTATCGTAAGATGGAAAATTTGATTATTGGTTTTGTTTCCCTGATTGGACTGTCTTTTTTGGTAGAGATTGTGATGATTCCGGTTGATTGGCCGGCGGCTGCTGCCGGCTGGGTAACGCCGGCTATTCCTCATGGCTCCCTGCTGGTCATCATGAGCGTATTGGGAGCGGTAGTTATGCCTCATAATCTGTTTTTGCATTCGGAAGTTATTCAAAGCAGGCAGTGGAATTTAGCTGATGAAAAGGTAATTCAAAAACAGCTGCGCTTTGAATTTCTTGATACGATTTTTTCCATGGGTATTGGCTGGGCGATCAACAGCGCCATGATTTTGATTGCCGCTGCTGTCTTTAATAAAAATCATGTTCAGGTCGCTGACCTTGGACAGGCTACGGAATTACTGGAGCCTTTGCTGGGAAGCAGTGCGGCTCTGATTTTTGCGGTGGCGCTGTTATTTGCCGGTATTGCTTCCACCGTTACGGCAGGAATGGCCGGCGGCAGCATTTATGCCGGTATTTTTGGTGAAAGTTATGATGTTAACGATTATCATTCCTGGCATGGAGTGCTGATAACTTACTGGCTGGCAGTTTTGTTCATTTTATTTGTCGATGATCCGTTCAGCGGCCTGATTTATTCGCAGATGGCTCTCAGCGTTCAGCTGCCATTGACTATAGGCTTGCTGATTTATCTTACTTCATCGACTAAAGTTATGGGAAAATATGCCAATAGTGCCCGCCTAAAGCTTACTCTCGGCATTATCGGCGGTATAGTTATTGTGCTGAATATAATGCTGCTGTTAGAAACCCTGGGATTGGCGTCATTTTAATACAAAAAAACAGCAGTCCAAATTGGACTGCTGTTTTTTATCAGAGAAAATTAAAAAGATAACCGATAATGATGATGCCGCCAGCTACAATGCCGACGAAGGTCAGTAATAATTTTTTATGCAGTACCTGGCTGAGCATAATAAGCGAAGGCAGAGAAATAGTTGTTACGGACATCATTAGCGCCAAGATGGTGCCTGCAGGAACACCTGCCATATAAAGCGCTTCGGCAATAGGAATGGTGCCGAAGATATCGGCATAAATAGGAATACCGATTAAAGCAGCCAGAATAACCCCGAAGGGATTGCCATTGCCAAGCACGGCAAGAATCAGATCACGTGGCAGCCAGTTATGAATCAGAGCACCTATCGCCACGCCTGCCAGCACATAAGGAAAGACTTTGCGGACGATGATTTTAGTATCATTTGTCGCGTATTGCAGGCGCTGACGCTGGTTGAAATATTCAGACTCACTGTAAAATTCTTTAATGGTACCCTGAAAGGGCAGCAAATATTTTTCCAGCTGCAGAGCAGCAATAAGTTTACCGCCGGCAACGGCAAGGATAATGCCGACTACCGTATAGATAACAGCAAATTTAGTGCCGAAAAATGATGTAAGCATCAATAATGAAGCCACATCCACCATGGGGGAAGAAATCAGAAAAGAGAACGTAAGGCCAATGGGCAGGCCGGCGCGGGTGAAGCCGATGAAGATAGGTACACTGGAGCAGGAACAAAAGGGTGTAACTGTTCCTAAAAGCGCGGCTGCGATATTACCGCTGATACCGGAATAATGAGTTAAAAGACGCTTGGTTTTTTCCGGTGGGAAATAAGACTGGATATACGAAATAAGAAAAATCAAAGTTACGAGCAGCAGAGAAATTTTGATGGTATCGTACAGAAAAAAATGCACACTGCCCCATAAAGCAGAGGTTCTGTCTGCAGACAAATATGTTTGCAGTAATTGCCAGATTAATGAGCTGAGCCATTGCATGCCCAGTACTTGATTGATGAAAAAGTCAAACATGAAGAGGCCTCCTTAATAAATCAAAAAAATTTGATATTAAATTTGAAATAAAAGAGAAGTTATTCGCTTCTCTTTTATTTATTATATCAAATAAATTTGATATGACAAGTGCTTTATTATTTTTTCAGTAAATTTTTCAGTACTGCCTCCTGAAAAAGCTGCTGTAATAAATCATTATTAACGGTATAAAAATTCCATTTACCACAGGGTCGAACGCTGATAAGCTGAGCTGCCAGCAGCATTTTTAAATGGTAGGAGAGTTTGCTCTGGGCCATAGAAAACTCTTCCATTAGTTTACAGACGCAGATTTCCTCAGTTTCAGAAATACGCTGCAGCAGCATAAGACGGGTTTCGTCGGCCAGTGCTTTAAAAATTTTTACATATTGCAATTTATCCATAGTTTCACCTTATTAATGAACTTAATTTTTCCAAGGAATTACTTTTTTTTCACACCAGAGCAGTATGAAATTAAATATTACACCCAGCAGAGAAAGAATAATTACTCCGGCCATAAGGCGGTCGGTAATCATAAGATCACCGTAATGCAGGATTAGAGCGCCGATGCCGGTTTGCGCGGCAATCATTTCCGCCGCAACTAAAAGCAGCAGGGATGTACCGGCAGCCAGGCGCAAACCGGTAAAAATCATGGGCAGAGCATTAGGCAGAATAATAGCTTTCATTGTCAGCCAGCGGCTGGCGTTAAAGCTGGCGGCAACTTTCAAAAGCAGCGGATCAATGTTTTTAACGCCGGCAAAGGTGTTCATAGCTACCGGGAAGAAAACGCCGGTGGCAATAATTGTAATTTTAGAAAGCTCACCAATACCAAGCCAAAGAATAAACAGCGGCAGTAGAGCAATTTTAGGAATGGGGTAAAGCGCATTGATAACAGGAGAGGCCAGCCTGTCAGCTAAGGCGGAAGTACCTGTAATAAGACCGGCGGCCAGTCCTAAAAATGCGCCGATAAGGAAACCAAGGCCGATACGCACCAGACTTGCAGCCAGACTGGCGGCTATTTCACCGTTAACGGTCATTGCCAAAAGAGCACTGAGAATCTGGCTGGGAGCGGGCAGAAAAAGAGAAGAAATAATGCCGGTGCGGCAGATAATTTCCCAAACGCACAGCAGCAGAATAATAAAAACCAGAGAAAACCAGTGCGGATAGGTTTTCTGCCAGGACTGCATCTTGTTAACTACGATAAATTCATGCATCTGCTTCCACCTCCATCAATGCTGCCCGCGCGTCCTTGCTGATATGCTCCCAGATAGTTCTGGTGTAAGCGGCAATTGTTTCAGTATACTCAGGCAGTGCGCGCTGCGGTCGTGGAACGTCTACATTGATAATTTTGCTGATGCGGCCGGGACGTCTGGATAAAAGTATAATTCTATCAGCCAGCATTACTGCTTCCTGAATATTATGGGTAACATACATGGTTGTAAGCCGTGTTTTTTCCCATAAAGTTACTAATTCTTCCTGCATGATTGTACGAGTTTGGGCATCAAGGGCAGAAAAAGGTTCGTCCATAAGCAGCAGGTCCGGCTCTATGGCCATGGCTCTGGCAATACCGACGCGCTGACGCATACCGCCGCTGAGCTGGTGGGGATAGGCCGTTTCAAAACCTTTCAGACCAACCAGTTCCAGATATTTCTGAATGCGTTCTTTCTGCTGGGCAGCAGGAATATTTTTGGCCTGTAGTCCGAAAGCGATATTATCATAAACACTGCGCCAGGGAAAAAGTCCGGTTTCCTGAAACACAATACTCATATGGGGCTGATAACCCTGCTGCACTTCAGTAAATTTAATTTGACCGGACGATGGTTCCAACAGTCCGGCGGTCAGGTTCAGCAATGTGGACTTGCCGCAGCCGGAAGGGCCGACAATGGCAATAAATTCCTGCTCATTGACGGTAAGATTGATATTTTCCAGTACGGGCAGGGTTTTTCCCTGCCGGTTGGCAAAGCTTTTGCAAATCTTATCTATTACTAATTTCATAAAATCTCCTTAAGTAAAGAAGGGCAGATATCTCTGCCCTTAAAAATTATTTTTTCAGCGCCTGTTCCAGAAATTTGTTATTGACGATTTTATCTGCGGTTAAGGCTCCGTTGAGCAAGCCGTTTTGAGAGTACCAGTCAATCTGAGTAGTGATATCGCTGCTCAGCAGTTTGCCGTCACGGTCGATGTAAGGAAGTCCAAGCTTGATGTCTTCAGCAGGGGCGTTGACATATTTGGCAATAATGCTGATAACCTCATCAAATTTCTTAGGATCTTTTTTGTCGATAACGGCATCATAATAATAATTGCAGGCTTTGGCATAAGCCTTCATGAAACGTACGCCTACTGCTTCGTTTTTGGTAAATTCCGGGGAATAGAAAATAGCGGAGGTCTGGTAAGGAATTACGTCGCCGACCTGAACGATTGTTTTTCCGTAGCCTGCCTTGGCAACCTTGGTAATATTGGGTTCATTTAAAATGGCTGCGTCAATCTGTCCGCTTTCCAAAGCTGCCATTATCGCGCTGATTTTATTAAGCGGAACCAGCTGTACGTCATTAAGTGTAAGGCCTTCGCTTGCCAGCAGACGGCCTAACATATAATGAAAGGTAGAGCCTTTTTGGGTAATGCCGACACGTTTGCCTTTTAAGCCGCTGATTTTAGTAAGACCCTGATTAAAATTGTCGGTGGTAACCATGAGGGCTGAGGAGGAGAAACCTTTTTGCTCCCGTCCTTTATCAGCAACAATGGCAAGCTGCTGGCCGCTGGCAGCCATATTGAAAAGACTGGCAGTTATTCCCGTAGCTCCTACATCTATTTTGGAAGACGCAGTAGCAACGGCAATGGGATGAGCAGCATCAAACCATTGAGCGTCAATTTCCAGACCTTCATCGGCAAAATAACCTTTTTCCATGGCTATAAAAAGCGGGGCGCTGCTGGTCAGACGCAGCATACCGAGGCTGACTTTGGCTTTGGCTGTATCAGCTGATTTTTTGTCGGAAGAACAGCCGGCAGCAGCCAGCATTAAGCATATCAGCATGAGTAATGTAAACAGTTTTTTCATAAAGACAAATCCTTTCCTAACGCGTTACTTGTAGAATATTCTACACTATTACCCGTTGCTTTGCATCAGAGGCAGAAAAATAATGCAAAATATTTTTCTGAGGAATGTAAAATATAACATCTGTAACAGGATTGTCTATAACCTCGGTAATTATCATGGTATAATGAACGTAAACTTATTTATTGAAGGATGTGAAAAAGTGATCAGAATCAGAAAAATAACCGGCCTTTTGCTGGCTTGCGGTATTTTTTGCGCAATGAGCACCGCAAATGCGGCAGACAGTGTGCGTTTGGCGTCTGCCAAGGCAGAATCCGATGGGAAACCGGTACAGATAGAATTATGGGGCAATAAAATAGCGGGAGGTTACGCAGATAATCTGCTGCTGCTGTTTAAAAATGAAGATGGAAACATAGAAGCTGCTTATAATCCTACGGTTAAAGGCGGTTACAACTGTCAGCTGGATACGGTAAGCGTTATTAAAGATCAGAAGCAGCTGCTACTGGCAGTGGCTCAGGGCAGCTGGCAGCGGCCGACAGAATACAGAATTATCGATTTCAGTGAGAAAAGTAATATTCGGGAAATTTTTGCCGGAGCGGATAATTATGGGGTAGTGCGCGAGTCTGCGATAGAAGGAGATCAACTGCAGGTAACCATGAATGATAACAGCAGCAGCTTCATGCAGATTGATGAACGGGTACTGGAGCAGATTACTCCAAGCCGTCTGACGGCGGAGACGGAAAAAATTTCTTCGCTGACTGCAATTGATACAGATAATGACGGCAAGCAGGAAGTCTTTACCACACAAAAAATAACTGCCGATAAAAAGGTACTGGCGGATGTGGGTGCCGTATGGAAGCTGAATAAAGATAAAAAATGGGAGACCAGCGGATTGACTATTTTGGTAAGGGGTGCCGTTGGTAAAGATAATAAAATCAATGATGGCTGTGAAAATAACTGGTATACCGTGCTGCCGCGTAAGATTGTGGCTCCCGGAGGGGAAGCAACTTATCCTCTGATTGCCGTACATGATAATGCTCAACTGCAAAATACAATTAATGAACTTTTGCGGCAGGAAAGCGCGGCATATCTGCAAAAATTCATCAGCGGTGAAGCAGATATGGCGTTTAACGTTGTGCGGGCAGATGATATGCTGCTGGGCATTCAGCTGATCAGCGGCAAAAATAAATTTGTTCATCATCATATTAATATAGATCCGGAAAGTGGAAGGCTGCTAAAAATAGGTGATCTTCTGAATTTGCAGGATCCTGATTTGCTGCCGCTGCTGAACTTGCTGAATACCAATAAGAATATCGTCTTTCGGGACAAGGTGCCGGATGAATGGTATTTGGCCGATAAAAAACTCTGCCTGGTAATGAATACTGACGGCAATGAAGAAGTGGCCTGCTATGCTATCGGCAATCTGCATAAATTCCTGAAGGATAAAAAGTGGTTAAGCTGACTGGCCAGTCAGTAAAATATGAAAAATTGAGTAAAATGATGAAAAACATAGTAAATAAAACATAATCATTTTAAATGGCATTTGCTTTTCTGATATGCGTATTTTATAATGATATTATTCTGAAACTGACTAAATATCTTTTGTTTGCAAAAAGTTATGTTTCGAATAGAAAAAGGAGAAGGAGGATTTTGTGTATGTTTGATTTTATCAGCTCCCGTAAAGCGAAAAAAGCTTTGGCGGCAGTACTGGCTATCGGACTGATGGTAAGCATAGCGGGTTGCAGTAAAAAAGAACAGCCGCAATCGTCTGCGGTGCTGGTTAAATCCATGCAGGTAATAAAACGCGATACACCGCTGATTTATGATTATACCGGCTTTGTAGAAGCACAGCAGGAAATGAGTCTGGTATCTCAGGTATCAGGACAGATTACCGGCAAATATTTTAACGGCGGTGATACCGTACAGGCCGGTCAGGTTCTTTATTCCATTGATCCGCGCACTTATCAGGCCAATGTGCTTAATGCGCAGGCTAATCTGGCCAGCGCTCGCGCTACTTTAGCCAATGCATCTATGGATGCCGAACGTTATACCAAGCTGTATGAGCAGGCTGCCGTATCCAAACAGACCCTGGATAACGCTATTATGCAGCGTGATCAGGCTCAGGCTTCAGTAAATGCGATGGAAGCGTTGCTGCGCAATGCGGAAATTGATATGAATGAAACCAATGTTGTAGCTCCCTTTACCGGACGTATTGATACTAAAGCGCTGGAAGTTGGCAACTATGCTGTTGCCGGACAGACTGTTCTCGGTACAATTTCCAATACCGATCCGGTTTTTGTTAAATTCAGCATTGCTGAACCGGAATATTTGAAATTATCCGCTGCCCATGATAATAATGGCAAGGCTTCTTTGGATAATCTGTCCATTGTGCTCAGTGATGGCAGCACTTATGACCTGAAAGGCCATGTAGCGGAAGTTAACCGTGGGATGAGTGATAATACCGGTACATTGACCATCAGAGCGCTGTTTGAAAATCCGCAGCACCGTTTGCTGCCCGGAATGTTTGCCCATGTTCAGGCTCTTGCAGGCACCAGGGAAAATGCTTTGCTGATTCCGCAGCGCGCAGTTGTTGAATTGATGTATAAGAAATTTGTTTATGTTATCGGTGCTGATAACAAGGTTAATATGAAGGAAATTACTGTTGGTCCTACCGTTGGCCGTATGTATATGGTTGAAAGCGGTTTGGATGGCAGTGAAAACATTGTTGTTGAAGGCACAGGCAAGATTCGTCAGGGCAGTGAAGTTAATGCTGAACCGATGACAGAGGCCGAACTGGATACTACTGAAACCCAAGCAGTACAGCAATAAGGAGGCAGGCTAAATGGCACGTTTTTTTATTGACCGTCCGGTCTTCGCAATTGTACTGGCTATAATCATTACCCTTTTGGGTACGATTGCCGGTTTCAGCCTTCCTATCGCTCAGTATCCGCAGATTACTAAACCGCGTATTGCCGTAGATACTACGTATGTAGGCGCCAGTGCTGATACTGTTGAAAAGTCGGTAGCACAAGCTATTGAACAAAAGGTTATGGGCGTTGAGAACATGCTGGATATGACTTCTACCAGCACCAGCTCCGGTCAGTATAAACTGAATGTTCAGTTTAACCTGGACAAGAATGCTGATATCGGTTCCGTAGAAGTACAAAACCGTGTATCTCAGGCTAACAGCTCCATGCCCAGTGAGGTATCTTCTTACGGTATCACTACCTCTAAAGAATCAGCCGAAACCATTATGTATTTCGGTCTGTATTCTCCCAATAAGACTTATGATGCTATGTTCCTCAGAACCTACGCCGATGCTAACTTTATTGATGCCGTTAAGCGTGTTAAGGGCGTTTCTAAAGTTGATGAATATGGTCCTGAATATTCCATGCGTATCTGGCTGAATCCGGAAAAAATGGCTCAGCTTGGCGTTACTGTTGATGATATTTCTACTGCTATCAAGAGTCAGAATATCCAGGCTCCTGTAGGTTCCATCGGTAACCGTCCTACTGCTGATGAACAGGAAAAAGCTTATTCTGCCAGTGCTCAGGGCCGTCTGAGTACTCCGGAAGAATTCGGTAATGTTATCATCCGTTCCAGCAATGGTGATAATCTGAAACTGCGTGATATTGCCGAAATCAAACCCGGTCCCCGCAGCGACTTGATTTCCAGCCGCTTAAATGGCGGTGACTCCGTAGTTTTCCCGGTTTCTCTGACTTCTGATGCCAACTCTCTGGAAACGGTTTCCAATATCAGAGAGGTTCTGGCCGATGCGCAGACCCGTTTCCCCAGCGATATGGAATTGGTAATTATTCAGGATAACACCCAGTTTATTACTGAATCATTGAATAAGGTTGCTCACACTTTTGTCGAAGCATTGATTCTGGTTATCTTTGTTGTATTTATTTTCCTGGGCAGCTGGCGTGCAACTTTGATTCCTTTGCTGGCGGTACCTGTATCATTGATTGGTACACTGGCATCTTTCGTAATTTTTGGTTTTACGATTAATACTTTGACTGCCTTTGCAATGATTCTGGCTATCGGCCTGGTTGTCGATGACGCCATTGTCGTAGTAGAAGCGGTTGAACATCATATCCAGGATAACGGTATGTCTCCGAAGGAAGCTACCTACCGGGCTATGAACGAAGTTTCCGGCCCTGTTGTGGCTATTGCTTTCGTTTTAAGCGCCGTATTTATCCCGGTTGCCTTTACCGGCGGTACTGTTGGTGAACTTTATAAGCAGTTTGCTATCACGATTTCCGTATCCATGATGCTGTCCGCGATTATTGCGTTGTCACTGACGCCGGCATTGTGTGCTTTGCTGCTGGTTAAAAAGGATGCTGAAGAAGTGCCGAAAGGCTTTGTCGGCAAAATGGTTCTTGGCTTTAACAAATGGTTTGCCAGAACGCTCAGCAAATATGTTACTAATGTTGAAAAATGCATCCGCAGATCTAAATTGATTCTGTGCTGCCTGATTGTTATTGTTATCTGCATCGGTGCTCTGGCCAAAGTTACACCGACGGGCTTTGTTCCTAATGAAGACCAGGGTGTAAGTGCTATTGCCGTTTCCCTGCCGGAAGGCGCTTCTGCTAACCGTACGCAGCAGATTCTGGAAAATTTCGGTGATCAGCTGAGCAAACTGCCCGGTGTTAAAAATGTCATGACTGTTGGCGGCGTAGATATCCTGACTAAAGCTCAAAAGGCAAGCGCCGGTCTGGCAGTAGTTTCCATGGAAGATTATGATAAGCGTGATAATACCATTCAGGATGTTATCCCGATGGTTATGGGTATCGGCTCCAAGATTCCTGACGCTACCGTAATGGCTTTCCAGCCGCCTTCCTTGCCCGGTGCTTCTGATACCGGTAGCTTGAGCTTATATATCATGAACCTTGGCGGTGAAGATGTAAATACTATGGGTGACCGCGCCAATGAATTTTTGGCTAAAGCCCGTCAGCGTCCGGAAATTGGTATGATCTACACCACTTTGAATACCACTACGCCGACATATCAATTTGAAGTAGACCGCGAAAAAGCGGAATCTTTAAATGTTCCTGTATCCAGCGTCTTTACTGCTTTGCAGGCTTTCTTAGGCGGTACTGAAATTAATGATATCAATAGTTTTGGCCGTGTTTGGAAAGTTGTTATGCAGGCTGATCCGTCCCATCGTACCAGCACCAATGATATGCGCTTCTTCTTCGTACGCAGCAACAATGGCGAGATGGTACCGCTGAATACTCTGGTTAAGTCTAAGAGTGAAAATACTTCTATTATCATGACCCGTTATAACGGTACCAGCGCCATTAAGATTGCCGGTGACCCGGCTGAAGGGTATTCTACTGGTCAGGCCATGGCAGCGCTGGAAGAAGTTGCGGCAGAAGTTCTGCCGAACACCTATACCTACGAATGGGTTGACCAAAGCCGTGACGAAGTTGAAGCAGGCGGACGTTCTACTCAGATCTTTATTATTTCTCTGGTATTCGTTTTCCTGTGCCTGGCTGCGTTGTATGAAAGCTGGACTATTCCGCTGGCAGTTCTGCTGTCCGTACCTTCTGCAGTATTTGGCTGCTTTTTGGCTCAGTATCTGCGTGGACAGAACAATGACGTTTATATGCAGATTGGTTTGATAACGCTGATTGGTTTGGCAGCCAAGAACGCTATCCTGATTGTTGAATATGCTAAGATGAACATGGAAAACGGCATGGATGTAGTACATGCGGCAATCGAAGCTGCTCATGTACGTCTGCGCCCGATTCTGATGACATCCTTTGCGTTCATTCTGGGCTGCGTGCCTTTGGCTGTTGCAACCGGTCCTGGTGCCGGCGCCCGTGTATCCATGGGTAATGCCGTTGTCGGCGGCATGCTGATAAATACTCTTTTGGGCGTATTTATCATTCCGGTACTTTTCGTAGTTGTTGAACGTTTCTTCAGCAGAAGAAAAAAGAAAGCTGAAAAAACCGAATAAGATTTAAAAATGCTCTGCTGCGGCAGAGCATTTTTTTACACAAATATCGCATTTTATATTGTATAATAATTTATGTTATAGCCTTAAGGGGGGAATGTTTTGCATAAAATTGCTTTAACTAAACAATTTTTGAAGGATGTGTGGTATCTTACCAAAAGTTACTGGACGTCGGAAGAAAAGCTCAAGGCTTTTGGCCTTTTGGGAATTATTATTGCCTTGACTCTCGGCATTGTCTATATGCTGGTGCTGCTGAACGAATGGAACAACAGCTTTTACAATGCTTTGCAGAATTATCAGACGGATATGATTTTTGACGGGCTGCTGCGGTTTTCGTGGCTGGCGGCAATCTATATTATCCTATCCGTATATTCCTACTATTTGCAGCAGACTTTAATTCTGCACTGGCGCCGCTGGATGACCGTACAGTTTCTGGACATTTGGCTGAAAAATAAAACTTACTACCAGCTGCAGATGTTTGGTGAAGATACTGATAACCCTGATCAGCGTATTAGTGAAGATATCAGACTGTTTGTAGAAATGACCTTAAGCTTTGGCGTCGGCATTTTAAAGTCTTTGTGCACTTTTATTTCCTTTGTCTTTATTTTGTACCAGCTTTCAGGTACGCTGCAATTTACGGCCTTTGGGCAGGAATGGCATCTTAATGGCTATTTATTTTGGGCCGCATTAGTTTATTCTGTTATCGGTACCTATATTACGCATATTGTCGGACGCAAGCTGGTCAAATTAAACTTTGTGCAGCAGCGCTATGAAGCAGATTTTCGCTTCAGCATGATTCGTCTGCGCGAAAGTGCGGAAAGCGTTGCTTTTTATCGCGGTGAAAAACAGGAAGGCAGTATTTTCCGGGATCGTTTTGCTTTATTGCTGGATAATTTTTGGAAATTGGTTAATAAGCAGAAACAGCTGGTTTGGTTAAATTCCGGTTATTCACAGATTGCCATAATTTTTCCGTTTGTCGCGGCGATGAACAGGTATCTTTCCCGGGAAATAACTTTAGGTGGTCTGATGCAGGTTTCCAGCGCTTTTGGCAATGTGCAGGGAGCGCTGTCTTATTTCATTGACGTATATACCAGTCTGGCGCAGTGGCAGGCAGTGGTTATGCGTTTAACTTTCTTTGGCAGACATATGCATGAAGTGTCAATAGAAGCGGAAAAATTTCATTTGCAGCGTTTTGCGGCTTCCCAGGAAGTAGAGGCTGAGCATATGCAGATTAATCTTCCTGACGGTACACCACTTTTAAAAGATATTTGTTTTACTCTGCAGCCGGGACGCAATGTACTGATTAAAGGTGTCAGCGGTAGCGGCAAAAGTACTTTTTTACGTGCCATTGCGGGCATCTGGCCCTATGTGGACGGCAAAATCCGCATACCTGAGCCGGAAAAGCTTATGTTCATACCGCAGAAACCATATCTGCCCTTGGGGACTTTGCGGGCTGCGCTGCTTTATCCTGGCGGCAGACAGATTAGTGATGAACAGCTGATTGCTCTGATGAATACCTGTCAAATAGGTTATCTCAGTGATAAACTGGATGTCACTGCTGATTGGAGTCATGTCTTATCCGTAGGCGAGCAGCAGAGACTAGCATTTGTCAGAGCCCATTTGCAGCAGCCTGTCTGGCTGTTTTTGGACGAAGCAACTTCGGCATTGGATGAAGAAACGGAAGCCAAGATGTATCAGCTGGCAGCGTCCAACCTGCCCAATACAACAATTGTCAGTGTGGGACACAGAAGTACTTTAAATAAATATCATGTTCTACAGCTGAAGCTTGATAAAGCAAGCCGCAGTCTGGCGTTGACCTCCATGTAGTTTTTTACTATACAAAGCTGTCAAAATACGATATGATACATTCAAGAATAGGTATAAGGAGTGAGTATATTGTTACCTTTGCAAATTAAACAAGATATTTATGATGTAAGCATTCAGGATTGGGATGTACGTGATTTTCATGGTTATAAGACTGAGCGCGGAGCAACTTATAATTCCTATCTGATTATGGATGAAAAAATCTGCCTGATTGATACGGTTAAAGCACCTTTTACCGAGGAATTTCTTAATAATATTCGTAATGTTACTCCTCTGGAGAAAATAGATTATATTGTTATCAACCATGTGGAACCGGATCATTCAGGAGCTATGCCGGCGCTGGCGAAATTATGTCCGCAGGCTAAATTTATTATTACCATGCAGGGCAAGACGGAAGCTATTCAGCATTACGGCGATATTTTTGATTTTGTAGTCGTAAAAGACGGCGATAAACTGGAGCTTGGACGGCGCACTCTGCAGTTTGCCACCATGCCCATGCTGCATTGGCCGGACAGCATGGCTACTTACAGCGCCTATGACAAAATCCTTTTTTCCAACGATGCTTTTGGCCAGCATTATGCAACCAGCAAGCGTTTTGATGATGAGGTAGATCTGGATATTCTTTTTTATGAAGCGAAAAAATATTTTGCCAATATTCTTTGGCCTTATGCCAAACTGATTGACCGGGCTGTAGCTAAACTGGGCGCGCTTGATTTTGATATAATTGCTCCTTCTCATGGCGTAATCTGGCGCAGCAAGCTGCAGGAAATTATCAGTCTTTACCAGCAGTGGGGCAGCGGCGTTAAGGATGGCAGTATTGTTTTGGCTTATGACAGCATGTGGGGCGGTACGGAAATGATTGCCCGCTCTATTGCCAGAGGCATTGCCAAGGCCGGCGTAGAAGTAAAAATGTTCAAGGTAAGCTGCACGGAAAACAGTACCATTGCCGCAGAATTATTCAGTGCTTCCGGATTTTTGGTAGGCTCTTCCACTCTGAATTATGGAATGCTGCCTTCTATAGGTTCTTTGCTGACCTATATCAAAGGTTTAAAGCCTGGTCAGAAAAAAGCGGCTGCTTTCGGTACTTTTGGCTGGGCCGGCGGCGCTCAAAAAGATATGGAGGAATTTTTACAGAAAGCAGGTCTGGAAGTTTTTGACGGCTATACCTGCAAATGGAAACCTCAGGCTGCTGAACTGGAAACTGCGGAAAAATTCGGTTATGAATTTGCGCAGAATCTTGAATGTCAGTGCTGATTGATTTTATTAAGTAAGTTGTTTAATTTTGACTAAAACAATGCATAATGATATGATTAAAATATATCTTTATGCAGACAGAAAGGATGCTGACGATGAATAAGAAAGCAGAGAAATTTAACGCGTTTTTAAAGGAAAATAACATAACTTATTTTAATGCCCAGGATTTGGACAATGAGGTACATACTGTTTTATATCGTTCCTTCATGGAAGTAAGCGGCCAAAACCTGCCGGCCATGGTTGTTTTGGATGACAGCATTTATGCTATGGTACAGGTAAGAGTTGCTGCAGGTTTGGTAAAGGACGCCAATAGAGCGGCAATTATGGAACATATCAATAAATTAAATGAAAAATATAAGGTGTTTAAATATTATGTAGCTGGCAATGGCGATATTGTTATCGAAAGCTGCATTCCCACTACGGAAGATGAATTTGTACCAGGTATGATTAACGCCGTTATCGAGGTGATTTTGAAGCATTTAATAGAAGAATATCCGCAGATAATGAAGATTGTCTGGTCTAACTGAACAATCTGAGCTGTGCAGTATGACTGCACAGCTTTTCTTTAATTTGATTATTTTTGGGGGAGGGTGTACTTTGAAAAAATACGGTCTTACTGAACAGCAAGTAAAGGAGGCATTAACTAAATACGGTAATAATGCTTTATCTCAGCCGCCAAGAGAAACGTTTTGGGATAAGCTGTGGGAAAATTTTCAGGATCCCATAATTCGTATTTTGATTTTAGCTTTACTGGTCAATGTCTTTTTTGTTTATCTTGGGCATGGCGACTGGATTGAGACCGCAGGTATTTTTCTGGCCATTATATTGGCAACTTTTGTCTCCACTTATTCTGAATACAGCAATGAAAATGCTTTTCAGAAGCTGCAGGAAGAAGCCAGCCGCATTCGCTGCAAGGTTTGGCGCAGCGGAGAACCCTTGGAAATTCATATTGATGATATTGTAACCGGCGATGCCGTTATTTTGGAAGCAGGCGATAAAATTCCTGTGGACGGTATTTTGCTGGAAGGTGATGTTAAGCTGGATCAGGCGGCTTTGAATGGTGAAAGCGAAGAAGCTCACAAGCTGCCGGCACCGGCTGGTTATGTCTGGGATGAAAGCAAAACCGATTTTCTTGATGAATATAAGCTGTTCCGCGGCAGTGTGGTGGTGGAAGGCAATGGCGTCATGCAGGCCGTAAAGATTGGGGATGCTTCCGTATACGGACAGCTGACTCAGGAGCTGAAAGACGATGAGCGTGACAGTCCGCTGAAGCTGAAGCTCAAAGGACTGGCCAATAATATCAGTAAATTTGGCTATGCCGGCGGCATTCTTATTGCGGTGGCTGTAATGCTGCATAAATTGCTGCTGGCAGGCGGTATCAGCGCCTATTTCAGCAATATGACCATGGTTTTGGGGGATTTGGTACAGGCTGTTATTCTGGCGATTATTATTATCGTTATGGCGGTACCTGAGGGTTTACCGCTGATGATTGCCATTGTATCATCGCTGAATATGCGCAAGATGCTGAATGATAATGTTCTCGTGCGCAAGCTGGCAGGTATCGAAACAGCCGGCAGCCTGAACATGCTTTTTACGGATAAAACCGGTACGATTACTAAGGGAAAGCTGGAGGTAGTACGCTTTATAACGGGTGACCGTCAGGAATTTACGGACTTTGCTCAGCTGCCGGATAAAATCAGGGAGCTGACTTATCAGAATGTTATTCTTAATACTTCAGCTTCGGTAACTGATGGGAAAATTATTGGCGGCAACATGACGGAGGCTGCCTTAAATAAATATATTGGCAATTACCGCATGCAGGAAGAGGCGGAAAGGCTGCATTTTGTACCATTCAACAGCGCTAATAAATATTCCTGGGCTCTGGTGCGTCAGGGCGGTCATGAGCATTGTTTGATAAAAGGCGCTCCGGAAAAGCTGCTGCTTCAGACAGATTATTATTGGAACAATGAAGGCAGGCGCTGTCCCTTAACTGCGGATATGCAGGCAGAACTGGATAAGCGGATGATCGCTTTGGCAGGCAAGGCAATTCGCATGCTGGCTTTATGTACTTATGAAGGGACTGCAGAAAATGAGCTGCCGCAGCACGGACTGACCTTGGTGGGCATTCTTGGTATTCGTGACGAGGTAAGACCGGAGGCTGTGGAAGCTATTAAAGCCGTACAGGGCGCCGGTGTGCAGGTTGTAATGATTACCGGTGACCGTAAGGAAACAGCAGTAGCCATTGCCAAAGATGCAGGCCTTTTGCGGCATCCTGATGAACTGGTATGGACTTCTGATGAGCTGGCAGCGTTAAGTGATGAAGAAGTAAAACTTTATCTGCCGAAACTGCGGGTTGTTTCCCGCGCCTTACCTATGGATAAATCAAGGCTGGTACGCTTATCGCAGGAATTGAATCTGGTTGTGGGCATGACCGGGGACGGCGTTAATGATTCACCGGCTCTGAAAAAAGCCGATGTGGGCTTTGCCATGGGCAGCGGAACAGAAGTAGCTAAAGAAGCAGGGGATATTGTAATTTTGGATGATAATTTTCTCAGCATCAAAAAGGCTATTTTGTACGGACGCACAATTTATAATTCCATCTGCAAATTTATTGTATTTCAGCTGACTATTAATTTTTCGGCCGTTGCTATTAACTTTATTGCGCCGTTCATTGGTATTGATAAACCATTGACGATTACGCAGATTCTGTGGATTAATCTGGTCATGGATACATTGGCTGCCTTGGCTTTTGGCGGGGAACCGGCTTTAGAAAAATATCTGGCGGAGCGGCCTAAAAACAGGGCTGCAGCCATTGTCAGCAAAAAAATGCTGTCTACTATTTGCTTAGGCGGCATTTATATGACGGTTGTCGCTATTGCCTTTTATAAGAGCAGCTGGGTTGACCATTTATTCCGTGATGCGCCGGATCATATTTATACCTATACGGGCTTTTTCTGCGCTTATATTTTCATGGCGGTGGCCAATGGCTTTAATGTCAGAGTATCCGGGATGAATTTATTGGAGAATATCAGTTTAAATAAAGGCTTCCTGCATGTTATGGCGCTGATAGTTGTCATTCAGGTACTGCTGACTTATGTTGGCGGCAGAGTTCTGCGTACTGCTCCGTTAACTGCCTCTGAATGGGCGGTGGTAGCTGTTGTTGCCCTGTCCATCATCGTAGTGGATTTGCTGCGGAAAGCGGTTAGTAAATTACTGTAAAGGATTAATAAATTTTGCATAAAGTGAGCGTGATTATATGGACCCTTTCGCGTATCTTGAAGAACTGCTTGTAGTTTTTTTGCTGATAGCCGCTAACGGTGTTTTATCCATGCTGGAAATGGCGCTGGTGTCTTCGCGTAAAACCAGATTGGAACAAATGCAGACGAACGGCAATAAGCAGGCCGGGTATATCTTGACGTTAGTTGAAGAACCAACGGAATTTTTATCAACTGTGCAGATTGGCATAACCTTGGTGGGCATCGGCACCGGCGTTTACAGTGGCGCGGCTTTGGCAGCGCCGCTGGCTATTGTTTTTCAGCATCTGCCGCTGCTTGATAAATATGCCGGACCTTTGGCGTACGGACTGGTTGTGGCAGTTGTTACTTATTTGAGCATTATTTTGGGAGAGCTTATTCCTAAACGCATTGCTATTAATGCTCCGGAAAAACTGGTTGTTGCTTTTGCCGGTCTTATCAAGGTTTTGATTAAAGTATTTCGTCCGCTGACACTGCTCCTAAGCTATTCTACCAAGTACTTGCTGCAGGTTATGGGAACGAACAAGGTCAGCAAGGAACCGCCGGTAACGGAAGATGAAGTAAAGCTGCTGATTAAAGAGGGAACGGCCAGCGGCGTATTTAATGCTGATGAACAGAAGATTATTGAAAATGCTTTTGAGCTTGATGATTTGCGGGTCAGAGAGATTATGACGCCACGTACACAGATTAGCTGGCTGGATGTCAAGGAAAACAGCATTACGCATTTGGCGCAGATTGCTGAAAAAAGATATTCCTGTTTTGTGGTGGCTGATGATGATCTGGATCACGTTCTGGGCATTGCCTATACTAAGCATTTTTTGCTGCAGAAGCTGAAACAGCCTGAAATATCTTTACGGGCAGCGGTGCAGCAGCCTTTATATGTTCCGGAAAGCATGCGTACGCAGAATCTGCTGAACATGTTTAAAAAGGAACGTATCAGAGTTGCCCTGGTGGTAGATGAGTTTGGTTCTCTGGCGGGTATGGTAACCTTAAGAGACGTGGTGGAGCATCTTTTGGGAGATGTGCCTTCAGCTGATGAGAATAATGAACCGCAGATTACAGTGCGTGATGACGGCAGCTGGTTAGTTGATGGCTTATTGTCCATTAATGATTTTATTGAATATTTCTCTCTTGATGAAAATCAGGTAGAGCATACTAAGGAAGCATATAATACTGTGGGCGGTCTGGTAGTAGCAATTCTGGGTTATATTCCTCAAGCCGGTGAAAAAGTAAGCTGCGCCGGGCTGCAGATTGAGATTGTGGATATGGATGGAGCAAGAGTGGATAAGGTTTTGATTACCCGCACGGCTTCAGGAAAGGAACAGGACAATGCAATATAAAGTAACAGCCGTTTATTTCAGCCCCACCGGCGGTACCAAAAAAGCGGTGCAAATGCTGGCTGCCGCCTTTGATAATGCTGTGCTGACAGATAATACTCTGCCCAGACAGCGAGAACAGAAAATTGAATTTGCTGCTGACGAACTGTTGATAGCGGCCAGCCCGGTTTATGCCGGACAGCTGCCGCAGGTTCAGGGATTGTGGAGCAATCTGCACGGCAATGGCACGCCCTGCGTGCTGTTAGCCTGCTACGGCAACCGTCATTATGACGATACGCTGGCGCAGCTGCAGAGGCTGTTGGAAAAGCAGGGATTTAAAGTTATCGGAGCTGCAGCTGTGGTTATTCCACATATTTTTTCGGAAAAATTGGGGCAAAATAGACCTGATGCTGAAGATCAGAAAATACTTCGAAACTTTGCGGAGAAGATTAAGCATAAACTGCAAAGCGGTCAATGGGCTGAACTTTCTTTGCCGGGTAATCCTGAGCCTTTAATTAAAGAACCCATTCCCGTACCGAAAACTTTTGCCGAAGAAAAATGCACAATGTGCGGTACCTGCGCAGCTTTATGCCCGACAGGAGCAATTGATGCCGTAACCATGGACTGCGATGCCAAACTTTGCATAAGCTGTATGCGCTGCGTGCGTTATTGCCGGACAGGCGCCAGAACCTTTAACGCTGGCAAAATCAGTGCATGGCTGGAGGCAAATTTTCAGCAGCCACGGGCAGTGGAATGTTTTTCTTAAAATGGCACTGTAGTTGATAAAATTCAAAAACACGTTGAGTGCTTTACAGTTTTGAATAATATAAAAATAATATTTGACGTAATTTACACCTTTGTTGTATAATAATATACATCATCAATTAAATATTGACACCTTAAAGACATTGATGGGAAGAAGATATGTACTGAAGGCTTAAGAGAGTCGCTGGCTGGTGAAAAGCGATGCATAGGTACATATGCATACTCATCCCGGAGTTGTCTGCCTGATAAGTAGGGCAGAACGCATGGCAGCGTTAACGGCTTAAGCCTTGTTGGAGGTTGAGAGGGTTATCAGCTGAATGATAACTGAAATAGGGTGGTACAGCGTGGAATCATTCCCCGCCCCTAATATGTAAAAATATGGGGCGGGTTTTTTATTGCCCCAAAACTGGGAGGATGCTTATGAAAGTCGCTAAGAAATATGTTCCGTTTAATCCTGTGAAACTGCCGGACCGTCAATGGCCTGACAAAGTGATAAGTACAGCGCCGGTTTGGTGCAGTGTCGATTTGCGTGACGGCAATCAGGCATTGGTTACGCCCATGGGCATTGAAGAAAAGCTGAAATTTTTCCATACACTGGTGGACTGCGGATTTAAGGAAATCGAAGTAGGTTTTCCTTCCGCCTCGGAAACTGAATATGAAATTTTGCGTACTTTGATTGAAGATGGTCATATTCCTGACGATGTAACTATTCAGGTGCTGGTTCAGGCCAGAGAAGAGCTGATTTGCAAAACCTTTGACGCCGTACGCGGTGCTAAAAATGTTATTATTCATTTTTATAATTCCACTTCAACCTTGCAGCGCAAAGTGGTATTTGGCAAAGATATGCAGGGTATTATTGATATTGCCGTTCAAGGTGCGCGTCTTATCAGGCAGCTGACGGAGGAAGAAGAAGCCCGCAGTAACATGAATATCAGATATGAATATTCCCCGGAAAGCTTTACCGGCACGGAAATTGATTTCGCGGTAGAAATTTGTGAAGCAGTCATGGAGGCTATGGGAGCAACCAAGGAGAAACCGATTATTTTAAATCTGCCCTCTACTGTGGAAATGTCCACGCCCAATACTTATGCGGATCAGATTGAGTATTTCTGCCGTCATCTGCATAATCGTGAAGCAGCCATTATCAGCATTCATCCGCATAATGACCGCGGCACCGGCGTAGCCTCGGCGGAACTGGCTTTGCTGGCAGGGGCGGAGCGCATTGAAGGAACCTTGTTCGGCAATGGTGAACGCACCGGTAACCTTGATATTGTTACCGTAGCGTTGAATATGTTTACTCAGGGTGTTGATCCACAGCTTGATTTTTCCAATATTCTGGAGCTTAAGAAGATTTATGAAGCATGCACCAGAATGAAAGTGCCTGAACGCCAGCCATATGCCGGTGAATTGGCCTTTACAGCTTTTTCCGGCTCCCATCAGGATGCTATCAGAAAAGGTTATGAATATATGGAACACAGCGGTACTGATTTTTGGGAAGTACCTTATCTGCCCATTAATCCCGCCGATTTGCACAGAGAATATGAACCGGTTATCCGCATCAACAGTCAGTCCGGTAAAGGCGGCGCTGCTTATGTATTGCAGCATGCAGTAGGTTACAATCTGCCGAAAGAGATGCATCCGGAATTTGGCAATATCGTCAAGACAGCCGCCGACCATTATGGTGACGAGCTGAGCAGCGAACAGATTGTCGAACTTTTCCAGAAGGAGTATCTGGAATTTACCGGTAAATATACTTTGCTGCGTCATCGGTTTACGGAGTTGAACGACGCTGATGGCAGTGTTCACAGCCGTTTTGAAGGATTGCTCAAGACTCCTGAAGGCGAGAAAAATATCGTGGGTATCGGCAATGGACCTATCGACTCTTTCTTCCAGGCATTGGCAGGCGTGGGAATTGCCGGATATGAATTTGTCAATTACCATGAACATGCGATTTCCCGCGGCAGCGACGCGCTTGGCATCTGCTATATTGAATTAAAGAAACCGGACGGCGGCCATATTTTTGGCGCCGGTATTCATCATAATATTAACGTGGCGGCGCTGCTTGGTATTATCTGCGCTATTAATCGGGCAGAAAGATAATTATTACTGAAAATAATTACATTATCGGCGGCAGCAGGAAAAAACACTTCGCAGGCAGAATTATAAAATATTCTGTAACAGCAATTTAGGCTGACGAAGGGAGATTGCCGCATGCGAGAATTTATTAAAAATTATTTGAATGAGCATTATGCTGATTACGTAAAAGATCTGGAAATACTGACTAATATTGATTCCGGCAATGGTGATCGGGAAGGAACTGAGGCTGCCAATAAATTTGTAGCGGAAAAAATGGAAGCCTTGGGAGCGGTTACCGAGTTTCGCTATAATGAGCGGGCCTGCCATCTGATTTCAAGACTTTCCGGCAAAGGTAAACTTACCGTGCTATTAGTGGCTCATGTGGATACGGTATTTAATCGCGGCGAAGCGGCTAAGCGCCCCTTCCGCGTAGATGAAAACGGTTTTGCCTGGGGTCCCGGCGTCGGCGACGATAAGGCCACGGTAGTAGAAGTTATTTATGGTTTGCAGGCCTTGAAGGCTGCAGGCTTTGATGATTTTAAAGAAATAATTTATTATACTAACGGTGAAGAAGAGGGCGGTTCCAAAACTGCAGAAGACATTGTGGCAGAACTTTCTCAGCAGTCTGATTTTGCCATTATCATGGATGTGGCCCGTCCTGACTGGGGCATTGTAACCCAGAGAAAGGGCAATGCCAAATATCGTATTGAAGTAACCGGCATCGGCGGGCATCATGGCAATGCTTCGCAGCACTGTGCAAATGCTATTCACCAACTGGCTTATACCATTACTGAGCTGCATAAACTGGCCAGTCCCATGCCCGGAAAACCGCAGGATTTTACTGCGGAGGCTTTAAAAGCCCGTGGCATTGTAGATGCCGGACAGTTTATTCCGCCAAATACAGTTAATGTGGGCGTTATTGGCTCCAGCAACGATAAAATTAGTGTTATACCTGCAGATGCCTTCTGCGAGGTTAATATCCGCTGCTTTTCCATTGCCGAGCAGCAGCGGCTTGACGCTGCAGTAAAAGCACTGGAAAATAAAATTGTCATTGCCGGTACCAGCGTTAAAGTAAGCGGCGGCATTGTTACCGGACCTATGGAAAAGACGGCTCAGGTGCAGAAAATGGTAGATATTTATAAAAATATCGTCAAGGAAGAATTCGGCGGTGAAGTATCCGAATGGGTTGCCGGCGGTCTGACGGACGGCAACAGAACAGCCAAATTTATTCCGACGCTGGACGCCTTGGGTGTAGAAAATTATGATGAGCACACGGACCATGAATCTGTTGATTTAAAAACGGCTGTGCCGCGTACAGCAGCTTTTGCTCTGACACTTGCGGAACTGACAAAAGTATTTTAACGCTTAACAGGCGGTGTATGCCGCCTGTTTTTTATGATATAATGAAAGGTAATAAATATTTGAATAAGGGATGATGATATGTCAAAAAAAGGTAATAAATATGCTGGTGATCAACCTCAGCCCAAGTTAAATGGGGCCAGTCAGTTTTTAGGACTGGGTCGGCCCATTGATCTGTATGACGGTGTGACACGGGTAGCCATGCTTTGCACTATTTTATCGGCAGTAGCCGTAACTATCTGGAAATCTATGACGGGCATGAGTTCTTATGATGCTTCCATGTCCGGTATTGGCGTGGCCCTTGGCTTTTTATTTTCATTTATGATTGCGCAGGAGCTTGATCCTGACCGCAAGCTTGGCGGTATTGTGGGCGGCGGTCTGACTATTATTGCCTCGCTGTATCTGGGCGAGGGCAATATTTTGGTAATGCTGTGGCTGCTGTTTGTATTGCGTATGCTTAACAGAACTTCCGGTGACCGTCACCGCATTGGTGATAATATAATTATTATCGGTTCTGCCATTTGGCTGGGCATTGACGGCGCCTGGCTGTATCCTTTGCTTACCGGCGCCGTATATGCTTTGGAAAGCCAGATTACCGGCGGTTATTTCCGCAGCCTGTATCTGGCGGGTATTTCCATGGCCGGCGCTACCGTAGCCAATTATTCCAGCGGTACGCCTACCTTGTCGGTAATTTATGTTTACATTATGTGCTTTACTTTTATTATCTTTTTGCCGGAAATCCGTGTGGCAACCTTTACTCAGTTTAAGGGCGACAAAAGTGGCAAACGCATTAGCCCGAAAAGACTGCAGGTTACGCAAGGTGTATTTCTGCTTTTAGGTTTCTTCCTGCCGTATTTCCATGGAGATGCACAGGCGTTGGCAATGCTGCCGGCTTTTATGGCGGCTATTGGCTGCGGTTGTTATCTTTTTGCTGATTTGCTGCAGAAAAAAATCGGCTGATTAAAGGCCGCTATATACTTCAGGAGGTTTTGAACAATGAGTGAAAACAGAAAAATTAAATTTACCACCAATAAAGGCGTATTTATTGCGGAAATGTTTGAAGATAAAGCTCCGCTGACTACTAAAAATTTTATTGAACTTACGGAAAAGGGATTCTATGACGGTATTATCTTTCATAGAGTTATTGAAGACTTTATGATTCAGGGCGGCGATCCTACCGGCACTGGTATGGGCGGACCCGGCTATCAGATTAAAGATGAATTTGGCGAGGGCCTGAAACATGATGATGAAGGCATTCTGTCAATGGCTAATGCAGGCCCCAATACCGGCGGCAGCCAGTTCTTCATTACTTTGGCACCTACTCCGTGGCTGAACGGACATCATGCCATCTTTGGACGTATTGTGGAAGGTATGAACGTTGTTCGTCTGATTGGCGCTGTTCCCACTGATTTTCGCGATCGCCCGAAAGATCCGGTTGTGATGGAAAAAGTTGAGGTTGTAAAATAATTGTCTGCATTTGTTTATATGCTGCGTTGTGGTGACGGCAGCTTATATACGGGTTGGACGGATGATTTGCAGCATCGTCTGGCTATGCACAGACAGGGAAAGGGAGCTAAGTATACTCGTGGCCGCGGGCCGCTGGAACTTGTCTACAGTGAAGAATTGCCTGATAAAGTAAGCGCCTTAAAACGAGAATGCGCCATTAAGAAGCTGAAACGCAGTGAAAAATTACTTTTGTGCCTTCAACAGACTCCTAAATGACTGATTTTGAAAGATTATGAAAATTCATTGCTTTTATAATGGTTATAGGATATAATAAGCAAAGTGAACATGCCTAAAGTAGCAGTTCAAGTTTTATTTTTAGGAGGCCCAGAAATATGACTGGCAAAGTAAAATGGTTTAATGCAGAAAAAGGTTATG
>URXU01000007.1 GCA_900552005.1 uncultured Phascolarctobacterium sp. | reverse complement strand
TAATACCATCCCCCGCTACTGTTGTCAACACTTTTTTAGCAACTTTTTTAAAGTTTTTTGCTTTTTTTCTGCTTTTCTCTTTTGATATGCCTGGCCTCGTGGCTTTATGAAGCTGCCTGTCATCCTGCTTTTCTCCTTTCTCTTTTTCAGGAAATCCCGGCTGATTTTTTGTGCTTAAAAAGGACTTTTTAGGCCGTTTTTCTGTCTTTTAAGCAGAAAAAGAAAAGAAAAATACAAAAAAATAACGGCAGAACAGAAATAAAATTTCCGTTCTGCCGATTTTTAAATTTCTATTATTCTGCACGTAGTTCTGCCATCAATCTGTTCTGCCATAACATACAGATTACATTCTTCCCCGGTATGCGGATTAACTTTAAACAATTCGATGGGATAGTTTTTATGGATCTGACGCCAGCTGCTGAATTTATAATTCGGTAAATACTTCTGTACTTTGGTTTCATCTTTCCAAAAATCGGAAACTTTCTCAAAAATCGTCTCATCATTCCAGTTAAGCCATTGTGGACGCCAGCCGGCGATATGCCTAAATACATCATAACGCAAAACTTCAATAAAAGCGCTTTGCCGCCATTCTTCAGCAATATTTTCTTCTATATATTCATATAATATACGCGCTACGCCTTTCGCATTATGAGACTGAGGATAATACCCTTTGCCAACCCACCATTTGGTAAGATGCTCATAGAACGCAAAAGCACTTTTTTCTTCAGCCAGCAAGTGCCGCAAAATATTTTCAAAGCTGCCACTGTTATAAGTCTGGTCAAAAATATTTTCCAGCTGTTTCAGAAAACGCATATTTTCATACGGCATATAGGCCGTTGCTAAGATTTCATATGGCGGTTCTTCCATATATATGAGGTTATGCTTTGCTCTTTCCTGACGCATCTGCGTGCCTGGCAGTACTTTTAAAAATCCCAACTGCAGCATATGAGGCTGCAGAGCATAGACATCATTAAAAGATTGTGAAAATTCGTAAAGACCTTCATAGGGCAACCCGGCAATCAAATCTAAATGAATATGCATATTGCCGGCCTGCAGCAAGGAACGTACATTATGCGCCAAACGGTTCCAATTATCCCTGCGGTTAATGGCCTGTAAAGCTGCCGGATTCGTTGTCTGAATACCAATTTCCAACTGAAATCTTCCCTGAGGAACTTTTTGCAGAAATTCAATTACTTGCGGAGATAAAATATCTGCCTTGATTTCAAAATGAAAAACTGTTTCAGTATCAGCCTCTGCCAAGTAACGCATTATCGGCAGAAAATATTCTTCATCTAAATTATATGTGCGATCGACAAACTTTACTAAGGGTGTTCCTGCCTCAATAAATTTTGCTAAATCGGCCAACACCAAATTTAAAGGCCGTCTGCGTACTGATCTGGAAATGCCTGAAAGACAATACGAACAATTAAAAGGGCAGCCTCTGCTGCATTCATAATAAACAATTTTATGTTCCGCAATAACCTGCTGTAAATCAGGATATGGAAACGGCAAAATGCTTAAATCTTCAATTACCGTTACACCGCCGTTCAGTTCCGTTTTACCATCACGTTTATAAGCAACATGGGCCGGCGGCGGCAGCTGTTTTTGCAGACTGATAAGTAAATCAGCTACTGTAATTTCTCCTTCTCCCTGGATAATATAATCAATGGCAGGCTGTTCACTGAATATTTTTTCTGCGTCAAAAGCAACTTCTGGACCGCCAACAATTATTACTGCTTCTGGACGCAGCTTTCTCAACATACCAAGCAGCCGATAAACAAAAAGTTTATTCCAGATGTGCACTGAAAAAGCGTAGACATCCGCCTGTGCTGACATCAGTTTATCCAAAACCGTTAAAATAGGCGTATTAATAGTTTCTTCTATTAAATCTGCATTCAAGCCGCGTTTCCGGCAATACTCTTTTACATAACGTAAGCCTAAAGCCGTATGAATATATTTGCTGTTAATAGCTGCAAAAATTACCTTCATCTGTTTTCTCTCCCGTTTTTTACATATGCTATAATAATAGAGTATTAAATTTATTTTTGCAAGGAGTGACAAAATTGACTGATAAAAATACACCTCAGCACGGAAGTTCCACCCTTCGATGTGATATTCCCGCTGCTTATAAATGGCAGGTAAACGATATCTATGCTGATGATACCGCCTGGCAGACTGCCTGTGATAATTTGCGGGAACAACTGCCTTTGCTTCAAAAGCTGAAAGGACTGTTAAATGACCAGAAAATACTGGCAGCAGCATTGGAGCTGCGTGATCAGGCTGCTCAGTCCATAGAAAAAATTTATGCTTATGCCCGGCTGCAGCAGGACGCTGATAATGCTGATCCACGTTTTCAGGCCCTCACCGGTGAAGCTGAAAGTTTACTGGCTGCATATAATAACGCGGTTTCCTTTATCGAACCGGAAATTCTTGCCTTAGATAAAAATCTTCTCAAAGCCATGCTTACTGAAGAAGAACCCTTAAAAAAATATACTTTTTATTTGGAAAATCTTACGCGTCTTGCTGAACATGTTCTTTCCGGCCCAGAAGAAGAACTGCTGTCCAAAAGCCGGCTGGCAACTTCATCAGCCGCTGCCTCTTTCCGGGCGCTGGTCAGCGCAGATATGCAATTTCCCCCGGCCAAAGACGCTCAGGGCAAGGATGTCCCTGTAAGTGAAGGCACTTATTTATTGAACATGACTTCCTCAGACCGTACTTTACGTAAAAATTCCTTCTGTAATCTGATGAATACATATCATAATTACCGTAATACTTTGGCAGCTACGCTTACAGGCTGCTGCCGCAGCAGCAATTTTTACGCCTGCGCCCATAAATTTCCTGATACCATGACTGCAAGTCTGGCAGAAGAAAATATTCCGGCATCCCTGTATGACGGTCTTATTAAAACCGTCAATGATAATCTGGACGCCCTTCATGATTACATGCAGCTGAAAAAGACGGCCTTAGGTTATGCTGAACTGCATGCCTACGATATTTATATGCCGCTTTCTGCCGCCGGAGAAAGTTTGGCCTGCAGCTTCGAAGAAGCCTGTAAAAAAGTAATCGACGCCCTAAACCCATTGGGCGAAGAATATATTGCCACCTTAAAACACGGACTTACCGGCGGCTGGATTGACATTTACGAAAACAAAGGCAAACGCTCCGGTGCATACTCTTGGGGTGTTTACGGAGTGCATCCCTTCGTATTGTTAAATTATCAACGCCGCTACAACAGTATTTCGACACTCGCTCATGAGATGGGACATGCTATGCACAGCTATTTCAGCAGTCAAAGTCAAGATTATGTTAATTCCGATTATACTATTTTCTGTGCTGAAGTTGCTTCTACAACTAATGAAATTTTGCTTCTGGAACATACTTTGCAAAACGCCTCTGCCGAACAGAAAATTTATCTGCTCAATCAATTTTTAGAAGCCGTACGCACCACTGTCTATCGTCAGGTACAATTTGCCGAATTTGAAAAATATATCCACAGCGAAATATCTGCCGGACGTTCACTGCAAGCAGAAAAACTGGAAAACTACTGGCTAAAAATCAATCAGCGTTATTATGGTGAGGCCTTGACCGTTGACAATGAGCTGGCCAGCGAATGGTCCCGTATTCCCCATTTTTACACACCTTTTTATGTTTATAAATACGCTACCGGCTATTCTGCAGCAACAGCTTTTGCTACGGCAATTTTAAATAAAGAGCCCGGTGCCGTAGAAAAATATCTCGGCTTCCTGCATGCAGGCGGCAGCGATTATTCCCTTAATATTCTCAAACAGGCCGGTGTAGATCTGAATACACCTCAGCCCGTAACCGTAACCCTGCAGAAATTTGCCGAAAAAGTTCAGGAGTTAAAAAATTTATTGAGTAAGTAAAGCCAAACAAAAAAGACCGTTGACATAATTATATCAACGGTCTTTTTTAATTAAAGCAGATTTTTCATGATTGCCTGTTTCATTTCGTTCACTTCAATAACTTGCTGATGCAGCACGGGCAAATGCTCCAGTTCCAGCATTTTGGGAGGAATTTCCGTACCTGTCTGCTCATGCAGTTTATGCAGCAAAATAAAAGCATCCTGCTCTTTCAGAGGCTGATTATCCAATGCCTCCAGAACACTGTTGCAGAACTTATAAGGACTTGCTGTTGATAAAACAATGCTGAAACAATCATCGTCAGTCAGCAAGCGATATTTTTCCAGTGTACGCCAAGCCACAGCAGTATGGGTATCCATTAAATATTTATAATCATTATAGATCCGGCCAATAGCTTCCTTCGTTTCCAGTTCATCTACCCAAGCGCCGAAAAATTGACTCTGAATTTTTTTCAAATCATCGGAATCAACTTTATAATTACCTTCATTATTTAGGCTGTTCATATATTCGGTAACTTTCTCAGCATTGTTATCGGTAATATTATAAAGCAAACGTTCCAAGTTACTGGATACCAAAATATCCATGGACGGAGAAATTGTCTTGTAAAAATCGCGGCGGCGGTCATAAATGCCTGTATTAATAAAGTCTGTAAGAACATTATTACTGTTGGAAGCACACAGCAGTCTTTCTACCGGCAGCCCCATAAGTTTTGCATAGTAACCGGCTAAAATATTGCCGAAATTACCTGTCGGAACCACAAAATTAACGGGCTGACCCGCTTCTATGTAACCTTTTTTTACTGCATCGGCATAGGCACTGAAATAATATACTATTTGTGGTACCAGCCGGCCCCAGTTAATAGAATTAGCTGAAGAAAAAACATAGCCTTTCTCTGCTAATTCATCACCAAGTGCGGCATCACCGAAGATTTCCTTAACTCCTTTTTGCGCATCGTCAAAATTACCTTCTATCCCAAATACGCGCACATTCTTACCAGTCTGGGTAATCATCTGCTGTTTTTGGATATCGCTGACACCTTCACTGGGATAAAATACGATAATTTCAGTATCTTCCACATCGGCAAAACCTTCCAAAGCCGCTTTACCGGTGTCGCCGGAAGTCGCTACTAAAATAATCACCTTATTTTTTTCACCTGTTTTGGTGATGGCACGCGTTAAAAGATGCGGCAGCAGCTGCAGCGCCATATCCTTAAAGGCTGAAGTAGGTCCATGCCACAATTCCAAAACAGCAGTATTATCATTTACCTTAACTAAAGGGACAGGTTCACCGCCAAATTTTTCAATGGCGTATGCCTGCTGCACACATTCACGCAGCTCATCTTCACTGTAATCAGTTAAAAACTGACATAAAATATCTATTGCCCTTTCCGTATAAGGCTTGTTCTGCATAGCCTTAATATCACTTAAACGCATTTTGGGAAAATGCTGCGGTACAAATAGCCCGCCATCAGCAGCCAGGCCACGGGTAATAGCATGTGCGGATGATACCAGATCGGTTTTGCCGCGCGTACTTACAAATAACATTTTATCCAACCCACTTTCACTGATATGTAATTCAGACAGACATTTGAATGTAAATCTTTACACTCATACTTGCATAATAGCATATTTTTTTAATGGCAACAAGTAAATATTACTATTTCTTAAAAATCAGTGGTGCGACAACAGCCTGAGTTGCACGCTGTAAATCCTGCGGAGACGCAAGAATCTGCATACCGCGCTGTCCGGCGCTGATTGCAATTTTTTCCCATTTATTACTGCTTGCATCCATAAAAACCGGATAAGCTTTTTTGGCGCCCAAAGGTGAACAGCCTCCGCGGATATAACCTGTCAGCGGCAATACTTCCTTTAATGGTACCAATTCCGCCCGTTTATTGCCACTTACCTTGGCTAATTCTTTAAGATCTAATTCTCCATCACCAGGAATAACGGCAAACATAACGCCATGTTTGTCACCTCTTACTACCAGGGTTTTAAAAATCTGATCTGCCGGCATACCTATGGACGCAGCCGCATGCACCGCATCCAGATGTTCTTCGTCAACTGCGTATTCCATCAGCTGATAATCTATTTTTAAATCATCTAATTTTCTTGCAGCATTAGTTTTTTTATTATGTTTCACTTTAAACCCCTCCTCTAAAGTGGCACAATCATTTCTTCTCTGCTATAATATCATCATAGCTTAACGAATGCAACTTAAAGAGGTGCCTTAAGTGCTTATTAAGATTATCTGCGGTCAGATGGAGGTAATCCCCGGCCGCCCGGACTTAAATTATAAAAAAATACAGACACTTATTGCCGCAGCCAAAGCCAGGCAGGCCGATATTCTTGTCTTGCCGGAAATGTGTCTTCCCGGTTATCTGATCGGTGATTTATGGGAGCAGCAGACATTTCTTGATGACTGCCAGTATTATGCAGAACAGATCACAGCCCAATCTCAGGGAATCTGTATTATTTTCGGCAATGTTGCCGCAGAAGCCGGTAAATTAAATGAAGACGGCCGTATCCGTAAATATAACGCCGCCTATATTTGCCAAAATGGTAAACTGCTGCCAGGATATATGGGCCGTAATTTTATCATCAAAAATTCACTGCCCAATTATCGGGAGTTTGACGATGCCCGATATTTCTACAGCCTGCAAAAATTATGCAGCGAGGAACATGCCAATATCAATGATATTCTGCAGCCAGTAAGTCTTACTATTGGTCAAGAAACGATTAAATTAGGCGTTATGTTATGCGAAGACGGCTGGACTGACAACTATACCGTGAACATTCCTGCGCTTTTAGCGGACAAACAGGCTGGTTTGCTCTGCAATCTTTCCTGCTCCCCTTATACATTAGGTAAAAATAAAAAACGCAATCACTTATTTGCTGAACAATCACGACATGGTAAAGTACCGTTAGTATATTGCAATAATGTAGGCATTCAAAATAACGGCAAAAATATTTATACCTATGACGGGTCTTCCTGTGTTTATAATAAGCAGGGTCTGCTTACTGCGTCTTTGCCCATGTTCAAAGATTCCTTGCTGGAACTTACCTGGAACACCGTCACGGGAGCAATCACATCTAACCAGCAGCCCGAAACTTGTGCAAACGAAACAGAAATTATCTATCGCACGCTGCGCTACGGAACTGAAAAATTTTTGCAGCAATGCGGCATACATAAAATGACTATCGGGTTATCCGGCGGTATTGATTCGGCAGTCACTGCGGCCATGTATACAGATATTTTAGGGCCGGAAAATGTACTGCTGCTAAATCTTCCATCTCAGTACAATTCTGCGGCTACAAAAAATATTGCCCAGAAGCTGGCTCATGCACTGCAAAGCAAATATGCCGTTATACCTATTTCTGCAAGCTGCCTGCATACTGAAAATCAGCTTACCGCCACGCCCATAACGGACTATCGGAATCAGCAAACCTTCAACTTACAGCTTGCACCTATTCATAAAGAAAACATCCAGGCCCGCGACCGCGGAGCAAGAATTATTGCGGCCGCTGCCGCTGCCTTCGGCGGAGCTTTTTCCTGTAACTCCAATAAAGCAGAAATAACCGTCGGTTATGCAACTTTTTACGGTGACATCTGCGGTGCCGTGGCAATGATCGGGGATTTATGGAAATACCAGGTCTATGCACTCGGCCGTTATTTGAATAGCAATGTTTTCTGCCAAGAAGTTATTCCTGAGGAAATTTTTACCATTCGTCCCAGTGCGGAGCTTTCAGCGGCTCAAACTGTCGGTACCGGCGGCGACCCGCTGATTTATGAATATCATGATTATCTTTTCCGGGCTTTCGTTGAACGCTGGCACAAAATAACACCTGCCGATATACTGCGCTGGTACGTTGACGGTTGTCTTGCAGCCAAACTTGGCTGCAAAAATGATATTATCAGTCAAATATTTGCTGCACCTATTAATTTAATTGATGACCTGGAACGCTGGTGGAAACTATTCAGCGGTTTTGCCGTTGCCAAACGCATTCAGGCTCCGCCCATAATTTCTCTCAGTAAACGCGCCTTTGGTTACGATCATCGCGAAGCGCAGCTCTCCCCCTATTTTTCAAGAGAATATTATCAGTTAAAAGAAAAGCTGCTGCGCTAAAAATCAAAACAAAACCTCCTTTGATAACAGGTAATTTTTCATTACCATATCAAAGGAGGTTTTTAATTTCAGTTTATTTATAAGCTAAAACTTAGAATTTGATACTTTTTATATGTTCTACAGCAGCCTGCGCTTCTGCCATAATACGTTCAACAACATCTTTGCAGGGGAGAATATCATTCAATACGTTCAAGCTTTGACCAACCATAACGGTACCATCAACAATATCGCCTTCCATAATACCGCGTTTATTAGTGCCGGTACCCATGGCATTCAGTTCGTCCTGGGACGCACCACTGATTTCTCTTTCAGAAAACTTCTGAGTAAAGGCATTTTTCAGGCAACGTACACCATGACCTCTGCTGAAACCGGTTACGGTACTGTCGGTATCCGTAGCATCAATAATAGCCTGCTTAGCGGCCGGATGCGCCGGGCATTCAGTAGTCAAAAGGAAACGGGAGCCAATCTGCACGCCTTCAGCGCCCATCAGCAGCGCTGCTGCCAAAGCACGTCCATCAGAAATACCGCCGGCAACCAGTACCGGAATTTTGGTAATCTGCGGCAGAACATTTTCCATTAATGCCATTGTAGTCTGCTGGCCAACATGACCGCCTGCTTCCATGCCTTCAACAACCAGTGCGTCAGCGCCGGCTGCTTCAATGCGTTTAGCCAGTTTAACATTTGGTACAACCGGAATAACTTTAATACCGGCATTATGGAATTTTTCAATATGCGGTACCGGATTGCCTGCACCCAAAGTAACAAAAGCTACCTTTTCCTCGCACAGCATATCAATAATATCAGCAATATTAGGCGCCATCAGCATAACATTGACACCAAAAGGTTTATCAGTAAGGGTCTTAGCCTTGCGTACTTCATCTCTGGTCCATTCGGTAGTACGACCACCGCTGCCGATAATACCAGCACCGCCGGCATTGGAAACAGCTGCAGCCAAAACTGCATCAGAAGTCCACGCCATACCGCCCTGGATAATAGGATATTTGATACCTAAAAGCTTTGTTAATTTAGTTTCCATAATATGCACCTCTTTATCTAAAATGATATTTGCACTTCTGCTTTATATTATATAATAAGTTGTGTTTTTTGCGAGTGAAAAATCCATGAAATATTTTGTCAGGAAAATAATAATAGTGTTAATTTTTTTATACTTTTCTTCCATATATTGTAAATACCGCAAGTAAAATTGACATTTATCATAAAAAAAAGTAAAATCTTAATAATTTCAAAAATTAAGTTTTTTATTTAAGGGAAAGAGGTTCAAAAAATGCGAAGTACAGAAGTAAAAAAGGGCTCTACGCGTGCAGCCCATCGTTCATTATTTTATGCCATGGGTTATACAGAAGAAGAATTAAAAAAACCGCTCATTGGCGTAGTTAATGCTCAAAATGAAATTATTCCTGGTCACATGCACCTTGATACCATTGCCAAGGCTGTCAAATACGGCATATTGGAAGCAGGCGGCACTCCTATTGAAGTACCTGCTATCGGTATTTGTGATGGTATTGCCATGGGTCATGACGGTATGAAATATCCCCTGGCCAGTCGTGAACTGATTGCCGACAGCATTGAGGCCGTAGCCAACGGTCATGCGTTTGACGGTCTGGTTCTTATTCCAAACTGTGATAAAATTGTCCCCGGCATGCTTATGGCAGCCGCACGTTTAAATATTCCTACAGTTGTTGTCAGCGGCGGTCCGATGCTTCCCGGTCGTTTAAACGGCAAAGACATCAGTGTTTCCACAGTTTTTGAAGCTGCCGGCCGCTTTGAATCCGGACAAATTGATAAATGCCAGTTATCTGAAATTGAACATGCGGCCTGCCCGGGCTGCGGCAGCTGCTCCGGTCTGTTCACCGCCAATACCATGAACTGCCTGACAGAAGTGCTCGGTATGGGCTTGCCCGGCAACGGCACTATTCCGGCTGCTTTTAACGGGGCCCGCATTGCACTGGCTAAGCATGCAGGCATGACGGTTATGGAATTGTTGAAGAAGAATATTTGTCCGCGTGATATCATGACTTTGAAAGCCTTTAAAAATGCCATCACCGTAGATATGGCCATCGGCGGTTCTTCCAATACTGCTCTGCATCTGCCGGCTATTGCTCACGAAGCAGGCGTTGAACTGCCGCTTGATCTTTTTGACAAAATCAGTAAGAAAACTCCTTATCTGACCAAACTCAGTCCCGGCGGTACCCATCATATCATCGACCTAAACGAAGCCGGCGGTATTCCTGCTGTAATGCACGAACTGGATAAACTTAAACTCATCAGTAAATCCTGCCTTACAGTTACCGGCAAAACCATCGGTCAGGTAATTAAAGACGCTGTCATTACCCGTCCTGATGTTATCCATTCTGTCGAAGATCCTTATCGCAAAACCGGCGGCATTGCTGTTTTGAAAGGCAACATCGCTCCTGAATGCAGTGTTGTTAAAGAAAGTGCCGTTGCCGAAGAAATGCTCAAGCATACCGGTCCTGCCAAAGTTTTTAATTCTGAAGATGAAGCTATCGCTGCTATCTGCGGTAAAAAGATTGAAAAAGGCGACGTTGTGGTTATTCGTTATGAAGGACCTAAAGGCGGCCCCGGCATGCGCGAAATGCTCAATCCCACATCTGTTCTTGCCGGTATGGGACTTGACAAAGACGTTGCGCTGCTTACAGATGGACGCTTCTCCGGCGCTACCAGAGGCGCCTGCATAGGTCATATTTCTCCTGAAGCACGCGAAGGCGGCAATATCGCTCTGATTCAGGACGGTGATATCATTGAAATAGATATTCCTAATCGTACTCTGAATGTTAAGCTCTCTGATGCTGAGCTGGCTGAACGCCGCAAAAATTGGGTTTGCCCGCCGCCAAAAGTAAAATCCGGCTATTTAGCACGTTATGCAGCCTTGGTAACTTCTGCTGCAACCGGCGCAGTACTTAAAGTTCCTGAGACAAAATAATACCTAAAACAAAAACCTTCTGCATTTGATATGCACCCAAAAAGTTGGACAAAATAATTAAGCGGTTATTAAGGACTTGGTCCGGTATTCTACCGGGCTGAGTCCTTTTAACTTTGTCTTTATCCTTCGGTTATTGTAATAATCTATATATTCGTCTAACTTCTCCCTGAAGTCTTCTATCGACTTAAATTTCTCAAAATAGAATAATTCTGATTTCAGCAGCCCAAATAAATTTTCTATTACGGCATTATCCAAACGGTTACCTTTCCTTGACATACTCTGGATTATGCCGTTTTCTTTTAATAGCTTCCGATATGCCTTATGCTGGTATTGCCATCCCTGATCACTATGCAGTATTAAGCAATCTGTTTTCCCTATACGTCTGACTGCTTCTTTTACCATATCTGTTACCTGTTTCAGCAAAGGGCGCTCTGATACTATATTTATGTTTCATAGACGGCCTGCCTTTCTTTTTAGGCAGTAGCCCTGATTTGCCACAGGCAAGATATAGTTTTTCCCACGAGCAAATAACAGAAGGATTAGGGATAGCGAAAAAGGCTGCTGTTTCTTTCAAAGATAATCCATGCAGCCAGCGATGCTCAAGAACTTTCTGTTTAAAATCCAGCGTATATGAACGGTTCTTACGCAGCAGCTGGTCAATACCACCGTGGTTGTAATGGGCGAGCCAGTACGTAAGGGACGGCTGTCTGGAATCTCTAATATTCTGCAAACATATTTTACGGCGTTGCCATTTGTACTGCTTTGATTTTGAATTCGTCTGAGTATTTAGTCATGAAAAAACTGCACCTCCAAAAGTCTAACTTTTGGGGTGCAGTTCAATTTGCAGGAATTTTTTTATTTGATATATTTAAGCCACTTCAGTTTCAACTCTTGCCAGAATAAAGCACAAATCAGACAAACGATTCAGACAAATGAGAACCTGCTGATTTACGGGCTCTGTTTCAGCCAGACGCAGTAAACAGCGTTCTGCTCTTCTGGTGGTAGTTCTTGCGATATCAAGAGCGGCCGCGCCTACTGTATCACCAGGCACAATAAAATGTGCCAACGGCTGCAGCATGGCGTCATATTTATCAATAGTTTCTTCAAATAATTTTACATGTTCTTCTTTGATATAAGGTTCGGGCAAATTCAAGCTGGCAACATCAGCCATTACAGACATCAAAAGCTTCTGTACCTGATAAATGGTTTCCCTTACATCATCACGCTTTACATTCGCGCGTGCAAGTCCCAAAGCGGAAGTAATCTCATCTATTGTACCATATGCTTCAACTCTCAGGCTTTGTTTAGGAACACGTTCTCCAGTGTAAAGACCGGTAGTTCCCTTATCGCCTGTTCTTGTATATACTGCTGCTTTCATTTGGCACCATCCTTTCATAAGAAGAAATTCAAATTAATAGATTTCTTCAGGTTTGAAGAAGTTTGCAATTTCACGTGCTGCAGATTCTTCGCTGTCGCTGCCGTGAACGATATTTTCACCAATGCTCAGAGCATAGTCGCCGCGAATGGAGCCAGGAACGGATTCCAGCGGATTGGTAGCGCCCATCAGGCCACGAACTGCTTTAATAGCGTTTTCACCGGAAATTACCATAGCGGCAACCGGACCGGAGGTGATGAAGTCAACCAGTTCGCCAAAGAAAGGTTTGCCTTCATGTTCAGCATAATGATATTTAGCTTGAGCTTCAGTAATTTTAACAAGTTTCAGAGCGGATACTTTCAGACCGCGGCGTTCAAAACGGGCGATGATTTCACCGATAAGGTTTTTTCTAACTCCATCAGGTTTTACAAGTACGAGTGTTTGTTGCATAATTAATCTCTCCTTAAATAATGATATAAAAAATTTATACTAAATCGTTAGAACGATTTTAGCCGATTAGGCCTTTAATAATTTTTGATACTGCCCGGCGTCCAATTTTTCGACCATGGCAGTAATCAGTTTTACTGCTCCCAGATAATCATCCATATGAATTACTGACTGATGACTGTGAATATAGCGCGTAGGAATGCTGAAAGTTAATGTCAATACGCCGGCATCATGCAAATGAATACGGCCGCCGTCTGTTGCTCCGCCTTCCGAAATACTGATTTGTGTGGGGATATTCAATTCTTTTGCCGTCTGCATTGCAAAGTCACGCAGCGCGGTATTGGGAATCATGCCGGCATCGTAAATAGTAACGGCAATACCCTTGCCAATTTTGGCAGGAGCTATATCATCACTTACACCGGGTGTACCGCCAGCAACACAAGTATCAATAACCAGAGCAATATCCGGTTTCAGTAAATTAACACTGGTCTGAGCACCGCGCAAACCAACTTCTTCCTGTACGGTTGCCACACCGTAAACAGTACCGGGCACTTCTTCATGGCTTATATTTTCCATGACATCAGCCATCACAGCGCAGCCAATGCGATTGTCCCAGGCTTTGCCCAGCAGAGTTCTGCCGTCACCCATAACTGCCATTTCCGCATACGGAGTAACCGGACAGCCCTCGAACACGCCCAGTTCACGAGCCTGTTCTTCATTTTCAGCGCCAATATCAATATACATATCTTTCTTGGCCACCACTTTAGTGCGTTCCTCGGCACTTAAAATATGGGGCGGCTTACTGCCGATAACACCGGCCAAATCACCCTTGCTGCCATGCACTGTTACGCGCTGACTAAGCATTACCTGTTCCCACCAGCCGCCAAGGCAGGTGAATTTCAGGAAGCCTTCTTTAGTGATATGCTTGACCATAAAGCCAATTTCATCCATATGGCTGGCCAGCATAATTTTAGGAGCATCAGCCGATGCGGATTTTTTTGTAAATATGACGCTGCCAAGTTTATCATAGCTTACTTCTGCCATACCATTAAGGCGTTCCAGCATCAAGTCTTTCATACGACCTTCAAAACCGGAAACACCGCAGGTTTCTGAAAATCTTTTCAGCCATGCTAATTTTTTATCCATTACATATTACCTCTTTTATTGCGCATTTCCTGTGCCTGCTGACGCAGCAGCATAACACGTTCTTCCGTACTGGGATGAGTGCTGAACATTTTCTGCATATTGCCAGCAGAAAAAGGATTAACGATAAACATATGAGCCGTTGCCTCTGTTGCATTAGGCATTACTCCACGTCTGGAATATGCCTCCAGTTTCAGGAGCGCATCAGCC
Source organism: uncultured Phascolarctobacterium sp. (assembly GCA_900552005.1). GTDB lineage: Bacteria > Bacillota > Negativicutes > Acidaminococcales > Acidaminococcaceae > URXU01. The sequence continues at coordinate 58,777 of URXU01000007.1, read as the reverse complement.
AAGGCATCAGGATTGCCACACATTTCACCGCCGGATTTATCAGCCATATATTCTCTGGATCTTGATACAGCCATCTGAATCAGCATAGCTGCTAAAGGTGCCAAAATCATCACCAGGATAGAAGCAATAGGATTGCGGCTTTCACCATCTTCATCGCGGCCGCCGCCAAAGAACATACCCCACTGAGCAATAGTAGAAATTGCGCCTGCCATTGTAGCCGCAATGGTACTTACCAGAATGTCACGATTTTTAACGTGGCTCAGCTCATGGGCCAAAACACCTTCAATTTCATCTCTGTCCAGCAAATCAACTAATGAGCTATTTACAGCAACTGCTGCATGTTCAGGATCTCTGCCGGTCGCAAAAGCATTAGGAATAGGACTGTCAATGATATATACTTTCGGCATCGGCAGCCCGGCTTTATCAGCCAGTTTTTTCACGATGCCATATAATTCTGGAGCTGTACGCTCATCAACCTGCTGCGCATTATAATGCGCCAGCACCATTTTATCGCTGTTCCAATAAGCAAAAAAGTTCATACCTACGGAAACCAGCAGCATTACGGTCATACCCTTGAGACCGCCGAAAAAATCACCAATCAACATTAATAATGCTGTCATCAAAGCCATCAAAAATGCTGTTTTCATTAAAAACTTTCCTCCTCAAAACATGAAATAATATTAAATAAAACATTTTCGCTTTTAATTATAACAAGACGGCAATTATTTTTCAATTTGCTCTTTAATGGATGTCAACATATTTTCACTGTTTTCACGAACTTTTTTCTTTAAAATAGGATTTAAAAGTCCGGCAATCATAGGAATACCAAATTCAAAATCAACTGATAATGTTACTTCACATCCATCTGCACAGGGGACAATGGTCCATTGTCCTTCCATTTTTTTCAAATCCCCTTCTGTCTGGCAGTAAGTAATTTTCAAATCTTCCGGATAGAATGTATCCCTTTCCGTCCAGACAATCTTGCGGCCGTCAACATTGGAAACCCAATGGGAAACAGTATAATTATCACCGCGTTCCAAAATTTCAACGCTGACAAGATCTTTCATAAAATCAGGATAGGCAGACATATTTTTAATAATATCGTAAATCTTACTGCCTTCACCTTTAATTACAGTTTTAGTTTCTACATATGGCATATTAGCACTTCCTTATAAATCTTCAATTGCTGCAGCCGTTGTTTTAACTGCATCTCTGAATTCTTCCAGTACATGATCAACAACATCGGCAGGCATAATCAGCGGCGGCTCAATACGGATAACTTTCGGATTATTTAAAGTATAGGCAACAATAATTTTTTTCTCAATCATCAGACTCATCAGCATACCGCCGGCGCCTTCCTTACTAAGTTCCACACCAATCATCATACCCCTGCCGCGTACCTGTGTTATGACTTCCGGATATTCCTGCATAATTTTTTCCAGTCCAGCTTTGAAATAAGCACCAGTTTCACTGCTGCGGCGCAGTAAATCCTCCTCCTCAATATATTTCAGTGTTGCCAGACCGGCCATGCAGGCCAGCTGATTGCCGCCGAAGGTAGAAGTATGCAAAAATGGAGCTTCAATTAATCCCTGCCATGCTCTGGGTGTACCGATAATTGTGCCGATAGGCATTACGCCGCCGCCAAGAGCTTTGGCACAGGCCATTAAATCCGGGGTTACGCCGTCATAATCCACACCAAACCAGCTGCCGGTGCGGCCAATGCCGGTCTGTACTTCATCCGCAATTAAGAGCGCTCCAGCCTGCTCACAAATTTCTTTTACTTGACGCAGGTAACCGTCCGGCGGCACAATAATGCCGCCTTCTCCCTGGATTGGTTCGAGTATCACTGCCGCTGTATCCGTATCTACAGCCTGTCTGATAGCCTCAGCATCACCATAGGGAACATGAGTAAAGCCTTCCAGCAGAGGCTTAAAAGGATCGCGATATAAATCACGTCCAGTTGCCGTTAAAGAGCCCATAGTCTTGCCATGAAAGGCATTTTCAGCAGCTACAAATTTTTTGCGTTTTGTAGCAAGTCTTGCTACTTTCAGGCAGCCTTCTACAGCTTCCGTGCCACTGTTAACAAAAAAGCTGTACTGTAAATCACCGGGAGTTATTTCAGCAAGCTTTTCAGCCAAATCAGCCATGGGTCTATTAAAAAGGACCTTGCCGCACATCGGCATGGAATGCAGGGCTTTTTCAACTGCTTCCACAACTACGGGATTGCGGTGTCCCACTGCAAACATACCGTATCCGCCAAGACAGTCAATAAACTGCTTGCCTTCACTATCGGTAATTATCCAGCCTTCCGCACTGCTCTCCACGCTGTCGAGACCCATGAAGCGAAATAATCTGGCCTGGGAAGGATTAATATATTTTTCGTATTTGTTGATTGTTTCTTCTACAAACATAATCTTACCTTCTTTTTATTGTGAAATATTAATATAACAAATCTGTTACGGGCACCAAAGTAATACCTGATTTTTTAATTTCTCCGGCGTACATACTCCATGCTTTAGCCGTATTGGGCCGCGCATGACAGATAGCTATAGCACTGCCATTTTTCTGAGCAATATCCATAGCCTTATAAATCTGTCTGCGAATTGCTTCTATATCACTGCTGTTATCCAAAAAAATATCATTGCGTGCTGTGGGCACCCCTAAAGCAACAGCCCTGTCGCGGGCCACAGACTGTGAAGATGTCCGGCTGTCTACAAAAAACAGTCCCTGCCTTTGCAGCTCACGCAATACAATATCCATTGTTGCAGTACTGCTGGTAGCCTTGGAACCCTGATGGTTATTTACGCCGCTGATGCCGGGAAGACTGTTTACAGCATTACGAGTCAGCGTCTGAATCTTTTCTCTGCTCATATCCATACAAATTGTATTTCCTCCTTCAGACATGGCGCTGCGGTCCATAGGTTCCATCGGCAGATGCAGCATAGCTATACGGCCTGCGCCTTTAATCATTTCCAGCACATCGCTGCTGTAGGTTTTATACGGCAATACGGCAAAATTAAACGGCAGCCCAGTATTCAGCAAAGTGCGTACTGATGACATGTCATAACCGCAATCATCAACTATGACTGCCAGTTTCCCTGAATAAGTTTTTTTTTCCGTTTTAGCCTGCACTGCCTTAATATCCTTATCTTCGCCATGCAGGTTGCTGTTGTGGAAAAAATATACCGTATCAGTTACAAATTGTTTTTGACCACTGCCCGCCTTGACGCTGATGCCTATTTCTACTTTATAGGCATCCCAATCCTTGTACTTGCTTTTGCTGCCGGAAATATCAGCCAAGCCGGCCGCTCTTGCCTTATCACGCAGCCACCGGCCCGCAGCCTCCAAGTCCGTACTTGCAGGCACTCCTACCGCAAGGTTTCTCTGAGCAATTTTAACTTTAGTTGCCGACGCTTCCACCGCAACTTCTTTTTCGCCATGTTCCTTTTCAATCAGCTGCCAATTATTCTTCGTAAGCAGAATATTATCTAAAAGCCGCTGTGATTCAATGGACTCATCCAATAAATTTACCTCTTTAGGCTGCTTGGCGTCATTATTGTCCAGCACATCTTTTTCACTGCGTCCAAAAGCATAAAACATACCTGCGGCAACAGCCAATACTGCCAATGCAGCTAACAGCATCAGTATTACAAGATGGCTTCCGGAAGATTTTTTCTTTGTTGTTTTTCCCATAATTGCTCCTTTTCAGGCCCGCGGATGCGCTTTATCATAAACTGCTCGCAGACGTTTATTAGTCAAATGTGTATAAATCTGTGTTGTCGAGATATCAGCATGACCCAAAAGTTCCTGCACAACCCGTAAATCCGTACCATTGTCCAGCAAATGGGTAGCAAAAGAATGGCGCAGCATGTGCGGCGTAATATTTTTATTAATACCTGCGCTTTTACCATAACTTTTCATAATTTCCCAAAAACGCTGTCTGGTCATGGGCTGTCCCCAAAGGCTTACAAATAATTTGTCCGTTGCTTTGACATGCCCTTTCAGCAGCTGCGGACGGACATCCCGCAAATATTTTTCCAGATATTGTATTGCTGTTCTTCCTACCGGTATAATACGCTCCTTGGAGCCTTTGCCAAAGGCGATAACGTATTTCATCTGTAAATTTACATTACTCAGCGGCAGATTCAGCAGTTCTGAAACACGCATTCCGGTTGCGTAAAGCACTTCCAGCATCGTTTTGTCACGAAACCCTTCCAATGTTTCCTGATTAGGCGCTTCCAATAACGCCGTAACCTCATCAACGCTTAATACTTTAGGCAGATGCATTCCTTTATTGGCCGCTTCAATTACTTCTGCCGGATTACTGCTGATATAGCGTTCTGCCGTTAAAAAGCGGTAAAAAGCCTTGATAGAAGCCAGTTTACGAGCAATAGTCGCCGCTGAACGGCCCTCTCCTTTCAGCTGCTTAAGATATTGCAGCAGCTGCTTTCTGCTGACTTTGAGCAGTTCAGCTTCATCTTTGAACTTCAAATACTTCTGCAGCAGACGCAAATCCCTGAGATAAGCCGCTTTAGTATTTTCTGACAGACCCAACTCAACTGTCAGATATTCAACAAATAATTCCAGATAGTTAAACATGCCTTTCTCTGCCCCAAAAAAGAAAAACAACGCCGCAGCGCCGTTTTTCCCATGTTAATTTAATCTCTTTTTTCAGGCTGCATAATAGTAATATTAGTAGCAGGCGAAATGGTAGAAATCGCATGCTTGTATACTAACTGCTGTTTGCCTTCATTTTCAATAATCACGGTAAAATTATCAAAACCTCTTACCAGCCCTCTGATCTGAAAGCCGTTCATCAGATAAATAATAACACCCAGATTTTCTTTACGTACATGATTCAAAAAGCTGTCTTGCAGATTCATTGCCGGTTTAACAGTATTGTTCATATATACCCCTCCGTATCAGGCTTATCTTCTTTATGTTATTTATAATTGTACAACAGTTTAATTCTTTATACAAGATTATCCACTAAAAATCGCTTACCGCACCAGGAACCGTTCGTTGATTTTTGCGCACATAGCCGTAATAACCGCTGGATAATCAGGCTGCATTTCCAATTGTAGCCAATTAATATATGGCATTTTTCTAAACCAGGTAAGCTGCCGCTTAGCAAAGTTTCTGGTAGCCTGCTTCAACTTATCAACCGCCTGTTCATAGGTCATATCTCCCTGCAAATACCAGACCATCTGCCGGTATCCAATGCTCTGCATGGATTGACATGCAGCCGGAACTCCCTGCTGCAGCAACTGACGCACTTCTGCCTCTAACCCCTGCTGCAGCATTACATCAACACGCTCATTAATGCGCTGATATAAAACATCCCGCTGCATATTCAGCCCAAAAACCAAGGCATCATATACCAATTCACCGCTGTTTGACTGAGACACCGTTTCGCCCTGCAAGGCCGACTCAATAGCGCGTATTACCCTGCGGGTATTGTTCATATGAATATTAGCCGCTGCTTTCTGATCCAGCCGGCACAGCCTTTCATATAATGCTTCCTTGCCTTGGCTTTGCAAAAATTCTTCCAGTTCCTGTCTGACAGCACTCACCTTATCAGCTTTATTAAACGTATAATTCTCCAATAAAGCTTTAATATAAAGACCTGTGCCGCCAGCAATAATGGGCAATTTCCCGCGGTCCGTTATTTCTGTAATCAGCCTCTCCGCCTGATTTTTAAAATCAACAACATTAAACTCAGCCTCGGGCGGCAAAATATTAACAAGGTGATGCGGCACTTCCCGCAATTCATCTGCCGACGGTTTTGCTGTCCCGATATTCATTCCTCGATATACCAGCATAGAATCGCCGGAAATTATTTCGCCGCCGATTTTTTTTGCAATCTCCACGGCACAATGGCTTTTTCCCGTTGCTGTGGGACCCAAAATAACCAGTACCTTTTTCCGCACTTAGTCAGCACCTCCTGATAATGCCGTATTTGACCTTACTGTAACGGCCGCCCAAAATTTCCTGACAGCCATATTCTGCCAGTATTTTTTCGCTGCGCTCTTTAATCACTACCCTTGGAGCTGCCTTTAAAGCCAGATTAACTGTCGCTTCATTCAACGGATGACCATAAGCCCATGGCCGTAAAGCACGCATGGCAGCAGAGTCCTGCACAGGATGGCGAAACATGGGATCAAAATAAACAACATCAAAAGAATCTTCTGCACAAGCAGCCAAATACTTTTGAGCATCTGTCTGCACTGTTTCTATTCTGCGCAGGGCCAACGTCAAATCATTATCTTCCGCTTCGTAAGTTTTCAGGCCCTGCGACACTACAAACCATAATAGTCTTGACGCTTCCAGGCCAACAACCTTGCCGGAGCGGCCCACAAAATAACAGGCAATAGCGGCATCGCTTGCCAGTCCCAAGGTAGCATCTAAAACTCTGCTGCCTTCTTGAACAGCCAAAGCCCCCAGCAGATGATCTCCTTCGCCGCGCTTGAGCTTCTGCAGGCGCAGCACCGCCATACCTGGATGATAGAAAAAAACATCATCCTTTGTCACTAACTGCGGCCCGTCAGCCGTGGCAACAACCACCGCATCCAGCTTTAGGTCCTTCTGGAGCAAGGAAAGATTTTTATATGTGCCGCGCGGCAAATAAGGCGCACCAAGCTGCTGGGCCCAAATTTTTGCTTTGTCTTCGATCACCTGCCGGCAATTACGCCCCGTAGTCACAGCAAACTTCATCAAAAGCCCGTCCTTTTAAACATTTTATACAGCTGATTACTGTCTATTTCAATCATACAAGGTCTTCCATGCGGGCAAGTAAACGGATGCTCCGTATTGCATAATTCGATAATCAGCTGCCGCATCTGACGCATATTCAGCAGCTGTCCCGCTTTAATGGCCGCCTTACAAGCCGTCATATGCAAAATTTCCTGGCGCAAATCGCTGGGAGTGACACCCTGCCTTTCTCTAAGCAGCCTGCCTATCTCCGTGATAAAATCCTCTGCCGCTTCCAAATGAATATCAACCGGCAGACTATCTACCCGCAAAGTATTTTCACCACCCGCACAGGCATCAACACCCAAACGCAAAAAATCATCATGGTATTTTTCAATTAAAGCAATTTCATCAGCATCCATGTCTATGTATAAAGGCATCAGCAGCTGCTGAGCTGGAATATCATTTTTGGCAGCCACCAATTTATCATATAAAATACGTTCATGCGCTGCATGCTGATCTATTAAATACAGGCAGTCTTCTGATTGTGCAATAATAAAAGTCTTATCCACCTGACCGATGGGCCAAATTAAATCTATACCGCAATCTGTATCGGTAAATTCAATCGTCTCGCGTTTCTCCGGCAATGGTTCTGCTGCCGCAAAGGCTTCCCGTGCTTCACTGATGGAATAAACGGGCTGCTGCTGCGGAGCTTTATATTGCGCTTGTTCATGCGAATAATTATTGGCTGGTTTTACCTGCGCGGCTTTGGGGACAGCTTCCGTCTGCACCGTCCGTTCTTTTTCCGCCGCTGAAGCAGGAGTTTTAAAAATATCCCCCGTTTCACCCATCGTTTTAAAAATGGGTTCCAATGTTTTTGCGGCCACAGGCTCCTTAGCAACGGTATTTTCAGGCGCAGTCCGCACAAAGCTGCTAAGTTCTGAATCAGGCAGCAAGGATAATCTTTCGGCCTTTTTAGCACTCATGGGTCTGGTAAGCGCATCAGTCAGCGCTTTATAAACTGCCTTATATACACTGCTTTCATCACTGAATTTGATTTCACTTTTTTGCGGATGCACATTAACATCTATACTGCCAGTATCTACAGTAATATTTAATACTGCAAAAGGAAAACCGCTTTTAGGAATTTGCGACTGATATGCGTGATCAATGGCCTTGCCAATCATTCTGCTGTTAATCATTCTGCCGTTAACAAAAATAGTCTGCCAATGACGTGTGCCTTTCAGCAGCGTTGGCTTGCCAATATAGCCGCTGACAGTAATATTTTCATCAGCCAGATAAACATTAAGAAGCTCATCGGCTACATTTTTGCCGTATAAGGCTCTGATGGCAACTGCCAAATCACCGTCCCCGGGAGTATGCAGCACTTCCTTATCATTGCTCACCAGCTTAAACCGTACATCCGGACGTGATAAAGCCAGCTTGGTCAGCAGCTCGTTAATATAGCGTCCTTCCGTCCCCACTGTTTTCAAAAATTTACGGCGTGCAGGGACATTGTAAAAAAGATTTTCCACAATCACCGTCGTACCGGCATTGCCGCCAGTCTGCAGGCATTCTGTCTGTTCTCCGCCGTCAATTCTGATGGAAGTGGCAAATTCATTGTCCTGCGGTCTGGTAATTAAATTAAAATTAGACACAGAAGCAATACTCGGCAGCGCTTCGCCTCTAAACCCTAAAGTGTGCAGCAGCATTAAATCGCCGGCAGTCCTAATTTTGCTGGTAGCATGCCGCAGCACAGCCAGTTTGGCGTCTGCTTCTGACATACCGCTGCCGTTATCTGCAACGCGTATATATTCTGTGCCGCCGGCAAAAATAGTTACATCAATCTTATCCGCACCGGCATCCAACGCATTTTCTACCAATTCCTTAACCACGGAAGCAGGCTTTTCGACTACTTCACCGGCAGCAATCTGATTAGCGGTATTGACGTCCAGCAGCTGAACTTTGGTACTGTTAGCCATTACTTACCGCTCTCCTTTCTTGCCTCATCCTGCAGTTTATACAACGCATTCATTGCTTCAATCGGCGTCATGCTCATAACATCCAGCTGCAGAATCTGTTCCGTCAGCGCACTGGCAAATAAAGATCCCATGGCCTGAGGCTGCTCATTTTTAACAGCTTTACAGCCGGCGGTCTCCTGTCCATTATCATAACCGGCCAGAATTTCATTGGCCCTGTCAATAACTTTTTTCGGCAGCCCTGCCAGCCGTGCTACATGCACGCCATAGCTTTTATCCGTACCGCCGGGAACAATGCGCCGCAAAAATACAATATCATTGCCGCGTTCTTTGACGGCAACCGAATAATTCTTAACCCCATCCAGTTCATCTTCCATGGCTATCAGCTGGTGATAATGCGTAGCAAATAAAGTCTTGGCCTTAATCTTGCTGTGAATATATTCCATGACCGCTTTTGCGATGCTCATACCATCAAAAGTACTGGTTCCTCGTCCTACTTCATCTAAAATAATAAGACTATCCTTGGTCGCATAACGAAGAATCTGAGCAACTTCGTTCATCTCTACCATAAACGTGCTCTGACCCGTTGCCAGATCATCACTGGCGCCTACTCTGGTAAAAATTTTATCTACGGGACAGACACAAGCTTGTCTTGCCGGAATAAAAGAACCCATCTGCGTCATTAATACCAAAAGTGCTGTCTGACGCATATATGTAGATTTACCAGCCATATTCGGTCCGGTAATAATAATCATACGTTCCTGATTATCTAAATTAACATTATTAGGTACAAAAATTTCTTTTTCCAGCAGTCTTTCCACCACTGGGTGACGCCCATCAATAATTTTTATATCGCCCTTATGATTAAGCTCTGGACGTACATAATTATATTTATAAGCCGCAACAGCCAATGAAGTCAGCACATCTGCCGTTGCTATTGCCCGTGCCGTTTCCTGAAGTTCTGCCATGGCTGCACGAATCTGCTCCCGCAGCTGGCTGAATAAATAATACTCCAGCTGTTGGATTTTTTCTTTCGCACTGAGAATCTTATTTTCAAACTCTTTCAATTCCGGCACAATATAACGTTCGGCATTTACGAGAGTCTGCTTTCTGACAAAATAATCAGGCACGCTTGCTGACTGACCTTTGGACACTTCAATAAAATAACCAAAGACCTTGTTAAAGCCAACTTTTAAAGTCTTTATTCCCGTTTCATCCTTAATACGCTGCTCAAAATTCTGCATCCAGGTTTTATTATCTCTGGCAATCAAATGCAGTTCATCTAATTCAGCATTATAGCCGTCCTTAATCATACCGCCCTCACGCACGGAAAAAGGCGGTTCATCAACAATGGCCTGCTGCAAAATACTATGCAAATCTTCATGCAGATGCAAACCGCGGCAAATCTTCTGCAGCTTGACGCTGCCGCACTGTTCAAGCAGCTCATGTATTTCCGGCAGCACTGATAAGGAAGTACGCAATGCCACCATATCACGGGCATTGGCACTGCCCACTTCGATGCGGGAAATGATACGTTCCAGATCAAAAACTGTTTTTAGTCTATCCGTCAACGCATCCCGCAGCACTGTTTTATCCAAAAGTTCCGCCACGGCCTCCTGACGCTCAATAATCTGACCCAAGTCCAGCAGCGGGCACTCGATCCAGTTGCGCAGTCTGCGCGCTCCCATGGAGGTACTGGTAAAGTCAAGAATATCCATCAGCGTCCCCCGCCGTGAACCGTCACGCATATTTTTAACCAATTCCAGATTACGGATAGCGGTAGCATCCAGCTGCATGAAAGTATTCTTAACAATTTCCCGCAGTCTGTTGATATGCGTTAAATCCGACATTACGGTCGCATGCAGATAGTCAAGCAAATATTCTACTGTCATCCGTACTAAAGGCCGTACATTGATATCAGTAAAATGTACGGAAAAATATTGCCCGGCAGCTTCCTGATAATTGCTTACCGCGCATTCAGGCAATTTACTGTGCAGCCATTGCCGCAGCTGCTGCCATTGTGCAGGTTCATCCTTAATAACAATTTCAGCAGGCTGCAGACGGAAAAGCTGTTCAGTTATCTCTAACAATCGTTCCGCACCGCTGGCGGCAAACCACAGGCACTCACCAGTGGATACATCAGCCGCTGCCAGACAGATAACATCTTCCGCTTCGCATAAAAACACCAAATAACGATTGCGCTTATCATCCAAAACCTGTTCGTTAATCGCCGTACCCGGAGTTATAATCTTAATTACCTTGCGCTGCACAATGCCCTTAGCCAGCTTGGGATCTTCAATCTGTTCGCAGATGGCAATACGATAGCCCTTTTTGACTAATTTAGCAATATATCCGTCTACAGAATGATACGGAACGCCGCACATGGGCATATTATCCATACCGCCGGCTCTTTTAGTCAGCGTAATATTCAGTTCTCTTGATGCCGTAATCGCATCTTCAAAAAACATTTCATAAAAATCTCCTAAACGGAAAAACAACAGCTCATTCTGATGCTCTTTTTTAACATCAAGATATTGCTGCACCATAGGAGTATAATTACTCATCCTGCACCGCCTTGCCTTTCACCAACCAGGTCTGAGCAGTATCTACCAGCACCATGACCTTCTCGCCAGGATAATAGTTTTTACCCTCTGCCGGCCATAAGACAAGCTTATTGGTCCTGGTGCGACCGGTCCATACTGCCGGATTTTTGCTGGGACCTTCCGCCAGCACTTCTACTTGCTGTCCTACCAGCTTTTCATTACAGCGCAGACTGCTGGCATTTTGCGCTTCCATCAATTGATTAAGACGCTGTTTTTTAATTTCCAGCGGTACCTGCTCCGTCATTTTAGCTGCCGGCGTGCCGCTGCGTTTTGAATAAATAAAAGTAAATGCCGCATCAAAGCCAACTTCCTGCACTAAATTTAAAGTATCCTGAAAATCAGCTTCCGTCTCACCGGGAAAGCCGACAATAATATCAGTTGTAATGGCAGCATCAGGAACATATTGGCGAATCAGTTTAATCAATTCCAGATATTTTTCTCTGCTGTATCCTCTGTTCATTTTCTTTAAAATTTCATTACTGCCGGACTGGAAGGGTACATGAAAGTTTTCGCAGACATGTTCACATTCCGCAACAGCTTTGATAACTTCTTCGTTCATATCGCGAGGATGACTGGTCATATAATGAATACGCTCTATGCCATTAATCTCGTTAACGCGGCGCAGTAATTTGGCAAACGCATCCTGTTCCCCAAAGTCCTTGCCATAGGAATTAACATTTTGTCCTAACAGAGTAAATTCTTTATAGCCTTCTTTTACCGCCTGTTCAATTTCCGCTACAATATTTTCAATGTCCCTGCTGCGTTCTCGTCCGCGCACGTAGGGAACAATGCAATAAGTACAGAAATTATTGCAGCCATACATAATGGGAATCCAGGCAGCAAAAGAACTCTGCCGCACCATTTTGCCTTCAAACTCACTCTGATGAATTGTAAGATCTGTATAAACGCCGCCCTGACGGTCGGACAGATAATCAGCTAAAATACTTTTAAAATCATTAACGTAAGCCGTTCCTAAAAGCAAATCTACCTGCGGATGTTTCTTCAACAGTTTATCGCCGTCTTTTTGCGCCATGCAGCCCGCAACACAGATAACCGTCTGCGGATGCGCAGTTTTGACAGCTTTCAGTTCACCTATTTTACCGGCAATCTTCTTTTCCGCACTTTCACGCACACAGCATGTATTAACTATAATCACATCAGCCGTATGAAAATCCTCAGCCGGAACATAACCCATCTCTTCCAACTGCCCTGCATAATGCTCAGTATCGCTGGCATTCATCTGACAACCGTAATTAAATATATAGTAAGTATTTTTTTTGCTCTGCATTTCATTCCTCCATAAAATAACAGTCTAAAAAGCTAAGTAATTTTTTATTCATATTATAATATTATACCTAAAACATAAGTACTACGACAAGGGTAGGTTTTAATTTACCATTATTATCAGAAAATTTATTTTTTTAATTCATTTATTCTTCAAGAAGCATATTTTTAATGATATACTAACTATATAATTCCATTAATAAAGAGGTGTTCAGTTATGGATCAAAATAGTAAAGAATTACAGCTCAAGTTTATCAGCGATAAAATCGCCCGTCTGGACATGCAAATCAAGGCTCTGGAAGCAAAAAAAGCCCAGGCTTTGGAAGATTACAAAAGGATTCTCAGCTCACTGGAGAACACCTTTAATCCCAAGGCTATTTTTACCAATAATTCTCTGAAAATTTATCTGTATGCTGATCATGCAGATATTTATGATCCTCTGCACGAATCAGCACCCTTACGATTTTATAAAGACGATATCAAAGCTATCGAAATAGTGCTGTCAGATAACGAAGATTTTGCAAGCTTTCGCTTCAATCCCCTTAGCTCACAGCTCCTGTCAGAAGCAGAATTTGAATCCAATAAAGACTGCTCCTCCATTATAACAATCGAAGAAGGCAAAAAAATTTATCAGCTTTTCCACGATAACTGGCCAGACATTGCGCTAAACCTGCGTACCGGTCTGAACCAACGCTATTACTGGTAACTGATGCTACAAGGCAAGATTTTTTATCTTGCCTTTTTATTTTAAAAATTTTTAATTCAAAAATTAGTATCAGGTATTGAAATCTGCTTCTAAGATGGCTAAAATATAATGCAAGAAAACTAATATTTCCTTGAAAATCTTTAAAGTAAGGAATGACATAAGATGTTCAATAACAAGAAAAAATTTTTATTTATCATCCCCATTCTGCTGATACTGGCAGGTCTGGGATATTATTTTCTGTATTGGTGCAAAACGCCTTTATATGCTGTCAATGAAGTTCGCACTTCCGTCCAGCAGCATGATGTAGAAAAATTTGAAAAATATGTAGATCTCAATTCCGTTCTGGATAAGGCTTTTGAAGATGTCATTTTGGCTGAAAGCAAAATAAACAATGATTCAGTAATCAATAACCCCTTTGCCATGGGCATCTTGCATATGCTCAAACCGGCTGTCATCGATTTAATGGCTGATGAAGCGAAAGCGGCCGTAGCAGGCAAAGATCCTAAAGCTCAGCAACAGACAGAAGATCAGGCAGCTGAAAATCAGCCTCCCAAACCGCGTCATAATCCGGTAACGGATGCCATGCGCAACAATATTGAGAAAAAAATCAATCTTGAGCAGCTTAAAATCAAGGACATTGTTTTAGAAAGCTCACAGCAAGACCAGGCCGTTGTATCCCTTTTAATTCATCACAACCAATTAGATAAGGACTTCGCTTTAAAACTTAAAATGTCTCTTAATGAATCAGGCACTTGGCAGATTAAGGAAATTACCAATCTGGTAGATTTTATCGTGCAAATAAACGCTGCACAAAAAGCCTCCGCTGCTTCTCTGCACAAGCCCACATTAGATAAGCTGAACACCTCTCTGGAAATCATCAGTCAGCAGCTGTCCATTAAAGAAGAAAATAATGAACATATTCTCTCTGCTTTGGTTACCGTAAAAAACAATACGCAGAAAAATATTAATCGTATTTATTATGATATTGAAGTTTTTGATGCCGAAAATAATCTTATCTATTCTTATCCTGAAAGATTCAACGGGGTACTGCCTCCCGGAAATACTCAGGTGCTTAACAATCATAAAATTTTAAATAAGACTTTGCCGGCTGACAATGCTTTACTTGCATTAGATTTAACCAAAACTAATTGGAAAATTCAGCCAACATATATAAGTTTCGATGACGGCGAAGTTCTGGAATATTCCCAGTATTAAGCAAAGCAATAACCCCTGCACACTTTAAGATGCAGGGGTTATTCTATTCTCATCGGCATTCAATACACATCTGCTGATAATATTGATGGAATAAGGCTTCGTTCATCTCTATTTTATTTAATATGGTATATCTATCTTTGCGTACCTGCGGCGCAAACATCCAGGCTTGAACGAACTGCTCCTCAGTCACACCATGACGCAGGGGATTGGCGGAAACCTTATAGGCATCAAGAAAGCCCAATAGAATTTTATAATCCCGCTGCTGGAGAAGACAAGCTGTAATACTCCCCATGGCAACTAAAATACCATGCGGAATATTATGTTCAAATAACTCATCCATCGCGTGACAGAATAAATGCTCTGAACCACTGCAGGGCCTTGAATTTCCGGCAATATGCATGGACAGACCGCTCAGCACTAACGATTCGGCCAGCATTTTGATTCCCGGTACTGTTTTTAAAGACTTGGCTTCTGAATACAGCAGCGAATTAAAGGCATTTTCTGAAAGCATATAGGCAAAATCATTGGGACGGTCATCATTTTCTTCGCAGCCCAAACGCCAGTCATACAATGCCGTATAATTGCTGATGGTATCACCTACTCCCGCTTCCAGCAAAATACGCGGTGTATTTAAAATAATATCAGTATCAATCAATAACCCATCGGGAATTTTAGAAGTAAAGGAATGTTTGCGTTCATTTTGGGCATATAGTACCGATACCGGAGAGCAGACGCCATCATTGCTCAGAGCCGTTGGAATAGCAATATAAGCCACGCTGGCTACAAAAGCCGCATATTTTGCAGTATCCAAAGCCGTACCGCCGCCAAATCCGATAATTAATCCTATTCCGTTCATGGAAATTTTCTTGGCTACTTCTACCGCAAAATCAAAAGAACTGCGCTGCACTGTTACAACTTCATAATCCGGAAGCTGTTCCAGCATAATTTTTACTTTATCATGCAATGTCTGCAGCAGCCCGGCTGTAGTTAAAATCAATGTCTTTTTCGCAGCCTGCTTGGGCAGATACATCCGTAAATTTTTCTGCAGATCAGCCACGGCATTGCTTTTGACCTGCATAAATAATGGCAAAGAATAACTATTCATCATGAACCTCCTGAATATCCGCTTCGTAAGTATTCATAACAGTTCTGCACCATCTCAGCAAAGCCCTGTCTGATACGGCCATAATTAACCTAAATTTAACATTACCTATTTTTTCTGTATTTACTATATCCAAAAAAAATCAGCGCCACAACAACAATCAAAACTGCCAGACGATCACTGTTCTGCTGAAAATTAACAATATCATGCCCAATAACAACTTCCAGGGCGGTAGATGGAAATTTACCAATTAAATTAGCAATCAAATAATCTTTGATGCTTATAGAGCTTACGGCACCTACTGCAGTCAGTATCCCAGAAGGAAAGTAAGGCAATGCTCTGGCAAAAGCCATCCACTCTAAGCCGTGCTTGCCGCTGGCTTCATCAATATGCTTTAAGCTGTCACTTTTGGCAATAATTTTTTCAGCTGTATTGCGAAACAAAAAACGCATCAATAAGAAACTTATAAATACCCCGGTAGTCTCAGCCAGCCAGGAAATAACGATGCCCAGCGGCAGGCCAAAAATCAGGCCGTTGGCCGTAGACAAAAAGATTGAGGGAAATATGCTGCCCGCATTAATCAGTACGTCCAGCAAAAAGCTGATTACTATGGCCCAATTGCCATACGAGCGCAGATACTCCACTAAACCCTGTACGTCCCCGTTAATGGCCAAAGCAAATGTCTTGCTGAAAAAGCCCTCGGCAAAATAATTAATGGCGGCAATAAGAATTGCAAAAAGACCAATTACTACTATTTTGGTAATCAGGTCTGGATTCTTTAATAGTTCTTTTTTATCTAATTTTTCCAACAAAATTTACCCCTTCATGAATTAAAAATCATATGAAATCTGTCATCAAACTGTCTTTCTACCAATTCCTGGACAAAGGACCGGTTATGCTTATTATCTGTAAGCAACTTCTGCGCCATCTTGCGCGCCTGAACAATAATTTCCGTATCACGAATTATATCAGCAATTCGCAAATCAGGCAATCCATGCTGCCTCATGCCAAATAGCTGTCCGGCCCCGCGCAGCCGTAAATCCTGCTCGGCCAGATAAAAGCCGTCGTCACTGTCATGCAGTACCTGCAGGCGTGCCAGAGTTTCCGTATTATCAGCAGCCGTCAAAAGCACACAATAGGACTGTTCATTTCCTCTGCCTACCCGTCCGCGCAACTGATGGAGCTGAGCCAATCCAAAGCGTTCAGCATTTTCTACAACCATCAGTACCGCATTGGGGACATTGACACCAACTTCAATAACCGTAGTACTCACAAGTACATCAATCTGTCCTGCGGCAAACGCCTGCATAATAGCATTTTTCTCACTGTCTTTCAGCCTGCCATGCAGCAGAGCTATTTTTACATCTTTGAGAATTCCATGGCGCAATTCATCATAAACACTTTCGGCGCTGCGTGCTCCCAGCATTTCCGACTCGCCGATTAAAGGACAAACTATATACGCCTGCCTGCCTTTTTGTATTAAACGCAATAGTCCCTGATAAACCTCTGCTCTTTTCTCATCCGTATAACAAAGAGTCTGAATCTTTTGCCGTCCCGGCGGCCTTCCTTTCATCAGCGAAACATCAAGATCGCCGTAAACAGTCAACGCTAATGTACGCGGTATGGGCGTAGCAGTCATAACCAATACATCCGGAGCATCTGACGCCTTACCGGCAAGAGCGGCTCTCTGACCGACACCAAATCTGTGCTGCTCGTCCGTAATTACCAGCGATAACTTCTGAAAGCATACGTCCTGCTGTATAAGTGCATGCGTTCCAACCACTATGTCAATACTGCCGTCTGCCAGACCTTGCAGCAATATTCCTCTCTCCCTGGTTTTCAGACTGCCGGTAAGAAGTCCTACCGTAATGCCTGTAGGCGCAAAATATTCCTGCAAGGTTTTATAGTGCTGCTGCGCTAAAATCTCCGTGGGAGCCATCAGACATCCCTGAAAGCCATTTTCGGCAGCTTTAGCCAAGGCCAAGGCACTGATAACCGTTTTGCCGCTACCAACATCCCCCTGCAAAATTCGATGCATTGGTTTTATGTCCTGCATATCCAAGGAGATGTCCTGCCATGCTTGTTTCTGAGCTGCTGTCAGTGAAAACGGCAACTGGTCCAGTACTTTCTGTATAAGCTCGCCGTCCCGTCCATGTTTGACGCCGTGTTTTTCATCATTGCGGTTTTGACGATAATAAAGCAGCCCGCACTGCAGCAAAAATAGTTCTTCAAAAATAAATCGCCGCTGGGCCTGATGCAGGCTTTCCCAATTTGCCGGAAAATGAATATTTTTCAGTGCTGTCAGCCGGTCAGTAAAATGACAATAACTCAAAACCTCATCGGGTAAACTTTCCGGCAGATTTTCTGCCGCTGCCTTAGTCAAAGCTAAACGAATCCACTGTCGCATATTTTTCTGGGTAACGGCTCCGGTCAAACTATATACGGGCCAGATTCCCAACAGGTTATTTTCTCCTTCAGCATCTTGGCAGAAAACTTCCGAAACCATTTTCGCCGTACGTCCCTGCTTGACACGCCCGGTAATCAGCAGTTTCTCATCCGCTTTAAACTTCTTGGCCATATATCTTTGCTGCATAAAAAAATACAGATCGGCATAGCCGGTCTCATCACGAACCGTAACCACCGTAAATTTGCGTCCCCGCCCCTGAAAACTGTCACGCACCCTGAACACGGTTCCCTGAAACACCTGTTTAGAGCCATCAGTTGCCAGCTCCCGAATCTTTTTCAGCCTTGAATAATCCAAATAGGCATCCTGCCGCGGATAATAGCATAATAAATCACCGACGGTGAAAATATTTAACGCTGCCAGATCAGCAGCTTTCTTAGGTCCAATCCCTTTCAGCGTTGTCACAGACTCTTTCCACCACATAAATTATCTTACCTGCCTTAAAATTTACTTGCTTTTATTGTTTGTTTATGATATGATACTTTTGTTAAATTTGATGCAATGTGCCTTAATACGTTCAAGGAGGTGGGAATTCATGGCATCTATTTGCGAAGTTTGCGGTAAAGGAAAACTCGCTGGCAACAACGTCAGCCACTCCAATAGACACACTAAACGTGCTTGGAAACCTAACATTCAACAAGTAAGAGCAGTTGTAGAAGGTTCTGTTAAACGTATTAACGTTTGCACCCGCTGCCTGCGTTCCGGTAAAGTTAACCGCGCTATGTAATTGAACTTAAAAAGAAGCCAAATACCATAAGGTATTTGGTTTCTTTTTGTTTATTTAAGTTTTGCGCCGCACTCCGGACAAAATTTAGCCAGGGAACTGATTTTAGCGCTGCATTGAGGACACAAAATAAAAGCTCTGTATTCACGCAGTTTATTTTCAAATAAATCATAAAAAAGATTAACTTCTTTAGTCTCTCTTTTCCAGTTATAAATCTGCAGTCTTTCCTTAGTAGCGTCCATAATAATCTGCACCGTTTCTTCATCAAGCTGCTGCACGGCAATCTGCATGATTTTTTTCTTATTATGAAAATGAATTAAACGCTTTTCCGCATCAACGGAGTCAATCGTAACACCCATTTCATTGATGCATAGCATAATAATATTCCAGGCTACATCAATATCAATTTCATAAAAACGGTTATCGAAACAACCGCCCGCTCCTTCAATTCTCATTTCAGCCAACCTCCACAAATTACTCAATATATTATAACATAAATTCATTTCTCAGACATGCTGCGTCTGTAACTAATATGTAAAAAATCCCGACAGAAAATCTGCCGGGATTTTATTTTTAAGATTATTTAGCGTAATCCACTGCTCGTGTTTCTCGGATAATAACAACTTTAATCTGTCCGGGATATTCCATTTCAGCTTCAATCTTCTTGGAAATATCACGTGCCAGCAGTACGGCAGCAGCATCGTCAATAACCTCAGGTTTAACCATAATGCGTATTTCACGGCCGGCCTGTACGGCATAGCATTTTTCAACACCCTCAAAAGATTCAGAAATCTCTTCCAATCGAGTTAAACGCTTCAAATAACTTTCAAGAGTTTCACGTCTTGCTCCCGGACGGGCAGCAGAAACAGCATCAGCAGCAGCAACCAGCACTGCTTCCACGCTCTTAGGTTCAACGTCACCATGATGTGCCATAATGGCATTGATAACCAAATCGGATTCGCGGAATTTTTTAGCAATTTCCGCACCAATTTCTATATGGGAACCTTCCATTTCATGATCAATTGCTTTACCGATATCATGCAGCAAACCTGCTCTCTTGGCCAGAACCACATCAACACCAAGTTCAGACGCCATAATACCTGCCAGACTGGCAACTTCAATAGAATGGTTCAAAACATTTTGGCCATAGCTGGTACGATATTTCAACCGGCCAAGCAGCTTGATGAGTTCAGGATGCAAGCCATGTACGCCTACAGTAAAGGTAGCCTGTTCGCCGGCTTCCTTGATCTTCTGCTCCACTTCTTTCTGGGCTTTTTCAACCATTTCTTCAATACGTGAAGGATGAATACGTCCATCATTGATTAATTTTTCCAGAGCAATGCGGGCAACTTCGCGGCGAACCGGATCAAAACCGGAAATGATAACAGCTTCCGGAGTATCATCAATAATCAGATCAATGCCGGTCAGGGTTTCCAGAGTTCTGATATTTCTGCCTTCGCGGCCAATAATACGACCCTTCATTTCGTCATTGGGCAGACCAACAACGGATACGGTTGTTTCAGCCACATGATCGGCAGCACAACGCTGAATGGCCAAAGAAATAATTTCACGGGCTTTTTTATCAGCTTCATCTTTGGCCTGCTGTTCCAAATCCTTAATCAGCATTGCAGATTCATGCTTTACTTCATCTTCCAGGGAAGCAAGCAGTTCCTGTTTAGCTTCATCACTGGTCAAACCTGACAATCTTTCCAGTTCTTCCACCTGCTTTTGATACAAAGCATCCACTTTTTCCTGGGCGGCATTTAATCTTGCTTCTTTGGAAGCAAGCTTTTCTTCCTTTCTTTCGAAAGAGTCAATTTTCTTATCCAGGTTTTCTTCCTTCTGCAGAAGGCGTCGTTCCTGGCGCTGCAAATCAGCACGTCGGTCTTTATTTTCACGTTCCATTTCCGAACGCATACGATGAATTTCCTCTTTTGCCTCCATCATCGCTTCTTTACGTTTAGTTTCGCCAGCCTGTTCGGCATCCTGAATAATACGCAACGCAGTTTCTTCGGCTGTAGCAATCTTGCCTTCAGCAACATTTTTGCGTACCAGATAGCCTACTGCACCACCGGCAATACCAACGACAACGGCAGTACCAATTAGTTCTAAAATAATCTTCACCTCCTGAATCAATATTTTCCATAATTTTTTTACATACTAACAACAGGCTCTTTTTACGGGCCTGTTAAAAATGTCCTTATTCCATTGAATCCTCTAATCTATATTATTTAGTATTATAAAATTCTGAAAAAGGGCAAAAAACAAGGCAACAAATGAATGTTACCTTGTGAGAAACAAGACACAAATTAACACGATTGGATAATTACATTTTAATGAATATAAAGCAAAATGTCAAGTTATGCCGCACAGGCATACACACTACATATCGTCAGTAAAGCGTAATTTATCCAGTATAAAATGTACATATCTTGTTGTAAAGCCGCGTGCCGCCATAAATCTGGCAGCCGCTGCATATATTTTTTTGTCAGCGGGACACTGTATTTTTTTTGCATTTCGCTGCATAAAAAGCTTACTTGCGGCCCGTGCGTGTTCAGCTTCTTCCTGCTCCGTGAAATTATCCATAATCTCTGCAATATACTGTTCTGAAACATGCTTGCGCTGCAGTTCAAAAAGCAAATGCTGCCGGCCATAATAACGCTTGCTCAGCCATGCTTCATAAACACGCTGGGCATAGCGTCTTTCATCAATCAATCCATAAGCAAGCAGCTTTTTAACTGCTGCGGCGGCCTGCTCCGCAGACGCTCCTTTGCGCAGCAGCTTGTCATGCATTTCCTTCTCGCAGTAATCCCGATAATTTAAAAGAGTCAGCGCACAGTCATAAACCTGCAGCTCATTATCAAATTTCTTCTTTGAAGATTGTTTCCACATTAGCTGTATTTTCCTCAGCCGGATTATCCACTGGCTTAGCAATAGTCATGCTTCGGATTTTATTTTCAATTTCCTGAGCAATTTCCGGATTATCACGCAGGAACTCCTTAACTTTTTCTTTGCCCTGTCCCAAACGGATGTCACCATAAGAATACCAGGCGCCGCTCTTATTGATTACTTCCAGCTCTGCTCCTAAATCAACCAGACAGCCTTCATGAGAAATTCCCTGCCCGTACATGATGTCAAACTCTGCCTGTTTGAACGGAGGAGCAATTTTATTTTTTACTACTTTTACTCTGGTCCTGCTGCCAATCATATCATTGCCGTTCTTTAGAGTGTCAATACGGCGAACATCCATGCGTATTGTCGAATAGAATTTTAACGCGCGGCCGCCGGTAGTAGTTTCCGGACTGCCGAACATAACGCCGACTTTTTCACGGATCTGGTTAATGAAAATAGTTGCACATTTGGATTTGGCAATTAGGCCTGTCAATTTGCGCAGAGCCTGACTCATTAATCTTGCCTGCAGGCCGACATGAGAATCGCCCATCTCGCCTTCAATTTCGGCACGCGGAACTAATGCTGCAACCGAGTCGATAACAATGATATCAATGGCACCGCTGCGTACAAGCGCATCAGCAATTTCCAAGGCCTGCTCACCATTATCCGGCTGAGAAATTAAAAGATTATCTACATCAACGCCAAGATGACGTGCATACTCTGGATCCAAAGCATGTTCCGCATCGATAAAAGCGGCATAACCGCCCATTTTCTGCGCTTCGGCGATCATATGCAGCGCAACAGTAGTTTTACCGGAAGATTCAGGACCATAAATTTCAATAACACGTCCGCGCGGAATACCTCCTACTCCCAGTGCAATATCCAGCGACAATGCTCCGGTAGGAATAACTTCTATATTCATTTTAGCTCTGGCTTCGCCAAGACGCATAATAGATCCTTTGCCAAAATCCTTTTCAATCTGGCGCATTGCCATATCAAGAGCTTTCATTTTTTCATTATCCATGATTAGGTCCTCCTGACTTTTCGTTTTAACTGTTTTTAATTATACAAACAAAAGTTCGCTTTGTCAAGATTGCTGCTTGTGAGCAGCCAGGTCATGAATTTCCTGTTGTGAAAATACATAAGTAGAATTGCAGAACTGGCAGTGAACTTCTGTTTCTTCATCCTGCTCCAGTTCATGCAGAGCATCACTATTCAAGGAGGCTAAGGCATGCAGAAGCTTTTCGCGGCTGCAGCGGCATTTGAACTGTACCGGCACTGATTCCTTAATATCCACATCCAGACCTCTGCCGATAATCTTAATAATTTTTTCCGGATCATAGCCAATTTCCAAAAGCTGTGAAACATAGGGCATCATGGTGATATTGTTTTCCAGTTTCTCCAATACTTCGTCAGCGCAGCCGGGCATTGCCTGAACAAAATATCCGCCGGAAGCAATAACATCTCCTTCTTTATTGACCAGCACCCCCAAAGCTACTGAAGCCGGAGTCTGCTCGGAAACATAGAGATATTTTGTTAGATCGCTGGCAATTTCTCCGTCCTGCAGTTCACAATAACCGGTAAACGGTTCTGCATTTTGCAAATAACGGGTAACAATAATGTTTCCCTTACCGATAGCACCGCCAATATCTAATTTACCTTCTTTTAGCGGCAAAAACACATCCGGATTCTCCACATACCCGCGCACACAGCAGCCTTCAGCATCAGCTACTACTTCACCTATCGGTCCGTCACCCTTTAAGCGCAGCGTAATACGTTCATTATCCTTCATCGTGGCTGCCAGCAGCAATGCCCCGTTCATTGCTCTGCCCAGAGCTGCACTGGCCAAATGAGAGCAGTTTTGTTTCTTGGTAAGTTCATTAACCAGATTAGTCGTGCATAAAGCATAAATACGTACACCATCTATGGTTGCTTTTGTTAATACATCCTGCATAAAAAATCTCCTCTCTGATTTTTCACTCTTACGCGTCTATTTTATTATATAGACTGCCATACTGAAATACAAGCTTATCTTCCCGCAAGCAAAAAGCCAGAGGTTCTGCCTCTGGCTTTGCGAAATCTGTTTACATTTCCTTAAAAAGATTTACCATTTCAATAGCAGTCATTGCTGCATCTACGCCTTTATTACCGGCTTTGGTACCTGCACGTTCCACAGCCTGCTGAATATTTTCCGTAGTAAGAATGCCGAAGGCTACAGGCAAACCGTATTCCAGACTTACATGCGCTATGCCCTTGGAAGCCTCCGCACATACATAATCAAAATGCGGTGTAGCCCCGCGGATTACGGCGCCAAGACAGATAATCGCATCATATTTGCCGGTGGCAGCCAGTTTTTTGGCGGCAAGCGGAACTTCAAAAGCACCGGGCACCCATGCAACCGTAATATCATTATCTTCCGCTTCATGTCTTTTCAGGCAGTCCACAGCGCCGCTTAACAGCTTGCTGGTAATAAATTCGTTAAAACGGGCTACAACAATAGCCACCTTCATTCCTTTTGCAGTCAGTTTACCTTCCAATACTTGCATAATTCAGCCTCCTTATTTATGACAGCAGGAGCAATGCAGCTCATGCCCCATTTTTTCTTCCTTAACATCAAGATAATGTTCATTATACTCATTTGGTTCAATAACCAGAGGTACACGTTGAGTGATCGTAATACCATAACCGGACAAACCGATGCGTTTGGCAGGATTATTAGTTATCAGACGAATACTGGTCAGGCCCAAATCTGCAAGAATCTGCGCACCTATACCATAATCACGCAAATCCGGAGCAAATCCCAGACGTACGTTGGCTTCCACAGTATCCAGACCCTGATCCTGCAGAGCATATGCTCTGATCTTATTGGCCAAGCCGATGCCGCGGCCTTCCTGGCGCATGTAAATAACGGCGCCGCATCCTTCTTTTTCAATCATCCTTAGAGCATTGGCCAGCTGATCGCCGCAGTCACAGCGCAGGCTGCCCAGGGCATCACCTGTCAGGCATTCGGAATGTACTCTTACCAAAACATCTTTTTTACCGGCAATTTCACCTTTTACTATTGCCACATGGCACAGATCATCCAAATCGTTTTCATAGGCAATAATTCTGAATTTACCGTATTTACTGGGCAAATCAGCCTCGGCGGCTCTGTGAACCATCTTTTCATGAGCCTTTCTGTAAGCTACAAGATCAGCTACGGTAATAAATACCAAATCATGTCTATGCGCAAACTCTACGAGGTCCGGTGTACGTGCCATATGTCCGTCATCATTCATGATTTCACAGCAAACGCCTACAGGTTTTAAGCCTGCCAGACGGCACAAATCCACGGTTGCTTCCGTGTGTCCAGTTCTTACCAGTACGCCGCCTTCACGCGCACGCAGCGGAAATACATGTCCAGGTCTGCGAAAATCTCCGGGCTGTGCATTTTCTTCCGCACATTTTTTCATCGTATAGGCGCGTTCAAATGCTGAAATACCTGTAGTCGTGTCTGCATGGTCTATGGACACGGAAAAAGCTGTTTCATGGTTATCCGTATTTTTGCTGACCATGGCCCCAAACTGCAGTTTATCCATTATTTCTCCTGCTGCAGGCATACAAATCAGACCGCGGGCTTCTCGAGCCATAAAATTAATTGCTTCCGGAGTGCATAACTCTGCGGCCATTATCAGGTCACCTTCGTTTTCACGATCCTCATCATCCGTCACCAGAACCATTTTTCCTGCTTTAATCGCTGCAATTGCTTCTTCAATCGTATTATACTTAAATTTTTCTTCCACTGCTGTCACCTCTCACAGAAATCCGTTTTCCATCAGCATATTTTTATTCAAAACCGCCGCAGTTTGTTTATTATCTCCCAAGCCCATCATTTTTTCCACATATTTGCCGATGATGTCCGTTTCTAAATTGACCTTATCACCAATATTTTTAAAGCCCAAAGTTGTTTCCTTAGCTGTATGAGGAATAATAGCTACGGAAAAGCCGCAATCATCCACCTTAGTCACTGTCAGGCTGATGCCGTCTATGGCAATGCTGCCTTTGGGAATAATATATTTTAACAGTCTTGCTTCCGTATCAATACGTACAGCCACCGCAATTCCTTCCGGCTTTTTGCCTGTAATCGTTCCAAGGCCTTCTACATGACCGCTGACAATATGTCCGTCAAGGCCATCACATAAACGTAAAGTGCGCTCCAGATTTACCTTGTCGCCAGCCTGCAGGCTGCCGATATTAGTCAACCGTACTGTCTCAGGCATTACATCAGCCGTAAACTGCTGATCATTAATATTTACTACCGTCAAACAGGCTCCGTTTACAGCAACGCTGTCTCCTATTTTTAAATTATGCATTACTTTTGCCGCAGACACCGTCAAATGATAGGAAGAACCTTCTCTGCGCAGCAGCTGTACGGTTCCCAGCTCAGCTACCAGTCCAGTAAACATATCAGCAGCCTCCCTTTCCGATTAAACCGGTCAACAGTATATCGTCACCCAGTTTATGACATTCCGTTTCCTGCAAAAGCCAGCCTTCCGCAATTTTACCGCTGCCGCTGCCTCCTACCGGCGTCAGTGCTTTGGCGCCGCCAATTACCTTTAGAGCAATAAAGGCATAAATACGATCTGCCAAGCCACAATCATAAAAGGCTCCATGGACGGCACTGCCGCCCTCAACCAGCACACTGGTAATATTGCGTTTACTCAGCTCTGCAATGACCTGCGGCAAAGGCAATTTACCGTCTGACGCAGCTAAAGTTATAACATCAACCTGTTTTTCCTCAAGCATAGCGATTTTTTCAGCCGCTGCATCTTTACCTGTAAAAATTATGGTAGGAGCCGAATCATTCAGCACCTTGGCCTGCAATGGTATTCGCAGTTTGCTGTCCAATATTACTCTTACAGGATTTTTGCCTTGCACCATTCTCGTAGTCAGTTCAGGATCATCAGCCAGAACTGTACCAATACCCACAAGTACCGCATCATGCTGCCTGCGCAGACGATGAGCAAATTTCCGTGCTTCTTCTCCGGTAATCCACTTGGAGTCGCCTGTGGCCGCAGCAATTTTTCCATCTAAAGTCATGGCGTATTTCAGACTGATAAACGGCCTGTTTTTTGTAATCCAGCAAAAAAATTTTTCATTAAGCTTTTTAGCCTGCTGTTCACATAATCCGCATGCTACTTCAATCCCCGCCTGCCTCAGATATTCCAGACCACGTCCTGCTACTTTAGGATTGGGGTCCATACATGCCGCCACAACTTTACTGACACCGGCTTCTGCCAGAGCTTTGCAGCACGGACCCGTACGCCCGTAATGAGAACACGGCTCCAAGGTTACATAGGCTGTCGCACCTTTGGCCCGCTCACCGGCTGCCCGCAGGGCATTTACCTCTGCATGGGTCTCTCCCGCTTTATGGTGATAACCTTCACCGACAATAACACCCTGCTCATCAACCAGCACACATCCTACCATGGGGTTGGGGCTGGTTTCCCCTTCCGCCTTTTGTGCCAGCTCCAGAGCACGCAGCATATATTTTTCTTCTGTCATAATAACCTCACCGCAAAATAAAACCGCACTCTTAACCTTCAGGTAAGAATGCGGTAAAATTTATCAGCTTCACCTTTTATCATCCAGACTATACTGTCGGTACAGGAATTGCACCTGTTCATGCCTTCCGGCTCGCGGACTTTACCGCCGGTAGGGAATCTCACCCTGCCCCAAAGGTTGTTTTATATTTTTCACTGCTGCCGAAAGCAGACAGCAAAGATACTATATTCATATTATATACAGGACTTCTGTTTTTTTCAATAAACAACCGGAAAGTTCACAAAATTTACACTGACGCTGTTCAGCCGCGCAGACTGCTGATAGCAGCCTGTACATCTGCTGCGCCATAAACATATGAACCAGCCACCAAAACGTTGGCTCCGGCTGCTTTTACCAGCTTGGCTGTTTTGTCATTAATGCCGCCGTCAACCTGTATATCTATATTCAGCCGGCGCTCCTTAATCATTGCGGCCAGACGCTGAATTTTAGGCACCATGCTTTCAATGAAAGACTGACCGCCAAAACCAGGATTAACAGTCATCAACAGTACCATATCCACATAAGGCAGGATTTCTTCTATAGCAGTCAGCGAGGTAGCCGGATTTAAAGCCACCCCAGCCTTCATTCCTTCCGCTTTAATCTGCTGAATGCAGCGATGCAGATGCTTGGTTGCTTCTGCATGAACTACAATTTGATCCGCACCGGCCTTTTTAAAATCAGCAATATACTTTTCAGGATTTTCCACCATCAAATGACAGTCAAAAAATAAATCGGTAACTTTTCTTATTTTCTGCACTACCGGAGCGCCGAAAGTCAAATTAGGCACAAATAAACCATCCATAACATCGATATGAACCCAATCGGCTCCAGCCAGTTCAATCTTTTTTATTTCATCAGCCAGAAAGGCAAAGTCGGCTGATAAAATTGAAGGTGCAATCTTAATCATAATTTTTTACCCTCTCTTTCCTGAAAAGTATTGATTTCCTGCAAAATATCCAGATAAGACTGATAGCGGCTGGCAGCAATTCTGCCTTCCGCTGCCGCCTGCTTAACGCCGCAGACAGGCTCATGTGTATGCGTACAGGGAGAAAATCTGCACTGATGTTCATATGCCTGAAATTCCCTAAATCCCCGAGGAAGCAGCCCGGCGTCCATTTCTTCCAGCAGCAGATTGCCAAAACCAGGCGTATCTGCCAGATAACCTCCGGCAAAAGGCAATAGCTGTGCAAACCGTGTCGTATGTTTGCCTCTGCCTATTTTTTCGCTGACCGCGCCCGTCCTAAGCTTAACCTGAGGATCAATAGCATTGATTGTTGAAGACTTGCCTACTCCTGAAGGACCGCCAAAAGCACAAATCTTACCCTGCAGTCGTTCACGCAATTTGCTTATGCCCTGCTGCTCCTGAGCAGAAATACAATATACTTCATAACCAATCGGCTCATATACACCGACAATACTATTCAGTAATTCCCTGCTTGCCAGGTCACATTTATTCAGTATCAATACCGCCGGTATTTTAGCCAGTTCAGCCAGCGCCAGCAATTTATCTGCCAGCAGAAAACTGAAATCCGGCGTTACGCAGGCAAAAGTAACCAGCAGCAAATCCAAATTGGCCATTGTCGGGCGCAGCAGAAAATTGGTGCGCGGCAATACATTTTTAATCATGCCTTCATCATTATTGCCTGCCTCAAAAGCTACCAGATCGCCTGTTACCAGGGA
Organism: uncultured Phascolarctobacterium sp.; assembly: GCA_900552005.1. Classification (GTDB taxonomy): domain Bacteria; phylum Bacillota; class Negativicutes; order Acidaminococcales; family Acidaminococcaceae; genus URXU01. The sequence continues at coordinate 29,855 of URXU01000007.1, read as the reverse complement.
AAAACGATTCTGTTTCATTTTACCTTTAACTTTGCAGGTATAAATCTGTTCATTGGCAGCCACATAGTAATAACCGTTATAATTTTTTAAAACTCTGCCCTGTAATTCGCTCACAAAGACTTCTCCTCAATCAGTTTATTGTCGCAATACAGCTGCACTTTAGCATTACCGGAAGCATCCACTTTTTGACGCAGCCTTACGCCGCCCTTTTGCGTACCGTCATAAATCAAACGGCGTCCGCTGCCGTCAGAAAGATAGATCTGTACATGCTGCTCCTTGCTGCCGGGTACAACAAAGTCTACATAAATACTGTTGCCGCTGCCTCCTTGGCTGCCGGACCCTGAGGAAATCATCAGATTTACTTTGTCACCGGATGATAAATGACTTCCGGGCGTAGGGTCAGCGCTTACAACAGTATCCTTGGCCGCAGCATTATTTGTATAACCAACACTGCCAACCGTCAGGCCGGCATTTTGCAATAATTGTTTGGCAGTTGCCAAAGGCTGGCCAATAACATTGGGAACAGTTTTTTCACCCTCATTAACCACCAGATTAATTTTGCTGCCCTTGGGCGCTTTATCCATGGCCTTCGGTGATTGCGACAATACTGCGCCAATATCCTTGTCACTTACATATTTTTTTGTTATGGACCCGATAACATAGCCTTCGCCTTCCAGTAAAGCTTCAGCTTTGGTCAGCGACATCCCCACAACATCGGGAATGGCTTTCAGTTCAGCACCTTTGCTGATTGTCAGATAAATAGTGCTGCCCTGTTTTCTTTTTTCACCGGCCTTCGGTGATTGTTCCATAACCGTTCCCGGTTTGACATCATTGCCGTATTTTTCTTCAAGTTTAACTTCAAAGCCCTTTTCTTCCAAGGCCTGCTGCGCTTCCACAACAGTCATATTTACCACGTCGGGAACAGCGACTACTTCACGATTGCTGTTGAATATAAAATGGGCAATTACCGAAAGAACCACCACTGCTGCCGTTACACACACCAGGATTCTGGTAAAATTCCATTTTTTTCTGACAGTCTTTTTAACCTTCTGATTCGGCATATCCTCAGCCTCCTGCTCCGCCTGCACCGGTTCTTCCTTAACAACTGTTTCCCTGTGATATTCCGCACCTGTACTGCGCATCGGCTTCATAATCACTGTTGCATCACAATCATCGCTGCAATCTTCTCGCGGCAGCGAAGAGGGGCTGCTTGGAATAACGGCCTGCATATCTTTTTTATACTCGTCACTGCTGAAGGGAAAAAGCTTCATTTTCAGATTCATCAGATCTCGCCGTAATTCTTCAGCATCCTTATATCTGTCTTCCGTCCTCTTGGCCAAAGCTTTATCAATAATCTGCTGTAATCCGTCAGGTACCTCTTCCATAAAATCACTTAATAAGGGTACCGGTTTTTCCGCATGCATCATGGCAACAGAAACAGCAGTATTGCCTGTAAACGGAACATGTCCGGTCAGCATTTCAAACAGCACTACGCCTAAAGAATAAACATCACTGCTGGCAGTAATTTTACCGCCGATAGCCTGTTCCGGAGAAATATAATGCACGGAGCCCATCACAGCCGATGTATAAACAGTCGTCTGACTGCTGATCATCTTGGCAATTCCAAAATCAGTAATTTTGGGATTCAGATTTTTATCAATCAGAATATTCTGCGGTTTAATATCACAGTGAATAATATTACGGCTGTGCGCATGCTGCAAAGCATCCGCCAAGCGCACGGCAATTTCCAGCACCGCATTTAAAGGCAGCTTATGTTCTTTTAAATATTCTTTCAGTGTTACGCCTTCCACATATTCCATAACGATATACTGAATGTCACCTTCAGAAACAACATCATAGATATTGATAATGTAGGGATGAATAAGGCGCGCCGCTGATTTTGCTTCCCTTTTAAACTGCTCCAGTAAATCTTTATCAGCCAAAAACTGATCGCGCAGCATTTTAATCGCTACATTGCGGTCCAATAGATTATCATGAGCCAGAAAAACTTCGGCCATTCCGCCGCTGCCGACAGGACGGATTATTTCGTAACGGTTATTCAAGATCGTTTGTTTCATCACAGCCATCCTCCTCAGCAGCAACCAAAGCTATCAGAATAAAAGATACATTATCCCGGCCGCCGTTTTCCAACGATTTTTTTATTAAAATTTCTGCCGCCTCATTTAAATTATTCTGTGCCAAAACTGCGGCAATTTCCGCATCATGCAGCATATCGGACAAACCGTCACTGCACAGCAAAAGGATATCGCCTGCCTGTACGTTAAATTCAATAATATCCGTTTTTATCTGCTCTTCCACGCCAATTGCCTGCAGCAGCATATTCTTCTGCGGATGTGAAAAAGCTTCTTTATCAGTAATTTTTCCCTGAGCTACCAAATCAGCAACATAGGAATGATCATGTGTCAGCTGGCTGAGTTTATCCTGACGGTATAAATACAACCGGCTGTCGCCAACATGCGCCGCATAAGCCCTGCTTTCTTCCTGCGGCAGGTATAAAGCTGTCAACGTCGTTCCCATACCTGCATATGCAGCATTTTTGTGCGCCATAATATAAATATGCTCATTAGCCTTCAAAAACGCCTCTGTTAATATCTGACGGGCATCTGCACCCTCACCATGACGCAACTTATGCGTTACGAGCTCAAAAGCCTTTAAAGTTTCTCTGCTGGCAATTTCTCCGGCCGCATAGCCTCCCATTCCGTCAGCAACCGCAAACAGATATGGTTCCCTGATAAGCAGTGAATCTTCATTATTATTACGGACCTTACCCACATGTGTTTTACTGATTACTTGCATTTTCATAATCTGCTTTTCTGTTCCTCCGCAAACTTGGCGCGCAGTTGCCCGCACGCAGCATCAATGTCCTTGCCCATTTCCTTACGGACCGTAGCATTAATCCTATTTTTCTGCAATACCTTCAAAAATCTGTCAATAACCGCTGCGGACGGTCTTAGAAACCCTTTTTCCGCCACCGGATTTGCCGGAATGATATTTACAGACGCATGCTTATACCGCAGATAATTACTCAGCAGTTCGGCATCAGCCGTACTGTCATTTTTATCTTGCAGCAGGATATATTCATAAGTAATCTGCCGGCCGCTGCTTACGGCATAATTTTCCGCAGCGGCTATGACCTGTACAAAATTATAGCCTTTATTTACCGGCATCAGCTCGGTACGCACATCATTTTTGACCGCATGCAGTGATATGGCCAAATTAATTGGCCTCTGGTCCGCAATCATTTTCTCTATGCCGGGAATAATACCGCAGGTTGACACAGTCATGTTGCGGTAACTCATATGGCAGGTATCTTCACGATGCAGAAAATCCAAAGCATTCATTACATGCTCATAGTTCAGCATCGGTTCACCGCTGCCCATAACCACTACTCTTGATACTACAGCCTCGCGACTGCGAAGCCTGCTGTTGAACAGATATACCTGAGCAATAATCTCAGCTGCCGTAAGATTTCTTACGCAGCCATTGAGTCCGCTGGCACAAAAAGCACAGTGCATGTCACAGCCAACCTGACTGGAAACACAGACACTGTAGCCATAATCGTGATGCATCAGAACAGTTTCTACCGAATTGCCGTCAGGCAGCTCCAATAAAAGCTTGCTGGTCATACCATCTGAAGAATTCTGTTCCCGTAAAATCTTGATTTCAGCAGGCAAAACGGTAAATTTTTCCTGTAACAATGCCATATCAGCTTTACTGATATTATGCATCTGATTAAAATCAAAAACCGCTTTCTGATACATCCATTGAAAAACCTGTTTGGCCCTAAATTTTTTTAAACCATGAGCAGCAAACAATTCCTGCAGCTTTTCATTTGTCAGTCCAAAAATTTCTGTTTTTTCCATTATTCACCTTAATTTTTACGCCGCAGAGCACAAATATAAAATCCATCTATCCCATCATTTTGCGGCAGCAACTGTAATTCGCTGACTATGTCGCCGCTTAACGGATGAGCGATTCCCGCATACTCCCATTCTCCGTGACGCTCTAAAAAGCTGCTGACTAAATAATGATTTTCAGCCTGTTCAATAGTGCAGGTACTGTAAACCAATAATCCGTCCGATTTTACATACTGAGCCGCGTTTTCCAGAATCTGCAGCTGCAAAGGCGGAAATATTTTTAAATCAGCTTTATTTTTACGCCATCTTGCCTCGGCACGTCTGCGCAGCACCCCAAGGCCCGAACAGGGGGCATCAACCAGTACCCTGTCAGCAGTATTTATTAATTCCGGTCTTAAGACCGTGGCATCCATCAGGGCAGTCTTAATAATCTTTATACCCAGTCTGCCGGCATTTTCCTGAATCAGCTTTAATTTATGTTCATGAATATCACCGGCCAAAATACTTCCTTCATTATGCATTAACTGGGCAAGATGCGTGGTCTTGCCTCCGGGAGCGCTGCACATGTCAATAATATGTTCTCCCGCCTGAGGGCTAAGAACTCTGCCGACTATCATGGAACTTTCATCCTGAACGTAGAACGCATCTTTCATCTCCGTAAAAAGTTCCTGCAGCGCCGGTAATTTTTCACAAACCAAACCATCATCGCTCCATTTTGAAAAATGAACTTCTGCTCCGGCCTGCTTTAATTTTTGCTGCAAAGATTCTCTTGTGTTAACCAAAGTATTGACCCGCAGACATACAGGTGCCGGCTCATTATCAAAAGCACACAGTTTTTCCGCAGCTTCAGGACCAAATTGTTTTAACCACTTTTTCACCAGCCATCTCGGATGGCTGTATTGTAAGGCCAAATAGTCCGCCAAATCTGTCTGCCGGTCAGGCAATTTGATTGAACTCAGCTTTCTCAGCAGCCCGCGTAAAGCACCATTGACAAATTTGGCAGAGCCTTCATGACTGTATTGGCGAGCCAGCTTAACCGCTTCATTGCAGGCAGCGGCGTTGGGGATTCTTTCCAAATACAACAGCTGAAAAGCACTTATCCGCAAAATACTCAATATCATTCTGTCAATTTTAGTCAGCGGCCGCGTCAAACACTGGTTTAAATACCAGTCCAAAGTGCCTTTAGCCTTTACTGTACCATAAACTAATTCGGTAAAAAACTTGCGTTCCTGTTCAGGCAGGCTATGTCTTCGCAGATAATTGTTGACAGCGATATTCGTATAAGCGCCTTCCGCCAGTATCTGGTCAACCACTTCGGCAGCTGCGCTGCGGGCAGTTATAACATTATTGTTTTTTTTCGGCATGAGTATCCTCTTCATCTAAAAAAGCCAGTATAGCGGCTTCTAACTTCTTAATATCAACTCTGGTATTAAAGCAGGGTCCAAAAGGTCTTTCATTTAATACTCCCAATACCGGCAACGGAAAAACATCCTGTATACCGCTGGTAAGATCCCGCTCGCACGCCACTGCCACAATAGCTTTAGGTCGTACCTGCATAACCATCTGGCGAGCTAAAGTACCGCCAGTAGCCACAGCCAAATGGCAGCCATATTTATGAGCCAGACCCAGCATGGCACCTACACTGCAGCGGCCGCATTGATGGCAGTTTTCAACATTACGGGTAATCTTATGCACACAGGTATCCAATTGGATACAGTGCGGTGTTAAAATCATGATTCTGTTTGCCGGTACCTTAACTTTATGCTGCAGCACCAGATTATTGCTTACTTCGATAAAAGACTGCTCAATCTTGGCACGGGGAATATTAAAAATTCTTCCCAAAACCACAGCAAAAGGAAATAATAAATTAATTGCCTTCCAGGCGCCAAAATAGAAAATTTTGATAATAGGAATGCCAAGCAGAGCCATAACTATTCCAAATACACCAGTTAAAAGCAATAGTACTACGGCAATACCTATCACGCCCATAATTACTGGCAGCAAATAATGTATTGAAGCCAGTCCCGGCACGGTAACCTTCCATACCACATAAATCATTAAGGCGCCTAAAAGCGCGCTTATGGAAGTCAGAGACATAAAGATACGTTTTTTAGGTTTAAATACTGATTCCGTCATGCAAAACTACTCCTCACCTAAAACGTCTCCCTGCTGCACGCCGCGGCCATTACAGAACACCTGTGCACTCATACGCTTTTTAGACTCAGGCTGTACTTCCAAAATCTCCAGCGCGCCGCTGCCGCAGGCCACACTGAAGCTTTTTTTGCCGACAGCAATAACAGTTCCGGCAGCAGCCGCTGTACCTTCTGTTTTTTTAGCGGACCAGATTTTCATGGTTTTGCCGCCAGGAAGAATGGTAAAAGCACCGGGAGCCGGATTAAACCCTCGAATCAGGTTATGAATCCTTTCGGCATCCCAGTTCCAATCAATTTTTTCCATACTACGCTGCAATAATTTGGCGTAAGTTGCCTCTGCTTCCATCTGTTTGACAGCCTTAACCGTTCCATTATCAATCTGCTCAATGGTTTGCAGCAATAATTGCGCGCCCTGCTCCTTTAAAACGTCATGCAGTTCGCCCATCGTCATTTCTTCACCAATAGGTACGCTGACTTTAGACAGCATATCACCGGTATCCATGCCAATATCCATCTGCATAATGGTTACACCGGATTCTTTTTCACCATTTAAAATAGCGTAATGCAGCGGTGCCGCTCCACGGTATTTGGGCAGCAGCGAAGCATGCACATTAATACAGCCATAACGGGGCAAATCCAATATTTCTTTGGATAACAGCTGACCGAAGGCCGCAACTACGATTAAATCCGGCTGCAAGCCAAGCAGTATCTGCACAAATTCCGGTGCTTTTACTTTCAGCGGCTGATAAACAGTATAACCCTGCGTCAGAGCATATTCTTTTACCGGGGTCATCAACATATGACGGCCGCGTCCTTTAGGACGATCGGGCTGCGTCACTACACCTATAATTTCATGTTTGCCGGACTCTGCCAGCGCCTTCAGACTGGCAACAGCAAAATCCGGTGTTCCCATAAATACTATACGCATTCTTTCACCTGCACAATCTTATTTAACAATGTTTTCTTTAGGTTTCGGCATAATAGTTTTAGCCTTATCAATAAACAAAACGCCGTCTAAATGATCCAATTCATGCTGTACGGCGATGGCCAAAAGACCATCGGTCTGCAGCAGCATACGTTTTCCCTTGCGGTCAGTATATTCACATTCCACATATTCTGCTCTTTCCACTTCACCTTCATAATCAGGTACGGACAAACAGCCTTCACCGCCAATAACACTGCCTTCTTTTTTTACGATTACCGGATTGATCATTTCCCAAAGTCCGTCACCAACATCAATAACGACAATGCGTTTGGAAACACCAACCTGAGGTGCGGCTAATCCTACGCCGTCAGCAGCATACATGGTCTCGGCCATGTCCTTCAAGAGTTTATGCAATTTTTTATCTATTTTTTTTACTTCTTCCGCCTGCATGCGCAGTACCGGATTTCCTGCTACAACAATCTCTAATTTAGACAAGATGTGCCTCCCAAAAATTTAAATTTCGTAAATTATATTATAACATAAAAAGTTATTGCTTATCAAATAACGCTCAGCGGATCTACATCAAAATACAGATTACGCGCTTCTTTAAATTCACTGTTCAGCAACGCTTCTTTGACCGGCTGCATATCTTTAGCCTTAATCAAAATATTAAACCGGTACAGATCACGGACCATGGCTACCAGTGCCGGAAACGGCCCCATAACAGAAGTATCCAACAGCCTCCCCTGCAGCTGCAGGCTTTGCAGATAATTTACTGTACGCTGGGCCAAAGTCAAAGCGGCATCTTCTTTAGCATCCCAGACAGTTAATTTCAGCATTTGCGCAAACGGCGGATAAAAAAGCTCCTGCCTGTCAGCCAATTCCCCTTGAGCAAAAGTATCATAATCCTGCTTGGCGGCCAGTCTGATAATCATATTATCCGCATCATAGGCCTGAAAAATAACGTGTCCCTGCTTATTGCCGCGGCCTGCCCTGCCTGCTGCCTGCGTGAGTAACGAAAAAGTTCTTTCAGAAGCTCTGAAATCGGGTAAATTAAGCATACTGTCTGCTGACAGCACTCCAACCAGCGTTACATTAGGTATGTCATGACCTTTGGCCACCATCTGCGTACCAATCAATACATTGCGTTCACCCTTAATAAATCTTTCCAAAATCTGCGCGTGAGCAAATTTTGCCATGGTAGAATCCTGATCCATTCTCAGAACTCTCACTTCAGGCAAAGCCATAATTTCCTGTTCCGCTTTTTGCGTCCCCGTGCCAAAAAACTTGATTCGCCTGCTGTGGCATTGCGGACATTCCGTTGGTACAGGCATGGTATTGCCGCAGTAATGACAGCGCATATCCTCATTACTGCTGTGATAAACCATTGCAACAGAACAATGGGGACAGATAATGGCTGCACCGCAGTCCCGGCACATTACAAAGGTTGAATAACCTCGCCTGTTAAGCAGCACAATAGCCTGTTCCTGATCAGCCGCCGTGTTAACTAAAGCCTGCTTTAAAGCTCGTGAAAGTACGCTAAAATTTTTTTCCTGCAGCTCCTGACGCATATCTACAATATCAACCTTTGGCAATTCACTGCCATTGGCGCGTTTAGTGAGTTTTAAATGTATGTATTTTCCCTGCTGTGCGCGGTAATAAGTTTCCAAATCCGGCGTAGCGCTGCCTAAAATTAATACGGCGCCGGCCTGACGGCATCGCTGCAAGGCAACTTCCCGCGCGTGATAATTAGGACGTTCTTCCTGCTTGTAGCTGCTTTCATGTTCTTCGTCAATAATCACCAAGCCCAAATCAGCAAAGGGGGCAAAAACTGCACTGCGTACACCAATCAAAATCCGTGCCTGTCCCGTACGCATTCTATACCACACATCGCCTCGTTCATTCTGTGATAGTTTACTGTGGGCAACAGCTATATTATCGCCGAACCAAGACTGAAATCGTTTGACCAGCTGGGCTGTTAAAGCAATTTCCGGCACCAGCACCAAAACCTGTTTTTCTTGCTGCAAAGCCTGCGCCGCCGCTCGCAGATAAATTTCTGTTTTACCGCTGCCGGTAATTCCCTGCAGTAAAAAAGTACTATATGCTGTTTTTTTCATTGCAGCAATGATTTTATTTAAGGCATGCTTTTGCTCATCAGTCAGCTGCAAGCCCTCGCTATGCTGCGGCAAGCTTATATAACTATTGCGCAGCACGCGCTTTTGTCCGCAATCAATCAAGCCTTTACCCAATAATGTTTTCAGCGTACTGGCGCTGATGCCTTTTGTCGCAGCTTCCTGCAAGGTAAACCATTCGCCGGCCGCTAAAATCTGTAAAGCGGCCAATTGTCTCTGCAAGATTTTCCTTTCGCTGCCGGCGCATAAAAAATTTTTTCCTTCAGTATTTATTTTGTAAGCAGCAACAGTTTTAGCTTTCAGCTTCTCCGTATATTGATAGTAAAGCAGTCTGCCATCAGCATCCTTAACAGCACGCCGCCTGATACTGGTCTTACCCGGCACGAACAGCCGCATGGCTTCCGCCAGCGAACACATATAATAGCCTGCCAGCCAGCGGGCTGTTGCCAGCATCTCCTCATCAAACCAAGGTCCTTCTCCCAAGACCGCTTCTATATTCTTCAGCTTTGCCGCATCTGACGGAGTTTCTCTGCGCTGAACAACAAACCCTTCCGTTTTCTGCGCACCAAACGGAACAATAACTCTCCAGCCGCTGTCAAGAAAGCTCATACTGTCGGGAACGCTATAGGTAAATTGTTTAAAAATACTTTTTACCGGCAGATTTATGGCTACATCAACACAAAACATGATTCCTCCAAAATATACTTATTACATAAATATATTCTCGTAATTTTGCTGAAATCCTTTACCTCCTGATAAAATGGCAGCAAAAAGCCGGTACCGTATAAATACGATACCGGCTGAATTTTTTACAGGCCAGCCTGTTCTCTTAAAGCTGCCGCTTTATCAGTATGTTCCCACGGCAGATCTACATCAGTACGGCCAAAATGACCATAAGCTGCCGTTTGTTTATAGATAGGACGCAGCAAATCAAGCTCCTTAATAATACCATTCGGGCTTAAAGAGAAGTTTTTCTTTACCAGTTCAGCAATCTTATCTTCGGAGATCTTACCCGTACCAAAGGTTTCTACCAAGATGGAAACAGGATGAGCTACACCAATAGCATAAGCCAGCTGAATTTCGCACTTATCAGCAAGGCCAGCAGCGACAATATTTTTAGCTACATAACGTGCCGCATAAGCTGCACTGCGGTCAACCTTAGAAGGATCTTTGCCGGAGAATGCGCCGCCGCCATGACGAGCCATGCCGCCATAGGTATCAACAATAATCTTGCGGCCTGTTAAACCAGAGTCACCCTGCGGCCCGCCAATAACAAATCTGCCCGTCGGATTGATAAAATATTTGGTTTCTTCATCCAACATTTCAGCAGGTACAACTGGTTTAACAACTTTTTCAATGATATCTTTTCTTATTTGCTCATTGGTAATTTCCGGCGCATGCTGGGAGGAAATTACTACCGTATCGATACGTACAGGTTTGCCGTCATCATATTCCACGGTAACTTGAGTCTTGCCGTCAGGACGCAGGTAAGGCAGAGTACCGTTTTTGCGTACTTCAGTAAGTTTCAGAGCCAGTTTATTGGCAAGATAAGCAGGCATGGGCATGTAGCTTTCGGTTTCATTAGTTGCATAACCGAACATCATGCCTTGGTCGCCTGCACCTGTTTCTTCTTCGGCAGCCATGCCTTCCTTGGCTTCCAAAGCTTTATCAACACCCATGGCAATATCCGGAGACTGTTCATCAATGGAAACCAATACGCCGCAGGTATTGCCGTCAAAACCATATTTAGCACGATCATAGCCAATTTTAATAACTGTATCGCGGGCAATTTTCGGAATATCTACATAGCATTTAGTAGAAATTTCGCCTACTACATGAATTTGACCGGTTGTTACTACGGTTTCACAGGCAACACGGCCTTTAGGATCCTGGCTTAAAATAGCATCCAATACAGCATCAGAAATCTGATCGGCAATTTTATCAGGATGTCCTTCAGTTACAGATTCAGAAGTGAATAATTTTTTCATAAAACGCAAGCTCCTCTCAATTTCATTCACAAAAAAAGCGTTCTCACATGAGAACGCCACTACTACATATAGCATTCTCATCTTGCGATAACTCGCAGGACTTAGCACCGTTTACAGCAGTTACTCTGCAATGGTTGCTGCGGCTTCACAGGGCCAGTCCCTCCACCGCTCTTGATGAGTAGTATTCATTTGTCTTGACTATTATAATCTACATCATTAGACTTAGCAATACTTTTATGCAAAATATTACAATTTAAACACAATTATTATCTTTGATTTTTTATTTCCAGCACCGTATCCAGTAATTTTTCCGCCACCGCAGTCTTAGGCATTTGTTCAAGCGAGCAAACTCTGCCGTCCGGGAAAAGAAATTTTACAATGTTGGTATCCGCATTAAAACCTGCACCTGCCGCCGTCACGTCATTGGCCACGATCATATCAAGATTTTTCTTGATAATCTTTTCTCTGGCGTTTTCCAGAAGATTCTGTGTTTCAGCCGCAAAGCCCACTAAAATCTGCTGTTTTTTGCGTGCTCCCAGTTCTTTTAAAATATCGGGATTCTTATCCATTACAACAGTCAGAGCATCATCCGTTTTCTTTTTAATTTTCTGAGCTGCTACATCGTGCGGACGATAATCGGCCACTGCCGCTGCTTTAATAACAATATCCGCCTTATCATAGGCCTCAAGGCAGGCAGCGAGCATTTCGCCGGTAGTTTCCACTTTCTGGTAGGCAACATTCGGCGGTATGGGCAAGGCTGAAGGTCCTGTAACCAGCAATACATCAGCACCGCGCTCGGCAGCAATCTGCGCAATGGCATAACCCATTTTGCCGCTGGAGCGGTTGCCCACAAACCTTACAGGGTCAATAGGCTCTCTGGTGCCAGCCGCAGTAACCAATACTTTTAATCCACGCAGGTCTCCCTCACGTTTGGCAAAGAAATCTTTTACAAACTCCACAATCTGCTGCGGTTCAGGAAGTCTTCCGGGTCCGGAAACACCGCAAGCCAGCATGCCTACGGCCGGCGGCATAATCGTTACCCCATGGCTTTGCAGTTTGCCGAGATTTTCCTGGGTAGCAGGATGGTTATACATACCTGTATTCATAGCAGGACAAACAATAATCGGTGCCTGAGCCGCCAATAAAGTTGTTGACAATAAATCATCCGCAATGCCGCAGGCCATTTTGGCAATAATATTAGCTGTTGCCGGAGCTACAATAAAAACATCTGCCCAGTTAGCCAGAGCAATATGCTCCACATTAAACTCCTGATTGCTTTCCCACATGGATACAGCAACCTTGTTGCCGCTGATTTCTTTAAAAGTCAACGGAGTTACAAACTCCTTGGCATGGTCCGTCATGACAACACGCACTTCTGCTCCCTGCTTACGCAGACGGCTGACAAGGTCAACTGCTTTATACACAGCAATGCCACCGGTAACTCCTAAAACAATTTTCTTACCTTTCAGCAAAATTGTGTCCTCCTATAATTAAACGTTCTTCGTACGTTCGTAAGTAATTACGTCCTTGGCAATTTCTTTCAGTGCGGTACTTACTTCTTTTTCTGCAGCGTTAACACCAGGTACGGTCAGTTCACGTGCGCGTTTAGCTGCCAGAATAACCAAGGTATACTTGCTGTCAACTTTTTCTGCTAAATAATCAATGGAAGGATTAACCATAGACATTATACAATCACTCCTTTACTTATTGTTGCATATCTTATCAATTATAAAGTAGGTTCTGGCCACACGATAGCGTTCAGCATCCATGATTGTCAGAATTTTATTTGCGGCTTTTTCCGCAATATCATTTACAATAATATAATCATATTCTGCTGCATAAGTCAGTTCGCTGGCAGCAGAAGCCATGCGGCGCTGGATAACATCTTCACTGTCGGTGCCGCGTTTATAAATTCTGGCTGAAAGTTCATCCAAAGAAGGCGGTACTATGAAAACAAATACTCCTTCCGGAAAACGTTTTTTTATCTGCAAGGCTCCCTGAATATCAATTTCCAGGAGTACGTCTTTGCCGGCATTCAGCAAATCCATAACATACTGTCTTGGCGTACCGTAATAATTGCCGTATACCTCAGCATATTCCAAAAGCTGATCTTTGGCAATCATTTCCTTAACCTGCTCCACTGTTTTAAAAAAATAGTTAACGCCATCTGTTTCACCTACACGCGGCTGCCGTGTAGTAACAGATACAGAATAACCTAACTCAGGCAATTTGTCACGCAATATTTGACAGATGGTACCTTTACCCGCACCTGACGGTCCGGAAACTACCAGCAGCACCCCCTGCGGTTTAACGGTCTTTTCCATGTTTTCCTCCTGCTTACTCTTCATCTTCATCGTCAGTCTGAATCAGACGATTAGCTACAGTCTCCGGCTGTACTGCCGAAAGAATAATATGTCCGCTGTCGGCAACAACAACGGCACGGGTTCTTCTGCCATAAGTCGCATCTATCAGCATACCCTTATCGCGGGCTTCCTGGATAATACGTTTAATCGGCGCAGATTCCGGACTGATAATAGAAATAATCCGGTTAGCAGCAACTATATTGCCAAATCCAATATTTATAAGCTTAATATCCATAAACGAAAATCCTCCCGCTATTCAATGTTTTGAATCTGTTCTCTGATTTTCTCAATTTCCGCCTTGATTTCAACCACAATCTGAGCCAAAGTATAATCATTGGCTTTAGAAGCAATAGTATTGGCCTCACGGTTAAATTCCTGAATCAAAAAGTCCAGTTTGCGTCCTACCGGCTGATCGGAAGCAATAATCTGCTTGAACTGTTTAATATGACTCTTTAAGCGTACTATTTCTTCCGTGATGCTTGCACGGTCAGCAAAAATGGCCACTTCCTGCAAAATTCTTTCCGGTTCCACCGTAATATTATGTTCAGCCAAAAGTCCGTTCAGCCGTTCTGTAAGCTTAGTCTGATACTCAGCTACTACTTGCGGTGACCGTTCTTCAATTTGTGCAAGTTTAGCTGCAATCAAATCCGCGCGATAAATAAAATCTCCGTAAATATTGCTGCCTTCCGTAATTCTCATTTTTACGAGATTGTCCACTGCCATTGCTACGGCCTGTTCAACCTTCGGCCAAACACTTTCCACATCAAAAAAGCCTTCCTTGACATTGATAACGTCCTGACAGCGAGCCAGATACATAACTTCAGCAGCCGTATTGATGCCGATATCACTTGCACCGATAGCAGTGCCTATTTCCCGCAAAGCCTGATGATAGGCTGCGGCCAGCTTGCCGTCAACCTTCAGCGTACAATTTTCGCTGCTGGCATAATCGGCCGTAATAAAAACATCAATGCGTCCGCGGCTAATTGTTTTTAAAATTGTTTTGCGGATTCTGTCTTCCAAAGGATTCAAAAACCGCGGTAATCTTATTGATACCTCATTATAACGATGATTTACAGCTTTCATTTCTACCGTAATAGAAAAATCACTGTCTTCGTATTCTCCACGACCAAAACCGGTCATACTTTTCAGCACAGAACTCCTCCTCACTTCTATCAAGGAAATTTCCACTCTATTCATGAAAAATGAACCTGACTTATCTTGAACATATATTATACCATATTTTTCAGCTTTTTTCAGAGTTTTTTCCGGTTAAGCTCATTTTTTCTTTCTTATTCTGGCTATTGGCTAACATTTTTGCGCAGCTTTGTTATAATATAATTATTAAATAAAAGGAGTTTACCATGAATTTAGAAGGTTTAACATTACGTTTACTTACTGATTATCTTAATAAAACACTTTTAGGCAGCAAAATTTATAAGATAACTATGCCCACGCCCCATTCATTGCTCTTACTGGTCAAAAAGGATTATGTTTCTTTACCGGTGCTTGCAGATTTGGGCGGCTGCGGACCTGCTATCTATCTGCCAAAACAGCTGCCGGAAAATCCTGATACGCCTCCTGCCTTCTGCATGCTGCTACGCAAGCATCTGGAGGAAGGCCGCATCACTAAGATTACTCAAAGCGGACTTGACCGCGTGATTACCTTTGAAATTGATCTTCTGGGCTCTGCCAGCAAGATTGTCACTAAAAAGCTCATTTTTGAATTGGCCGGCAAAAACAGCAATATTATTCTTACTCAGGACGGGCAGATTGTTGACAGCCTGCGCCATGTAAGCGCACTGCAAAACAGCTATCGAACTGTTCTGCCGGGCAAAGCCTATATTGCACCGCCTCCGCAGGACGGTTGCGATTTACTTGCTGACGCACCTGCTGATATTACCGAACACATTACCGGTTTGCATACGGCCAATATTTTGCAGGCTCTGATCAGCGGCACCACCGGCATCGGCAAAAATACGGCTCAGGCACTGCTGGCAGCAGCAGATATTCTGCCGCAGCAAATAGCTCTCAACGAAACGGCAAAAGCCCAGCTGACCGGCCAGATTAAGCAGCTGCAGAACATAATCGCCCAGCCCGAAAAAGTATATGCTCTGATTAACAAAGTCAATCAAGTTAAAACTATTTCCGTTTTGCCGCCTGCCGTCACTGATAATCTTGCTATACGCGAGTTTACGGATATCAATGCCGCCATTAATTTTGCCGCCAGTCTGCGGCCTGTTCAGCTGCCCCAGCATGAGCAGCTGCAAAAAATCACTGCTGCTGAAATCAGCAGGCAGCAGAAAAAGCTGCAGGCCTTGCATGCGGATCTTCAGACAGCGCAAAATGCCGAAGAACAAAAAATCTGCGCCGATACATTAATGGCCAATATTTACCGGCTGCAAAAAGGACAAAGCACGGTACAATTAAATAATATCTATGACAATCAACCTTTAACCATCAACCTTGCTCCTGAGCTTACGCCTGTGGAAAACGCTCAATTCTATTATAAACGTTATAATAAATATAAACGTGCTCAGACTGAAATCAGTCAGCAGATAAAAGCAACAGAAGATATGCTCATCTACCTGGGCAGTCTCGAAGCCTCTCTGCTCACCGCGGCAACCAAAACCGAAGTGGAAGAAATAGCTCAGGAAATGACTTTCTGCGGCCTTCTGAAAGCCACCAAAAAGAAAGCTAAAATCAACGGCAGCAAACCTCAGCCCCTGCATATCAGACTGCATGAAGCGGCTGATATTTATATTGGCAGAAATAATCGTCAGAATGATTTTGTCACTTTTCATATCGGTGAACCGCGCGACCTCTGGTTCCATACCAAAAACATTCCCGGTTCCCATGTTATCTTAAAAACATCCCTGCCTGAACCCGATGCACAGGACATTAACATAGCGGTACAGCTGGCAGCATATTTCAGCAAAGCCCGCAGCGGCAGCAATGTTCCTGTTGATTGCACTCAACGTAAATTTGTCAAAAAGCCCAGCGGCAGTAAACCAGGATTTGTTATTTTTACTAATCAGACCACTTATTTTACCACACCTGATGTATCACAGCTGCAAAACTTATTACATAAATAAATTAGCATAAAAAATGCTCAGTCCCAAATATACGGACTGAGCTTTTTTCATTACTTTACAAAATTTGTTTAGCCGCTAATCCCAAATATTCATGCAGCGCAAGATAACTCATATTAAGCGCGTCCTGCTGCGGAACAAAACTGAACAGATCCACTGCCGGCTGATTGCCACATTGATAATCACAGGGATAAGGCAGCAAAATAAAAAACTGTTCATTATCTGCCAAAGTAAAATTTACCATGCTGCGGCGCATATGAAAGGCGGATGTTACCAGAGCTATCTTCTTAAACCCATACTGCCTGCAAATCGCCAGAGCCTTAATGGAATTTTCTGCCGTATTTTTAGCCTGCTCTTCCGTAATAATCATCTTATCGTCCACACCCAAATTTTTTAAGACCGATCTGCAAATACGGGCTTCATTACCGGACTGCGCAAAGACTTGTCCTCCCGTAATCAAAATGGGAACCCGCAGCTTATGCTGCAGCTGAGCAGCCGTAAGTAATCTGTTAGCTGAAAACCCGCCAAGACTGCCGTCCGGATTTAAGATGTCACCTTTACTCACTGCACCTCCACCCAAAACTAAAATCACATCGGCCCTGGTTACATCAGCTGGCTTTGTTCTTTCCAAAGGACACATCAGCATTCCTGCCACCAGGTTAGTAGAACATAAATATAAAATTACTGTCAGCAAGGCCGCCAAATACCTGCCTTTGCTTCTGTGGCTGAACATATATAATGACAGCAGCAATAAAGACAAAATAAAAATTCCCGGCGGCAAAATTAGCGCTGCTATAATTTTCTGGATATATAACATGACCCTTCAGCTCCTTTTAATCCAAGAGTAACGATAATACATCCTGCTGTCAATATGACCTAACGAAAAACGCTGTCAGAAATAATCTGACAGCGTTTTATTATTTACTGAAATTCAACTTTTAAATGCTGACGTTCCGGCATGCGGCGGAATTTATATTTAGGGTAGCCCAGCATCAGCGTACCGGCAATCTTATGTTTGGGTGGTATGTTAATTAAATCCAATAACGGCTTATAGCCCGCAATACCGCAGGACTGAATAAAACCGGCAATCGTAGTTCCAAGTCCTATGGTTGGCGCAAACAACTCAGCATAAGCCCAGCATTGTTCAGCGTTGCTGACGCCGGTAACATTCAATCTTCTTGCCAGTGCAAATACCAATACGGGAGCATGGCGGGCAATAATATCCTGTCCGCGTTCACGATAAGCACGCAGCACGGTCATAAAGTAACGTTTATTTTCCGTACCGGCAGCCACTTCTTCCTCCATCCAGTCAGCAACAACATCAGCAATAGCCTTGATTTTTTCTTTATCGCTGATAACGATATAGTACATGCCCTGCGAATTGCCGGCGGTAGGCGCATAACGGCAAATATCCAACAAACGGGTGATTTCTTCCTGAGTAGGAACTGCATCTTTAAAGACGCGAATACTTCTGCGCATACGCAAAAACTCATACGCGCTGTCAGCATCCAGCATGGGTTTTGTTACTTCCCGCTGCTTATCCAGCGGAGTATACTTATTATCCAACGCCCCAACCGGACAAACTGCGACACAATGGCCGCAGCTCATACAGCCACGATCAAAATGACATTCCGGTCCATTTTCGCCCATCGTTAAAATACAGGACGGACAACACTCAACACAAATACCACATTTCAAACATTTTTCCTGATTAACCTGCAATAAATCCACTATAAAACACCTCAGTCTTCAAAACAAATGAATTCCAAACCGCTGAAATCAGTCATATAGCGAGCATCCTTATAGGCTTTGGAAATCAATGCCTTGTCTTTTTTCTCTACACCTTCCGCATTAGCAAGCCCTAAATAGGCACATGCCGACTGAGCCGCAAACTTTTTGGCATGTTCCAGCAGTGCGGCTTTATCCGTATCACTAATCTTACCTTTATGGGGATAGACGTCTGTCGCAGCTAAAATAAAAATTAATTGCTCCCCCTGTTTAGCTATAACATGGGGCAGACTGTTTCTGTCCGGCTGCGCAAATTCGACCTGATATCCCTTATTTTCCAAATACTGAATAAGTACCTGCAATCCGAATTCATGAATTTCCTGCTCATTCATTAATTCTCTGTCCATTATCACACCTCTATGGTCATTATATATTTATTCTAAGCTTATCTGACTCAACAGTCAATCTTATTTCATCATAAAAATAAACCCGTTGGTATAGAATCTTCTACCCGTCGGGTTTATTCACTATGCTACTCCTCGCCAATAACCAGAACTTCCGGCTGCAGCATTACTCCATGAGCGGCAAAAACTTTTTCCTGCACATCTTTAATCAGCTGCAGCACATCAGCAGCTGTTGCATGACCCGTATTGACCACGAAGCCCGCATGCTTAACGGAAACCTGAGCGCCGCCAACTGTATAACCTTTGAGACCGGTCTGATCAATCAACGTACCGGCAAAATATCCTGGAGGACGCTTAAACATACTGCCTGCACTGGGCAGCTCCAAAGGCTGTTTACTAATACGCCGCTGACTGAAATCAGCCATTTGTTCCAGAATGAAAGCTTGTTCCGCCGGCTGCAAAACAACAGTAACAGCGGTTACAATCAGTCCGCTGTTTTGCAAAGCCGTTTTGCGATAACCAAACTGCATATCATCAGCATTAAGCACGCTTACATCACCATTGGGCTGCATAACCCTCACAGAAGTGACAACATTGGCCATTTCGCCGCCATATGCACCGGCATTCATATATACGGCACCGCCGATACTGCCAGGTATGCCAACGGCAAATTCCAGTCCGCTCAATGAACAGTCTGCAGCTTTTTTAGAAGCCATAGCCAAAGAAACCCCGCTGCCAAAAGTTATGCTGCTGCCAGCAACGCTGATTTCATTAAACATATTGCCCAACTTGATAACTAAACCACGTATGCCTTTATCGCGTACCAGAAGATTGGAACCATTGCCAATCAAGGTTACGTCAACCTTGTTGTCAGCAGCACGCTGCAGCAATAATCGCAGTTCCTGCTCATTTTGCGGCAGTGCCATAAAATCCGCCGGTCCGCCAATACGAAAAGAAGTATGCCTGCTCATCGGCTCATTGATTAACAATGGTCTTTTGGTACAACCGGCAAAAAGCTTCTGCAAATCAAGGCCTGTCATTATTTTTCACCGATAACTTCTTTTACTACATCATTAATTGATTTGGTAATATCAGCCATCATCATCTGAAAACGCATAAACGCGTTCAGATAAGCCATTGCCTCGCTTTTCAGCGCCAACAGATTATACAGATTTTTAATTTTTTCTGTTTTTTCTGCCGGTACTTCCTGACCCTGATATTTAGCAATTTCAGCTTCCTGATTTAACTGCAAAAACTCATCTACCAGTTTCTTGGTTTCCTGGTCTTTAGCCAACACATCGTTAGCTTCTTTTAATTTTTTAAATTCATGGCTTTCACGCATGGCTTTCGCCAAATCATTTGCACAATCATAAACGTTCATTATTCTCACCTCAATAAATTTTTCATTTTTCTATAGGTATATTCAGATGCGCATATTTTGAGCAGTCACCAAACTCAAAATGCCACCATTCCATCTCAATCCCGGAAAAACCATGTTTTTCCATAATTTCACGCAATAAATCACGTAAATACCGCTGTCTTTCAGTTCCGCCTGCATAGTCAGCGTATTGTCTCATAGACGGTTCATCAAAACCGCTGATCATCTCTTCTATCTGGCCTGTCTGCAGATTATATAAACTTACATCAACAGCAAGACCTGTATTATGCACGCTGCCCTTCTGATCAGGATCTTCCAGCATGGTTTTCTTGTCGGCAGGAAGAGCCAGATAAGCCAGTTTACTTACGGCCCACGGACGATATGCATCCCAGATAACCAATCCATAGCCCCATGTATTAAGCTCAGCGCTGACTTGCTGCAAAGCTGCTGCTGCCTCAGAAGCCAGCAGCATTTTTGATGACCCATATAGAGGCTGCCCAAAACAATTATCAGCCCCGGCATAAATAGGTTCCAGTTTAAGTCCAGGCACCGCATTTAAATTAACTAATTGCGCCTGCTTTCCGGCAGCCAAAGCTGGCGGCATAACGGCACTATCAGCTTCCTTTTGCAAAGCCTGCCAATCACTTACCGGCGCCAGACGAAACGGTTTGCTTTTTTCACCGCTTCCGCTGCCAAAAAAATACCGGCTGTAGCGATGCCCACCAACTTTACAGGTTATTCCATATCCATCTTTATCCCGTTCAAAGCTCACATTAGCTTCAGCGCTGGTGATCGGACCGGCTTCATACATAGTATAAGAATCAAAATGATCTTTCTGTAAAGGGAAAATATTAGCTTTGGCAAAACATTTATCTGCTGCTAAGGTACGGTATAAGAGCTCAACTTCACCGTTATTTTCACGCAGCAAAATATTTTCACCATTTCCATAATAAAACCCGAGAAGATATTTTACATCTTTAGGTACATCATTGGGAACAGCAGTTTCGCCAATATTCTGGACACAGAAAAGCAGGCCGGCACACAGGCCAGCCAGCAATTTATTAAACTTCATTATTGAATCAGCTCCCTGCGGACATCAGCCAAAGCATTCAATCTTTGGCGTACACTATCGATTTCACGCAAATCAATCTCACAGGACACTATTTCTTCTTCCATACCTGCTTCAGCCACAATTTTGCCGCTTGGTGCTACAACCATGGAATGACCGTAAAATGGCGCTCCTTTAAAATAACCAGCACAATTTACAGCCAACAGAAATATATGATTTTCTGCGGCTCTGGCCTGAGCCAGCAGGCGCCAGATATCTCCCCTTGATTCAGGCCACTCTGCCGGACAGAATATCAGTTTAGCGCCCTGCAATGCCAAATGCCGGTAAAGTTCCGGAAAGCGCAGATCATAACAGATTGTTGATGCACAGCGTATGCCATCCAGCATAAAACTGTCAAAATTATTACCGGGCGCAAAGAATTCTTCTTCGTTAAACAATCCGAATAAATGCACTTTATCATACAGATTAACTATCTGCCCCTTGCTGTTTACCGCCACCGATGTATTATAAATTCTGCCGTCATGCTTCATTGGCACTGACCCGGCGATAATACAGCAATGATATTGTGCGGCAATTTGGCAGACTTGCGTAATAACCTGTCCGTCAACAGTCTCAGCTTCAGTTTGTAATTTCCCTAAGGAATAACCGGTTGTCCATATTTCAGGCAAAACAACCAGATCATGCTCTTTTGCTGCCCTGCGCAATAACTGCAAGCCCCTGTCAACATTTGCTGCTTTGTTCTTTTCCACAATCAGCATCTGCAACAGTGCTATTTTCATAATACGCGCTCCTTAGGCATTTTGCCGCTGCTTATCAGCCGGTTGATAAAAAATTTCTCCAATTTACGAGTGCAGCGGGTAATGAAATGTTCTTTACCACCTAAAGATTTTACCCAAACAACCGGTAAACCGGAAATTTTAGCACCCAGAACATCAGTCAGCAGCTGGTCGCCGACAAACAGGATTTTGCCGCCGCCCATACCTTTTACTATGCGTTTATAGCTCAGCGGCAATGGTTTTGCCGCACGCATTACGGCGCCAAGGCCGGTTTGACGTACAATACCTTTAATACGGTCGCCGCCATTATTGGAAATCAAGGCAACCTGAATTCCTTGTTGATGCAATTGACGAATCCATGTCATTGCGCGAGGGCCTACGAGATTTTTATCACGCGGCAACAAAGTATTATCGATATCGACAACAATTTTCATATAGCCATTGCGTTTTAACCATTTCGGGGAAAGATCAAACAAACTTTTTATTCTGTAATCTGGACATACATACTTTAACATCATACTACCTTACCTTTTGGAAATTTTATTTCAAATGTAGTGCCTTCACCACATTTGCTGATTACTTCGGCCTTTGCGCCGTGCATGCGAATGATTTCTTTGGCAATTGCCAGTCCCAATCCCGTTCCCGGAACATTGCGGCAATGGGATTTATCTACTTTATAGAATCTCTCCCAAATAAACGGTATATCCTCTTCAGGAATTCCGGGTCCTTCATCAGCTACAGACAGAACTACCGAACCATCATCCATTTTTTTCGCACCTAATGATACAGTACCATTTTCAGGCGAATATTTCAAGGCATTGTCGCTTAAAATAAGTACTAATTGTACCATTTGGTCGCCATTGCCTAAAATTCTGATACTTTCATCAGCATGAATATTAAATGTAATATTGCGCTTAGCGCTCTTGACCATCAATTTTTCTGCTACATTGCGAATAATTGCCGCCAAAGGCAATTCATCCATATTGCTTTGCGACAGTTCATCACTGGCCTGCAGGCGGCTGATATCCAGTAATTCTCTTACCATACGCTCCAAACGAATGGTTTCTTCATTAATCAGTCCGCGGTAGCGCTGAATCATGTTTAAATCAGTTACCATACCGTCGGAAATTGCTTCATTGTACCCGCGGATAATTGTAATCGGTGTGCGCAGTTCATGAGATACATTGGCCACAAAATCCCGGCGCATTTTTTCTGTTCTTTCCATCTTGGTTACATACGCATCAAGATCTTTGCCCAGTGAATTCAGCGCATTGCCTAATTCGGCAATTTCGTCATCACCGGTTACGTTTACGCGTTTAGAATAGTCACCCGACGCCATGGCTGTTGCACTGTCTTTCATGGTAATCAGCGGCTTAATAATCAGCTGTGATAATCTGCGTACCAAAAATAGACTGAAAATTAATGCTATGATACCGACAATCGCAGTATAAATATAGACATTGCGCAGAAAATTGTCAAAACCGCTTAAAGGTTCCGTCATCAAAATAGCGCCATTGGTCTGGGTTACCGGATCCCTGTAAGGTACGCCTACAAGAATCACCTGCTCCTTATAATAAGGATGAAAGATCTGTGATTTTACTGATTTACCGGCATAGATATCCTTTAAAATAACTTTTACCTTATCTGAAAGTTTGCCTTTTTTGATTTCCTGATCCAGCATAGCCGTGCCTTCAGCAGTCTGCAGGCGGCTGTTGCTTTCACTGCTTCCGCGGATATTGAAAAAATAGTTCAGTACATCTTCACCGTCATCTTTTTTCTCATCCACATATGAAGCAGCCAGCAATTCATATTTATCATTAAACAGCCAGATGCGTGCCCCCACTAAACGGTCAACAGCTATGATATAACGATACAAAGTATCGCGGTCATTCATGCGGATAAAATATTCGATGGTTTCTGCCATCTCATTACCTTTATCAGCCAACTCATGTTCTTTAATTTTAAAGAAATAGTCTGCTATAAGATAGGAAATACCTGCCGTAACCCCGACAACGATTACAACGATGATAGCCATAAAGCTATACATCAGCCTGGTACTCAAAGACTGTTTCATCAATTATTCCTTAACCTCAAACTTATAACCCACACCCCAGATAGTAGTAATATCCCAGGTAGAATCAGGCGGGATATTAAGCTTTTGTCTGATACGCTTAATATGCGTATCCACTGTACGGGTGTCACCATAATAGGAATAGCCCCAGATGGTTTCCAATAATTGATTTCTCGAAAATGCTTTACCGGGATTAGATGCCAGACACCACAGCAGCTCCATTTCCTTGGTGGTAAAAGTCATCTTGTGACCGAAAGCTGTAACCTGATATTCATCCATATCAATTACCAGGCCATCATAAGTAATTCTGGTCACATCACCTTTCTTTTCCTTGCTGCCCACACGTCTAAGTACGGCCTTAACTCTGGCAACAACCTCACGTGAATTAAACGGCTTGGTTATATAGTCGTCAGCGCCGATTTCCAGCCCGGCAATACGATCATCATCCTCATCTTTGGCCGTAACCATAATAATCGGCAGATCGGACATCTTCCTTACCTGTTTGCAGACTTCGATGCCATCTAATACGGGCATCATAATGTCAAGCAATAAAATATCAGGTTTTTCGGATTGAACCTTCAAAATAGCAGCTGCACCATCTTCAGCTTCAATTACTTCAAAACCTTCTTTTTCAAAATAAATACGCAAAATTTCTCTGATCTGTGCTTCATCATCAGCAATCAATATTTTTTGTTTGCTCATCTTGCTTCACTCCTGACATATACTGCATTAGTTTATATTATAACACAAGTACTTTCTTTTACTGCTATCTTTCACAAAAGATTTTCATAATTATGAATTCAGGCGAACACAAAATTGTTCAGCAGCTGATCACGCTGCTGCCAGTCCGGCAGATAATAAGCCACAAAATTTTTAAATCTTTTATTATGACTGGCTTCATAAAGATGCGCCAATTCATGCACAACAACAAGTTCCAGACATTCCGGCGGCCAGTGCAGCAAATTATAATTAATTGTAATCCGCCTGCTACGAATATTACAGCTTCCCCAGCGGCTCGTCATCTTTCTGATGCACCAGTCAGAAGCCCTCATGCCAAGTTTCTGCTCCCACAGTTCTGCCAATATACTCAAACGCTGCTTTAGCTGCTGCCTGCTAAAAGTTTCCACACATTTTCTCTGCTCAGCAGCTGTCAAAGCATAACGGCGAACGAAAATAATTTCTTCTTCGCCGATAAGATTTTCTTTTTTGCCTGCCACAAATTTTATTTTATACGGACGTCCCCAAAGCCATAGCTTTTCTGGCTCATTTTGATTTTGACAAATATCTCTGCGCTGACGCAGCAGAAACATTTTTTCTTTTAGCCAAGCTTTTTTACTGCTTACAAATGCCTCTATATGCTCTGGAGCCATCCACAGCGGCGCGGAGACGACTATTTGCAAATCTTCACGCGTAATACGCAGATACAGACCTTTAATTGGTTTTCGCCTGACCTGAATTTTTAGTTCGTCCATCTGCAATACAGTATTAACAGACCGGCCGCTCATAATTTTTCATGCAGTAAAAATCTTTGCAGCATTTTATTGAATTCCCAGGGATTTTTGCCTTCATGTGCTTTAAACTGATTCATGATGGAATCAATTTCGTCGGCATAATGCACTACAAAGGCTTCTTTAGTCGCACAGGCTACAGGAGACCCCTTTTCATTTTCTCCATGATGGGACAAAAGAATATGCTGTAATTGCTCTATGCGTGCAGCCGGAATTCTCAAATTAACTGCTGCTTCCTGAACCATCAGCACGGACATGGAAATATGCCCCAGTAAACGGCCTTCATTCGTATAAGGAAAGCCAATCTCTGAAGAAATCTCTTTCAGCTTGCCAATATCATGCAGCAAAGCGCCGGCAATTACCAAATCTTTATCCATATCGCCGATTTGCTCTGCCAAAGCCAGAGCAATGCCTGTTACATCTACAGAATGCTGCAATAACCCGCCAATATAGGCATGATGCAGACGCATTCCCGCCGGGTTGACAACAAATTTTTCATAGGTTGCGCCGCTGAAAATATTTTCCAGCAAAGCTCTTAAACCCGGTGTACGCACCGCTTTTATATAATTGCCTAATTTCCGCTTATATTCTTCTTCGTTAAAATCACCGCGAGGCAATAAATGCCTGATGTCATCTTCCGGTAATAACTGATCAATTTTCTGTACAATAACCTGCAAGGACATATCCGTTGCAAATTTATTAATATCGACAGCTCCGGCAATCATGAAAGCTGTCGGCCCCTCCAAATTGCGTAATTTATCTACCAGACCTGCTTCAAAGCAAATAAACGGTACCCGTCCGCTGTTATCTTCCAGAAGCCCTCTGGCAAAAACGCCGCCATTTGACGAGTTCCCAATTTTCTGCACTCTTACCAGCAATGCCTGACAAATTTTAATGCCAGCTTTAAAATCCTTAATCATAAGCTCACCTTCTTCTTAAAGATGTTTTAATAATAAAGTTTCTGACGCCACATTGACTACTATATGCAGATTTCTTTCAGCAAACCGTAAGGAAAGACGATCTGCCAATTTGTCCATCACCGGCAGTTCTGTGGGCTGGTGCCCTGCATCAATGATGTTTAAGCCGCTGAAAACGGCGTTTTGCGCCTCATGATATTTAATATCACCGGTTACCAGAGTATCGGCGCCTTTCTTCAGCGCTAAAGCAATTAAATCGCTGCCTGCGCCGCCGCAAACAGCAACCCTGTGCACCTTTTTACCGGCATCGCCCACAGTAACATAATCTGCCTGCAAAGCTTCCTTAACAAAAGCAGCAAACTGGTGCAGCGCCAAAGGCTGAACCGTACCTATACGTCCGAGACCCGTAGCACTGTCTAAGACATCACTTTCCTGCAATTTCAATTTTTGGGCTAAAACATCATTTACACCGGCACTGACGCAATCAAGATTGGTATGAGCGCTGTATACAGCCACACCATGCTCTGCCAGCTGCAGCATAAGTTCCTGCTGCCATTGCGCATCAGTTAATTGCTTCAAGCCTTTAAAAATAACCGGATGGTGAGTAATAATCATATCCGCTCCCTGACTTAAAGCCTGATTGACCACTTCCTGCGTAACATCCAGAGCCAGCAGCAGCTTTTTGACAATTTTGCTGCGGCGGCCTAAAAGCAAGCCCGCATTATCCCATTCTTCCGCCAAAGTTGGTGGAGCAATTTCTTCCATAATCTTAATAATATCAGCTACATTTGCATTCATTGTTTAAATCCTCCAACTGCCGCAACAAACTGCTGAGCTGCTTAAATTTATCACTTTGGCTGGCACGCGTACTTTTTTCCATACTTACCAGCATCTTCTTATAACCTGAGCAAAGCTTTTGCAATTGCTTGGACAGCAAAATATGCCCGCTCCTTAGCAGGCACGGTCCAACTTCATACTCCACATCCGTATATGCTGGCGTCTTGCCGCGCACTGCAACAATAATTTCATACAGATGACCGCCTTCTTCTGCCAAATCTTCAGCATCAATGTACCAGCCATTGGTACATAACCAACGGCGCAGAGCAGGTGCTCCTGCCATAGGCTGCAAAACTAAAACCTTGGCTTTTTGCGCCAGCTGTATATCAGCAGCTAAAATTTCAATCATGGTCGAACCGCCCATACCGGCAATGGCAATACAATCTGCCTCATTTTCATGCAATACTTTAAGACCGTTACCGCAGCGCACTTTTACTTTCTCACGCAATCCGTGCATGGCCACAGTATTTCTGGCAGCTTGGCAGGGTCCTTCAGCAATATCGCCGGCAATAGCCGCCTGAATTTTTTGCTGCTGCAGCAGCCACACAGGCAGATAGGCATGATCCGTACCAATGTCAGCCAGCACGCAGCCTTGCGGAATATGCTGGCCAATCGTTTCCAACCTTTTACCTATATTCATAAAGCCTCCATAAATATCCAATTCTGAAATTATATTATAACATATTTTTTCTGCAAAGAAAAAAGCTCTCCCTAAGGAAAGCTTTTAACTAAACCTGCTGAGACGCGTCCGTGAACTGCGCCATATACAGTTTATAATATTCACCTTGTTTACGCATCAGTTCCGTATGTGAACCACTTTCTAAAATACCATTTTTGTCCAAAACAATAATTCTGTCCACATTGCGAATAGTTGCCAATCTGTGTGCAACAACCAAGGTAGTACGATTGTGAGCCAATTGATTTAAGGCGCCCTGAATATTTTTTTCAGTTTCATTATCAAGCGAAGAAGTTGCTTCATCCAAAATCAAAATGGCCGGATTCTTCAAAAATACACGGGCAATAGCAATACGCTGCTTTTGTCCGCCGGATAATTTTACACCGCGCTCACCCAAAGGAGTGTCATATTTCTGCGGCAGTAATTCAATAAAGCGATCAGCCTCAGCAAGTCTGGCAGCTTGTACAATGGCATCATGATCAGCATCAGGATTGCCATAAGCAATATTACTTCTCACAGAATCGGAAAACAGGAAAATATCCTGCTGTACAATACCGATATTTCTGCGTAAAGACTGTAATGTCATTTTTTTAATATCAATGCCATCGATTAAAATTTTCCCGGACTGAAGATCATAAAAACGCGGCACCAGACTACATAAAGTACTTTTCCCAACGCCCGTACTGCCAACAAAAGCTACAGTTTCACCTGCCTGAACATCTAAAGTAAAATTACTGATCACAGGCTCTTTGCCATCATAGGCGAACGTAACATTTTCAAACCTGATATTACCTTTCAGCGTACCTACATCAACAGCATCAGCAGCATCTGCAATATCCGGCTTTACCGACATCAGCTGATCAAAGCGCTGAAAGCTGGCGTAACCTTTCTGGTAAACTTCCGCCAAAGCATTAAGACGCAAAATAGGACGAACAAAAATAGAAACATACAGCAGAAAAGCAATCAAATCGCTGATCTGCATTTTTTGATAAGCAATAAGAATACCGCCGACAATTATAATAACAAGATTGGTGATATTAGAAAAAAATACCATACTGGTGTTAGAATGAGCCAGTAAAGTAAATGATTTTTTGCGGGCCTTCAGCAAGGCATCAGCAGCAACATCCAATTTACGTAATTCCAACTGTTCATTATTAAAGGACTGAACTAAGCGTACAGCATTTAAACTTTCTGTAGTCTGAGCGGTAATATTACCAATTTCACTGCGTGCCTCACGTCCGGCTTTTTTCAATTTTCGATTAACAGTAACAGAATCGTACGCCTTTGCCAAAAGCAGAAGATTAACGACCAAAGCCAGCTGCCAGTTAAGATAAAAGAGAATACTGATTGTACCCAGCATAAAAATAATGCACACCAGTAAATAGTTGGGACCAAGAAAAATCAGTTCCCTGATTTCACCAATATCACCAACAATACGTGAAATAAGCTGGCCAACTCTTTGATTATCAAAATATCTGAAACTCATGGACTGTACATGTTTAAATAAAGCTCGACGCATATCCTGCTCAATCAGAGCGCCTACCATACGTCCGCTAACAGCAACTCTATAATTGATGAAGCAGTTAAATATATATAAACAGAAAAGACCTAAAGCAGCCTTAAGCAAAAGCCCGATATCGGCCAGCGGCAGTATATCGTTCATAATATAACGCATATATAAAGGAAAAATAAGTTCAATGAAAGATGTAAGTACGGCTCCGCCTAAGGCAAAAGCCAAAATTTGTTTATAAGGTTTATAATACTGCAGTAATTTTTTAAACATTAATCAGTCCTCCAAAGTCTATGATATATTATTGCATAATTAGGGCTGTAACGTCAAATGAATCGCAGAAGAAACTTATTATCATATAATCCTCAAAGTAAGTAAACAGAAGACAAAGAAAAACAGCACCTGCAATGCAAGTGCTGTCTTCTTCTCTAACCGGCAGCTTTCTATCCTCCC
>URXU01000006.1 GCA_900552005.1 uncultured Phascolarctobacterium sp. | reverse complement strand
CGGTCAGCTAATTCGCGGCATAGAACTACTGCAGCAGCTTTTGCAGCACGATCAGCAATTAATGCAAAATTGTCAGCAGCAGGCGCAGGAACTTACGGAACAAATTCAGCAGCAGGACCAGAAATTGGGCCGTGCCCGCCACTATGAACTGCTGCATCAGCAGCTGCAAACGCAAAAGCAGCAGTTATCAGAGCTTCTGCCCCAGCAGCAGCAGGCGCAGCATAATCTGCAGCTGGCCCAGAAGGCTGCGGAAAAATGTCCTGAGCTTGAGCAAGCCATCCGCACGGCTGCTGCCCAGGAAGCAAAATACGCGCAGCTTGAACAACTGCAGCAAACATACGATGCTGAAACAATCCAGCTGCGTAATCACAACGGGCAACAGGAAAATCTGCAGCAGCAGCTGACGCAATTGCAGCAGCAAAAGCAACAGCAAACTGAGCAGCTGGAAAATTTACGCGATACTGATGCCGAAAAAGAACGTCTAAGCAATGCCTGTCAGCAACGCAGGCAGGAATATGACAAAATTAGCAAACTGCTGACAGCTTTTCGTCAAAGCCGCCAGCAGTTAACGCAGCAGCGGCAATTACTCAGCGAGATACAAAAACAACGTGAGCTGGAAAGCCTGCAGTTATCATCACTCCAGCAAAAACTAACGGAGCTTGAGCATAAAGATTTGGACCTTTTGCAGCTGCAGCACCAGGCAGCAGCTATCCGTTCCTGGCAGAAAGCGCTGACTGAAAAGCAGCAGGAACGCATTATTCTGGCTCAAACTATCCGGCAGGCAAAAACTTTACTGAACACTCTGACAGACAGCGCCCGGTTATCGCAGCAGCAGCTCAGCCAGCTCCAGCAGGCTGCGGCCGCGCTCCATGATGCCGACAGCAGAAAATTACAGCTGGAATTTGAAATAAGCTCTCTACAGAATATCTTCACTGATTTTACCGAAACAGCCGGTCAGCTGCTGACTTTGCAGAACGTGCAAACTCGTTTGCAGCATGAACGGCAGGCTGCGGGCAGTCAATTATCCCTGCTGCAGCAAAAGCAGCAGGATTTAGAAGCCCAGCTTACTGAAACCGCAGCCGCAGCTGCGGAACTTGCCCAGCTTACGGAACAGGAAGCGGAGCTAAACTTACAAAAACAGCAGCAGCAAGTTCTGCTCCAGCAAACGGATAAATATTTTGCTTTGCAAAGCCAACTGCAGGAACAGCAGCAACTATACATAACTGCCGCTGATGCATATACACAGCAATCAGCAGCCTATCAAAAACAGGAACAGCTGTTTTTAGATGCCCAGGCCGGACTTTTAGCCAGCAAACTGCAAGACGGTGAAAAATGTCCCGTCTGCGGATCCACTCAACATCCGCAATTAGCCGTGCTGCCTAAACAGGTCCCGGCAAAAGAAATGCTGGATTCTGCCAAAGCGCAGCTGGATAAACTTCATACGCAGGTTATCAGTTTCAGCAGTCAGGCCAATATTTTAAGCCGGCAGCTGCAGCAGCAGGAAGAGCTGCTTTTACCCGGCGAAAATCAGCTGTTTGCCGAAGAATACCTGCATACTCAGCAGGCAGAAGCCAAAATCCGGCTGCAGGCAGCCAGCGAGCAAATCACTAAACTTAGGGAAGCTGCAGATATTGCCCGCCGGAAACTGCAAAATAAGGAATCTATTGAACAGCAGCTGACAGACTGCCTGCAAAAAGTCCGCCAAATTCAGGAAATTCAGACTGCCAGAGAGCAGCAGCTGGCACAAAATCTTGGTCAAAGCCAGCAGCTGCAAAACAGTCTGCTGCAGCTGCTGCATGCCGAAGAATTAAATAACTGTCAGGATATTGCATTTTTCAGAAAAATGCAGCCCGAAGAGCTCAGCGAAGCAGCACTGCAAAATATGAGGCAACAATTAACAGTCCTGCAGCAGCAAAAACAGGAAGAACTGCTTGCGACGGCGAAGCAGCTTGCCGAAAAACAGACCTTGGCGCAGCAGGCGGAGCAGCTGCAGGCCAAACTGCAGGAGGACAATGGAAAACAGCAGTCCTGCCAGACAAAATTAGCCATGTATCTGCAGCAGGAACAGGAACAAAACCTGCTGCTGCCGGAAAAAATCAGTCAGGCTGTAGATGAACTGCAGCTTGACTATAATAAGGCCAATGCCATACCGGAAGAGCAGCTAAATCAAATACTGCAGCAACTGTCTGTACAGCTGTCTGACAAACAGCAGCAG
Source organism: uncultured Phascolarctobacterium sp. (assembly GCA_900552005.1). Taxonomy (GTDB): domain Bacteria; phylum Bacillota; class Negativicutes; order Acidaminococcales; family Acidaminococcaceae; genus URXU01. The sequence goes on along the minus strand of URXU01000006.1, from coordinate 96,035 downwards.
CTGCAAAAAACTAAGCAGGATTTGGCCGTACGCGGCAAGCTGCAGTTAAACAGCGAACAGCTAAATAAAAATATAAAACAGCATGATGCAAAGCTTCAACATCTTGCCACTGCGGCAGAAGTACTGCAAAGTCATATGGATGATTACCAGCGTCAGCTCATGTCCTGCCAAAAACAGGCCGGTGAAAAAGAGCTGTCTGACGCTTTAACTACCATGCAGCGGGCTGAGCAGCAGTTAACAGCTCTGCAAAGCAGTATGCAGCAGCTGCAGCAGCAACTATCAGTTAATCAGCAGCGGCTGCTGCTTAAACAAAAATTAACTCAGCTCCTACCGCAGCAGGAAAAACAAGTTCAGCTGCTGCAAACTTCCATAACGGCGGCCATTGCCGAACGAACAAAAATGGAAACAGAACATGCGCAGACCAGGCGTCAGCTGGACCTGCTCCTGCAGGAACTCGGCAGTACTACCAGAGAGGAAAATCAAGCCTTTCTTACAACCTGCCGGCAGGAACAAGAAAACCTTACAGCCGCAGAAAAAACGGCAGCGCAGCAATATCAGGCCATAACTGAACAATATCAGACCTTAAGCACGGCCGCAGACACAATTGCGCGACAGCTGGCAGCCGCGGAAAATTTATCCTCAGACGCTCTTACAGCTACCAAGCAGCAACTGCAGCAGGAGTTGGAGGTCTTAGAAGAACAACAGAAAAACCTTTTCGCAGCTTGCAGCGCTAATCAAAAAATTTTAGCTGCCGTTCAGGATAAACAGCAGCTGCTCAGCACGCTGGAAGCTGAATACGGATGGATTAAGGCTTTATCCGATACGGCTAACGGTACATTAAACGGCAAACGTAAAATTGAACTGGAAACCTATATTCAGATGAATTACTTCGACCGTATTATTCGCCGCGCCAATTTGCGCCTGCTGACCATGAGCAACGGCCAATATGAACTGAAACGTGAAGCTGACGGCAATAATAAAAGAGGAAAATCAGGTCTGGAGCTAAATGTCATTGATCATTACAACGGCAGCGAGCGCAGCGTCAAGACCCTTTCCGGCGGCGAATCTTTTGAGGCTTCCCTCGCTCTGGCCCTCGGCCTATCTGATGAAGTGCAATCCGCTGCCGGCGGTATCCATCTTGATACCATGTTTATTGATGAAGGCTTCGGCTCTTTGGATGAAGAAGCGCTGAGCCAGGCGGTTCGTGCGCTTAACAGTTTGTCGGAAAATAATCGTCTGGTAGGCATTATTTCCCATGTCAGTGATTTAAAGGAAATGATCAGCAAAAAAATTATCGTTACCAAAAATAAACTGCGCCAGGGACCTGGCAGCACCGTTACAATTACTGCCTTTTAGAAAACAAAGAAGGAAGGAATACCGCTTAGCACTGCGGTATTCCTTCCTTTCTGTGCAATTTCTTTGAAGATTTATTTTTTCTGTGTTAAACTGAACAAAACACTTTGATTATCACTGTGAGGAAGCATCAATGAAACTGAAAGCCTATCTCTACATTATTAGCGGCGCCGCCCTCTGGGGTCTTATTGGCCTTTTTGTCCGCATTTTATCCGCTCAGGGCTTTTCTCCCATGCAGATAGTTGCTTTGCGCTCACTGGCCTCTGCCATCTGCATCACTTTTGTCCTGCTGAAACTCGGCAAAAAATATTTTGTCATCCGCTGGCAGGACTGCTGGCTTTTTGTCGGTACCGGCATTATCAGTCTTACCTTCTTCAATTACTGTTATTTTAACTGTATCAATGCCAGTTCGCTGGCTGCCGCGGCACTGCTGCTGTATACCGCTCCCATCTTCGTTATGCTGCTGTCGCTTATTCTGTTTCAGGAACGGTTTACGCTTTCTAAAGGCATTGCTCTTGCCACCACATTTGCCGGCTGCGCTATGATCACGGGCATTTTAAACACCGACAGCAATTTTTCTCTCATGGCTCTAATCTATGGTCTGGGCAGCGGTATCGGCTACGCACTCTACAGCATTTTCGGCAAATTTGCAGTGCGCCGCTATGGTACTTTTACCATAACCGCTTATACCTTTTACTTCAGTACCCTGTCATCAGTACCGCTGGCAGATTTCACCCACTGTCAGGGAAGCTGGAATGCCTCTACCTTTCTGGCCGCATTGGGCATCGGCGGTTTATGCGCTGTTATTCCCTATTTATTATATACCCGCGGACTGCAGGATGTGGAAGCAAGTCAGGCTTCCATTCTGGCAACAATCGAACCTTTAGTAGCAGCCTGTGTCGGCATCTTCTGCTTTGGTGAAGACGTCACCTGGCAAAAGCTGCTGGGTATTGTACTCATCCTGCTTTCCGTTGTTATCTTAAATCTGCCGTCAAAAAATATGCGCAGCCAGCACACCGATACCGGCGGCCAGCACGCCTAAAAGGACGCTGCCGCAGGCATAAGCAGCTGCCATTACCAGGTTGCCTTCTTCCAGCAATGTAAGTGTCTCATAACCAAAAGAAGAAAAAGTCGTAAATCCTCCCAAAAACCCTACACATAAAAACAAACGCCCAATGGGCGGCAGCAAGCCTCGCCCCACAATGAGCGTCATCAGCAAACCCATAAAAAAGCAGCCAATAATATTAATTAAAAAGGTTCCGTAGGGCAAACTGTCGCCAAAATATTTTACTGATAAATTGCCGGCTAAATAACGGCTTACAGCTCCTAAGGCTCCGCCAAGAGCAATACTTAAAATTCCTTCCATCACCAGACCTCCTCCTTAAAAACAAAAAAGCTGACACTCCTGCCTGCTGCAGAAGTCATCAGCTTAAAGCGGTTCGGATTATTATCCCGGGAGAACTTCATTCCCTTAAATACATTATTAAAGATACCATAAGTAAGACAGCAAGTCAAATTATAGCTGCGAGGTGCACCATGATTTTAGTAAGTTCCTGCCTTTTAGGCAATCCGGCCCGTTTTGACGGGCAATCACGCCCCTGCTCTTTGCTTACCAAATACAGAAATAGCGGTCATTTTCTTTCTGTCTGCCCCGAATGTGCGGGCAGGCTGCCTATCCCGCGTCCTCCTGCTGAAATTCAGCATGGCACAGGTAAGGCAGTCTGGCAAAAACGTTGTACTGTTCAGGACCGTAACGGCCTTGATGTCACAGCAGAATTTTGTCAGGGGGCACGCATCTGCGCTTTACTGGCGCAAAAGCATAAGATTACCGCCGTCATCTTTAAAGAACGCAGTCCGTCCTGCGGTGTGCACGCCGTATATGACGGAACGTTCAGCAAAGTTACTCTTCCCGGTCAGGGAGTTACCGCTGCCTATCTGCAGCAATTAGGCTATAAACTTTACAGTGAGGAAGACCTGACTGAAGAATTACTGCAGCAGCTTTTAGCTGACGATACAGAAAAATAAAAACACGCTTCTTATGAAGCGTGTTTTTATTTTTTATTTAACTTTCAGCAGCAGGCTGCTGTGCCTGCTTTGCTTCATTTTCTTCCTGCTGCAGCAGCGCCATGAACTCATCGCCGGTAATGGTTTCCTTTTCCAGCAAATACTGCGCCAGCTTATCCAGTTTATCGCGATTTTCCGTAAGAATCTTACGGGCTTTTTCATGAGCTTCTTTAATCAATGACAAAACCTTGGCATCAATTTTACCTGCCGTAGTCTCGCTGCATTGTAAAGACGCGTCACCGCCCAAATAAACATTGCTCATAATCTCCGTTGCCATCATATCGAATTCTTCCGTCATGCCCAAACGCGTTACCATACTGCGGGCAATTTTGGTAGCCTGTTCAATATCGTTGGCTGCCCCGGAAGTAATGGAACCAAAGACAATTTCTTCAGCACTGCGTCCGCCGGTAATCGTTACAATCTTATTGAAAAGCTCTTCCTTCTTCATCAGCACGGAGTCATTGTCACTAATCTGCATGGTATAACCTAAAGCGCCGTTGGTACGGGGAATAATAGTAATTTTATGCACCGGCGCTGAATTTTTCTGCATGGCAGCAACCAGGGCATGACCAATTTCATGATAGGCAATAACCCGTTTTTCTTCCGGCGAAATAACAGCACCCTTACGCTGATAACCGGCAATAACTACCTCGATAGATTCTTCCAGATCGGCCTGTTCCACCTGCTGCCGGTTCATTTTTACAGCTCGCAGCGCCGCTTCATTGACGATATTTGCCAGCTCCGCACCGGAAGCGCCGGAGGTAGCTCTGGCCAAAGCGGTAAAATCTATATTGTCATTAATGCGTACATTCTTGGCATGCACGCGTAAAATTGCTTCACGTCCCTTTAAATCAGGCAGTTCTACGGGAACACGGCGGTCAAAGCGACCAGGACGCAGCAGAGCTTTATCCAGCGTTTCCGGTCTGTTGGTAGCAGCCAGAATTACAACGCCTTTACTGCCATCAAAGCCGTCCATTTCCGACAGCAGCTGATTTAAAGTCTGCTCTCTTTCGTCATTGCCGCCGAATTTGCCGGTATCACGCTTTTTGCCGATAGCGTCAATCTCGTCAATAAACACAATGCAGGGAGCCTTTTCCTGCGCCTGCTTAAATAAATCACGTACTCTGGCTGCACCCATGCCGACAAACATTTCAATAAATTCACTGCCGCTGATAGAAAAAAACGGCACCTTAGCTTCGCCGGCTACTGCCCTCGCCAGCAGGGTCTTGCCTGTACCCGGAGGGCCCACCAGCAAGGCGCCCTTCGGCATATTGGCCCCGATAGCCTTATATTTATCCGGATGATGCAGAAAATCCACCAGTTCCATTAATGCTTCCTTAGCCTCATCCTGTCCTGCCACATCAGCAAAACTTTTACCGGTCTGCGCTTCCACATAGATTTTAGCATTACTCTTGCCGAAAGTCATGGCATTGCCGCCCATCTTATTGCCCATATAGCGCATGAACAGCTGTCCCAAGGCAAAGAAGATTAAAATAGGCATAATCCAGTTTAAAAAGAAGTTGACAATAGGAGAGTTTTCCTTTGGAATGACCTGAGAAAATTCTACCTTGCTTTTGATCAGACGATCAACCAGCTGCGGATCTTCTACACGGCCTGTAACATAAATTTTGCTTTCGCTGTCATCTTTACAAATGGACGCAATCTTATTATCAGTGATTTCCACTTTGGAAATTCTACCCTCATCCACCATCTGCAAAAAAGTGCCATATGAAATCTCATTTACTTTCGGACTGAAGAAAGTCGGCATGATTACTGTGTTCAACAAAAGTATAAACAACAGTGTCATGGCGTAATAATAAATCATTGGCCTCTGGGGTTTTTTACTGTCACCCAAATCACTCATCTCCTTAACAAGCAATTTATCTACATTAATTAATAATATAGGAATATATTAAACTGAACTTAAAAAACTTGCAAGTGAAAAACCTGTAAACTTTCTTTCATGTATACAGTGTACAGACATAAATAAGAATTATGTATACATGCCGTTCTTTTATTGCCAAGGCAAAAACTTTTATATACAATTATTTTGTAACGCTTAAGGAGGAATAGTTATGCAAAAAATCAAAACTGTCTTAGTCGCTAACCGCGGCGAAATAGCCATCCGTGTCTTTCGTGCCTGCAATGAATTAGGTATCCGTACCGTTGCTATATATTCTAAAGAAGATACATTATCTCTGCATCGCAATAAAGCTGATGAAGCTTACTTAGTAGGCGAAGGCAAAAGCCCTACTGAGGCTTATCTGGACATTGAAGGCATTCTCAAGATTGCAAAGGAACATGATGTAGACGCCATTCATCCCGGCTACGGCTTCCTGTCCGAAAACAGTAATCTTGCCCGCCGCTGCGAAGAAGAAGGTTTTGTCTTCATAGGCCCGCGTCTGGAGCATCTGATTATGTTCGGCGATAAATTAAATGCCCGCCATCAAGCTGAACTTGCCGGCATACCCATGATTCCCGGCAGCAACGGCAATGTGGAAACTGTTGAAGAAGTACTGCAATTCGGCGAACAATACGGCTATCCCATTATCATCAAAGCTGTCAACGGCGGCGGCGGCCGCGGCATGCGCGTAGTGCACAGCGCCGAAGAAGTGCCTTCCGCTTATGATATGGCACGCAGCGAAGCAAAAAAAGCTTTCGGCAGTGATGAAATCTATTTGGAAAAATATCTGCAGGACCCCAAACATATCGAAGTACAGATTATCGGTGACCAGTACGGTAATCTGGTGCATCTGTTTGAACGCGACTGCTCCGTACAGCGCCGTCACCAGAAACTGGTTGAAATCGCGCCTGCCTTCTCCCTGCCGCTGCAGCAACGCAAAGCTATTTGCGAAGCAGCCGTAAAACTGATGAAAAACGTTAATTATATCAGCGCCGGTACAGTAGAATTTCTCGCTACCAGCGACGGTAAATTCTATTTCATCGAAGTTAACCCGCGCATTCAGGTAGAACATACGGTTACCGAAGAAATTACCGGTATCGATATTGTCCAGTCGCAAATAAAAATTGCGGAAGGTTACGCCCTGCATGATCCGGAAATAGCCATTCCCAAACAGGAAGATATCCATTATAACGGACATGCCATTCAATGCCGCATCACTACGGAAGATCCGTCCAATAATTTCATGCCCGACACCGGCAAACTTATTGCTTACCGCAGCGGCGGCGGTTTCGGTATCCGTCTGGACGGCGGCAACGCCTTCACTGGTTCCATAATCACCCCTTACTATGACTCCCTGCTGGTAAAGGCTACTACCTGGGGCCTTACTCACCGCATTGCCATTACCAAAATGCTGCGCTGCCTCAAAGAATTCCGTATCCGCGGCGTTAAAACCAATATTCAATTTTTGGAAAATGTACTGCAAAACGAACACTTTGCCAACGGTGACTATTCCACCAATTTCGTTGATGAAAATACTGAGCTTTTCATTTTCCCTAAAACTTTGGACCGTGGTACTAAACTGTTAAATTATATTGCTGACATCACTGTCAACGGTTATTCCAATGTGGGAGTTCAGCCTAAACCGGACTTTGCTCCGCTGAATCTGCCCAAACCTTTTAAAGGCACCTTATCCGCCGGCGCTAAGCATATTCTTGATGCCCGCGGCGCTGAAGGATTAGCTGAATGGGTCATGGACCAAAAAGAAGTGCTCATTACCGATACCACTTTCCGTGATGCGCATCAATCTCTTTTTGCAACCCGTCTGCGCACCGGCGATATGCTGAGAGTCATGCGTGACACTGCCGGCAAATTGCCCAACCTGTTCTCGTTTGAATGCTGGGGCGGCGCAACTTTTGATGTAGCTTACCGTTTTCTCGATGAAAGTCCCTGGCAGCGGCTGGCTCAATTCCGTGAAGCAGCTCCGAATATTATGCTGCAAATGCTGCTGCGCGGCGCCAACGCCGTAGGCTATACCAGCTATCCTGATAATGTGGTCAAAGAATTTATCAAATTGGCTGCCAAAAACGGTATTGATGTTTTCCGCATCTTCGACAGTCTCAACGGTCTGGACAACATGCGTCTTTCTATTGATACTGTTCGTGAAACCGGCAAAGTTGCCGAAGCTGCTTTATGCTATACCGGTGACATTCTTGATCCCAGCCGTGATAAATATGATTTAAAATACTATGTAAATATGGCGCAGGAACTGGAAAAAGCCGGCGCTAATATCATTGCCATCAAAGATATGGCCGGTCTGCTGAAACCGGAAGCAGCCTTCCGCCTGGTAAGCAGCCTGAAATCCTATGTCGGCGTACCCATTCATCTCCATACTCATGAAGGCAGCGGCAACGCAATTTACACCTATGCCCGTGCCATTGATGCCGGTGTGGATATTGTCGATACTGCAATGAGCGCCATGAGCAGCGGCACTTCCCAGCCCAGCGGCAGCAGCCTGTATTATGCTTTAAGCGGTCATCCGCGCCAGCCCCATCTTGATGTAGACGCTATGAACGAAATGTCCCGTTACTGGGAAACCGTTCGCCCATATTATAAAGCAGCCGATAAAACTGAAAACTTCCCCAATCCGGAAGTTTATATCCATGAAATGCCTGGCGGTCAATATACCAATCTGAAGCAGCAGGCCCAGGCTTTGGGATTAATCGAGCGCTGGGAAGAAGTCAAGGACATGTACCATCGCGTTTCCATGATGTTCGGCGATTTAATCAAAGTAACTCCTTCTTCCAAGATTGTCGGCGATATGGCGCTCTTTATGGTTCAGAACGATTTAAGCGAGGAAGATGTTTACGCTAAAGGTGACGTACTGGACTTCCCAGCTTCCGTAGTGGAATTTTTCGAAGGCCGCATAGGAGTTCCCTATCAAGGCTTCCCTGAAAAACTGCAAAAAATCGTCCTCAAAGGTCGCTCCGCCATTACGGTACGTCCCGGCTCCGTACTGCCGCCCGTTGATTTTGCCGAAGTACGCAGCAAACTGGAGGCCATGGGCGCACCTGCAACTGATGAAGCCGTAAGCTCCTACTGCCTCTATCCGAAAGTATTTACCGACTGGGCCGAACGTTATAATAAATTCGGCGATGTCTCCGTACTTGATACGCCTACCTTCTTCTTTGGCATGAAACCCGGTGAAGAAATTCGCGTTGAAATTGAGCAGGGCAAGGTCTTGATTATTAAACTTGATCATATCTCCGAACCTAACAGCAATGGTATGCGCACTGTTTCCTTTGAATTCAACGGTCTGCCCCGTGAAATTGAAATTAAAGACCGCAACGTTAAAGCTACTGCTTTCAGCCGCAAGAAAGCTGATAAAAACGATCCTGGTCAAATCGGCGCTTCACTTTCCGGTTCCGTTGTCAAAGTACTGGTTGAAGTTGGCCAGCAGGTTGCCAAAGGAACACCTTTAATTGTTACGGAAGCAATGAAGATGGAAACTACCTTATCCGCACCGATGGATGGCAAAATCAGCGCTATTCATGTCAAAGCAGCTGAACGTGTAGAAAGCGGCGACTGTCTGCTGGAAATTACGCCTTCTGCTAATCAATAACAAAATCCAAAAAAGCCCTTTTTAAAGGGCTTTTTTTATTCCTGAACGTAAATTTTATTTTCTCATACTGCCAGAAGCAGGCAACTTGCCGCAGATATGCTATAATAGCTTGTATCATATTTTAAAGGAACGATTTTTGATGACGAAAGAAAGTATTTTCAATTATATAAAAAAGCATCTGGATGCCGACGGCTGTTTTACTTCACCTACACTGCCCGATGCCTCTGCCACAGAGGTAGTGTATCTGCTCGGCGATGAGGACGGCTATTATTTCACCAACGGCATTCCCAAGGAAGCCGGAGCCGCTGACAAACTGCTGCAGGAGCTGCGTGCCTATGCAGCTTTTCCCACCGAAGAAAATTTGCGGCAGATAGAAAGCACTCTGTCCGGTTTAATAATGATTGAAATTCTGTATGATTTTTCCGCTAAATTTACCAATGACGATTACAATAATAATATGCTGCTGCTGGCGCGGGAACTGTTTTATAATTCTTCCTGCCGTCAGGCGGTAAAACTGGCTTACCTGCTGCTTTCCTGCGAAGGTCTGACAAATATTCGCCAACATAAACCAGATTTATGGCGGGATATGCTGCTCGTTGCCCGCTGCGAAGAATTTACCTATTATTTTATTCTGTCCGCCCGTTCTGAATTGCCACAGCTACAGGCAGAGCTGTGGGAGATTATTTATCATACCAAAAATTGGGGCCGTATCTTTGCTCTTGATGAAGCCATTATCACTACCAAAGAGCAAAAGCTCTGGTGCATTGCCAACGCAATGGATACAACAGCGGCCTATCCGCCGTTATCCGTAAAAATTATTCTTGACTGTGAATTAAGCCGGGAACTGGCAGCAGTAAACATATCTTATGCAATGTTTCACGGCGCTGCCTGCATCTTGCTTAATTTTCTGGAAGTACTCGCTTCCTATGATTTGCACAAGATGGAAAATCTTTTTCCGGTCAGTCAGGTAGATTTGCCGCCGCTGCTGCACAATTTTCTGCACCATGCCCAAAGCCATGCTGACGCTCCCCATAAGCTGCTGCCCATTATCTATATCAGTGAACATCTGCAGCAGCTTATTGAGGAACAAAATTGGTCCCACCTCACCGCCAATCAGGCTCATAGCTTTTTAGCCGCCTGCGACCGTTTAATTTACCAGCGCAGTTGGAAAGCTGAAATCACTTCTCAGCTGCTGCAAAAAGACGGCAGCATTAATCACGAGCTCTGTGACTTTGCTCAGCATCTGCAGCTGGATATCTGGCAGCCGGTATATGACTATCTGACGCAGCATCCTCAGGACAGTGAACTTTTCTCCTATCTGTTCAGCTGCGGCTCGCCATCTCAGGCAGACGCGGTACTGCTGCTGATTGAACAAAATATTGCCTATTACAGTTTTTATCCGCTGGCGCTGCTTACACCTCTGGCCTATCTAAAGGACCATCCCGGACGCGGCGGCAGCCTGCTGCTCAAACTGCTGCAATCAGGCAACGAAATACTCATCGGCATGGCCTATCATGTTCTGCGCAACTGGAATTTATCAGAGCTTACCTTGCCTTTAAAGCAGGCCATCATCAAGGCTCAGGATGATATTGCTTCCTTAGCACACCGCAAGCTTTTGGCCAGCCTGCTGGAAGATGAACCGGATAATTCAAATATAATGTAAAAAAACCGCCTATAAGGCGGTTTTTTTATTCTGTGCGCTGATTATATTTTTGATGCAGATAACGCGACAAATATACCACGGGCGTATCTGCCAGACTGGTAACGATAAAAATAATATAGCTGAAAAAAATGATATCCAACAAAACAGCCTGTTCATAAACACCATAAAAGGCGCCTAAAGTAAACAACACCGTATTTAAAAACTGAGAAATTAGTGTTGAACCATTATTGCGCAGCCATAAAAAACGTTCCGAACTGCCGTATTTCACTCTGGTAAAATTCCACCACCAATGATACAGCCATACGTCAAATTTCTGCACGATACCATAAACAATCAATCCCGTAAGCATAATACGCGGCGTATTGGAAAAAACGGCCGCAATATGCACAAACATGGTATCAGCACTGCTCGGCAGATAATGCAGCCAGAACTGCGACAAGGCGATAAAGCTTACCGAAGCCGCAATTCCCATATTCACAGCAGTATTGGCCTGTTTTCTTCCATACAGCTCACTGAGGATATCAGTTACCAGAAACGTAGAAGCAAAAAGAATATTCCCCAGCGTTTGCTGCATGCCGAAGGCTTCTATAAGAATCATTACCTCAATATTGGCAGCAATGGTAGCCAAAACCGTCCAGCAGTAAAGCCCTTTTTCCTTAAACAGCACCTGCCAGACCAATACGCCTCCATAAACCACAACCAGATTAAGCAGCAGCAGCCATTCGTTATGCATTATACACCAACTCCAAAATCCGTATTATTCAATAAAATATCTACCCGTGGGTTCTCCTTGTACAGAGGATATACTTCCTGCAAAAAAATCTGCCGCACCCGCGCATCCGGCAAAATCGGTCTGGTATTAGCTGTCATAATATTAACGCAAACCCGTTCAAAATATTTCAGTCCCAGCTCAATATCATGCAGCATGCTTTCCTTGCTCTGCCCCGGCAGTCCCTGCAGCAGGCACACCTGGTCAAAATAAGCCGCGATTTCCTGCGGGGTGGCCATACCCATCCCCTTGTCCAAATAGCTTTCACGAAACAGACTGTCAAATGTTTCCACACCGATTTTCAGTTTTACCGTAATCCCACAGGCCGCAAAACGCTGTTTCCAGTCTGCAATAAGTTCTCTGTGCAGCCAATGACATTCAAAATACAGACAGCTGATTTTTTTGGTCAGGCATATTTCTGTAATGAGCCGCACGGTAGCTTCATCCAGATCGCAAAAACTGCCGGAATTAATTACTTCCAGCCGTCCATAGCGCCCTGTAACCTGCTGCAGCACCTGGCTGTTCAACTTAAAATTAGCCTGCGCGTCCTTAGAAAAATCCAGGTGATAATCACAAAACCGGCAGCGCCGCCACTGACAGCCGCTGCCGCGCAGCAGTACTATTTCCCGGGAATTTTTTTCTTCAATTACCGCATATCTATATTCAAACGGCACTTCTGCCATGAATGAAACCTCCTCAAAACAAAAAGGCGCACTACGGCGCCTAAAAAATCCGTAGTTTTATTTTAAGACAGGATGGTTACGAACTGTCTTTTTAAAATTTTATCAATCTAAAAATATATCAGTCTGTAAGCTTTTCCACTTTAAATACATTGATTGTATCCGGGTCCGGACAGCAAAAACGTGCCGTTCCTTCAGGTTCACCCGGAATGCTGCCGCCATAACGCAAAATATCAATATAGGGAAACCCAGCATGTAGGGCCATGGGGCACAGCTCACCGCGCTGAGTATCAAAATCAAAGGTATCACCTATTTTATGACCGCGATGACAGCCGCGGCAGCCTTTTTGCTCAACAATAGTCAGCCTAATCTTCGGACGCATCCTTCATCCCCCTTAAATGCCATACATTTCCCGCGCTATTTTTATACCGCCCGGCGTACGGAAAATTTTCTGCACGCACAGCGCAATATTTTTTGCCGGCAGCTGGTCTTCATAAAAATTGACCAGAAAATCGGCTTCAACGAGAATCTGGTAATCTAAACCTTCTATCTCCGTATAGGTATGATGATGTCCTACAAGATAGCAGATGCGTTCCCGTTCCTTTTTGGAAAAACCGGCGGCAGTCAAAAGCTTCTCTGCTGCGGCCGGTCCCTCCTGTTCCTGAATTTTGCCGTCATTACGTCCAAATTTGGCCTCACCGGGCTTGATGCCGCAGTCATGCACCAGCGCCGCCGCTTCCAGCAAAGTCTGCGTCTGTTCATCCAAGCCTTCTTCTCTGCCAATCAAGGCCGCCAAACTATGAACCTTGATAAAATGCTGGCAGCGTTTAGCGTCACCGGCAAAATATTGTAGCATGATTTTATATAATTCGTTTATTTGCTGCATTATCTTCCCCTCAGTACTGCAAAATTTTACGCTTCAATTATAGCATTGTCATATCTTAACAACAAGTACGCAAATAAAAACGCCGCAGGAAAAACTGCGGCGCTGCTTTTTATATGGAGCTACTGACGGGACTCGAACCTGCGACCTGCTGATTACGAATCAGCTGCTCTACCAACTGAGCTACAGTAGCACATTAACTTATTCTGCTTTGGCTTTTCTGGTTCTTACTTTTTTAACGCTGTTGATGCCGGACTTTTTAATTACTTTGGCCAGTTCAGCAATAATATGCAACTCATCAACAGTACAGTCTTTCAGTAATTCCGAAAGCTCATTATGAAAAATCTTCTCGCTGCGGTGAATATTGTCACACAGTAATTCATCTACAGAAACATCCAGCACATTAGCCAGATGGATGATGGTCGGCAAGCCCAGCTTGGTATTGCCGGTTTCGATGTTACTGATATGCGGCGTTGATAACCCTGTTATCTTGGCAATGTTTCCTTGGGTGACACCCTTACGTGTGCGTGCCGCCTTAATTCTCACGCCAATAGCCTTATAATCAATATCCATCTTCACTGAACCCTCTCCTTTAATCCATCTATAACTGCACGGCTGATGCCGTAAATAAAATACATCAGTATTAGATATTATAGCTGAAAAAATCTCTTAAGGCAAGGGCTATGAATGTAATTTAGATAGATAATTTATTTTTTAACAGCGGCACCGTCAAACTGCCCTGAGGCATCAGGATAACTTTATAATCCTTACCCACATATTTCTCAGCCAATTTCAGGGCCTCATCCACACTATCCGCAGCTTCAAACAGCAAATCCCGGGCCAGTTGTTTATCCAGTGCCGATACTAAGATAAACCTGGCCTTCTTCATCAGTCTGGTAATGGCAAATGCTTTATGCGCGCCGATGACAAAATTCTTTTCCAGCTGCGCTTTAATAGCGTCCGGTGACGGATGCTCCTGCAATGTCTTTTCCAGAGCTGCACTGCCGCTGCCTTCTTCACATTCGCCGATAATAATGACTACTCCGCCTTCTTTAACGGCGCACCAGGCATTATCCATAGTTTTCTGCAGCTGATAAATATTGATATCTTTGGGATAACCGCCGCAGCTGGCAATAACGATATCTGCCGGAGCCTCGATGGGCACGCCATATACCTGATCAACAAACTTGCAGGCCTGCAGATGAGCTTCCTGCCAGTCACCGGCAAAAATTTTCAGAAACTGCTTTTTCGCATCCAGCACGGCATTAAATAAAAACATCCGATGTTGCTTCGCAAACAGGCGCACGCCCTCCATCTGATCTTCATAAACAGGATTGCCATGCAGTTTACCCAGCTGGGCATTAGGGTTCATCATCAAACTATGATTGCGGCGAATAGTTTCCATGGCGGCAACACCGGGTAAAACAGCCTTGCGCCCGCCGCCGAAACCACTGAAGAAATGGTGCACAATGGTACCGGTCATAATTACCAGGTCGGCATCGCAGATCAGCTTATTAAGCCACACGGGAGTACCAAAGGAAGTTTCGCCAAAATATTCAAAATCATCCTGCTGGCGGCAATCACTGTTATACATAGCCAAACGTCCGGCTACATCTTCACCCACAGCTTCCGTCATTTCTTCACGGGTCATTTTGCGATGCGTGCCAAGGGCAAAAACTATCCGCATATCTTCATCACGAATTCCCAGATTATTCAGTTCATTGACAAGAATAGGCATAAATTCATGACTGTTGGCCACACGGGTGGGATCATTGCAGATGAACGCCACCTTTTGACCGGGCCGTAATAATTCATTCAGCGGTTTGCTGGCAATGGGATGATAAACAGCATCCAGCACTGCCTGGCGCAGGTCCGTCAAAGGCGGCATTTCCGGCATTTTAATTTCACTTGCCACATGTTCCTGCTCCAAAGTAAAATTCTTATAACCATGTCCGTACTTATAGGAATAATTTACTTGCGTCATCTCAACACCCCCGTAAACGTTTATCTTATTTTTATTTTATCATAAAGCTGCGGCATTGAGGAGTAACCGGCTTATTTTTTCGGCAGCGAAAGCATAAGTACAGTAAAGATAATGCAGCCCATACCCAGTAAATCCTCAAAAGTCAGTACAGTTCCTAACAAAACCACTACGGCAATAATGGATGCCAAAGGCTCGGCACACGAAATCAGACTGGCCTTGGTAGGCCCCACAATCTTTAAACCGGCCAGATAAAGACTGTAACTGGCAATGGTCGCACCAAATAATAAATATAAAAACGCAAAAGTAGCATGCTGATCCCACCCCTGCGGTATGGCCAGAGGACTTTTAAACAGCATCATGCCCAAACCGGATAACAGCTGACCCCAGCCAATAACCACTGTAGCAGAATATTTTTTTAACAGCTCTACCGGCATAACAGTGTAATAAGCATAAGCAACAGCTGAATATAAACCAATCAGCAGCGCTGCCGGCGATAAGACAACTGTGTCAAGATTGCCGTGAGTAGAGATCAGAAAGACCCCTATAATAGCGCAGACAATTCCCAAAAGCTCCCTGCCTTCAGGAAAAGTTTTATGCTTGAGCGACATCCACAGCATAACAAAAACCGGCGCCATATATTGCAGAACCGTGGCCGTTGCCGCGTTGCACAAAGAAATTGTATGATAAAAACCAAGCTGCGCTCCCAAAACGCCAATAAAAGAGAAGGCCACAATAGCCTTAAAATCTTCCCTCAAGATCTGCAGCACATCATTGTGCTTAAATTTGGCAAATAGCAAAAACACTACGCCCGCAATAACCTGACGCACCATAACCAGCCAGACGGCATCTGCGTGATAACATTGAAACAGATACTGGCCGCTGACGCCGCCCATGCCCCAAGCCGTAGCCGCCGCTACAATCAGTAGTACGCCGCGCAAAAATCTTTTTTTCATGATTTTTCTGAACCCCTGTAAAATAATGAGCAGATTTTCTCTCTGTAAGACAAATAAACGGCTGTCTGAACAGGCAGCCGTTTATGATAGTTTATTAAATAGACGTTACAAAATAGCCAATAGCAAATATTAATACTGTCAGCGTTATCATCATTGGATCAGCAATGGAAGTACGGTAATTTTCCGGATTATATTTTTTACTGGTTCTGAACGGACGTGCGTCCAAGAACTCCATAGGATTGGAAGTAAGTTCCAGAAACTTTTCATACAGCATTTTCCACGCAGAGCCCAAAGCGCTGCACAATGCGCACAGCAGATGAGAACCGCGGGTAATTACCAAATTGGCAATAGATCTGTAAATCCAGTCCGTATCCAAAATCAATCCGAGCCGCGGCGCCAATGCTTTATTTAACAGCCGGGCAGCAATGCCGGCAGCAGCCAACGTACCAATAGCCGGCAGGATACTGCTTAAAGTAAATACTTCACGTACCTCGGCAAACGGATATTTATCAATTACCAAGCTGGGGAAAATACCCAGCATCAGGCAAACAGCGGCACCAATAACCAAGGGCGCATAAGCGTTGCCGGGAATATCATTGCTGATTTTTGCACCCTGATTTTCAGAATAAAACATAAACCAGAAGGTACGCATTACTATGGCACAGAAAATGCCTGCCTGCGCCAGAACCAACATGATGTTGACAATTTCATTATGCAGACCGCTAACCGCTTCATGACCCCAGACCAGCCCAGTAAAGCCTCCAAATAAAGGCATACCTGAAATAGTCAAACCGCCAATCAGAAAACAAATGGCAATAACCGGTTCATATTTGGCAAGATTACCCATATGGCTTAATCTCTGTTCGCCGCCTAAAGCGCGGATAATCATTACTCCGCCCATAAATAATACTGCGTTGCCAAATACTCCTGCAAAAGCAAGTGCAGCAACAGCATTAAGCGCCAGCTCGCTGCCTACGCCTACAAGCATTGTAGCAATGCCCAGCTGAGCGGAAATACTGTAACTTAAAATTCTGCGGACATCATTGGAAAGCAGCGCCCGCATAGCCGAATAAATTGCGGTAATGCCGCCAAGATACAGCAGAATTTCCTGACCGCTGAATACGCGGATCATGCTGTAAATAGCGCATATCGGCACATAAGCGCTTAAAACAACACTGCCGGTTAACGTACTTTCACTGCAGCTATCCGGAATCCAGGCATGCAAGGGGAACAAAGCCGCGCTTACAGCAAAGAACAGCAGCAGCAGCCAATACAGTTCCGTACCAGAATCAGTAACAGGAGTTATCATGGTGCTGCCTTCCGCTGCATTAACAAATACTGCCTCCAGCAGCAGATTGGCCGCAATCATATGCAAAATCAGATACCGCAGGCCTGCGCTGCGGGCCTTATCGGTCTGTCTGGACCAAATCATAAAGGTGGAAGCCACAATCATCAGCTCCCAGCTGAACAGAAAGCTAATCCAGTCCTTGGCAAACAATACACCAAAAGCACTGCCCGCCGTAGCCAAAATGCTCATGATTAATTTCTTGTTGCCGTTATGATAGGTAAACATACCGCTAATCAGCGTCAGTATACAGATAATAACGCCAAACAGAAGATTAAGTTTATCAGCATACAGATAATGGATAACGTAGGAGCCCATGGCTACCGTTGTCAGGTCCGTACCCTGCTCAATCTGCAGGAATGCGGCACCTGCCAGCAAAGGACCAACTATTAACATCATACGTCTTAACGTCTGCGGTAAAAATGTAACGATGAATGAAACGACCAGCAAAACCAGTCCCGGATGCATATTACTCATCATCCTCACCTCCGCCATAGTAATCCTCTGCTCTTTGAAGTAAAGGACGTAATATGAAATTACCTGCCAGAATCAAAAGTCCGCTGCCAATTAAGCCGATGGCCGCACTTTTACCAGCTACCTGTGCGCCGCCTACAGCAAAATCAGCAACGACGGCAATTACAGCTGCAAGAACCAGTACGGGCAGGATGGCTTTTTTATTCAATGTCATTAATAGCCACCTCCAGTCCAACCGCTGCAGATACTGTTGGCAGCCATAGTAGCCATTTCATAGAAGTTAGGATAAATATCAGGGACAACGCCCAAAATAATGGCCAGCAAAGTAGTAAAGCAGATAGGAATCAACATTCTGTAGCTTAAAGCGCCGTAAGTACGGAATTTTTCATAAGGATCTCTCTTGAAATAGGCAATCTGACAAATAGGCATCAAATAGCTTAAAGCCAAGATGGCGCTGGCAAACCAGACGAAAACGTAGAGTGATTTGCCGGACTGCAAAGCACCAAGAGCCAGATTCCATTTACTTACAAAACCTACCAAAAACGGCATACCGGCAATACCAAGAGAAGCTATGGTAAAGCAGGCCATTGTTACCGGCATCTTCTTCGCTATGCCATATAGTTCACTGATATTATTTCTATGCGTTCGTGCAATAATAACACCGGCGCACATAAAGAGGGTAATCTTCATAATAGCATGCGCAACAAGATGAAGATAAGCGCCTTTTATGCTCAGCGGCGAAAGCAATGCCGCACCTAAAACAATGTAGGATAACTGACCAATAGTGGAGAATGCCAATCTGCGTTTTAAATGATCCTGACGCAAGGCAATCAGCGAGGAAATTAAAATACTTGCTGTCGCAGCCCAGGCCAATGCATCAACGGTACCCAGCTCTGCCAAAAGCTTAGGGCCAAAGACAAAGCCGATAACTCTCAGTACGCAGAAAACACCGGTTTTAACAACTGCTACTGCATGCAGCAGGGCGCTGACCGGAGTAGGCGCTATCATGGCGGCAGGCAGCCAGCCATGCAGCGGCATAACGGCAGCTTTTACGGAGCCAGCCAAAATCATCAGAACAAATATTGCCTGCAATACCCAGCGAGGAGCCATATCCGTAGTTAAAAAGCCGCCGGGAACAAAGTCAATGGTACCGGAAATGCAGTATACGGCAACGATACCTGCCAAGAATAACTGGCCGGAAATCAAAGTATAAATCAAATATTTACGGCTGGCCATCAATGCTTCTTCATTACGTTTATGAAGTACCAGCGGATAGCTTGCCAAAGTCAGCAATTCATAGAAAATAAAGAAGGTCAGCAGATTGGCAGCCATGGCAATACCCATGACGGAGCTCATGCAAATAGCAAAAGCGGCAAAATAACCGGTCTGCTCCTTTTCTTTGTTGCAGCGCATATAACCGATGGAATAAAAGTTCATCGGCACCCACAGCATGGAAGCCAGTACGGCAAACAGCATGCCGGCAGGGTCAGTGCGCAGCGTCAGTCCCACAGTATCGGTAATCTGACACAAAGTCCATTCATAGAAATTACCGTTTAATACTTCCGGAACCATGGAAATAACAATACCAAATTTTAAAACAGAAGCAATAACGCTCCAAGTTTCACGCAGGTTGGGATACTTGCGGCTGAAAGCAATAAGTATTGCCGCCAGGAAAGATACCCCTACGGCCAGAAATGGTCTGCAGTCTATAATAGTCATCTCAGAAACACCTCCGGCAACCCAAGTTTGATTATGTCAGTTACGATATCAACACTATAGAAGCCCAATGCAATAATGCCGATGCCCATTACGAAAATAGGTACAGCCATTTCTGCCGGCAGGCCAAGCTTACCTTTATGACGGTGAACCTCGGTCAGAGAAGCTTCGCGCTGAATGAACATCTGCTCCAGAATACGGAAGAAATAGATGGCATTCAGCAAACTGCTGATAACCAGTACGGCAATATAGAAATACTGCGCTCCGGTATAAGCGCCTAACATAAGATACCATTTACTGAAGAAACCTGCCGTCGGCGGCAGACCTATCATGGAAAGTGCAGCGAAAGTAACGGTAATGGTACTGATGGTCATTTTCTTATTAAGACCGCCCAGCCGGTAGAGATTAACTTCGCCGAACCGGTACTCAATACCGCCGATAACCAAAAACAAAGCGCTCTTCATAAAAGCATGGTTTATGATGTGCAGCACGGCGCCGATAAAGCCGTACATATTGCCCATAGCCAGACCGATGGCAATATAGCCGATCTGCGCCACGCTGGAATAAGCCAGCATGCGGCGGAAATCATACTGTGCCAACGCCATGATGGACCCAATCAGGATACCGGCAACACCCATGATGCCCAGTATATTAAGTGCGCTGCTTACTACGGGATTATCTACCTTGAACATATAAAATAGAAATCTGATCATTGCATAAGAAGGTATTTTACTCATAATACCGGCAATAAGAGCTGCTGCACCGGGATGGGCGTAAGTATAAGCGTCTGGCTGCCAGCCATGCAGCGGAAACAGCGCCATCTTGATGCCGAAGCCAATAACGAAGCAGCCTACGGCAAGAGCGAATAACGGTGAATGCAGATGAGGCGCTACACGTGCTGCCATATCTGCCATATTCAAAGTACCAGTCATAGCATACATATAACCGATGCCCAACAGATATAACGAAGCACCTATAGTGCCTATCAATAGATAACGGAAAGCAGCCAGCATCGACTTTTTGCCGCCTAAGGCAATCAGACCATAACCGGACAGCGACATTACTTCCAGATAAACATACAGGTTAAATACGTCGCCGGTAATAACCATGCCGCACATACCAACCGTCATCAGTCCAAACAATGTATAATAGCCGCCGATATGCAGCCAATCCTCATCTTTGACGAAGGGGCGGCTGTAAATAGCTACCATTAATGAAATAAAGGTTATCAGAACCGCCAAAATACCGCTCAGCGGATCAATGGAAAATTCAATGCCAATCGGCGGTTCCCAGCCACCCATCCAGTAATGAATAGCTTTACCGCCGCCGGCAACTACTTCTTTTAATACAGTAACGGCGCTGATAAAGGCTCCTAAAATAGAAGCAATTACAATCCAAGAACCAAGATTCTTACTGATTCTGCTAAACAGCATGCATAAAAGTGCAGCCGATACAGGCAGTAAGACAATCATAACAGGAGCATGCTGCATCATTTGCTAGCCCTCCTTAAAACCTCGACTTCTTCCACAGAACCATAGATTTCCTTAATACGCATGAGAAGCGCTATGGCCACACCGGTAGTACCAAGGCTGACAACAATGGCCGTCAGCATCAGACCATGGGGCAAAGGGTTGATATAAGCATTTGGATCAGTGGTAACGCCATTTAAAATAGGAATCATACCACCGTCTTTTTGTGCAAAGCAGAGGTAAAAGTAAATAACAGCAACCTGCATAACATTCATTGCCATTAACTTTTTCATATAGTTCTTGCTCAGAACCATACCATAAACACCCAGGAAAAACAAAATCATAACCAGGGAATAGATACCTTTAGTTTTCAAGAATTCATTTACTACTTCCATCTTCGTCCCCCCTTTTTATGATTGCATCCATCAGGTTGATAATCGTCATCATAACGCAGATTGCTACGCCTGTTTCAATAATGAAAATACCGGTAGCATGCATTTCATACGTTGGTTCCATATGAATGGGCAGAAAATCATATTCCAAGAATCTGCCGCCGCCAAACAGTGTCAGCCAGCCAGTCAGTGTATAAATGAAAGTACCTGCGCCGGCTAAAACCACGGAAGTTTTGCCTAAAACATTAAATTTGGCATTCTCTCCCATAATCATTCTGGAAAGCAGCACGCCAACCGATAATAATGCGCCGGCCTGAAAACCGCCGCCAGGAGAAAACTCGCCCAGACACAATACATAAATACCGTAAACTATGGTAAACGGCACCAACATTCTGAAGGCAATATTTAAAATCAAGCCGCCAAATGGACCTCTCATTTTATTACCTCCCCTTCATCCGGATCTTCCGGTTCTTCTTCCGGACGTCTGCCGACAGGGTTACTGGTCAGCAGCAATACGGTCGTCAAACCTGCCAAAAACATTACGGAAGTCTCCCACATGGTATCGAAACCTCTGTAGTCAATGATAACGCCGGTAACGATGTTGGGCGAGCCGGTATCTTTGGCGCTCTGAGAAATATATGTAGGCGTAACATGCTGATTCGGAGCAGTATTTGCGTCACCGATTTCCGGCAGATAAGTTACAAAAGTACAGAACATACTGGTTATGACAGCCAGCAGTACAGCTACTAATCCACGCATTATTTACACCACCTGTCAATTTTCTTCAGCGAAGCTACGAAAAAGATTGTAGAAATCGTGCCGATAACTGCTTCTGTAAAAGCAACGTCCGGCGCGCCCATCATCAGATACAGCAGCACTGCACAGAAGCTGAAAGCACTGTAAATGATGGCTGCACTCAGAATATCTTTACAGAAAATAACGGCGCAGGTAATAAGGATCAGGAAAATAAGCAAAATTGCTTCAATGATGTAAATCTGCATTTTTATCTTCCTCCTTCTCCAAATCTTTTAAAGTCCATACTTTATGACCGGACTTATAAGCAGCCTTGCTGAGAATATGTGAGCCAATAGGATTGGCCAAAAAGACAATTAAAAATACTGATGCCATTTTCAGGGTTGTCAGCGTCGGTCCCTCATAAATCATCAGCCCGATAAAAGATAACATGCAGCCGAGAGTTTCACTATTGCCTGAAGCATGTATTCTGCTGTAAAAATCAGGCAGACGCATCATACCAATGGCTGAAGCAATGAAAAAAACTGCGCCGCCCAGCATGAAAATAGCAGCAAAAAATTCTCTGGCGGTAAAATCAAAAGTCATATGTTCTTACCTCCCAAGTATTTGGCCACAATAACAGAGCCGATAAAGCCCAGCATTGCATAGGAAATAGCAATATCCACATACATATCCGGGCGATGGTCTATATAGCCAAATAAGACTAAAAGCAAAATGGTATCAGCGCCGATAACACCTAAACCGTTCATGCGGTCATAGATTGTTGGCCCCTGAAAAACACGCTGCAGCATCATGCCGATAACGCAGATAATGGAAAGCATTAAAATACCAAAAATAATATTCATAATTACTCCTCACTTTCCGCAACTGCAAAATCAAGTTTTTCGCCGAACAGCTCGGCTACCTTTTTCTGCATACTGCCGTCTAAAACGCCGGCCGCAGCGCCAACAGTCAATGCATGAATTTCAAACAGGCCGTCATCGGTAACATTCAGCGTAACGGTTCCCGGCGTCAGCGTAATGGAATCAGCCAAAACAACTTCTGCCATCGGATTTTCCGTTCTGAAATAGAACCTTACTACTTTGGGGTCAATTTCCAGATTCTGATTGGTTGTAGCCCGGGCAACGTCAATATTGGCCAGGACCAGCTGCCACAACAGCCACAGAGCATATTTAATAAATTTGGGAATGGAAATTCCAAATATAAAATATTTTCTGCTGCCATCTTTATTGGGTATCAGAAGCAAAGGATAAGTAATCCATGCAGTAACCACACTTGTCAGAACACCATAAACAATAAATTTTACTTCCGTACGTCCGGATAATATCATCCAAAAGGCAAATAGGACAACTGCCATCCCGACTAAATGTACCACTGGTGAACCGACTATGCTTTTATCATGTAAAATCCCCTGTTTTTCCACGGTTACCACCTTTCTTCACAAAAATTATCTAAAATTAATGGCTACAGTTATAAACAAACTCAAACAGAATACCGCTTTCGCAATGTTGAATTACGAAACCGGCAGCAGATTACAACAATAGCCATATATTTTATCAAGTGTCATGGAAGTAATGTTAGATATCTTCTAACCTCCTTCACTTCTTCATTTTTTAATTAGTAAAAGTATTAGACACAAAAGCCCAAAATCCTGCTTTTTTCATGAAATTGTAAAAAAAATGTAAATAAAATTACTTACCTGTCTATAGGCTTACCTGCTGAAAATCATATGCGCCCTGAGGCAGCATATATTCGGCCAAACGCCGCACTCTGCCAATGTCTCCCGTACTGCAGATTTTTACGGCAGCGCCCTTTGCCTCACGCAGCCAACCGTTATCCCGCAATAACTGTACGGCTTGCGCTGCCGTGGCTTCAGCCGGGTCAATAACCTGAACGCCGCTGCCGAAATCCTTGCTGATAGCTTCGTAAATAAAAGGATAGTGAGTGCAGGACAAGATAACCGTATCCACACCGGCCTGCTTCAGCGGCGCCGTATATTCGGCTACAGCCGCCTCAACCTCAGGCCCCTCAAGAATTTCCTTTTCAATAAGCGGTACAAACTTCGGACAGGCCTGCAAATAAACCTGCGCCTGCGGATTCTGAGCCAGAATAGCTTTTTTATGAGCTTCGGTGCTTACAGTAAACGGCGTAGCCATCACGCCAATCTTTTTATTACGGCTGGCTTTTAAAACCAAATCCGCTCCCTTGGACATACCAATCAGCGGAAACTTATGCTCACGCTGCAAAGTATCGACGCCTAAAACGGTAATCGTATTGCAGGCGATAACAGCCAGCTTGATAT
Source organism: uncultured Phascolarctobacterium sp. (assembly GCA_900552005.1). Taxonomy (GTDB): domain Bacteria; phylum Bacillota; class Negativicutes; order Acidaminococcales; family Acidaminococcaceae; genus URXU01. Next base: position 71,713 of record URXU01000006.1, on the reverse strand, counting down.
GCTGCCGGTCCAGCCAGCAAAGCACTTCTTCCACAAATTGCCTTACTTGCGCTTCACTGCGCGAGCCATAGGGCGTACGAGCCGTATCTCCTATATAAATAAACTCTTCCTGCGGCAGCGCCTGCTGCAAACGTTTTAAAACGGACAGCCCTCCTACACCTGAATCAATAACACCAATCGGCAGATTTTTTTTCATCATATTCCCCTCATCATCTGTATTTTTATAGCTTTATATATTATAGCACTCTTTTAAAGATATGGAGCGGCAGTATGACCTGCCGGCAATTTTATTTGGCCGTCAAGCCCCCATCGACAGCAATAATGCTGCCGGTCATAAAACTGTTCTGCGGAGAAGCAACGGCACAAATCACATGCGCTATTTCTGCCGCCCGTCCAAGGCGCTGGAGCGGATAAACCTCGCTCATTTCTTCTGCCGTATAGCTGCCGCCGCACTCCTGCAGCTGTTTTTGCAGCAGCGGAGTATCCACATCTGCGGGACATATACAGTTTACTCTCACAGCCGGAGCCAAATCCAGCGCTAAAGCTCTGGTCAGTGCCACAACCGCTCCTTTAGAGGCGCAGTACAGCGGGCAGCCGTAATTGCCGCTCATACCGGCATCGGAAGCGATGGTCACGATACTGCCCTGCTGCATGTATTTCAAACCAGCCTGCAGAAAATATACCATGCCTTTAACATTGACATCCATAATCTGCGCAAAACTTTCTTCCGTAACGTTTGCCAATCTCTCTTCCTTATAAATTCCGGCAGACGCAACCAGAATATCAATGCTGCCGCCGATTTTTTCCAAGGCCTGCTGGCATGCTTGTTGACTGCTCACATCACAGGCAAAATATTCAGCCTTTCTGCCAGTTTGGGCAAAAAGCTGCTTTGTTGCCTGCCTGCCCCGCGCCGTATCCCGTCCCAAAAGATAAACATCAGCGCCATCAGCAAGAAAATTAGCCGCTGCCGCCAGGCCTATACCGGATGTGCCGCCGCTGATAACTATACGCAAGCCTTTACAGCCATATTTATTCATCAAAATTTCTCACACCTTCTCTTTGGGCGGTAAAATCACCGTTACCGTAGTATACACGTTTTCTTCACTGCTCAATTCCAGCTGCATATTATGCCGCATGGCAATCTGTTTGGCAATGGCCAGCCCCAGACCGCTGCCGGACTTATTTTTCTCATTGCGTGCCTTGTAAAATCTGTCAAAAGCATGCGTCATATCTTCTTTTTTCATACCGCAGCCATGATCAGTTACCGTCAGTTTATTAGCCTGCAGTTTTATTTCAATGGAGCCGCCTGCATGAGAAAACTTAATACTGTTCTGCAGGAAAATCATCAGCATCTGCCGCAGCCTGCCATAATCGCCATTCAGCACATAGACATCCGTATCCATACTTGCCACAACCTGCAGCTGTTTTGCTGCTCCCAGCTGCCTGCTGCTGCGCAAAGCATCCTGAATAACATCACATAAATTCAGCAGCTCTTTTTCAATAGGAAAATCTACATTCTGCAGCCGCGATAAATCTAATAAATCATTGATCAGGCGCTGCAAAAACAGACTTTCCTTATGCATCTGCTCGTAGTAATATTTAATATCTTCTTCCTTGGTGATAACTCCGTCGAGCAAGGCTTCCAGACTGCCTCGGATGACAGTTACCGGTGTCCGCAGCTCATGGGATACATTGGCAATAAATTCCCGGCGTAATTTTTCCAGCTTCTGACTTTCCGCGTCAGCCTGCTGCAGTCTTACTGACAGTTCATCAATAGTTTTTGCCAGATCGCCCACCTCATCGTTACGGACAATATTGCATCTTGCCGCGTAATCACGTTCTGCCAGCCGCCCGGCAATATCCTTCATAATATTTAAAGGCTTGGTAAAATGCCACGACACAACAATACTGAGCACGATTACCAGAAACAGCACCAGAAAGCCGCTGATTAATAAAATCCGAATACCTTCCCAGGCAGCTTCTCGCATTCCCTGTACGGAAGAATTGAGCAGCACGGCAGCTTTCACCTGCCCGTTCTGGTCATAGACCGGCACACCGACAGTAACCACAATATCTTCTAACACCGGATTAAATTCCTCAATGGTGAAAGATTTACCGTGAAAAACCTCGTCAATATGGCTTTTGGCAGCCTCTGAAAGAGCATTATAAGCCGCCCGAGGATTATTTTCCAGCTGTATGCGATGATGCCGCCGTCCCTGCCCTGCCTGCGTTTCCTGCAGATGATGTCCGGCAGCAGCAGGCATATTCAGATTACGTTCCGCATCAACTACCCAGACGTCCTCCATGGTTACATTATCCAGATATTTGATAAATCTGCTGTTGGAAATACTGTTGCCATAGCGTTCCTGCAAAAAATTCATATTATCGCTGATGACTTCCGCTATTTTGACTGCGCGCACCTGCATTTCTTTTTTCTTAATTTCTACCGTATGCTGTTTGAAAAAATGTGCAAAGGCTATGCCTACAATCATGGCAAACAGCATCAGCACTACGGCAAAATAGGCCGTAAGTTTCCAGGCAATCCTGTTATTCATCTCATTTCTCCTCAAAGCGATAACCTACGCCCCAAATTGTTTTGATCTCCCAATGATCATGACCATATTTGTCCAATTTGGCCCGCAGTCTTTTGATATGGGAATCAACTGTACGGCTGTCACCATAATAATCATAACCCCAAATACTGTCTAAAAGATTTTCACGGCTGAAAACCTTCGTCTTGTTTTTAGCCAGCGTCCACAAAAGCTCTATTTCCTTTTTAGTCAGCGGTACTTCCTCGCCGTCAATTCTGACCAGATAACGGTCTAAATCAATAAATAAATTGGCAGTCTGATAAATATTCTGCTTCTGCTGCTCCTGTACCTGAATCCTGCGCAAAACAGCACGCACTCTGGCCATGACTTCATTGGCGGAAAATGGCTTTAGAATATAGTCATCAGCACCTATATCAAGACCCATAATCTTATCATAATCTTCACCGCGGGCCGTAATCATGATAATGGGCACCATGGATTCTCTGCGCAAGCGGCGGCAGACTTCAAAACCGTCAATCTCCGGCATCATTACATCCAATAATACCATGACTATTTCTTCTTCATATTTAGCAAAAGCTTCCAGCGCTTCCTTGCCGTCAAGAGCAACAACCGGCTCCAGCCCTTCTTTTTGCGCGTAACCTGCCAAAATCGAGGTAATCTGTTTATTATCATCTACTATTAAAATCTTGCTCATTGTTACACCTCTGCTCTCGGATAATCTATGTCACATCAATATTATAGAGTATATTATAAAATTATGGCAGAATTTTACCGCCCATCAGCAAACTTTTTCTAAAAAAAATCTAAAAAAACATTATTTTGCCATAAATGCCCTGTACAATAAAATCAAACAAAGGATAACAATACCAAATTTAAGGAGTGATAAATATGTTGAATTTAAATCTTAAGAAAACCTTATTGACTGCCGCTGTATTAACTTCTCTCTGTGCAGGCGCTGTTTTCGCTGCTGATGCGGTGCAGACTCAGCCCGCAGCCGGCGCCAACTGTCCGGCAGCTATGCTGAATTGCCGCGGTGACGGCTATTTTCATGGCGGTCACCACAGAAACTTCCAGATGACTGATGAACAAAGGCAGCAATGGCAGGCCAAACGTGAAGAATGGGCCAAAATGACCCCGGAACAACGTCAGCAGGCTCGTGAACAATGGCAGGCTGAACGTGAAAAATACAGAGAAGAATGCCTCAGCAAACTTACTGACGAACAACGTCAGGAAGTGGAGCAGTTCATTAAGGACCGTCAGCAGCAGCGTCAGGAAATGCGCGACCGTGTTGCAAAAATGTCTCCTGAACAGCGTCAGGCCCTGCGCGCTTACGGCCCGGGCTTTAAACATCACGGCAAACACTTCCGTTACGCTCCACCAGCTGACTGCCCGCTGAATAATGCAGCCGACACAGCTGCCCAATAAAAACTAAAGGCTTCTGCAGATTGCAGAAGCCTTTATTATTTTTATATATGATCAATCCAGAAGGGATAAGTGCTCAGCACAACTACCAGGAGAAGCACTGCATAATCAGCAGGCCGCAGCGGCTCAGCCGGCATATTCTTATAGGTATTGCCGCCAAACCCCTTAAGTTCCATACTGAGCGCCAGCGTTTCAGACTTGGCCACTGCACGCATAACCAACGGACGAATTACCACCAGATAAGCTAAAAACCGTTTAATAATATTCCCGCGATTGGAATAGCCGCGGCAGCTTTGTGCATCCAGAGTAATGGCACTGTCCGTTAAAAAATTAGGAACAAAGCGCAGCGCCGTAGTCAACATAAACGCATATTCACAAGGCAGATGAAAACGATCCACCAGCGCTTTGGCAATATCCTGAATCTTGGTTGCTGCCAGCATACATAAAAACGCCATGGTCATAACCAGCATTCGCAGGCCGCCAATCAGCGATTGTTCCAGCGGCGTGCCAAAAAGCAGCTGCAATAAAACCATAGTACCTGTAAACACTGCTAAACCGCCGATAGCAGCCATGGTCATTCTGTCATGCTTAATATACAGCAAGAGCGCCAGTTCCAAAACCAGGATCGTTGCTACTGCCTCTACCGGAAGAATAAATACCCAAGCCGTAACAGCAATAGTAACAATTATTTGAGTAAAAGCTGTCAGTTTCATGAGCGGCCACCTTCTTTAATACATACTGCTTCACAGAATTCTTCGGCTCTGGCAGCATCAATGCCAAAAGCAGCAGCCAAAGATGCAACTACCGGCTTATGCAATCCCCAGCGTTCTACCGGATAGGAGCCGTTAAACAGTTCTTTGGGCGCACCATCAAAAACCAGATTGCCGCGATGCAGAACCAGAACCCTGCGGGCATAACGGCGTACAATCTCCATATCATGGGAAATCAGCACTATTGTCATCCCGCGTTTGGCATTTATAGCCTGCAGATATTCCATCATATTTATTTTTTCCAGAGCATCCTGACCATTGGTTATTTCATCTAAAATCAAGGTACGCGGATTTAAAGCTAATGCGGCGGCTACGCCCAAGCGCCGTTTTTGTCCAAACGAAAGCAGGCGCGGATATTCGCCGCGCAATTCTGTTAAGCCCATGGCTTCAAGCGCTTCCGTTACCTGACGGTTAATAGTTTCTTCCGTAAGCTTTTTCGCACGTGGTCCGTAAGCTACTTCATCATAAACAGTGTCTTCTAAAATCTGCAGATCCGGGTTCTGAAAAACATAGCCTATTTTATCAGCCAAATCTGCCGGCTCCTTTTTAACAATGTCCTCGCCGTCTATCAGAATCTGACCGCTGCGGGGATGGCATAAAGCCATAAACAAACGGCTCAAGGTCGTTTTGCCGCTGCCGTTATGACCCAGCAGCGCCACAAATTCCCCATCATTAATCGTAAGATCTATATCATTGATGACGGGCTGCCCGCGCAGATAAGCAAAATTAACCTCTTTAGCCTCTATCATCAGTCAGCCCTCCTTTCGAAATTATAGGCGCGCAAATCGGCCAAAGCATCAGCTTCACTGCGCCAGTCACCTAAATCTACATGAAATTTTTTCTCAAGGCCCAATTTCACCTGCCATAAAGACGGCAGCAGACAGCGCAGCTCCGGGTCAGCATACATCTTGGGCGCCGCTGCTTCAAAGCTGTCGTTGGCTATGACATGTCCTTCCTTTAAGGCAATTAAATCCGTAATATACGGCAGCAGATAATCCGTTCGATGCTCTACAACGACAATGGTTGTACCATAAGTTTTATGAATATCATAAACCAGTTTATACAAAGAAATCGCACCATCCGGGTCCATGGCAGAAACCGGCTCATCCAAAACGATAATTTCCGGATGCACGGCTAAAGTAGCCGCCAGAAGAAGGCGCTGACGCTGTCCGCCGCTCAGCTCATCCAGCTGATAGCTTTCGCGTCCCGGCAGGCCTACATCTTCCAGAGCCTTGCGCGTTCTTGCGGCTGTTTCCTGAGCGGAAAAGCCGTGATTTAAAAGGCTGAAGGCAATTTCTTCGCCGGCTGTCAATGAAACCAGCTGGCTTTCGTAATCTTCCATAATAAAGCCTACCCGCATGGCAATATCTGATACCCGCTGCCCTTTGGTTGATTCACCCAATACTTTCACGTCACCGCTGTAACGGCCTCCCATATAATAGGGCACTATACCGGTCATTGCCTTGCACAGAGTTGTTTTGCCTGCGCCGCTTGGTCCGGCCAGCATGGTAAAACTGCCTTTGCGCACATTAATATTAATATCATGCAGGACTATATCTGATTTTTTATAAGCAAAATAAAAGTTTTCCAGTTGTACAGCATTTTCCATCACTGTTTATCCTCCTGGACAAAAAATAATTTACGTACGGGAGCATAGAGCACAAATGTTATCAGCGCATTGAGTACGCCGATAATGGCCACTACGGGCAGCATGGCATACAGCCATACACTGAGCGGCAGCGCCAGAACGATTTTCAGAATAAAGGTAAACAAACCGCCGCTGACAATGGTTGCCATAAAGCCTGTGATAAACGGACGCAGGCGCCAGCTGCCGATTCCGGCTGCCAGCATGGCCTTAACAAGAACGCAGCACACCGTAGCGCCGGCTACTTCACTGGCCAGATTGCCCAGAGGAAACGCCGACTTGGAAGAAGGCACCAAGGTCAGGCCCGCAATAAATCCAATGCCTACCGCCTGTGATAATTTAGGGTTCGTCAGATTAATGACGATTGAATACATGGCAATCGTCCAGTTAGGTGTTACACCGCCAATATTCGGACTCACCGTATGCAGAATAATGCCGATAGCCAGCAGCATCGCCGTTATCGCAACCCAACGGTACCCGTCCTGTAAAGGTTCTATCTCTATCAGCTGCGGAATTTCTTTTTTCTTTTCATCCATTTCCATCGCCTCACAATAATTATTAAATACTATTCCCGAGTATAACATTCCCAACGGCTGCCGGTCAACGCTATGCCGCTAAATTCCTGTTTTTTTCAGCAGCAACTTTATTTTATAAAATTTGTAACAAAAAACTCTGCTCCCCGGATATTCTCCGGAAAACAGAGTTTCTTCTTTTTACAGGTCTAATGCCGGCTCCATTGCCAAATGCGGCAGCTTAGCCACATACAAAACGCTCCGCTGAAGTCCAGCAGCACATCATTAACCGATGAGCTGCGTCCTGCGGAAAAGCTTTGGATATATTCATCAACTACCGCTGTCAACAATCCTGCCAGCAAAATATAACCGTTGGCCGACGTTCCTGCATGAAAGGCAGCAAAAGTTTTATATAATAACCAGCCTTGGATGGCAAAAGCCATAAAATGTGTCAATTTACGCAGCAAATGCTCCAGATTATCAGCCTGCTCAACACCAGCCGCATGCCAAAGTTCCTGCAGCAGCGAAGCAGCAGTACCGCTTATTCTGCCAGATTCAGACATCGGCAGCGAGGAGCTAAGAAAAATCAGCATTGTAAACGCCAGCAGCAATATTAGCCATAATAGTTTCCGCATGATAGTTTACTCAATATCAGCGGTCAGACATTCCATAACCATCATATTGCTGATAACACCGATGCCTCCTGGTACCGGCGTAAACGCAGCAGCTTTGGCCGCTGCTTGCGCGGTTACATCGCCGACAATTTTCCCGTCCACCGCATTAATGCCTACATCAATAAGGACTGCGCCTTCTTTCACCATATCAGCTGTAACAAAACCAGCTTTGCCCACTGCTGCAATAACTATATCTGCCTGACGCACAATTTCTTTCAAATTCTGTGTGCGTGAATGACAAATCGTAACAGTGGCATTTTTCTGCAGCAGCAGCAGTGCTGCCGGTTTGCCAATAACGTTGCTGCGGCCGATAACCACCGCATGCTTTCCTGCCACATCAATTTTATAGTATTCTAACGCCGCCATGCAGGCTCTTGCAGTACAGGGCGCCCATTTGCTGCGTCCCAGATACAGCTCGCCGGCATTAGTCGGATTCAGACAGTCCATATCCTTGTGCTTGGTAATGGCCGCACCCACAGCGTCACCGCTGATATGTTTAGGCATGGGCATCATGGGCAGAATACCGGTTATATAGCGATTACGGTTCATTTTCTTAATCAGTTCAATAACTTCTGCTTCCGAGGCTGTCTCAGGCAGCTGCACAACCTTCGCTGCCGCTCCCAGGCTCTCCGTCAGCTTCACAAGCCGGTCTTTATATACGCAGGAAGCAGGATCATTGCCCACCAACAGAATCACCAGGGTAACTTTATGGCCTTTTTCTCTGGCAGCTGCTATTTTCGCGCTGATAGCTTCTCTGTATACATCGGCAACCGGCTTGCCTTTCATCAACAAGGTCTCCATATATTTTATTGCTCCTTAGAATAAACCGCTGATAACGCCGTCATCACTGACGTCAATTTTTTCTGCTGCCGGCACTTTCGGCAAACCGGGCATGGTCATAATATCACCGGTCAATACTACTACAAAGCCTGCGCCTGCGGCAATACGGCAATCTTTAATAGTGATTTTAAAACCACTGGGACGGCCAAGCAGTGCAGGGTCATCGGAGAAAGAATATTGGGTTTTAGCCATACATACCGGCAGGGAACCATATCCCATCTCAGTAAATTCTTTCAGTGCCTTTTCAGCATTTTTGCTGTAGTTAACGCCATCAGCGCCATAAATTTCTCTGGCAATGGTTTCAATTTTTTCTTTCAAAGACATTGCGTCAGCATATAACGGTTTAAAATCAGCTTTACCGCTTTCAGCCAAAGCAATTACTTCTTTAGCCAGTTCAATACCGCCTTCACCGCCACGGGCAAAAACATCGGACAAGGCTACATTAACGCCATGTTTGGCACAGTGTTCACGCACCGCTTCCAATTCTTCTGCCGTATCCTGAGCAAAAATATTGATGGCCACAACCAGAGGAACGCCAAATTTTTTAACATTTTCAATATGTTTTTCCAGATTTACCAGACCTTTTTTCACAGCCTCAACATTGGGAACCGTTAATTCAGTCTTGGGTACACCGCCATGCATTTTCAAAGCGCGCACAGTAGCTACGATAACTACGGCATCGGGCTTTAAACCGGCATAACGGCATTTAATATCAAAGAATTTCTCAGCTCCCAAATCAGCGCCAAAGCCTGCTTCAGTAATGGTATAATCAGCCAGCTTCATCGCTGTTTTGGTTGCCATAACGCTGTTGCAGCCATGAGCAATATTAGCAAAAGGACCGCCATGAATAATTGCCGGTACATTTTCCAGAGTCTGCACCAGATTGGGTTTTACCGCATCTTTCAGCAAAGCAGCCATAGCTCCGTGAGCTTTCAGCTGGCCGGCAGTAACCGGTTTGCCGTTATAGTCATAGGCAACAATAATCTTGCTTAAACGTTCCTTTAAATCATGCAGGCCATCAGCCAGACACAAAATAGCCATAACTTCGGATGCAACGGTAATATCAAATCCGTCCTGACGCGGCACGCCATGGGCTTTGCCGCCTAAGCCGACAACAATATTACGCAGCTCGCGGTCATTCATATCAACAACGCGTTTCCAGACAATACGGCGAGGATCAATATTCAGAGCATTCCCCTGCTGGATATGATTATCCAGCATAGCGCTTAACAGCATATGGGCAGAAGTAATGGCATGGAAATCACCGGTAAAATGCAAATTAATATCTTCCATCGGTACTACCTGTGAGTAACCGCCGCCGGCAGCACCGCCTTTAATACCCATGCAGGGGCCTAAAGAAGGTTCACGCAAAGCCACAATAACTTTTTTATCCAGTTTGGCCAGGCCCTGAGCCAGACCCACGGTAGTGGTAGATTTACCTTCACCGGCCGGAGTAGGCGTAATCGCTGTAACCAGTACTAATTTACCGGCTTTTTCATTTTCCAGTCTGCGAATCAAATCCATGGATAATTTAGCCTTATAACGGCCATACATCTCGATATCTTCTTCACTGATACCCAATTTAGCAGCAACATCAGTGATTTTCAGCATTTTGGCATGCTGAGCAATTTCAATATCAGACAACATGTTTAAACCCTCCTCCAAAATTGACCAAAATATAAAAATATAATTATTATTACTTCTGCCAGGCAGCAGTATTTTCCTGCCGGAAAAGCAAACTATTTCTTTATTTAAACCAGATTTCTACAATACTGCCCTCATCAACTTCCGTTCCGGCCGGCGGTTTCTGCTGATAGGCAAAACCGCTGCCATAAGGCTGCAGCCGCAAATTACCATGCTGTAAAAGTTCTGCCGCTTTACGCATGTTGACGCCGGAAAAATCAGGCAGTTTAATTTTGCCATTGGGCAAAAACTGCATATCCGGCATTTTCAGCGGTTGTTTTTCCGCTGCTGCCTGCTGTTTGGCATTCATTTCCGCAAATGAAGGCAAGCCTTCACTGCTGCTGGGCTGAATACCCTTGGCAACTAAAATTTGCTGCAGGGTATCACGGAAAATAGGCGCGGATACCTGCGAACCGTAGAAAGCACCCTGAGGCGTATCCAGCATAACCAGCATGGCATACTTAGGTTTATCCGCCGGTACAAAACCGACAAATGAAGCTATATATTCTCCTGCAGCATAACCGCCGCCTTCAGCAAGCTTTTCTGCCGTACCTGTCTTGCCGGCAATGCGGTAGCCCTTGATTGCCGCCGTCTTGCCGCCGCCTTCACTGACTACCTTTTCCATCATGCCGCGCATTTGGGAAGCAACCTGTTCAGTAATTACGCGGCGGATTATTTTTTTCTCTCCGGCACTGACCGTATTGCCGTCAGCATCCACTACCTGCTTTACAATATACGGCTGCAGCAGCTCACCGCCATTGGCAATAGCACAAATGGCACGCAGCATCTGCAGCGGCGTTACGGCAATACCTTGCCCGATAGCCATAGTAGCAATATCCGGCTCATACATATCTTCCGGATTATATAAAAGGCCCGATTCCTCACCCGGCAAATCAATGCCGGTAGGCTGACCGAAACCAAATTTTTTACTATAATCAATCAGCCGCTGCGCCCCCAGCTTCATGCCCAGCTGCACCATACCTGTATTAATGGAGAATTTAATAACCTCAGAAAAGGGTACCAGGCCCATGCCTTCACCGTCCCAGTTATGAATAACGCGGTCAGCAATTCTGATGCTGCCGTTATCCTGAATAGGAGTATCCGGCGTAATAATACCTTCAGTCAAACCCATGCAGCCTACAATTGGCTTAAATACAGAACCAGGCTCATAAATCATGGAAACAGCCTTATTATTCCAGCTGACAGAAGGATATTTATAAAAGGTATTGGGATCAAAAGTCGGTCTGCTGGCCATGCCAAGAATCTCACCGGTATAAGGGTCCATGATGATGGCTGCGGCGCCTTTGGCCTTAGTACGTTTGATAGCATCATCCATGGCATCTTCCAATACATACTGCATCTTGCTGTCCAGTGTCAGATAAACTGTGGAAAGATTGCTCTTTTGCTCTCCCTTTTCATAATCGCGGCCCAAAATACGTTTGCCGGCCAAATCATAAAAAGCCTTATATTTAGTTTCCTTGCCCTGCAGCACTGAATCCAGCTGCAATTCAATACCGCTCAGCCCCTTGTCATCAGTCCCCACAAAGCCAATGACCTGAGCTGCCGCATGCTGCTTGGTATAATACCGCTTGCTTTCTCTGAGAAAATGCAGCCCTGGCAGTTTGTTATCCTTGATAATTTTCTGGACGGCCTCATATTCCCGCGGTTCCATTGCTCTTTTAATATACAGAAAATGCAGCGGCTCATTAAAATCCTTATAAAGCTGCGCCGCATCCATTTGCAAAGCTGGCGCCAGCAAATCAGCACTCAGTTTGCGCACATCACGACCCGGTTTATTCTTGCGTTCTTCCTCCGGGTCTTCCATAGCCAACGGATCAGCATACAACGTACCGGTCATAATGCTGACTGCCAGTTCTTCGCCATTGCGGTCTACAATCTTGCCGCGAGGATTTTTCTGCATACCGCTGGCCGTTAGTTTATCCGCTGCCTTTTGGGAAAGCTCCTGCGCCTTAACAAGCTGCAGCCAGCCCAGACGGCAGATAACTGCTGCTGCCAGAAGCAACACTACCAGGCTAAGCAATCCGTAACGCTGAGCAGGGCTGACCTTATTATTTCTTTTCAGCATCAGTAACGCCTCCTGCCTACCATCCGTAAATCAGAACGTCGCACCTGCGGCGAAGCCTGCTGCTGGTCTTCTTCCTGACGGCGCTGTTTTTCTTCAGTATTATATACGGATAATGCCAGCCCGATGGCAGCCATCGAAACCGCCATGGAAGTACCGCCATAACTTATAAAGACCAAAGGTACACCAATAACGGGAAAAATACCGCAAACCATGGCCATATTGGCAATGGCCTGCCCCACAACCAAAAAGCTGACACCGGTTACCAGTAAAAACCCTCGTTTATCTTTGGTGGTAAGCGCAATCTTCATAAACGCACAGCCAAGCAGCAAAAACAATATGATAATGACAGCAGCTCCAATAAAGCCGTTTTCCTGGCAGAACACGGCAAAGGCAAAGTCCGTATGGGATTCAGGCAAATAAAGATACTTACCGCTGCCCTGACCCCAGTCAGCGCCTATAAGACCGCCGCTGCCGATTGTCAGAAGTGATAATACCATCTGATAACCTGCGCCAACCTCATCCAGCCAGGGATCGAACCAGACCTTGATACGTTCCAGACGATACGGGGTAGACAAAGTAAACAGCACCGCTCCTGCCATACCCACACCCAAAATAGTGAAAATTTCCTGTTTGCGGATGCCTGCTACAATGAAAACACACAGCATAAGAGCAAAAATAATGGCTGCCGTTCCTAAATCCGGCTGTACATAGACCAAGCCTGACAGAACCAGCGTTGCCAGAAAGCATCTGCTTCCCTTGCCGCTGATCAAACTGATATGTTCTCCACGCTGCAGCATATTGCCCAAAACTTTAGCCGACATCATAACAACAATTAATTTGGCAACCTCGGAAGGCTGAATAGAAACAGGCCCCAAATACAGCCATCTCTGAGCGCCTTTATTGACGGCGCCAATGGCATCTACCAATAGCAGCAGCACCAGCACGCCTATATAAAAAAACTGCAGCCAGTTACTGCGCAAAAACACGCGGTAATCCCGTTTACTGACAAAATACATGACGCAGAAGCCAAAAATACCGTACATGAAATGCTTGACAAAATAACTGTAACCGCTTTCCAGATAGCTGGCGCTTAAAACATTGATAGCACCGACACTGATCAGAATAATTATCAAAAAATAAATTAATTTTTTAGGGTTATTTAATAATGTCGACATTTTTTCCCCTATCTAACGACAACTCGTTTAGAAAACCGCTTCACAGAAATTAATCGGTGTGCCTAAAGCACTGAATTTCTGCTCATATTCAGTCTGCACCGGATTAGCATATTCTGAATGATGCAGATCATAACTTAAAGCAATAATCTCCAATCCGAATTCTTTAAATTCTTCTACGGAAAAATCAAATAAACCTCTGTTATCCGTTTTAAAACGCAAATGTCCGCCCTTACCCAAAAGCTGCTGATATTTCGCCAGAAAGCTCCGATGTGTCAGACGTCTTTTGGCATGACGGGCCTTAGGCCAGGGATCGCTGAAATTAAGGTATAATTCCTTGATTTCTCCAGGTTCAAACCAGTCATTGATATTCTCCGCATTTGCACAGATAATCTTAACATTATCAAGCTTTTTATCCTTCGCTGCCTTAGCCGGATAATACGCAATATCATGCTGAGTTTCCACGCCAATAAAGGCCTTGTCAGGATACAGTTCAGCCATCCCAATGGTAAAACGTCCCTTGCCGCAGCCTATTTCCAAACATAACTGCTTGCCTGGAAACATTTCCTGCCAATGACCTTTAAACTTTTCCAGATCATGCATGTACACATAGTCATCCTGCAGTTCTTTAATCGCTTCTTCAATCCAGGGTTTCTTTCTTAAACGCATATGTACCTCGCTGTAATTATATTAATTCTGACGGATTAACCTGCCGTCCGTACTGAATCACTTCAAAATGCAGATGGGGACCAGTGCTGTACCCGCTGCTGCCAACCCGGCCTATAACCTGTCCTTTTTCCACATATTCACCGGCCTTGACTCCTATGCTGCTCAGATGCCCATAAGCAGTTTCATAACCATAATCATGCGCAATCTTAATATACCGTCCGTATCCTCCGTACCAGCCGGCACTTTCCACTACGCCTGACGCACTGGCGTAAACAGGAGCCCCGTAATTATCGGCAATATCAATACCTGGATGCCAGTCGCTGCTGTAATTATCAAAGGGATTTACCCTGCTGCCAAAACCGGAGGTAATGTCATAACTTTCAACCGGCCACTGACTGGGAGTAACTTCTCTGCGATAGTTTTCGTTTTGAATGGCGTACAGCAGATTTTCCATATTCTTTTTCTGCACCTGCATGGCAGACTGCAGATTTTTTTCCTGTTCCAGAATAATATTCAGCTGAGAAACATCCTGTCCGCCCATGGGACCGCCCTTGCCGCCGTTAGCATGCTGTTGATCCTTAGGTGGAAGCTGGGCACCGCTTTTTTCCATCTGCTGCCGCACCTGATTTTCCAGATTATCAAGATAAGCCAGCTCTTTTTGATTTTTTTCTGCCATAGCAGCCAATTCCTGTAATTTTTGTTCCTGCTGCTGCTTAGTCTGCTGAAATTCTTTCAGTTCCTTTTGCTGCACATAGCTCTGATAGGCAATATGTGCCATCACACCAAAGCTGATCATAAAAAACGCACCCAAAACAGCCACACTGGACAAAACATATTTCAATCGTTTCTTCTCAATGTTTTTTCTTGCAATATTTTGTCCGTTACCGGGAATAAACCAAAAGGTAAAATAATGATTCTTACGCCATAATTCGTCGATTTTCCTGTACAAATTCTTTACTTTTTCTGTCGTCATCCACTACACTCCTACAAACTATTCACTTACAGAAATTTATTCAATCCTTTTTATTGTAAAACGGAACAGATTATTCGTCAAATTTTTCTAACGCAAGCAGATATTTTTAAATGTTATGCAATATTATCAAAACCACTGCATAAAACAAAAACTGCTGCAAGCCAAACAGCCTGCAGCAGTAAGCAAACAGCTTAATTGTCCTTATGTTTCGGACCTAATCCGTATTTTTTCAGATAACGGTACAGCGTTACGCGGCTGACATCCAGCATATTCGCCAGCTTGCTGATATTGCCGCCGGCAGATTTCCAGGCTGCAATAAAGGCATCCTTATCATATTTCCAGGATTTTTCCAGTGTACGGTCACCGGGCAGCTTGATATTTTCTGCTTCAATAATACTTCCCGGAGTATGGAAAAAGGCCTGCTCAATAACACCCTGCAGCTGCTTAATATTGCCTGGCCAGCTGCAGCTCAGCAAAAGGCTCACTGCTTCCGGGGATAGTTTCTTAGGCGGCAGATTATGCTGCGCCGACATTTCAGCCAAAATATGAGAAGCGATCACTTCAATATCCTTAACACGCTCACGCAGCGGCGGTACCCGCATTGTTGTGTCCAGAACCAGTTCGTACAGCTTACGGGAGAACAAGCCTTTATCCGCCAGCCGTTTTAAATTGGAATCACAGGCAGCAATAACGCGTACATTAAATTTCTTGATGATACCGGTCTTAGGATTAATAATGCCATGAGTTAAGGCATCAGCCAGTTTATCGCCCATTTCTACGGGCAGTTTTTCCACTTCATCCAAGAACAGCGTTCCGCCTAAAGACAATTCCAGTTTGCCGGCAATGGGCTGATCGCCATCCATGCGTCCGAAAAACTCTTCTTCCAGTTCCTGTATGGGAGCATTGGAACATTTAACTACAATAAGCGGTGCTGCCGCACGGGAACTGGCCTGATGAATACCATGAGCCAGGCGCTGCTTGCCGGTACCGGGTTCACCCTGCAGTAAAATATTATGGTCCGTACGCGCTACGCGGGTTGCCTTATGCTGCAAAGCTAAAAACTCACTTGTTTCACCAACCATACTGTACAAACTGTAACGTGAGCTGTACCCGGTTGCATGAGCAATAGTAGTTTTTAAATCCTCAATGGACATGGACAGCACCAAAGCACTTTCCACTTCACTGCCCACCTTAATAGGCATAACGGTTGTAATATCTTCATAAGTACGGTCCTGAGTAATCCAGGTAATCTCCCGGCGATAGGTAGGTACACCCTGCAGTGCTTTCTTAATGGGAATATGCTCATAATTTAAGAAGACATCTTCCAGCTCTTCTTTCCCATCCAGACGTTTTCTGCCGTTTTCATTGCAATATTTAATTTTGGCGTCTTTGCCCAGCCAGTAAACAGAAATAGGCAGCTGTTCCATCATAATCTGATTAATGCTCCAGCATTCCAGCATGGACAGATGCTGCTCGATAGAATATTTCATAGTCATCAGCAGACTGAGCAGCAAATCGTAGGGCAAGTCATTCTGATCCAGTGAAAAGAAAGAAATAATATACCTGATTTTACCGTTAACATAAATAGGAGCACTGCAGGCATCACCGGAGTGACTGTCCTTAATCCACATTTCCGGTCCAAACATCAAAAAAGGCACATTATGCTCACGGGCAATACTGATGCTGGAAGTGCCCACATCTTCTTCCAGTACGCGCATGCCCTGAATATCCTCAATGACACGCTGGAAAAAAGGCAAAGCATAATTTTTAATAACATAACCGCTTTCATCTATCAGCAGCATACTCAAATTATGAATATTAAAATGCTGCTTGCTCTGTTCATATAAGCCGTCAACATATTTGACGATAAATTCGTGAGTCTTTTGATGTTCAACAATCTCTTCTTTGCTGAGCTTATTGATTTTAGGCATCGTTTCATGCGGCAAATTCATTGCGCGGCAACGCTGCCATGATTCGGCTACCCAGGGATGCACATTAGGATCAATAATTCCTTCTTCCATAAATTTTTTATAATAGGAAGCCAGCTTTTCCTTATTACGCCGTTCACGAATCATAACTTAAACCCTCCTCAAAGTCCATGCTCTTCATCATTATTCATCAATATTTATATTAGGCTTCACCGTTTTCAATTAAAACACGGCGGGCACCGTAATATCTCGTTTTCCAATAGCTGTCCTGCATTGACGACAATACTACACCCTTAGACGTAGACGCGCTCCAGAATTTACCGCCACCGGCATAAATTCCCACATGCGATGCCCCCGGCTCATAGGTAGAAAAAAATACCAGATCACCGGGCTTGAGATTTTTCTGCAGAACAAAAATGCCTTTCTGCACCTGAACATCGGCACTGCGCGGCAGTTCAGCATTTTGTTTTTTAAACACATACTGCACATAGCCTGAACAGTCAAACCCCTTAGGCGTCGTACCGCCGAACTTATACGGCACTCCCTTAAATTTGGCCGCTGTTTTCACAATATCCTTTCCCTTAACCTTTTTTATCCCCTCATGGTTAAAGGCAGCCCAGGTCAATTTATCATATGTCTTGTCATCCAGATTACCACTGGCTTTTAACTTATTGCTTTTCTGAAATTTTTTCAGGCTCTCAGCTGTTGCTGCAGTCAAATCACCGTTGGGTTTTTCTTTCAAATAGCCTAAAGTCTGCAGCTTTTGCTGTGCCACCTTAATTTTCCAGTCATGCTCTCCTCTAGTATAGGTTTTGGCATCCGCTGTCAGCGGCGTCACCAAAATACTCATTAAAGATAGTAATGTCAGCCACTTTTTCAGCAAAGCCCTCACCTTTCCTTTTAATACTCGGTATTATTATAAACATCCCAGCTTTTTAATTTGCCAAGCTGTTCGGCACTGTAAGCAATCTCCCGCAGCAGCCGTTCTTTATCCTTAGGCAAAGTACCAGCCAATTGGACATAATTAGAAACATGATTGCTGCGAAACAGACAATGCTTATCCTGCGGCAAATCAATATGCTGCATCATTAAATGCAGTTCCTGCATCAATCCTTGCGGCGACAGCGGATTAAACTCACCATTTTCAAACTGATCCAGCAGTTCACTGCCGCGGTACAGCATCAGGCATAACGCACTGAGCATCGTGGGCTGGATAATATTAATGGCCTTGGCGGTTGCCAACGCATGCCGCTCCGAACCCTCCTTGCCGGCTAATCCCAAAATAACCATCAAAGAAAGTTTCATGCCGCTGGCCGTTACCCGGCGTCCGGCTTCAATGGCTTCTTCAGCGTTGACACCTTTATTAACTGCTTTTAAAGTTAAATCGTCGCCAGTTTCCATGCCGTAATACAATAGCTGTAGTCCAGCTTCTTTCAACTGTCGCAGTTCTTCTTCGCTTTTGCGCAAAATATCTTTTGGTGCGGCGTAGGAAGCAACTCTTTGCAGACGCGGAAAATTATCTTTCAGCGCCTGTAAAATCTTCAGCAGTTTTTCAGTAGGCAATACCAAGGCGTCGCCGTCAGCTAAAAATACCCGGCGCACAGAATCCTTGCCGTAATGTACGGCATAGGCAATCTGCCTTGAAATTTCTTCATCTTTTAAAATCTGAAAAGGAACACCACGGTACATATTGCAGTAAGTACATTTATTATGAGCGCAGCCTCTGGTAACACGCAAAATAAAGCTGCGAGCTTCGCTTGGCGGTCTGAAAACCGGTGTATCGTAACTATCAAAAAACATATTTATCTCCTGTAATCTTAAAAATTATCAAAATAAAAGACTGCCCATTAATGACAGTAACAAAATCAGCGCCGATTTACAGAAAACTAAATTTATTTTTCTATAGTCTATTATACTAAAATTTTATTTTTTTGTAACTCCCCTTCAGTGAACTTTTTGTTACTTTTGGTACAGTGATTTTTTCATTTTTTTCTATATTGTAAAATATAAATGAATAATTACCAAAACTGCAATTATTTGTGTACAAAAATATCCTGCTTACAGTTCATCTTTTTGTTCAGCTGTGCTATATTTATGGTAAGGAGAATGAAACATATGCATAAAATAATCTTATTATTTCTTATGACTGCTGTCCTGCTAATCAGCGGCTGCAGCAATAATACAAATTTTCCCGGTCAGAAAATAGGCACGGGCAAAATTATCATCCCTACTTATGACATTACTGCGCCCGCCGCCGGAAAAATTCTGGGTCTGATCAGCGAAACAAATGAACGTATTACCAAAGGTCAACCGCTGTTTGCCATTGCCGATGAGGCTACTGACAAACAGGCTGAACTTACAGCTACCAAACTGGCCAAAGCCAAAGCCGATTTAAAAAGCATGGAAGAACCAGCACAGACCAAGGCGCCCGCCGGCAATCTTGCCGCTGCTCAGGCTCAATACAGCGCAGCGCAACAAAAAGCCAGCAAAATGAATAGTCTGCTGGCCCAAGGAGCTATCTCACGCAGACAGGCACAGGCGGCACAGGCCGAACTTGCCGCAGCGCAGTCTGCCCTGATAGCTGCCAGCCAGCATAATATTCTGCTCAAACCTACCTCCCCGGAAGCCATTGCTTCTCAAAAGCAATTAATTGAACAACTGCAGAAAGAGCAGCAGGCTTGGCAGGAAAAACAGCAAAAAAATGAAGCCATAAGCCCCTGCACAGGTACAATTACTGAAAAACTGCTTAATAATAATGAAACAGCGGCAGCCAACCAAAAAGTATTAAGCATTACGGCCTCTGATTCCTGTAGCATAATGTTAAAAGCTGATCCCAGCATGGCAGCCAAATTGCAGCCTCAGCAGACAGTAATGATTCATGTGGGAAAGAATATTACCTTTAAAGGACAAATTCAGAAAATCAACGGCAGCGATTTGACAGTCATTTCTGAAGAAAAGCCAGAAGATATTACTGATGGTACTTCTGCAGAAGTTTATCTTCCCTGAATAAAAAACAAAACCGCTCTCCGAAATCGGAGAACGGTTATTTTTTATGGAGCGGGTAGCGAGATTCGAACTCGTGACACGCGGCTTGGGAAGCCGCTGCTCTACCACTGAGCTATACCCGCGGATAAACTTGATATTTTTCTGTATTATAGCACACAGCTTACTGCATTGCAACCAAAGTACCTCAACGAAAAACAGCCTGCGATTATAAGCGGTATTCCCTCAAGATCCCGCTCTGAAGCAGTTATGAATATTCTTGCCTCTGAATACAATGACAATAAAATAGTACCGGAATGGAACCCTTATATAACAGGTAATAGGGGAAAAATGAGAATTCTGGTTCCAAATCCGGTACGGAGGGAGGCATAAGTAACAAAATCAACAGCTGCAATTATCTGTTTTCAGATTCTTTTGAGGGCCAGCATATCAACTAATCTAAGTTTTTGGCCCTGCACAAAACGGCTGAACGCATATCCACGTTCCCCGCAATGAGGAAATAACTTGGCCATCAGTTTCCTTTTGTGATACAAATAGGAAAAAATGGTACTTTTACCGTCATTTTCATTAAATACCTGCTTTCGGCTTAACTCTGCTTTCGACATAAAATTCACTCCTTATTTTTATACTTTAAATAGTAATTATTTCTTTTAGTTACTCCGTATTATACTTGAAAATCTTATAAAAGAAAAATATCTATTAGGAATATAAGTTATAACTATTGATATTTTTTGTTATTTAATAAAGTACATTTACATTTTAAATGGCAAATGTTACAATAAAAAAAATTTTACATTATTTCATAAGCATATTTATAGCATTTTGGAGAGATAAAATGGAATTAGAAAACTATCGCAATTTTCTGGCCATCATAGAAGCGGGCAGCCTGACCGGAGCGGCTGAATGCGTACACCTGGCGCAGCCGGCCCTCAGCAAACAGCTGAAAGCGCTGGAAAATTATTTCGGTGCCAAATTAATTCTGACGCAACGCGGAAGCCGCCAGATTATTCTTACCGAAGCCGGACGTATTCTTTACCAGAAAGCAAAATATATCTGCTCTCTTGACGATCTGGCAAAAATGGAAATCAGCAGTGTAACCGGAGGTTCTGTCGGTACTTTGCGCATCAGTGCCGCCAACTCCCGTTCAGCCGTATTTATCAGCAATGTTTTAAAAGATTTTTCCCGGCAGTACCCTAAAATCACTTATGAAATTTATGAAGGCGGTATTACTGATCAGGCCCAGCAGCTTTTAAACGGTATTACGGAACTGGGCATTTTCAGTGTGCCCATCAGGCACGAAGACAGTTTTCAGGTACTGTTCCGCCGCCGCGAAGAGCTTTACGCCGTTTTTCATCAGGATTCTCCTCTGCTTGACAGCAGTACGGCGGAAATAACTTTGCCGGAGCTGGCAGATATCCCGCTCAGCATCTCAGCCGGCTGCTGGGAACTATTAAAAAAGCGCTGCGCCGAACTGCCGCTGCTGACCAAAATCATTTGCATCAGCACTACCCGCAGTACGGCCCTGCAATGGGCGCTGGATAACAGCGCTGCCGTTATTGTCCCCGCAGAACCGGAAGAATGGCTGGGACACGGTCTGATTAAAAAGAAAATCAATGCTACCGGCATAGAATTGTTTAAAACTGTTGTAAAAGTCAAAGACCGTCCGCTGTCGGTGATTGCTCGTAAATTTTTACAATTTTATGCTCAGACACGCAACTCTCAGCAGGTATGCGACCTGGATGAATTGCTGCGTCGCGAACGCATATGAAAAAGGCCCTCAGACGTAATTAGTCTGAGGGTCTTTTTATTTCATTCACTTTGCTTTTGTCCGCCACAGAAAAAATGCAGCTTGCTTATCTTACCTACTATATATTCATGCCATGGCAAACGCACCAGCAGCTCCATAGCAGAAACGCTCATACTAAGCATAAGAATAAACAGCAAGGGGTAAAAGCTGAAATCAGCCGGTGTAATATGCAGCAATGTTAAAATTTTCACGCCGCAGTACATGAAAATAATGTGCAGCAAAAATATGCCAAAGGAATAATTTCCCAGATAGATAAACATCTGCTTATGAAAACTGTGCTGGTGCAGCCAAGCATTGGCATGATAAAACAGCATGGCAATCAAAATGCTGTAAAGAAATAAATTCAGAGGAAAACAAATAAATTCCAGAATCCGATAACTGTGCAGATAGTATTTGGCAAACCAGCAACCGGCAACAGCGGGTATAAACACTAACAGCAGCAAATTGAGCAGTCCGTAATGCCTGCCGATCCATCTTAAAATCAGGCACCTGTGAATATAAGCAGCCATCCCAAACGAAAAATAAGTTATATAGCGCAAAAAGGTGGTGGCCAGCAATATATTTTCCATAGCTGCACCTAAATTTTCCATATTGTTAAGGCTTTTCCATACCATCTGCAGAAAAATAACCGCGGCAAAATAATACAACATTTTTTTATGGTGCTGGCAGTAAGTAAAACATTTAACAATAACTGGATAAACAACGAAATAACCGAATAACGCTCGAAAAAACACCAGGTGCACGGCGGCGCTGCCGGTAAAAATAAATGAAATAATTTCGCGCACACTGTATTTCTCACCGTTAAAAAAGCAGGCTCCGGCCAGATATAACAATGAAAACAGCAGATAGGGCGAAAGCACCGATAAAAACATTTTCCTGCAAAAACTCAATCCATACCTGTCTGCATGACGATGCCTGCTTATAAAAAGATAACCGGAAATAAACAGGATTAAGGGAACCGCAAACAATGAAATAATATCTAAAAGCATACTTGAAATCGTAGTCCAGGTTTCACTATGCGGCTGACTGAAAAACCAGGTAGTATGCATAAGCATAACTCCTAAAACAACAAAACCGCGCAACAACAACAGCATCTGCATAATATCAACTCTTTTAATATATTTTAGCAGCCGGAGACATACGCCTGCTCCTTTAATGGCCGCAGGCTTTATTATAGGAGTATCTTTCCCGCAAGGCAAATTGCTTTTTGGCATATATTTTATGCCGGCAAGTTATTATTTCATTCATATTTTTACTGACCTCGTTACATTAATTACCTGTTTATGTAAATAATTTAGAAAATTTTAAATTAAATAAATTTTTAGTAATTTTCTTGAGTAACGAAATACTTTATGATACGATAAAGGCGGTTGGAAAACTTCTTATGAATGAAAGGGTGCTACTATGGAAAAAATTTATGAAGGCAAAACAAAAACTGTCTATCAACTGGAAAACGGCAACGTTCTTTTGAAATTTAAAGATGACTGCACCGGCAAAGACGGAGTTTTTGATCCCGGCGAAAACAGTATCGGCCTGACCATTGAAGGTATTGGCAGGGCCAATCTGGAAACCTCCATTCATTTCTTTGAAATTCTTAAAGCTGCCGGCATTAAAACACACTATGTATCAGCCAATGTAGACGAAGCAACTATGGAAGTACTGCCTGCCAAAGTATTCGGCAAGGGACTGGAAGTTATCTGCCGCCTGAAAGCAACCGGCAGCTTTATCCGCCGTTATGGTGATTATATTGCCGATGGCACCGAAATTCCCGGCGGCTATGTGGAAACCACTTTTAAAGACGATGCTAAAGGTGATCCTCTGGTTACCTGCGAGGGTCTGGAAGCGCTGCATATCATGACCCGTGAAATGTTCGAAAGCATGAAGGCCCAGACTTTGAAAATCACCCATATTGTAGCCGCAGATCTTGCCAAAAAAGGTCTGGATCTTTATGATATTAAATTTGAATTTGGTTATCATAATGATGAAGTAATTCTCATAGACGAAATTGCCAGCGGTAATATGCGCGTATATAAAGACGGCAAAATCGTTGATCCTATGGAACTGACCAAAATCATTCTCGAAAAATAATTCTGCCTGCTGCGCTGCAGCATAAACAAAAAGACGTTAATCCTTAGAGGATTAACGTCTTTTCCTATTTTTTCAATAAATATGAAGGGTCTACAGGACTGCCGTCCACAAACACTTCATAATGAACATGCGGTCCGGTACTGTAACCGCTGCTGCCGACAAAACCGATAATCTCACCTTTGCTTACCTGCTGTCCCGCTTCCACTGCCAGACTGCTCATATGCCCATAAGCGCTTTCATAACCATTGCCGTGAACAATTTTGACATAACGGCCATAACCGCCGTTCCAGCCGGCCTGCTCCACCTTACCCGCAGCGCTGGCATAAACCGGTTCACCAAAGTCTACGGCAATATCAATGCCCTGATGCCATTCATAACCGCCTTCAATAGGACCGACTCTGCTGCCGTAAGCAGAACTTATGGTGCCGCCCTTTACCGGCCACATATCGGGAAATGTTGACATGGTACCGCTTTGCCCCTCAATTTGATGCAGCAATTCAGATACCGAATTTTTCCTGTCAAGAATCATCTGACTGATATTAGTATTCTGAGCTAACAGCACGGCTTTAATATCTTGTACGCTCATATTATCCTTGGCGCCGCCCTGTCCCAAATATCTGGCGGAGCTTGGTTCTTCGGCTGCGCTGTCCGTATTACTGCCGATTTTGCTGTTATCAACATCATGAATCAACGTGCGGCGTAATTTTTTCTCCAAATTAGACAGCTCTGCCATATCACGCAGCATCTTTTCATTATCATTAAGCATTTTCTGCAGCGTGGCCTGTTCTTCTGCTTTATGCTGCTGATATTCGGCAAAAGCCTGCTGCTCACTGCGAAACTGATACAGACGATAACCAAAATAACCGGCTGCCGAAACTGAAGCAACAATTAATAAAATCCCCAGCATCATCAGCCATTTAAAACTGCCGGCGCTGCAGCAGACAACTTTATTACCGGGCAGAATCAATTTGCATTTCTGCTCTTTGGCCTGAATATCATTTTTTTCCTTATCCATATTTTCACCTTCTGAAATAACCAAATCTCTGTCCCAGCCGCAATAATCTTGCGCCGACAAAAGGAATATTTTCCAAATCCTCCCGATGCAGTCCTCCGCAGGCGATCAATGCCAAAGCATAGGAAGGAACTGCGGCAGCCATGGCAAACAATATAGCCCAGGCTCCCATATGACCGCAGACATACAGCACACCGTAAATAGCACCGCCCATTACTCCTGACGCAGCTAAAGGACGCAGCAAATTTCCTGCCGGCAAATGATAGCCGGTAAACTTATAAATAAAGCCCATATTAATTACGGCTGCCACGGCAAAATCTGCTACTGTAGCCATGGAAGCGCCTTTAATGCCCAAAGCCGGCACTGCGGTAAGAGTCCAGCTCATAATGACTTTGACAATGCCTGCCAGAATCATATTAACAACAGGAATAGCCGTTTTCCCCAAGCCCTGTAAAATACCTGTACTAATCTGATGCAGGCCAAGAAAAAGTATACCGATGCTCATGGTTTGAATGGCTTCGGCAGCGCCAGGAGCATTGTAAATCAGACCGGCAACCTTTTCTGCCAGAAAATACAGTCCCATAAAACAGGGAAAGGTAATAATCATTGCTACTCTGAAGGCTATTTTTATTTTTGCACGAATGGCATCTAAATTTCCTAAAGTTCTTGATTCGGAAATTGAAGGAACAAGACTTATTGTCATGGCTGCCGTAAAAATAGCCGCCAGATTAACCAAAGGTACCGCCATACCAGTCAGATAACCGAATAACTCCGTAGCATGGCGCACGTTAAAACCAGCCGCCTCCAAGCGCTGCGGCACAATCAAAAGGTCAAGATTAGCGCCAATGGGCAGCATCAGACTGGACAACGATACAGGCAGAGCCAGTTTCAGCATGCGTTTGATAATATGCCATGCGCCTTCAATTTCTGCCGTGTCATCCTGAGCGGCAATTTCAGCGTGCAGTTTGCGTTTCAGCCGGCGATAAAACCACATCAATACCAGCAAAGCGCAAAAAGCGCCTACACCAGCACCCATACTGGCGCCGCCGGCAGCAAAAGCCAATCCGTACGGCAGCATCAAATCGGCAAATACCAACATGGTAATTACGCGCGTCAGCTGCTCAACAATCTCTGACACTGCTGTAGGCGTCATAATCTGCCATCCCTGCAGATAGCCTCGGAAGCTGGCCAGGAACGTTACAAAAAATACCGCCGGCGCCAGAGCTATAATGGAATAATAGGCACGACTGTCACGAATAAACTGATGGTCAATTAACCAGCCGGCTCCAAAAAATAGGGCTGAAGAAAAAATCAGGCCGCTGACCAGAAGCAATCGCAGCGAAACACTGAAAACGCGCTTAGCCCCGCGATAGTCCTTATTAGCCAGTTTCTCTGCCGTAATAATGGAAATAGCTACCGGAATACCGGCAGACGAAACGGTAATCGCCATCAGATAAATAGGAAAGCCCATCTGATACAGGCCAATACCTTCACCGCCCAGTACACGTGAAAGAATAATCCAGTTCAGTGAGCCGATAACTTTGACAACGATGCTTGACGCTGTCAGAATCAATGTTCCCTTAAGAAATTTATTATTTTCATTAGCTGTATTTGCGCTCATATAATCCGCCTTTAACCTTGAGATATACACTTGATATTATCCTATTTTTTATATTTTTTTACAAGTCTTTTAACACTTTTGTAAAATACCTGACACTTATTATTCTTGCATAAAAATTTCAGTATGCTAAAATTAAAATATAAACAGCGATAATCCAAATTCAGATATCAAAGGAATGATTAATTATGAAAAAGATTTACGCATCTTTCTTAGCCGCAACATTGCTTGCAACCGGTTTGGCAGCCAGCGCTTCTGCTGCTCCGCTGAAAAACTACGATGCCGGCCATTTTGCCGTAGATGCAGGCATTACCCTGCCTTCCAGCATTGAAGGCGACAACTATAAAATGAGTAAGTCAGACAGTACTTATCTTGGTGCTACCGTAGGTCTTGGCAGCAACACCGCTTTAAATTACAGATGGGATAATTTCAAGGCCGACGAAGGTAAAACCCGCACTCAGCAATTAAATCTTATGTACAAACTGCTCCCGAATCTTTCTGCCTATGCCGGTTATCTGAACGCTGATACCAATACGGATTATCGCGGCGGTCATGACAATAATTCCGGACAAATAGGCCTGCAGGCTCAATTTGAAATTCCTTTGCTTTTCACCGTTTGGGGAAATGTAGGCTACGGCAACAAAAACAATTCCTATGAAATCGGTTTAAGCAAACCCATTCTTAACAATGTAGATTTGAATCTTTCTTATTATGACCACAAATTTAAAGATGCCCTTGGCGATGACGGCGATATGAAGGCCAAAGGCGTTAATATGGGTATTACCGTTAAATTCTGATGTATTAAAAACGCGTGCTTTGCAGTACGCGTTTTATTTTTATTTTCATTTTTTGTAATAAATAATAATTATTGTTGACGAATCATTCGGATTATGCTATTATTAGTCATGTCAAGAAAACTTCTTGAAGATGTCTAATAAGTTTAAATACCAAAATTAATCTTTGGAGGGATAATCAATGAAAAAATTTGTATGTCAAGTATGTGGTTATGTATATGAAGGCGAAGCAGCTCCGGAATACTGCCCGCAATGTAAAGCTCCTGCTTCCAAATTCACCGAAATGAGCGGTGAAATGAGCTGGGCTGCTGAACATGTAGTAGGCGTTGCTTCCGATGCTCCGGAAGATATCAAAGCTGACCTGCGCGCTAACTTCAACGGTGAATGCAGCGAAGTTGGTATGTACCTTGCTATGAGCCGTGTTGCTTTCCGCGAAGGCTATCCGGAAATCGGCCTGTACTGGGAAAAAGCTGCTTTTGAAGAAGCAGAACATGCTGCTAAATTCGCAGAACTGCTGGGCGAAGTTGTAACCCCGTCCACCAAGAAAAATCTGGAAATGCGTGTAGAAGCTGAAAACGGTGCAACCGCTGGTAAAACCGACCTGGCTAAACGCGCTAAAGCTCTGAATCTGGATGCTATCCATGACACTGTTCATGAAATGGCTCGTGACGAAGCTCGCCATGGCAAAGCTTTCGAAGGCCTGCTGAAACGTTATTTCGCTTAATATAAATTGCAAACTATAAACCCCGTTATCATTGATAACGGGGTTTTATTTTATCATTTGTACAATTATTTTCTCTTCTTGCTGTTTTTAGCAGCATCATTAGCATTAGCTACTGCTGCCCATTGGCGCAAAAGGTCCGTGCAGGCTGCCGCATAATTACCGGCTGAGCCAAAGGCCCCTGCATCCTGATTATAAACGGTAAGCAGCTGAATATCATCATAATAGATATGTGCATAGCTGCCATTATCATATACCACAAAATAATCAGGGTTAACGAAACCGCGCTGACGCACTGTCCATAATCCTCCCGCCAGCAGATATGCACGATATTTGGCTTTATTACTGCCGATGCTGCGGTCAATATTAAATACCCAGTCCCCTTCGCTGACTGAGGCATGATCATCATCCTTGATTACTACATCAGGGTGAACATCCAATTTATCAATCAGTTTCATAATTCTTTTGATACGTTCTTCCGGTTCCGGATGGCTGGAAAACAGGCCATACCCAGGATTACCCTGCTGAGCAGCCAAGTCATCCAGTTTGCTAAGCGTAATAATCATACTGTAAGGATTATAGCCTGCCTTGACCGTATTGTAAAAGCCTTCTTTATCAGCTCCACGTTCGTCAGTACGGCTGTAGCCGGCAAATAACGCCTGCTGCGCCATTTGTACCAGTCCCAGACCTTCGCCTCTCGTTACAGCCAGCAATAACAGAGTAGTCAGCATCTGTTTTTCAATTTGATGCACGGTATGCTTTTCCGATACATGTCCGATTTCATGCCCTAATACACCGGCCAATTCCGTATCTGTGGGCATATAGTCTATCAAGCCTTTATAAACATAGATGAACCCGCCGGGGCAGGCCAAGGCATTGACTTCATTGCTATTAAGTACCTTAAAGGAATATTCCAGATCCTGCCTGCCGCAGACACTGACCAATTTCTGTCCGATACGATTCACCCTGGCCTGCAGCGCTTCATCCTGCACTACTCCATATTGAGCTTCCAGCTGCATTGCCGTTTCACGGCCCATTTCTATTTCCTGTTCCTTGCTGATCATTCCAGCTTCCGCCGGGGGATTTACGCCAAAAATAATGCAGCAGACAAAAATAATGGCTAAAAATATCTTTTTCACAGGGCACCTCCTTACCGCACAATGTCTTTTTGTTTGAAATCCGCAATTTTTTCCTCACTGTAGCCCAGTTCTTGCAAAATATCAGCGGTATGCTCTCCTAAACGCGGAGCCCGTCTTTTCACGGCATACTGCGCTTCTGAGAATTTAACCGGCGGCGCAATATATCTGAGCCTGCCTAAATCGCAGTCTTGCTGCAGCAAAAGTTGCTGCTGCCTGGTCAAATCACTTTGCAGCGCCTCCTGCAAAGAACGTACCGGAGTTACGCAAAATTCCTCACTGCCAATAATATCCAGCCACTGCTGCTGCGTTTTGGCAGCAATCTTTTCAGCAATCAGCCGCTGCATTTGCTGCTCATGTGCAAAATCATACTGCCTGCCCTGCAGCTCTTCGCAGTCAATCAATTCACAAAACCTGCGCCAAAATTTAGGCTCTATAGTACCCACGGTCAGATACCGTCCGTCACTGGTCCGATAAATATTATAGTAGTGCGCCGTGCGGCCAAATTCAGCCGTACCGGTTTCTTCACTGCCCCAACGGCTGCTGATGCCTGTGGCCTGCATACTCATGGCGGTAGCATAAAGATTAACATCCAGCTGCTGGCCACGGCCGGTGCGTTCTCTGGCCAGCAACGCCATGCAGATAGCGCTCAGTGCATTAAGGGCGCTTCCCACAGCCGAAACCTGTACTTCTGAAACACAGGCTGCCCCGGTATCATCCAGTGAATTAAGTCCTGCCAGACCGATGACATTCAAATCATGAGCAGGTTTATGGCATTGCTGTCCAAAACCGGTAATGGAACAATATACCAATCTTGGGTTCAGCTGATGCACTGTTTCATAATCAAGCCCGTATTTTGCCAGATATCCCGGTCTAAATCCTTCCAGAAATACATCTGCATTCTGCAATAATTGCAGCAGCAGCTTTCTTGCCTGTGGTTTTTTGATATCCAGCGCCAACCCTCGTTTATTACGGTTCAGCATTAAATGCCAATAACTCATGCCTGCTTCTTTCTCTGGAAAGAAATTTCTGGTACTATCACCTTCCAAACTTTCTACCTTAATAACATCTGCACCATAGTCACCCAAAAGCATGCCGCAGTATTGTCCCGGCAGCCACTTGGAAAAATCTATAACTTTAATTCCTTCTAATGCCTGCATAATTTACCTCACAAGAAAATATTGTTTCTTTATTAAATTCTACAAAATTTATTTTTCACCTGCAATTTTTTATTGCACCGCTGCCTGCCAATGCTTATAATAAAAGTTAAACTATCTTTAAATAATCTGGAAGCGAGGTTTTTCCATGCAAGTCCGCAAGCTTACCACGGCGGCTTTACTGGTTGCTATTGGTACTCTCAGTGCTCATTTAATATATATACCGGTTGGCATTTCCAAATGTTTTCCGGTGCAGCATGCCATTAATGTCATAGCAGCGGTTCTTTTAGGACCATTTTATAGTACTGCTGTTGCTTTTCTCATATCCTGCCTGCGCAATATGCTGGGAACAGGCTCACTGCTTGCTTTTCCCGGCAGTATGATCGGCGCCTGCCTTGCTGGACTTGCCTTTGCCCGCTGCCGTAATATTATGGCGGCCATGGCAGGAGAAATTATTGGTACAGGATTTTTGGGAGGACTGACAGCCTGGCTGCTCGCCAGCTTAATGCTTGAAAGCGATGCTGCAGCCTGGTTTTTTATCCCCCCGTTTCTTATCAGTACTTTAGGCGGCAGTATTATTGCCGGTCTGCTTTTAAAAAGCGGTATTTTTCAGCAGCTGCATTTATTCAGCAAGGCAGGTAAATAAGATGGATTTCAGCAGTTTGCTTAACTATATTCTTTACGCCCTCAGCGGTTTTTGTTTTGGTATTTTCGCCTCCCGCTACAGCGTTCTCTCCTGCCTGAAAATTAAAGAACGCGTTGCCTCTGCCGGTATCAGCGCTATCTTAAGCACCTTACCACAATTATTATTTCTGATTATCAGCTTCTTCATCTTCCCTGCCTGGTTTATTACCAAAACTACTGTAGGCGGCTTTTTCTACTGTGCCGTACTGGTATATTTTTTCTCCCGCGGTTACAGAACTTATATTCAAAAAAGGTGAATCTTATGTCAAATACTCCCTCCAGCAGCAGTAATTTACCGCTGCCCGGTCATGAAAATGAAAAATATATTATGCCCATGGCATCCATTTTTAAAGTACTTGGTGACCCCACACGTATCCGCATACTATCGCTGCTGGCACATCAGGAACTATGCGTCAGCTGTATTGCCGAGGCTCTGAATATGACTCATTCGGCGATTTCACACCAGCTGCGTTTGCTGCGTTCAGCCAATCTTGTAAAATTCACTAAAGACGGCAAAGAAGTAATCTATTCTTTAGATGACGATCATGTACTTACTCTTTTTGATCAGGCTTTAGACCATGTAAAGCACAAGGTGGAATAAAAAGACCTTCTGAAAAAATTTTCAGAAGGTCTTTTTTTACTGGGCATTATGCAGTAATTTATTAAAATCACTGTTTAATTTTGCTGCTGCCCGCTGCTGTTTTGCTGCTGCCTGATCCGTCCAGCTGCGATTATTGTCCAATGCTTTATGACATTGACGAAGCATTTCCACCATTTCCGCAGGCTGCGGTCCGCCTTTAACCGCTCTTGCGGCTACAATGGCAGAAGGATCCAGAGCCGCACGAAATTCTTCCCGGCTCAGGGGCAGCTGCTGCGGCAAGGATTTATCCTGCTGCGCTAATTCCGCATAAAGCTTCTGCGCATCTTCATAGGTAAAATCAGACGGTGGAATATTATTACTACGCGCATAAGTTACAATATTCGAAGCAAAATGATGTCCCGTTCTGAAAGGAATATTATACTTGCGCATCAATACATCAGCAATTTCCTGCGAGCAGGTCCAGTCCAGATTCAATTCTTCCAGGCTGCGCTGCGGATTGATAACCAACGCATTTAAAATATGATCAAAATCTCTGACCAGCTTAGTTGTATCCTGCAGCAAAGTTTCCGCGCCAGTTCTGCCGTCAGGCATTCCCACAGGAATATTATGCGGTCTGAATAAAGCCGCGGTTCCCTGTCCTAAAAGATCTGATGCATCACGTCTCGCATTATTTAAAATGCCTGGATTACGCTTTTGCGGCATTGCACTGGAAACATAAGTATTCCCCCCGCCTTCCTGCAAAATAATCCACGGGCGCGGCTGGGCATACTGCTGCATGATTTCTTCAATAAAGCTGCCCACATGCAGCGCAATATTATTCGTCACACCGGCTGCATCTGACGCATTTTCCGACGAATAAATCTGTCCGGCATCATAAGTATTATAAGCAATACTGTCAAAGCCCAGATAATCCGCCATACGGTCGCGGTCAAGCGGCCAGCCGGTACCATTTAAAACGGTTGCCCCCATCGGAGAACGGTTCAAGCGGGCATAATATTGCTGCAGGCGCTGGGCATCCCGGTCAAAAGCATAAGCGTAGCCTAAAAAATAGTGCCCCAAACTGTTAGGCTGCGCTGCCACCCCATTGGTATAGTTAGGGATAATGGTGTTTTGCTGCTCCGCAGCCAGACGCAGCAATGTCTGCTGCAAATCATTCAGAGCCTGCGCCAGCTTAAGCGCTTCTTCCCTGCTCATGGCAAAATTTACCGTACTCAGCATATCCTGACTGGAACGTCCGGCATGCAGTCTGGTTATTTCTTCACTGCCATAGGCCTTAATCAGAAGCGGTTCAAAAGTAATTACCAAGCCAGGCCGCGGCCCGCCTAATTTATCGCCGTCCTGCAATACTTTTTCAATGCTTCTGGCAAACCCCTGCCCCTGCTGCGGCGTCAGCAAATGCTCATCCGTATTAATAACAGCCGTGGCTTTATTAATCTGTCCCAGCCAATAGAAGCTGTCATGCTGCTCGCCTGCCCAAGCAGTATTGGCTGCCAATAATCCCAGCAGCATCAAAGCACTCCATTTTTTCATTATTTTCCCTCCTCCGTTCCGGCACTTAACCACTGACGGATAATCTCATTTTTTTCAATAGCCGTCCAGCTCAAATCGTCATTGGGAACCTGCACATTACCCAAAAGCTCTTCTCTAAGATTATTATGCGGATAATCTTTTACATGCCATAAATAACGATATCCATTACTGAGCAGCACCTGCTGACTTTCATCACTCATCAAATAATCTAAAAACTGCTGAGCAGACTGCTGATTTTTGCTGCCGTTAATAATGGCAGCACCTGTCAGCAGATTACGGTTGGCATCCTCCACAACAGTAGCAAACAGATGACTGTAACGTTCTTCCAGCTTTAACGCATAACGCAAAGGCATAACAGCTACCGTCTTTTGCCCGCTGTAAACCAAATCTACCGCTTCCGTCAGATGATCGGCATAGGTAATTTGCTGCTTGTTTAATGCAGCGGCATACCGCAGCGCTTCCTTTTTGCCTCGCAGCTGCCATATGGAAGTCAGCATACCGTAACTGGCACCGCCGTAAACAAAGTCAGGAATGACGATTTCACCATGCAGCTGCGGACGTAAAAGTTCATTCCAGGTATTCGGAGCATATAACCCCAACTGATGCAATTTATCCTTATTGCTGAGAAAGGCAATATATTCCAGATAAAGGCTGGTCCAATAACCTTCCTTGCTGCGCATGGCTGCCGGTACTTTATAGGCTTCTGCCGCCTGATACGGCTGCAAAAGATGCTGCTGGCTGGCTAAATAATATTCTTCTACCGTTCCTCCAAGCCAACAATCAATATTATTCTTTTTAATAAATTCCAGACGCTCATTAAAACTTCCCGCAGGCAGCTGAACAATGTTAATTTTAATGCCGGAACGCCTAGCAAAATCCTGTACCAGTAATTTGGTAGCTTTACCTTCCATGCTGCTGCAAATATTCAGTTCCCGCGGTGTCTCCTGCTGTTGCTGCTGACAGCCTGCTGTCAGCATGGCACATAACAGAATCACCATCATAATTACTTTATGCATAGCTATCCGCCTTTCTGTTTTCCATTATAGCATACAAAAAGTTTCTTTCGCCATAATTCATTTACACCTCCAGGCGCAAAACAAAAAAATCCGTAAAGATATTCAATATCTTTACGGATTTTTTATACAGGCTGATTTTAGTCGCGTTCAAAAATCATAACCTGTTCGAAATCCAGATAAACGTCGGCACCATCATTAAATTTATGCAGATCCGCGCCTTTTTCAATTACGCGCACATCATGATCGCCTACTTTAATGCGATAATCCACGGCATCACCAAGATAGAAGCGATGGGTAAGCACACCTTTAATTAAACCGCCGCTGCCGGACATAGTAATATTTTCAGGACGTACGGCAATAATTGCGTCTCCGCTTACTTTTTTATGATTGGGGAAGGAGATATCCGTTCCTTTAATGAAGACACGGTCACCTTTAACTTCGCCGTCCATAAAATTAACCAGACCGATAAAATCAGCCACCATTTTATTAGCAGGAGTAGTATAAATTTCATGCGGCGCACCAATTTGCTGCACAACACCTTTACTCATAACTACAACTCTGTCACTCATGGCCATTGCTTCGCTCTGATCGTGAGTTACATAAACAACGGTAATACCCAACTTTTTCTGAATGGACAAAATCTCAAAACGCATGCTTTCACGCAGCTTGGCATCCAGATTGGATAAAGGCTCATCCAATAAGAGCAGACCAGGCTGTGCCACTAAGGCTCGTGCCAATGCCACACGCTGCTGCTGACCGCCGGACAGCTGATGCGGATAGCGTTTGCCATATTCTCCCAAATGCACCAGCTCCAGCATCTCCTGTACCCGCTGCATTCTTTCTTCTTTGGGCACCTTTTGAATTTTCAACGGATAAGCTACATTTTCTTCCACAGTCATATGCGGCCATACGGCGTAAGACTGAAAAACCATACCGATATCGCGTTTTTCCGGAGGAGTGAAGCTTCCCTTAATAGAGGAACTTACGCAGGCATCGCCGATGTATATTTCGCCTTCCGTTGCCCGTTCGAAACCGGCAATCATACGCAGCGTAGTAGTCTTGCCGCAGCCGGAAGGTCCAAGAATAGAAACAAATTCACCATCTTTAACAACCAGATGAAAATCATTAACGGCAGTTACCTTGCCAAATCTTTTATAAACATGTTCAATACGTACTTCAGACATTGATTACACTCCTTCGTTAAATACCAACATTACCTTTGCTTAATTTATTAAGAATCAG
Source organism: uncultured Phascolarctobacterium sp. (assembly GCA_900552005.1). GTDB lineage: Bacteria > Bacillota > Negativicutes > Acidaminococcales > Acidaminococcaceae > URXU01. Next base: position 36,378 of record URXU01000006.1, on the reverse strand, counting down.
ATTACCTACTAAGACAATAGCCAGGATAATTACAGAAAGAACCGAAGCATTCTGTGTATCGGCATAAGTCTGCAGTTCGTACAGCAAAACGCCGATAGTCTTGGTATCACTGCCGTACAGCAGCAAAGACATAGTCAGTTCGTAAAAAGACGGCATAAAGATCAAAAACCAGCCGGCGATGATTGACGGCGCAATAAGCGGCATAATAATATCCTTACAGCATCTCAGCCAGTTGGCACCGGAGTTAAGTGCTGCTTCTTCCAGTGAAATATGTACCTGACTTAAGGAAGCAGCAATGGTACGTACGGACATGGTCATATATTTTACCAGATAGCTGACTACCAAAATCCACATAGTGGAATACAAATTCAGCCCAAAATTGCCGGAGAAGGTCACAACCAGAGCCAGCGCAATAACGATACTCGGAGTACTGCCGCCGATAACGGTCAGCAGGTCGGGAATGCTGCGTCCTTTAACGCGGGTCTTGACTGCCAGATAGGCAACAAAGAGAGAAATCAAAGTACCAATAGTTGCAGCAATTACCGCATACAGTACGGAGTTCCAGATACTTTCCATATACTGGGAGCTGGAAATAACAGGAATCCAGGCATCAAAGCCAAGATTATCCAGATTAATCGGACGGGAAAGGCTCTTAATTAAAGAAGTAAGCACAATGGAGCCTAAGGGAATAATGACGGAAATCATGCTATAAAGACCTACCGCACAAAAAGCAGGCCATTTCCATTTACCCAGCTCTACAATATTGGGGCGGGTACTCTTGCCGCTGATTGTAGTATAATCCTTGCGTCCTACCAGCCAGGTCATGAAAAAGAGCAGGAAATTAGCCAAAAACATCAGTGAAGCTGCCAGCGCCGTAGCATCGCGCACACCTTCCACATCACCCATGTAAATATAAGTTACAATTCTTGTAGTCATTACCTCAATATTACCGGGCATGCCTACAATTGCCGGAATACCAAAGCAGCTGCCCGCTGCGATAAATACCAAAAGGCCGCCGGCAAAAATACTGGGCGCCATCAGCGGTAAAGTAACATCCAGCAAGGTACGCAGCGGTGATGCCCCTGATACTCTGGCTGCTTCTTCCAGTGTGGGATCCATTTTTTCCATGGCACGGGAAATAGTGATAAAGGCAAATGGTGAATAGAACAAAGTCAGTACCCAAGCCAGACCGCCCATGGTATAAATATCAAAAGGCGCCTGCTGCAGGCCAAAAACAGCTTTAAAAATATTATTCATATAACCAACGCTTGGATTTAAAAGCTGTACCCAGGCAATAGCACCTACATAAGGCGGAATCATGTAGCTGGAAACCAGCAAAGTACGGTACGCTTTTTTCCCCGGCATATCCGTACGTCCCACCAGCCAGGCCAGCGGAAAAGTAATAATGACGCTGGCCACCATAACCAGCAAGGATAAATTAATGGTATTGGTCAGTGCCCGCCAGTTAACATCCTGACTGTATACATTGCGGTAGTTCTCAAAATTGATACTGCCGTTATAAATAATACTGTCGTAAAGCAATACGCCCATGGGGAATATTACAAAATATACCAGCAATAACACGGATAACGTAATTACTAAAAATTTGCTGTTAATTCGTCCCATAAATAATAAAGTACTCCTTTCTGCATTTCTGCATGTTAAATAAGTCCGTTAACGCATACTTTTATAACACAGGAAAAACAGGGCACGTCAAAACGCCCCTGTTTTTCTTGGTATATACCGTTCTGAAATTTACAGCAATATCTTATTCCATAACTCTCTTACGGAATTCTTCCTTAATTTCAGCATTATTATCGGCCAGTTTCTTCCAGTCAACCTTGATGGCACTTTCTACCAGTTTCTTGGTTTCAGGAGCACCTTTAGGCGCCGGTACATCTCCGCGTACAGAGTGCATCCAGCCTTTAACAACTGCTTCCTGACCTTCTTTGGACAGCCACCAGTCAACCAGTGCTTTAGCGCCTTCCTGATTTTTAGTAGTATTGAAAATCGCAATCGGAGAAGGAATCATTACTACGCCGTCAGTAGGATAGGATACCTTTAAGGGCTCGTTCTTGGTATTGGCAAGTTTCAGAATATTTTCTTCCAGAATCATGGCAGCCGCATATTCGCCGGTCAAAAGTTTATTCTGAATAGCGGAGTTGCCTTCTTCTACGCGGATGCCATTGGCTTTCAGCTTGTCAAAATATTCCCAGCCGTATTTATCAGCCAAAGCGCCGACAGCTACATAGGCGGTACCGGAAAGCATCGGGTTGGGCATAGCAATTTTACCTTTCCATTTCGGATCAGTCAAATCTTCCCAAGTCTTGGGCGCATCTTCCGGTTTTAATTTATCGGAGTTATAGGCAATAATCATATTGCTGATACGTACTGCAGTCCAGGCGCCTTCCTTATCTTTTTCACTGATGACGTTCTTAGCTTCCGGAGAAACATACGGCAGCAGCAGTTTTTGTTCGTCCAATTTCAGATAATAGGAAGGATCGGCAACCATCAGGGCATCGGCAGAAATCTTATTCGCTTTGATTTCACCAGTAATTTTGGTAATAACTTTTTCAGTACCACCCTGGAACCAGTTTACTTTCATGCCCGGAAAAGCCTTGGCAACATTAGGTTTGCACATGGTATCAATAATATCCGGATAAATGGAAGTATAAACCATTACTTCACCGGAAGGACCTTTTTTACCGTTGTCAGCTTTTTTGTCATCACCGCCGCAGCCAGCAACTGCAACAGATAAAGCCAATAAAGCAGCAGCACCTAACATCCATTTAGACTTTTTCATTGTTAACACTCCTCTTTTCCAAATTAAAATTATTCTTAATAATACGGTATACCCATACGCTCCTTATAAAATTTCGCTTTCAACTGTCCTTTTCCTGCTTACAGTTTACATTTTCTTTTTCTTTTTTTAGAAAATTATGTCACTTTTACGTTTTTAAAAAAGACATTCCACCACTATATTACATTTGACGTTTTTTGTCCTGCCTGGACATTATTTGTCCCTTTATTTTTCACAAACAGCAAAATAATTAAGTTCCCAGCACGGTACATAAGGATGCTTGCGCAAATAAATTTTGTATTCCGGCACCATCTCCCATAAAATAAGCGGCAGTTGAAATAAATCATTGTCATAGTGATAAGCGGCAAGCAATATTTTGGGGCGGCAGCGCTTAATAGTCTGCAGCCCTCCGGCCAGGGCCTCTTTTTCCGCACCTTCAACATCCATTTTTATATAACTGACCTCAAGACCGCCGCCAAGGTGATCAACGGAATCTACCGGCACCTGTTTTTTATGAGCCGCCAATAAGGTGGACTGTCTGCCGCCGCTGTCGGAAAACCACATTTCTCCCGGCTGCTGCCAAATCCCCTTTTGCACGGCGGCAAAGCCTTGCGGCAGCATCTTCGTCAGACGCTCCAATTTTTTGAAATTGCGTCTATCCGGCTCGACGGCAACAATTTGTTTATAGCGTCCATGTACCAGCTGCAGAAATTCCTGTACCGTATCGCCGTTATAGGCTCCCAAATCTAAATATGTTTCCTGTTCAGTAAAAGTAAACAGCTGACGTAAATCATCCTGCCTTTGACTCTCACAGTCAAAAAGATACTTAATATCCCCGCTTAATTTATAATTCAGCGCTGCAGCAAAAACTTTTCGGGAAAGCTCATCTCCCAGCCGGCCGTAAACCTCCTGCAGCTGCTCAGCATATTGTCTGAGCCAGGCGCTGCTTACCAGTTCAGTTTCGCTGAAAAGCGGCAAATGCGGCGCCACCACTTCATGTTTAGATGCCAGCTGCTGAAATCTTGCCAGTACTTCCGGCAATTCACTGGCAAAAGCAATAACAATCAAGATGTTGTCGCCAAATTTTTCCAGAACATCATGATAACTGCATACAGTAAAACCACGAAACTGCTGATTTCTGACAAAACCATCACTGGCAAAAACAGCGCTTACCTGAACCTTATGCTGCTCACACCAGTCAATAATTTTATCGGCACCGTTACCCATACCATAAAGCACAATAGGCTTGTCCGTCTGCCGCAATCTATCCCAGACACTAAGTTTTTCCTTGATAAAATCCAGCATGATTATCCTCCGTCTTTTTGTTTTCATTATACAACATCAGCAGCTCTTGCAGATACTTCTTTATCATTCCTTTTTCTTATGATAAAATATAACTACATAAATTTGTACGGAGGTTTTATCATGTCCTTGCTGGAATCCGGAGAAAACTATCTGGAAACAATATTAATTTTAAAAAAACGTAACGGCAATGTCCGTTCGGTTGATATAGCTACGGAAATGAACTTTACCAAAGCAAGTGTCAGCCGCGCCATGAGTATTTTAAAACGTGATAACTATATTACCATGGAACCTGACGGCCGCATTAATCTTACGGAATCCGGCATGCAGAAAGCCTCCTCCGTTCTTGACCGTCATGTAACCTTAACGCGTTTCATCAACGAATACCTAAAAGTACCAAAGGACATTGCCGAAAAAGACGCTTGTCGGATTGAACATATTATCAGTCCGGAAACTTTCACCGGTATCAAAAATTTATTAAATACCTAAATTTTATTTAAAGGAGACGATTTATGAAAAAATTCACTGTCTTATTACTCTGCCTGCTGGCAAATTTTGCCCTGTGTCTGACCGCTGCCGCTGCTCCACAATACTGGAGCCATCCTGATTATGATTTAAGCGGCATAAAAACCATCAATGTTACTGTTCTGGATGATGCCAACCAGTCTAAGGGCAATTATACTGCCGACAAACATGCTAAGGATGCTGTTCTGGCAGCTGTTTACGCTGCAGCCGCCAAATATAATTTCATCGTGACAGAAGCAACAGACAATGAAACAGCAGCTACTGCTGAAAGCAGCAGACTGAAAAAAGCCAAAAAAGCTCCACACACCGCTAACCTGCAGATAACAGTTAACAGGCTTGGCTACACCCGCCATACAATCGCCGCCCATTATGATGATAAAACAGAATATATCAAAACCACTGTCAAAGACAGCATGGGCAACAGAAATGAAGTACAGGTTCCCGTAACCCATCAGGTTTATGTACCGGAAGTTTCATATAATATTGCCCTTATGGAACTGGTATATAAACTGTATGATCCGGAAAATGATACCATGATTTACAACAGCCGAGACAATCGCGACCGCGAGGATACTTATGATACCTCCGGTATGCTGGAGCGCTCCTGCAAAAACTTATTTAAAAATATCAGCAAATCTAAATAATATTTTAACAGCTCTGCCATGCAGAGCTGTTTTTATCTGTCAGCTATGTTTATTGAAAGCAATTATCATTTTTATTGACTTATTAATGAAAAATGTTATAATTTAATATATCAAACTGAATACATAGCAGGTTCTTGTTAGAATATTAAGTCTTTTATGACGCGGTCCCGCCGCTAACAGCCCTTTAGGCGGCCTGCTGCACAACCATATTTACCGTTGATCTACGAGCGATAGGGAGGAAATAAACGAAATATTTTTCCCTTGCTGAACGGCAAGGTTTTTTTATTCCTCTGTGCTGTATTCAGAAAATAAAAAGGAGTGTTAGCAAATGAAATCCAGTATGAAGAAATTAGCAGTAATGACAGTAACCTGCGCGGCCCTGCTCAGCACAGCCGCTACCACCCAGGCAGCTTACAGCCTGAGTGAAGAGGTAAAAGCTCCCACCCCGGCATTACTGCAGGCCACCCAGATTGGTGTTCTGACCCATGAAACCCCTTCTTTGCAGCAGTTGCCAGATAAAGATGCTATTTTGGTAATGAGCTTTGGTACTACCTTCAAAGATACTCGTGCCAAAACTATTGATGCTACTGTAAAGGCTATTCAGGATAAACACCCTGATACCAAAGTAGTAGTTGCTTTTACCTCTCATATTATCATTGACCGCATCAAGGCTAAAGAAGGCATTGAATATCCTACCCCGGAACAAGCTCTGCAGCAGCTGAAACAAGAAGGCTACACCCGTGTGGCAATGACTTCTCTGGACATTATTCCCGGCATGGAATATGCTTATAAAGAAGCAGTATTTAATCTGCATAAAAACGATTTTAAGAAAATGACTATCGGCACACCGCTTATGTATTGGCAAGGTCAGGAAGGTCAGGATGACGATATTACAGCTACCATGCAGGCAGTTGCTACTCAGTTCCCTAAACTCGGTAAAAAAGATGCTGTTCTGATCATGGCGCATGGCACTCCTCACCCGGCCAATGCCTATTATGCCGTAATGCAGGACCGTCTTAACGAATTGGGCTATAATAATGTGTTCATTTATTCCGTAGAAGGCTGGCCGCATCTGGAAACCGTAATTCCTCAGCTCAAAGCCAAGAAAATTAAAAATGTAACTTTGATGCCGCTGATGATGGTAGCCGGTGATCATGCCAATAATGATATGGCAGGCATGGAAGAGGATTCCCATAAATCCATTTTGGAAAAAGAAGGTTTTAAAGTTGATACCTATATCCATGGTTTAGGTGAAAATCCCGCCATCCAAAAACTCTTTGTTGATAAAGCGGAACAGGCCTGGGACGCACTGCAAAAATAAATAGTTACCAATACCTGAAATCCCTGTTCTATGAGCAGGGATTTTTTATCTGCGCACAGTATTATATACGTATTGCATATTAAACTGCAAAATCTTCAGCGAGGCTAAATATCATGACTAATAAAGCAGCTTTTCTTACTCTAAGTTTTGGTTCAACGTTTACCGAAACACGCTTAAAGGATATTGGCGGTATTGAGCAGGCGCTTCAGCAAGCCTTTCCCCATTATGACCATTACCAGGCTTTTACTTCGGCCATTGTACGGCGGCAGCTTGCCAAGGAAAATATTCTGATAAACGATCCTGAAACCGCTCTGCAAAACCTGGCCGCAGCAGGTTACCGCCATGTTCTAATACAGCCCACTCATTTGCTGCACGGCGAAGAATTTGAACAAAAGATTCTTACTCTGCAGCAGCATTTTGCCGGCAGCTTTGACTCTTTGCTCATCAGCACACCGCTGATAGCGCAGGACAAGGACTATGCGCTGACCGCGGCCGCTATCACCACCCAGTTCCCATCTTTGGCAGAAGATGAGGCAATTGTGCTCATGGGTCACGGGTCGCCGCGGCACAATAATAAATCTTTTGGATATACGTATACACGTTTACAGCAAATTTTTGATAATCTGCAGCTGCCGGTACTGGTAGGTACGGTGGAAGAAGCGGATAGCCCCAACCTTGACGCCGTTCTGCAACGCTTACAGCAAAACAATTATCAAAAGGTACATCTCTATCCGTTAATGGTCGTAGCCGGCGATCATGCTATCAATGATATGTATGGCAATGAACCTGACAGCTGGAAAAACCAAATTGAAAATCTTGGCATAGCAACTGAAGGGCATCTGTATGGTCTTGGCCGCAGCAAGGCCATACAGGCTCTGTATATCGGCCATGCCCTGGAAACACTTTCCCATAATAACATAAAATAATATTTACAATATATGCAAGTATTTTTAAAATATTAAAATAGAATATTAACATTTTCTATTATGTAAATATTTTTATATTGCCAAAGTTTTCTGAAAATGATATACTTGAGCTACTTTAAATTTAAATTAGGAAAGGGTGTTGTCAATGGGTGTTGTTATTTCGGCTCTCGTTACTTTCTGGGTCGGCTATCTGATCTACAAAAAGTATAAGCCGCAGCCGGTATTGTTTCTCGGCGGTATGATTCTGATGTACATAGCTGTTATCTTCGGTTATGGTCAAATTCTGGGAGAAAAAGCCAGAACCGGTTCAGCTTTCTTTGATGCATTTGAATTTATCCGTTCAGCCATGAGCTCCAATGTTGGTAAACTTGGTCTTAATATTATGGCTGTAGGTGCTTTTGCCCGTTATATGGACAAAATCGGCGCATCCCGTGCTCTTGTTCGTCTGACTATTAAACCGCTCTTAGCACTGAAATCCCCATATCTTGTTATGTCCGGTACTTGGGTTGTAGGTATGCTGATCGGTCTCTGCATCAACAGCGCTTCCGGTCTGGCCATGCTGCTCATGGTTACTATGTTCCCGATTCTTTTGGGTCTTGGTGTCAGCCGCCTGTCCGCAACTGCAGCCGTAGCCACTACCCTCTGCTTTGACTGGAGTCCCAGCGACACCGGCACCATTCTTTCTGCGGAAACGGCAGGTGTCAATCCCGTATTCTACTGGAGCCATTATCAGGTTCCCATTGTTGCCGTTGCCTTTGTAGTTGTCGGCGCACTGCATTATTTAACTCAAAAATATATGGATAAACGCGCCGGCCATGTAGTAACCCCCATGGAAGTGGAAACCGTTAATGATGAAGCAGATAATGCTCCGATGATTTACGCAATTCTGCCGGTAATTCCGCTGGCTTTGATTCTTTCTTTCAGCTCTCTTTGGATTACTACGATTAAAATGAATATCGTCATGGCCATGTTCATTGGCCTGTTTATTGGTATGTGCTGTGAATACATCAGATGGCGCGATGCGAAAAAAGTTTTTGGTGATATCCAAGCCTTCTTCGACGGTCTCGGCATGCAGATGGCCAATGTTATTACCCTGATTATTGCAGGTCAGACTTTCGCTCAGGGCCTTATCGCCATGGGTACCATCAACACCCTGATTGAAGGCAGCAAAGACCTTGGCTTTGGTCCGATGGCGATGATGCTTGTTATGGTAGCCATTATTGCAGTTTCTGCTGTAGTTATGGGCAGCGGCAACGCTCCGTTCTTTGCTTTTGCCGCACTAACCCCGGCGGTTGCCGCTCACACCGGCCTGCATCCGGTACTGATGCTGCTGCCGATGCATTTCGCAGCCTCCATCATGCGCAACTGCTCTCCAATTACAGCCGTTATCGTCGTTTCTTCCGGTATGGGCGGTGTATCACCCTTTGATCTGATTAAACGTACGGCAATTCCTATGGCAGGCGCGATGATTGTAACTATCGGCATGACCTTCTTCTACTATTACTCCGGTTATTGATTTGTTTACTGACAGCTGGCTGCCAAAACAGCCGGCTGTTTTTATTTAATTTTGAAAGGAAGGATTCATATGTTTATTTGTGATTGTCATTGCGACACACTTACTGAACTGTATAAAAAACAGACTTCACTATACAGTAATGACCAGCATTTCGATATTAAACGCCAGATAGAGCTTGGCGGCGGCCTACAATTTTGCGCTATTTTTGTTCCCACGCATGAATTCCGTTATTACGGAGGCCTACGCTACACACTCTGCCTTTTAGACAAATACAATCAGGAAATAAAAAAAATGCATGCTGATGGCATTGACGTCCTGCCAATTCTTACCAAGGAAGATGCGGCTGCCGCCTTGCAGCATAAAGCGGCAACGCTGCTGGCTATTGAAGAAGGCGGCGCTATTGACGGCAGTCTGGAAGCACTGCGCTGCTTGTATGAGCTCGGTTTAAGAGCCATGACCCTTACCTGGAGCAACCGCAACGATATTGCTGACGGTATTAACGAAGCTTCAAGCGGCGGCGGTCTTACAGTCTTTGGCCGCCAGGTAGTACAGGAAATGAATAAGCTGGGCATGTTGGTTGACGTATCCCATATTGCACCTGCCGGCTTCTGGGACGTTATTGAAACCAGCAGCAAACCTATCATAGCCACCCACTCCAATGCTAAAAGTTTATGTTCCCACCCACGTAATCTGGATGACAGACAAATTACCGCCATCAATGAAAATGATGGTCTGATCGGTATTACCTTTGCCGGTCAGTTTTTGGAAGATGACTATAATAAAGCCTGCATTGACAGTGTTTACCGCCATATCGATTATATGCTGAACCTGATGGGCAATGATGACCACCTTGGCTTTGGCAGTGACTTTGATGGCATCAGCCATCCGCCATACAATATTCATGGAGTACAAGATTACAAACCCCTGATAGAATACCTGCAAAGCAAAAATTACAGTGATGAAACCATTGCCAAAATTACACATCGAAATGTATTACAGCTGCTGCAAAAAGTACTGTGAGCAGCAAGAAGGCCTGTCGGAAATCCGACAGGCCTTCTTATTATACTTATTCTACTTTATTCTGCGGCACTCCCCGCAGCCAGCAGCTGATATTTTCAAAAACAATTTCTGCCCGTTTTTCCAATGCCTCACGGCTGGCAAAAGCCACATGCGGCGTGAGCACGGTATTTTTAGCCTGACATAGAGGATGCTCTGCCGCAATGGGCGGTTCATTTTCAAACACATCAATACCTGCACCGCCTAAACGCCCTTCATTAAGCGCAGCCGCCACTGCCGCACTGTCCACTACCGGTCCGCGGGAGGTATTCAGCAAAACAGCGCCGGTTTTCATTTTAGCTACGGCCTCTGCATCAATCAGATTTCTTGTCCCGTCCGTTAAAGGTACGTGCAAGGATACAAAATCTGCTTCTGCCAGCAAGTTATCCAGCGATACATATTCCACGCCCAATGCCTGCAGTTCCGGCTTTTCCGTTCGGCTGCAGGCCAGAACGCGGCAGCCAAAAGCCAGCGCCAGTTTAGCGACTCTGCTGCCGATGGCGCCTGTACCAATAACACCAAAAGTCTTGCCATAAAGCTCAAAACCTGTCAATCCTTCTTTGGTTCCGCAGCTGCGGCTGCGGGCATCACAGGCAACAATATTGCGGATAACACTTATAGCCAGACCAAAAGTAAGTTCTGCTACGGCATTAGTTGAATAGCCGGCCGCATTACAAACTAAAATATTATGACGGCGGCAGGCTGCCAGATCAATATGATCCACACCCGTAAACGCAACAGATAGCAATTGCAGCCGTTGGCAGCCATCAATCACCTGTGCAGGCAAAGGCTGATTGGCTACAATCACCACGTCTGCTTCGGCAATTCTTGCCAGCAAACGTCCGGGATCTGTTTCGCGTTCCTGATAAGCTGTAAATTCATGGCCAGCCTGCAGTAAAGGCTGCGCCAGCTGCTGCAATTTGGCATTACTGATTCCCAAAGGTTCCACTACTACAATTTTCATTTACCAATCGCCTCCGTAAAATATTGCTTCAATGCTGCTTCATCCTGAGTCTTACCCAACGCCAGCATTAATTTTAATCTGGCTTTCGGCCCGGTTAATTCTCCGGCATACAACAAGTTAAATCCGCTCATGGAACCGGCACTGCCTAAATAGCTGTACACAGGAACCACGCGGCCGCTGTGCACCCGGCTGGCCAGCACTACAGGAATATTTTTACTGCGTACATATTCAATACCACGCATTACTGCCGGTGGTACATTACCACAGCCTACAGCCTCTACAACCAGACCACAAACCGGTTTATCAGCGGCGCAGCGGAAAAAGAATTCATCCATGCCCGCATATACCTGCAGCAATTCCACATTATCTGCTATTTTATCGGTAATAATCTTTTCCAGATTTTCGCTTCGGCGGCGGAAAACAACACCATCGTAATAAACATAACCCACCGGTCCCCAATGAGGTGAAGCAAAAGTGCTGCAGGAAACCGTATGTGTCTTGGTTACTTCTGCAGCCGCATGAATTTCGTCATTAAACACCAGAAGAGCCCCTCTGCCGGCAGCTTCCGCACAGGCAGCGGTTTTTACCGCCGCCAGGATATTTGCCAATCCGTCATAGCCCATATCGCTGGCCCCGCGCATAGCGCCTGTAATACATACTGGCTTATTGGTCCTGCAGGCCAGACTTAAAACATAGGCGGTTTCTTCCATGGTATCCGTTCCATGGGTTACTACAATACCGCTTACTTCCGGCTGCGCCGCATATTCGTCTGCTAAAGCGGCAACTTCCAGCATCATTGCCGGCGTCATATGTCCGCTGGGGACATTGGCATATTCTCTCACTTCTATCTGCGCCACATTCTTTAAAGCAGGCACGGCTTCCAGCAAATCTTCCCCGCTCACTGCCGGCACAAGTCCGCCGGCCGCGGCATCATATTTCATGGCGATAGTACCGCCAGTGGTTATTACAACTACCTTTTTCATCTCTGTTCAGCCTTTCTTTATTTCAGATATCTTTATCATAGCACAATCTTTCCGCAAATAAAATTCTGCATAACAGGTATTTTGTCCGGATATAACGAAAATATACACAGGAGGTTCACCATTATGCAGATACAAGATACAGCTTTAATTTTAGAAGGAGGCGGCATGCGCGGCATGTTTTCTGCCGGCGTATTGGAAGCTCTGATGCTCAAAAAGATGGTTTTTCCCTATATTGCCGCCGTATCCGCCGGTGCCTGCAGCGTGCTGTCCTACATGTCTCATCAGCCCCTGCGCACCCGCCGCATTATTGAAAACTATATTACCGACCAACGTTATTTCAGTTTCAAAAACTGGATGGAAAAAGGCAGTATTTTCGGTTTTGATTTTATTTTTGAAGACCTGCCGCGAGACTTTCTGCCTTTTGATTTTACAACTTACTACAATTATCCCGGTACGCTGCAGGTCGGCACCACTGATTGCCGCAGCGGACAGGCTGTATGGTTTGGCAAAGAAACCATCGGCCACAAATTTATGCCTGTGCGTGCTTCTGCATCGCTGCCGTTTTTAGCGCCAATGGTACATATCGGCAACCGTGATTTGCTGGATGGAGCCCTGGTTGCGCCCATTCCATACGAACGGGCCCTGCAGGCTGGTTATAAAAAATTCGTCGTTATCCTTACTCGCAACAGCGGCTATCGCAAGAAAAAAACCGTACCGCAAATTTTACTTAAAACCTGGTATAAGCACTACCCGAAACTGCAGGAAATTATGCAGCAGCGGCCGCAGACTTACAATAGCCAGTTAGAATACGTCGAACAGCTTGCCCAAAAGGGCCAGGCTGTTATTATTCGTCCGCAAATACCTTTGGAAATTGACCGGCTGGATATTAAACCGGATAAACTGCTTGCGCTGCATGACCACGGCATTGGCTGCGGCCTGGCAGCCTGCGAAGAGATTGTTAAGCTGCTGAATAAAAAAATTGAATAAAATAAAAACGTCTGTCGTCAAGACAGACGTTTTATATTTCTGGATTTTACTGTTTTTTAGCCTTGCTGCCCCAGCAGAAAATACCTTTTTGATCAGGCATTACCGCAGGATCAAATTCCGGCTCTACAATACCGGAACGTTTCTGACGCAGATAATCATTTAATGCGACAAAAGCATATTTACCCAGGAAAGCAATGGCCACCAGGTTGGTAATAGCCATTAAAGCCATAAATAAATCTGCCAGGCTCCAAACAAAAGGAACTTCGGCAATACTGCCAAACATAACCATTGCCACAACCGCTGCACGGTAAAGCATAAGGAAGTTTTTATTTTTGTTGATAAACGGAATATTAATATCGCCGTAATAATAATTACCCACAATGGAACTGAAAGCAAATAAAATAATCATTACTGCCAGGAAAGTAGGCGCCCACCCGCCGATATGTTCAGCCAGAGCAACCTGAGCCAGTTCAATACCGGTCTTGCCGCTGGCCGTATAATCCTGAGTAAGCAGAATAATAAAAGCAGAAGCAGTGCAGACAAACAAGGTATCCACAAAAACACCAAAAGCCTGAATCAAGCCTTGTTTAACAGGATGACTGGTAGAGGCAGTAGCCGCAGCATTAGGAACGGCGCCCATACCGGCTTCGTTGGAAAAAAGGCCACGCTGAATACCGGTCATTAAAGCTGCGCCCATACCGCCGCCGGCAACAGCCTGCAGTCCAAAGGCAGAAGTAACAATGTCATGCAGCATCTGAGGCACCAGGGCAATATTGATAATGGTAACATATAAAGCCACCAGCAGATAAATACCGGCCATAACCGGTACCATCATTTCTGCCACTTTGGCAATACGGGTAACGCCGCCGAAAATAACTGCTGCTGTTAAAGCCGCAATAATAACGCCTACGGCAGTCCTGCTTACGCCAAAAGCGGCGCTGAAAGAAACGGCAATGGTATTGGACTGTACGGAATTAAAAATCAGTCCGTAAGTAACGCTGATCAATATGGCAAATAAAATCGCCATGGGCTTATTGCCCAAAACATTCTTGATATAGTATGCCGGGCCGCCGCGAAAGCCACCGCCTTCACGAGGTACCTTATAAATCTGCCCCAGAGTACTTTCTACAAAACCCGTGGCACTGCCGATTAAAGCAATTACCCACATCCAGAAAATAGCTCCGGGTCCGCCGGTCATAACCGCAATGGCAATACCTGCAATATTACCGACACCTACGCGGGAGGCCGTACTGATGCAAAACGCCTGGAAAGAAGAAACACTGTTTTCTTCCACCTTGCTGCCGGCCGTCTTCGTAATCAGACGAACCATTTCCTTAATGCAGCGCAGCTGTACAAATCCACTGCGTACGGTAAACCACAAGCCAAGACCAATCAGCATGATAATCAGCACATATGACCAGAGAAATCCATTTAATGTGCCTACAAGATTTTGAATAACTTCCATTTTTCTGCCTCCTAATAAGATATTATTTTTAACCTACTGGTACTTCCACAAATTCCTGCGTTTCCTGCTCCAGCTCAATGGGACGATTCAAATGCTCCGTCAGCCAGGCTTCAGCCTGCGCTTTATCTTCTTCACGCATCCGCAGAATTACTTTAGCCCGCAGTTCATATTCCACGTCGGCTACAGTAAACAGCTGCTGCTGATATAAAAGATTAAGAATTCTTCCCACATCATTTAAATCATACATAAAGCTATACCGGCCAAAAAGGATAATCTCCGCAATTCCGCTGGCACGTACAGCCTCAGCTACGCTATTAGTATAGGCACGTACCAACCCGCCGGCCCCAAGTTTAATTCCGCCAAAATATCTGGTAACCACTGCAGCCGTCTGCACCAGATGATTTTTGCGCAATACTTCCAGCATGGGTATACCGGCCGTTCCTGAAGGCTCTCCGTCATCACTGGAGCGCTGCGCCAATTCATCAACAACATAGGCTGAACAGTTATGAGTAGCATCCCAAAATTCTTTTTTTGTATTCTTGATGAATTCCTGGGCTTCCGTTTCATTCTGCACTTTTTTTAACGTACAGATAAATCTTGATTTTTCAATAACTATTTCATGACGAAAGTCTTTTACAATAGTAAACAAAACTGTTCCTCCTCATAAATATATTGTTATTATACCATAATCACCTGTAAGAAAAACGTCAGCAGCTTATTTTATTAAGAAAATAGTTGCAAATAATTACTTAAACGCCTGTAAAAAACTTTTTTATCGTAAATATCTTTACATTTTTATCACTTAACTAAATTTTTTGTTGTTATTTTTTGCATTTTGTCATTTTTCTGTTTATTTTGTATTTTATATTTGTTATAATACTGCACAAACACAAAGAAAAGGCCTTATACAGGTACTTTTCTAGGACATTAGTCCATTATAAAAGGGAGAGAGGTTTTATTTATGAAAAATGTCTGTAAACTGATCGGTAAATACTTTGGTATGATCGCCGTACTGTTTCTGATTCTCGGTATGACCATGCCTCAGCATTTTACTTGGGTAGTAGGAAAGTTCGGCGGTGTTGCTGTTTTAAGCCTGCTGCTTGGTATCGTTATGTTCGGCATGGGCACAACCCTGAACTTAAAAGATTTTGCGCTGGTTTTAAAACGTCCTTTAGACGTCTTCATCGGCGCCTGCGCTCAATTTATTATTATGCCCGGTCTGGCCTATTTGATTGCTTCAGCTTTTAATCTGGATCCCGCACTTACAGCAGGCGTGGTACTGGTAGGTACCTGCCCCGGCGGTACTTCTTCCAACGTTATTACCTTTATGTCCAAAGGCGATGTAGCGCTTTCTGTTACTATGACCAGTGTTTCCACTGTACTTTCACCAATTCTCACACCCTTCATTACCTATCAGCTGATTGGCGAAAGAATTGCTTTTGATCCTATCGGCATGTTCTGGAGTATTGTTCAAATCGTTATCGTTCCTATCTGCCTGGGTCTGGCAGTTAAATCCTTCCTGCCTAAACTGGCAGAGGCAGCAACCGATTATCTGCCCGCAGTTTCCGCAGTGGCCATTTCTCTGATTATTGCAGGCGTTATCGCAGTCAGCCGCGACAATATTCTGCGTACTTCCGGTACTATCCTGCTGGTTGTCATGCTGCATAACTGCCTTGGTTACACCCTGGGCTTCATGCTGGCTCGTCTCACAGGCATGACCTGGAAAAAGGCTATTGCTCTGTCCGTAGAAGTAGGCATGCAAAACTCCGGTTTGGCAACCGGTCTGGCCAAAGCCCATTTTGCTTCCATGCCCATGGCAACCGTTCCCGGCGCCATCTTCTCTGCTTGGCACAATATTTCCGGCGCCGTACTGGCGTGGATCTTTGTTAACTTCCTGAATCCAAAATTCGACCCTGAATATCAGTCTGAGGAAGCAACTAAATAAGAGACATAGAAAATACAGTACTGCTGCAGCGGTACTGTATTTTTTTATATTTTGAGCTAAGCCGCAGCATAAAACACTGCTCTGCAGGCAGCTTCCTATGATATAATGAACCAAAGAATTTTATGAGGTACAAATCATGATTGAAAATATTCTGCATCAAGATTTAATTGAGCAGCTGGCAGCAACGCATACTCTTAATGCCAACCAGCTGCTGCAGCTGCTGCAAGCTGATAACCAGTCAACCGATGAACTGCTGTTTAGCAAAGCCAGAAAGCAGGCGCAGCAGATTTTCGGCAAGCAGGTTTATCTGCGCGGCCTGATTGAATTCAGCAATTATTGCCGCAACGACTGCCTGTACTGCGGCATCCGCCGCAGCAACCTTACGGTAAGCCGTTACCGTCTGACAGCCGAACAGATTTTAGCATGCTGCCAGGCCGGCTATGAGCTGGGTCTGCGAACCTTTGTGCTGCAGGGAGGCGAGGATTTCGCCTATGACGATCAAAAACTTGCCGGAGTTATTGCCGCCATAAAAAAACAGCATCCTGACTGCGCGATTACCATTTCAGCCGGAGAACGGCCGGCCACAATATACCGTCAGTGGTTTGAGGCGGGTGCCGACAGATATCTTTTACGCCACGAAACGGCGGATGCCGTTCATTACAGCCGTCTGCATCCTGCGGAACTTGCTCTGGCGCCGCGTCTGGAATGTCTGCATAATCTTAAAGAAATAGGCTATCAGGTGGGTACGGGCTTTATGATTGGTTCACCGTATCAGACAACGGCTAATTTAGTGCAGGACCTGCTGTTTATCAAAGAATTCCAACCGCACATGGTCGGCATAGGCCCATTTATTCCGCATCACGCCACGCCTTTTGCTTCCTTCAGCGCCGGCAGCATTCCGCTGACGCTGCGGTTGCTGGCTGTTTTGCGTCTGTTACTGCCGCAGGTACTGCTGCCTGCTACTACCGCTCTTAATACAGTGGCCGCCAATGGTCATCAGCTGGGCATCATGGCCGGCGCCAATGTTATTATGCCCAATCTCTCTCCCAGTGATGTACGCAGTAAATATAGCTTATACGATAATAAACGTTCCACCGGCAGCGAAGCGGCCGAAGGCATTGCCCTGTTAAAACAGCAGCTGGCCGATATTGGTTATTCTGTGCCTGTAAGCCGCGGTGATGCTCCGGCAATGACATTCTAAGCCTTGTCCGGCAATGATCAATTGAAATACTAAAAAACAAGCACTGCTTATTTCTGTTCTCCGTTATTTTTCTAAATACCGGAAAACAATATTTAAGCAGTGCTTATTTTATAATATTACTATGGCAGTAAAATTAAATGCCCAGCATAACATCAATAATTTCCTTATCTGTTTCTACCATGCCCTGACTGGCAATCTTGCCTACGGCGGCAATAGTTTCATCAGCCGTCTGCTGAACAATGCCGTCACCGCCGGCAAAATTTTTCTCTGCCATCATCATATCAAAGGCCAGCAAGCCGCCTTCTATGGAAATAGCAATTTTGGCCGCACAGGAAGATTTAGCTCCGTCACAGATAATACCTGAATTAATAGCCAGTGCATTTTCCACTACATGCTCAATCTGCTCAGCCGTGCAATCATGCAGAAAAGCAATACCGGCACCACTGCCGCAGCCAGCGCTGACAGCGCCGCAATAAGCGGACAGCTTGCCTATGCCCTGTTTAAGATAAATTGTGACTAAATCACTCAGCAGCAAGGCGCGCAGCAGTTTTTCCCTGTCAACCTTCATCGCTCTACCATAAACCACTACAGGTACCGAGGCCGTAATGCCCTGATTGCCGCTGCCGGAAACAATTACCACTGGCAGCTCGCAGCCATTCATTCTGGCATCGGAGGCTGCCGCAGCATTAGCTTTGGCCTGAATTCTTTTGCTGCCGGGTTCACGCTGCAGCAAAATCTTGC
Organism: uncultured Phascolarctobacterium sp.; assembly: GCA_900552005.1. Classification (GTDB taxonomy): domain Bacteria; phylum Bacillota; class Negativicutes; order Acidaminococcales; family Acidaminococcaceae; genus URXU01. The sequence continues at coordinate 18,002 of URXU01000006.1, read as the reverse complement.
CGATGCTGGCGCCATATTCGTTTTTCAGGCCTTCTTCGGCAATTGCCATATTATAATCTATCTGACGCTGCAAAAGCGCTTCTACCGGCTCTAACGGCATGGTAGCGGCAGCATGGATAACTTCATCAATCTTCCATAAGGACTCTGCAGCTTCCGGTTCCGCAGCTTCTACAGCTTTTTCAAAAATCACCTGATCATCTCTGCGAATACAGGTAATATTAGTATGATCTGTACGAATAGTAACTGCGGCAGTATGCTCTCCCAGACGTCCTTCAACTCGAATATAGAAAATATCCGGCTCTTCCGAAACGTGCACCCGGACAATGCCGGCTTCAGTATATTGTCTGATAGCAGTCTTTTCCTCATCACTGATATACGCTAATACTTGCAGCTGCCGCTCAGAATGTCCCGCTACAAAACCGGCAATACAGGCAACCTCAATGCCGCGCATTTTATTGGTATTGGGAACAACCACACTTTTGACATTCTTGATAATATTGCGGCTGACAAAAATATCTACCTGCTCGGGGAACCCGCCTAACTGCTCTTTACAGACCGCGCTGGCATAAGCAATGGCAATCGGTTCCGTACAGCCCATGGCAGGGATTAACTCTGCCTTTAACGCCTCCACATACACTGCATATTCATTATGCATAATCTTGCCTCCTTATACGGATATTTAAATGACTGATTTTTTATATTCTGCATCCATATTATTATTTCCTTTAAAAAAACAGAGGAACTATGAGATTATAGTTCCTCCATATTGCGCATATTTAATTATTTATTAAACAGACCGGTAAAATCAAAAGTTGCAAAATAATCAGCCGGAGTCTCCGCACGTCTGATAAGCTGAGTGCTGCCATCTTCTTTCAGAAGCACTTCTGCGCTGCGCAGCTTGCCGTTGTAATTATAACCCATAGCAAAACCGTGAGCGCCGGCATCATGAATAAACAGCAAATCACCCATGTCAATTTTCGGCAGCATGCGATCTACGGCAAATTTATCATTATTTTCGCACAAACCACCGGTAACATCATATTTATGATCACAGGGAGCATTTTCCTTGCCCATAACAGTGATATGATGATATGCACCGTAAATTGCCGGACGCATCAGGTTAGCCGCACATGCGTCCAGACCGATATATTCTTTGTAAGTATGTTTTTCATGAATGGCTTTGGCAATCAGAGCACCATAAGGAGCAAGCATGAAACGTCCCATTTCCGTGAAAATCTTCACATCATCCATACCTGCCGGTACAAGGATTTCTTCGTAAGCTTTGCGTACGCCTTCACCGATTGCCATAATATCATTACCTTCCTGACCCGGTCTGTAAGGAATGCCTACACCGCCGGAAAGATTGATAAACTCAATATGAGCGCCGGTTTCTTCTTTCAGTTCCACAGCGGTCTTAAACAGAATTTTAGCCAGTTCAGGATAATATTCGTTGGTTACAGTATTAGAAGCAAGAAAAGCGTGAATACCAAAATGTTTAACGCCTTTTTGCAGCAGAATTTTAAAAGCCTCCGTCATTTGCGGACGAGTCATACCGTATTTGGCATCACCGGGATTATCCATAATATTGTTTTCAATTGCGAAATGTCCGCCGGGATTGAAGCGGCAGCTGATGGTATCAGGAATATCAGCTACTTTTTCCAGAAAATCAATATGAGTAATATCATCCAGATTAATGGTTACATTCAATTTGCGAGCTAATTGGAAATCTTCTGCCGGCGTTGCGTTAGAAGAAAACATAATTTCTTCATTTTTAAAACCGCAGGCATCGGACATCATCAATTCTGTATAGGAAGAGCAGTCAGCACCACAGCCTTCTTCATGCAGAATCTTTAAAATAAACGGATTGGGCGTAGCCTTAACAGCAAAATATTCTTTGAAGCCCTTGTTCCAGGAAAAAGCCTTATTTACCAAACGTGCGGTTCTGCGAATGCCGGCTTCATCATACAGATAAAACGGCGTAGCATAATGAGAAGCAATTTCATCAAGTTGTTCTTTAGTAACAAACGGTATTTTTTCAGTCACGGTGATCACCTTTCTGCAATTCAATAAGTTTTATTTCATTTTTAAGCGCATCTTTGAACAGATCAACAAGATTGCGCTTACAGGAATATAAACAGGTAGAATTTTCTGCGTCTTCCAAATCGCCGGTCAAAACAGTATGTGAATCGGCAATCAGACGGATCTGTTTATTCTGTTTTTCTGCCGGATAACAAATAGCTCCCTGCATCATAAAATTCTTATCGCTGATAATTACTACTTTTAAGCCCCTATCCAGTGCCTGCTGCAGTTCCATCTGTAATAAACGCATTACTTTGGCATTGGCAGAAACATATATTCTGGCCTGTGCCTGACGAACGGTATTTCTAAGTTTATTTATTATTTCCTGTTCGCCTTTAATAGTAATATAGCCTTCTGCTTCGTACTGAAGCTGCGGCAGCTGCTTAAGGATCTCCTCCTTAATTTTAGCCAGCCGTTCCAGCTTATTCTGACAGAATTCTTCGGCAGCTACCGGTGTATAACGGGTAACCTTGCCTTCTTCCAAAACATAAGCAGCGCCTTTATCCACCAGTCCGGCCAAAGCCGTATAAGTATTAGAACGTGAAATGCCGGTCTGTTTGGCTGCTTCATAGCCAGTCAAGCTGCCAGCTCTCAGCAGCAGTACATACAGTGTGGCTTCCTGCTTGGTCAGATTAAAATTAGTAAGTCCTTCGATAAGTTCCATGGTCCCTCATTTAGCTCTTCTTTTATTGTTCCTGTTTAAGAACACTATACTAAAATTTTATTTAGTTGTCAATAGCTAACAACTATTTTCCTTACATTTCAATTATCAGTATCGCCGGAAATGTCAACTAATTTAGCAAGCCTAAAAAATATTGCTACTTATGGCAGTTCAAGTTATAATATTCTCGTCATCTGTCAAGAACATCCATTACTTCTGCTCTTAAAGACACTTAAACAAAGAAAGGAGCCTGCACATGAAAATAGCAGTAACTTACGAAAACGGTAATATTTTTCAGCACTTCGGTCATACAGAAGCATTTAAAATTTATGATATTCAAGACGGTAAAATCCTCTCTTCACAAATAGTCGGTACTAACGGCAGCGGTCATGGCGCTCTGGCAATTTTACTAAGCGACTTGCAGGTTGATACCCTGATTTGCGGCGGTATTGGCGCCGGCGCTCAAAACGCACTGGCAGAAGCAGGCATTAAATTATACGGCGGTGCATCAGGCAGCGCTGATGATGCGGTAGAGGCACTGCTGGCTAACAAACTGGAGTTTGATCCCAATGTTCATTGTAAGCATCATGAGCATGAACACGGGGCACATCAATGCGGCGGCCATCATAACTGCGGCAGTCAAAAATAAAAATATACAAAAAAGACTTAGGCAGAGCCTAAGTCTTTTTAAATTGCCTCTATAATTTTTTTCAATATTTCTACCGTTTCTTTTAGCGGGCGGGCCAGACTTTCATCCCATACCATTTCCGGCATTAAGGGCACATGAATAAAACCCGTCTTCATCTTACTTTCATGATAAGCATGCAAAGCCAGATAAAAAACTTCGTTGCAGATATACGCGCCGCTGCTGTAACCTATGGCCACGGGCAGTTTTTCCCGGCGCAGCCTCTTGACCAGCGTATGCACATCAAGTGTAGCAAAATAAGCCGCAGGTCCATTCTTAACTATCGGTTCATTCCAAGGCTTTTTGCCTAAATTATCCTCTATCAGGGCATCTTTCAGATTAATGGCCACTGTATCTAAAATAATCTCCGTGCTGCCGCTGTTCATTCCCAGCATCAACAGGTAATCAGGCTGCAGCTTTGTTACCGCCTGAGCAATCTTTTGAAATTCTGAACCGTAAATATTTAAAAGCAGCAGCTTATGCAATTGAAAATCACCTATCTGCTCAGGCAGTAATTGCACTGCCTGCCAGGAAGGATTAATGGTATATTTGCCAAACGGGTCAAACCCCGTTATCAGTAATTTGCGCATTTTTTCACCGCTTGTTGAGAAATTTTAAAAGGTATTTTTATATTAACTGTAAAGCACTTTAGGTAAAATAGCAATAAAAAATCTGTATAATCGCTGATTATACAGATTTTTTTATTTTATCTGATCTTCGTAAACAGAGTTTTAACGTTTTTCGTAGTCTGCTCTGCCAGCTCTTCAAAAGATACGCCCAATACCTCTGCCGCATTACGTGCCGTAAGCTCTACATAACCGGGATTATTGCGCTTACCGCGATAGGGTACAGGCGTCAGATACGGACTGTCAGTTTCAAAAAGCATAAGCTCTTTAGGAATATAACGCATAACCTCTCTGACCTTCTGCGCATTCTTATAAGTCGAAGTACCGCCAAACCCAAAATAATAACCGCGTTTGACCAACTCCTTAGCCATTTCCAAAGAGCCGGCAAAGCAGTGAAAAACTGCACGCACACCGGTTACTTCTTTCTGAAAAATTTCCAGCATATCGCCATGCGCATCGCGATCATGAATAATCAGCGGCAAATCAAACTGCTTGGCCAAATCTATCTGTTCCAGAAAAATACGCTTTTGTACCTCTTTAGGCTCATTTTCCTTCCAGTAATAATCAAGGCCAACTTCACCAATCGCCACAACTTTCGGATGCTGTGCCCATACGGCCAGCTGATCGAGATAATCTGCCGGAATACCTTTCAGTTCTTCCGGATGCCAGCCTACCGCCGCATAAATAAAATCATATTGTTCAGCCAACTGCACTGCAAATGCGGACGTTGGCCCATCACAGCCGGGATTGATAATACCATCTAAATCCTGCCGCAGCTGACTGATTAATGCTTCTCTGTCTTCTGTAAAATATTCGGAATCCAAATGTGCGTGGGAATCCCACAATCCTGTTCTGCTCATGATCAACCTACCGTATACTGAAAAACACCGATATATAATTCCAATACTAACATCATCAATAACAAGATATATCTTAAAACAGCAGCCTTACGAGAGTAAATTTCCTCTCCCGGAAGATAAAAAAGTAAGGGATTCTGTGCATTATACATTACTTTTTTCTTCAGTCCAATATTAAAACCACTGTCAATAATATCTTCCTTTTTCTTTCTGCGTCCTTTGGCCTCATTAATGGCACAGCTATATTCCTGATGCTGTACTTTAAAAGCAATAATCGGGCGAAGCTGACTGCCCCGGTCCCAGGTTTTTTTGTACCCGGTAATTGTCCCGTTAGCTTTCTCCGTACACAGCTTTTCCAAATACGGAAAATAATTGGCTGTTGCAGCCCTGACCAGGGAGACAATCGCCAGGAGCATTGATATTTTTACCATCCAGGTAACTGTTTTCACCAGATAAAAATAATATTCCGGTACATGCTGTCCCAGCCATTCATAAGGTAATACATAAGGCGCCAGACTGCTGATTAAAACCAGCAGTAAGCTGACGCCTACAAGTACATAAGGACGCCAGTAAAGTCTGAAAAACAACTTTTCTGACATAGAGTCCTCCTGTGTTTTATTTAACTCTGCTGCCGGAAGCAATGCCAGGAGCATCAGCTAATACTAAGTTGCCATTGCCGTCAGAAGCAGCCAGCAGCATACCGCGGGATTCAATGCCGCGCAGCTTGGCCGGTTTCAGATTGGCGATTACAATCACATTACGTCCGATCAGCTGCTCTGCTTCATAATGCTGTGCAATACCGCTGACGATGGTGCGCTCTTCTTCACCGATTTTTACCTGCAGCTTCATCAGTTTATCGGTCTTGGGTACGCGTTCAGCTGCCACAATCTGGGCAACGCGCAAGTCCAGCTTGCCAAAATCATCAATAGTGATTTCCGGTTTGATTTCTTCTGTTTTCACAGCCGGTTTTGCTTCAGCTTTAACAGCTGCCGGTTCTGGCTTATGTTCAAAACGCTTGCCGCCGATAATGGTAGCGCCGTCTTCAGTTACCTCAATACGCGGATACAGCGGTTCACCTTTTTGTACTTTGGTACCGTCGGCTATACCTCCCCACACAGCATCTGCCAGCAGGAATTCTTCCGGCACATTCAGACCTAATTGAGTATAGATTTTCGGACTGGTGCAGGGAATGAACGGTGCAATGAGAATAGCCACAATACGCAGGGTTTCTGCCAGATTATACATAACAGTCTGCAGGCGGGCCGCCTTAGTTTCATCCTTGGCCAAAATCCAGGGAGCAGTTTCATCAATATATTTGTTGGCACGGCTAATCAGCGCCCACACACCCTTAATAGCGCTGTTGATTTCCATATTATCCATGTCCTTGATATATTGCTCAACAGTGGATTTTACCAAAGACTGCAGCTCTGCATCAATAGCTTCATTAACACCGGCATTGGCAACAATACCACCATGGTATTTTTCAATCATGCTGACAGTTCTGTGCAGCAGATTCCCAAGATCATTGGCCAGATCGGCATTGATACGATTAATCAGCGCATCGCGGGAGAAATTGCCGTCGCTGCCCAGATTGATTTCACGCAGCAGGAAATAGCGGATGGCGTCAGCGCCAAATTCGTCAATCAGACCCAGAGGATCAATAACATTGCCCTTGGATTTGGACATCTTGTCGCCTTCTACAACTAACCAGCCATGTCCGTATACTTTTTCCGGCAAAGGCTGACCCATAGCCATCAGCATAATCGGCCAGATAATAGTATGGAAACGTACGATTTCCTTGCCTACCAGATGCAGGCTTGCCGGCCAGTATTTTTGGAATTTTTCCGGATCGCTGCCGTAACCGATGCCGGTAAAATAGTTCAACAGCGCATCAAACCAAACATAAACTACATGTTTTTTATCAAAAGGTACAGGAATACCCCAGTCAAAAGTCGTTCTGGTAATGCATAAATCTTCCAGCCCCTGTTTGATAAAGTTAATCATTTCATTGCGGCGGCTGACCGGCTGAATGAAATCAGGATGGCTTTCAATATATTCCAGCAAACGGTCCTGGTATTTGGAAAGCTTGAAGAAATAACTTTCTTCAGACATTTTTTCCACAGGACGTCCGCAGTCAGGACATTTGCCGTCTACCAGCTGGCGTTCCAGCCAATAGGACTCACAGGGAACACAATATAAGCCTTCATAGTTCTTTTTATAAATATCTCCCTGTTCATAAATCTTCTGCAGTACCTGCTGTACAACCTTATGATGGCGTTCTTCACTGGTACGAATAAAATCATTATTGGAAATATTAAGACGTTTCCAGAGCAATTTAAAATTAGCAATAATCTTATCTACATACTGAATAGGAGTAATGCCCTGTTCATTAGCTTTGCGCTGAATTTTCAGGCCATGCTCATCGCTGCCGGTCAGAAAAAAAACATCTTCCCCTTTGGCGCGGTGAAAACGTGCCAGAGAGTCGGCAATCGTAGTGCAGTAGGCATGTCCGATATGCAGATTATCACTGGGATAATAAATCGGAGTAGTAATATAATAAGCCGGTTTTGTCATTCTGAAATCCCTTCTAACTTTCTAAATTCTGGCATTATACTTATGTATACCGTCTGATACACAAATACTATTAATTACTTTGTAATTTTAACATATTTTGCCTGCCATTGTCCAAAAATATTACCGTTTCCGGCAGGCGCAGGTAAAATTCATTGCCGTCATGACAAATATTCCATAAGCAAAAGACTGTCTTATTCAGACAGTCTTTTTTCTTCCTGCAGCAGAGCATTATATAATTCCCGTTTAGGTACTCCCCGCGCCTTGGCAACCTGCGCCAGCGCTTCCTTCTTTGCCGTCCCACCGGCAATCAGCTGTTTGACCTCCGTCAGGGGATCAATCTGCACCGCTGTTTCCGGCCGCTCAGTTCCCGGCGCCAAAACCAGGCAGAACTCTCCGCGTGGCGGCTGCTGCTTGAGCCAGTTCAGACACTGAGAAACCGTACCACGGAAAAATTCCTCATGCAGCTTGGTTAATTCTCTGCCCGCTGCCATGGAACGGTCACCCCAGCAATCCAGAATATCCTGCAGAACCTCTTGAATCCGGTGAGGAGCCTCATACAAAATCATGGTAGCCGGCACATACTGCCATTGGGCCAGCTGTTCCCGGCGGTTTCGCCTGCTTTTGGGCAAAAAACCGCCAAAAAAGAAAGGATATGATGGTAATCCGGAGGCAATTAAGGCACATAGGGCCGCATTGGCTCCCGGCACCGGTACCACTTTAATACCCGCCGCAATGGCTTCCTTCGCCAAAGCTTCTCCCGGATCAGCAATACCGGGAAAACCCGCGTCACTTACCAGAGCAATATTTTTCCCAGCAAGCAGCTCCTGCAAAAGATAGGCGCCCTGCTTTTCCTTGCTGTGCTCATCATAGCGCACCAGATGACCCTTGATATTAAAATGGTTCAGCAGCTGTCTGGTATGGCGTGTATCCTCAGCAGCAATCAGATCGGCTTCCTGCAGCATTCTGATTGCCCTTGGCGTCATATCCTCTAAATTGCCAATGGGCGTTGCACATAAATATAGCGTTCCGTATTCCTTTTCAGCCGTCATGGTCCTGCCTCCCGTCATTTACTTCTTCTAAACGCCGCCCTTAATCATTTATTGTTGCTTCATAATATTTTTTAACCTGCTTAGTATAGCTTCCGTCAGCTTCATACATAATCAGCGGCGGCAGAACATCCATGCCGTAGCTGCCGCCCTTAATCATTTCCATCAGAAAAATCCAGGCCGGCTTATCAACAGCAGCATGTACCCACTGCAATTTTTTAGGCTGCAAACCGTATTTAAACGCCAGCTGCATAGCCTCAGCAAAACGTTCCGGCAGCTGCACCAGAGCAAAACGACCGCGATACCGTACAGTATAAGCAGCTGCCTGAAAGAAATCTTCCAGCGTTGCAGTAACTTCATGACAGGCCGCCGTGCCAATACGGCGCACATTGCCGCTGTTGCGGTAAGGAGGATTGGCCACTACCAAATCCATACTTTCCGGCTTGACAAAATCCTTAATATGCCGGATATCACCATCTAATACTGTAAATTTATCCTGCAGGCCGTTATCCGCAATACTTTGACGCAAAAGTTCCGTTATTTTCGGATTACAGTCAATGGCTGTCAGCTCTGCCGCTCCTCTGTTTTCCAGCAGCATGCTGATAGCGCCGGTACCGCAGCCCAATTCTAAAACCTTGGCTTGTCTTACAAGATGAGGAAAATGTCCTAAAAATACCGCATCCGTGGTAAAGCAAAATTCTCGCGCATCCTGCCAGATTTTATACTGACAACCTGGCAGATAATCACATCTGATAGTATCCGTCATCTTAAATCTTATCTGCCTGGGATGCATCCACAATTTCATCCCACTCTACCTGAATAATATTGTCCGGCGCCAATTTTACGGAAGCTGTGCGCTGCCCACGATTAATACCGGTAACTCTGCCTTCACCCAGCGGCGTAACTACCATGGCGCCAATTTTGGGAATATCCATTTTTTCCTTGCGGCCGCAGCCATTGCAGTTATTTTTGCAGTACAGATGGTTTTCGTATTTTAAGCAGCACATCAGACGGCCGCAAATTCCGGAAATCTTTGTTGGATTAAGTGATAAGTTCTGATCCTTGGCCATTCTGATGGACACCGGCTCAAAATCGCCCAGAAATGTTGCGCAGCATAAAGGACGGCCGCAGCTGCCGATACCACCCAGCAGTTTGGCTTCATCACGCACACCAATCTGGCGCAGTTCAATACGGGTACGGAAAACAGCAGCCAAATCTTTTACCAGCTCACGAAAATCAATGCGCCCTTCAGCGGTAAAATAAAAAATTATCTTATTTACATCAAAAGTAAATTCCACATCAATCAGATTCATGGGCAAGCCGTGATTTTTGATTTTCCGCAGGCAAATATTGAAGGCCTCTTTTTCCCGAACCTTATTTTCGGCTACCTTAGCCGCATCATGTTCATTAGCCTTGCGCATTACCGGTTTCAGAGGCGCCACAATGGCTGATTCCTCCACTTCACGGCTGCCGATGACAACCTCGCCATATTCTACTCCGCGAGCAGTTTCAACAATGGCAAAATCACCTTTCTGAACTCCGGTATCCGCCGGATCAAAATAATATATCTTAGAAGCTTTTTTAAATCTGATACCTACAACTGTCGGCATCCGCTTCACTCCTTTCTTAATGAATCTATATGTAAAGCCATGGATTCCAGTACCAGCTTCACACCGGCACTTTCATTCAGGGCCTTGTATGCATCATTAGCGGCTATCAGGGCCTGTTCCAGCGCCTGTTCCCGCCAGCCGCCGGCAAGTTCCTGCAGCTGTCCGGTTAAATCCCCATTATATAAGCCATTCTGCCGCCCCACCTTTACTAAGAGCATATCTCTAAGAACAGTCTGCAAAACCTGAACAAACAAAACGGCTTGTCCGTATTCTTTATCAGGCATTTTAAAACCTGCTAAATAATTAAAAGCTCCTTGAAGCGGCAGCGCTTCTAAAAACGCCATAACCTGACGGCGGCATTCAAACAGATTCTGCTCCGCCAAAGTCAGCGCCATGCCTACGGAACCCTCGCTGATACGCGCCAATACCGCTGCTTCTTCAGACGGTATCTGCCGCTGCCGCAGGGCTTCTTCCACCTGCAATGCCGATACGGGATTAAAACGCAGTTTGACAACCCTTGATAAAATAGTTGGCAAAAGAGCGGTATCCGCCGCTGCCAGCAGAATAATAACCCAGCCTGCCGGCGGTTCTTCCAGCAGCTTCAAAAAACTGTTGGCCGCATCTGCCGTCATCTTATCCGCACCGTCTATAATGCAGGCCTTATTTTGCGAAAGTACCGGCGCAAAAGCTGCCTGCCGGATAAGCTCCTTAATTTGCTCAATTTTTATATTTTTACTGTCTTCTTCCGGCTGCACCAAAATAAAATCCGGATGACTGAAATTGCCATCTTCAAAATTCAGCAGCCGGCAGGATTCACAGCCGTCGCTGCCATCCATATGCAGGCACAGCAAGGTTTTGGCAAACTGCAGAGCCAAATGCTTTTTGCCCAGACCTGGTGCTCCGCAAAACAGCAAAGCATGAGGACGTTCTGCCGCCTGCAAATATCTTTGCAGAAAAGCTTTATTTTGTTCGTGCCCCAAAACGCTGTCCCACATTTTCCGTTACCTCGTTAAGATGGTTTTAATAGCCTGCATAATCGCCGCACAGACCAGCTGTTCCTGCTGCTCGGCATCAATAAGCTGCATGCGCTGCGGTTCCTGAGCTGCCAGAGTTAAAAATCCCTGCCTTACCTGCTTTTGAAACTGCAAACCCCGATCCTCATAACGGTCACTTACGCCGCGCAGACTGCGTCTTGCTGCTAAAATTTCCGGACGGCCATCCAGGACCAAAGTTAAATCCGGCGTTAAGCCGTCACTGGCATAATCATTAAGTATCCGCAGCATGCCCAAGCCATCAGCGTCCAGACCTTTGACTAATCCCTGATAAACCAAGGTAGAATCACTGAACCGATCACATAAGACAATCTTGCCCGCTTCCAGGGCCGGCTGCAGAACCCTTGACACATGCTCACTGCGGGCTGCCAAATACAGCAGTACCTCCGTCTTATTCAAAAGCGGCAAACTGCCGTCAAGCACAATATCGCGCACCTTTTCTGCCAGCATCGTACCGCCAGGTTCACGGCTTTCCAGTACTTCATATCCTTCCTGACGCAAAGCGTCAGCCACACGCTGCAGCTGCGTAGTCTTGCCGCTGCCGTCCGGCCCTTCAAAAGTTATAAACAAACCTTTCATTGTTCCACCACCCGTATTTGCCGCAGGCTGCTGTCGGCCGGTCCGCTTACCGGCAGGCCCAGCTGCTTCATCTGCAGGCAATAATCTATAACAGCCTTCGTTATTATTTCACCAGGCAGCAGCACTGGTATTCCCGGCGGATAAAAGCTAACCTGCTCGCCGCAAATCTTGCCGGCAGCTTGTTCCAAAGGAACGCTTTTCTTAGCAGTATAAAAAACCTGCCGCAGAGTCATTTGAGATTTTGCTGCCGGAATGGACGGCGCCGGTATTCTGCTTACAGCGGGCCTTTGGTTCTGCTCCATTTCGCTCAATACTTTATCAATGGCCGTCAGCACCGCCTCATAATCCTCATTTTCATCAGCATATGTAACGAGGAATAAAACATTTTCTGCGTCTATCAGTTCCACAGCAATACCTGCCTGCCGCAAAATTTCTCCTGCTTCTACTCCGCTGTAGCCCCAGTTATGAAAGTTTACCGTTACTTTAGTTCTATCTAACTGCCAGCCGCCGCAATCTTCAGAAGCCAGCACCTGCAGTCCGGCATGAGCAGCACATATATTACGCAGCTTTGCCGCAGCTCTGACAGCTGCTTCTGCCATTTGCATGCCATAACGCTGCACCTGATATCTGGCTGCATCTAAAGAAGCCATCAATAAATAATTAGGACTAGTTGTCGTCAGCAAACTCATGACATCAGCTGCCCGCTGCACATCTAATCTTGCAGACTGAACATGCAGCATGCTGCACTGAGTCATCGCCCCTAATAATTTATGCGTACTTTGAGCACAGGCATCAGCCCCCTGCTGCAAAGCAGAAGGAGGCAGCAAGTCACTAAAACCCAAATGCGGCCCATGCGCTTCATCCACCAGCAATACCGCCTGATAACGATGACAAATATCAGCAATAGTGCGTACATCCGCAGCAATGCCGTAATAATTGGGACTGGTCAGCAATACGGCCTTAATCTTACCGTCCTGCGCCAAGGCCTGTTCAACTGCCGCCGCTGTTACCTGCATCTGAATGCCGAAGCATTCATTATACTCTGGCTGCAGATATTCGGCCTCCAGACCGCCCAAAATCAGACCGCCTGCCACACTGCGGTGAGCATTACGCGGCAGCAGTACCTTTTCTCCGGGCTGCAATGCAGCTAATAGCATGGCATGAATAGCCTGAGTAGTACCATTCACTGCCCAAAAGCAGGCATCACTGCCATAAGCAGCGGCGGCTAACTGCTGAGCTTTCTGAATACAGCCTGAAGGCTCGTGCAAATCATCCAGTTCGCTCATCAGCGAAACATCCATCTGCACACTGGCCCCCAGTTCCTGCCGCAGCAGCCTTTCCATGCCACGGCCGCCTTTATGGCCCGGAGTATGCAACGGATAAACATCCGCATCCTTATATTGCAACATAGCAGCTACCAATGGCAGCTGCCGGCTGTTTTTCCAATCTATAGGCAATTTTACCCTCCATTTAGCAACACTTTTCCATTATTTTTTTATTTTATCACAAAGCCTGCATTTAAACCACGAAAAAATTTTTCAGCTACTTCCAAGCAAAAAATAAATCCTGTGATACCATATCACAGGATTTATCGATGTTTATTTTATCAGCCTACAGCAGGTACAGCTTCCTTTAAGTCAGCAGGTGTATCCGAAGCCTGTAAGAAAGAACTTACATCTTCCCAAATAACAAAACGCGCCTTACTAAAGCCATTAAAAGTTGTTGCCGAAGCGGATGTATAAGCTCCGCAGGAAGGCACAAGCAGTAAATCTCCTACTTCCAGCGGTACGGTCAGCTTACCGCGGAACATGATATCAAGGGAATCACAGCTGGGACCAGCAAAGGTTGCCGCAACTCTTTCTTCGCCTTCTTTAAAGCTCAGCAGCTTAAAATCCCACTGATCAAAAATAACACCGGAAAATGTGCCATAAAGGCCTTCATCCAGAAAATACCACGGCTGTCCGCCTCGTTCATTAACGCCGATAACGCTGGTAATCAGATTAACAGCAGTTCCGCAAATATAACGTCCTGGCTCAGCCCAGATTTCCGTATTCGGAAAATCTTCATCCAAACGGGCATTAATCTGTTTAAGCATTTCCGGAAAGTTAAAATAGACTTTAGGCTCCGGAATAGGAAATCCCCCGCCAATATCTAAGATTCTCAGCTTAAGACCAGCAGCCTTAGCCTCTTCAAAAAGCTCTCTGGCAATATCTAAAGCATGCAGATAAGGATCGGCACTGACAGTCTGGCTGCCTACATGAAAGGCAATACCGGCCATGTCCAGTCCGGCATCCTTAGCCTTTAACATTAAATCAAGCGCATTTTCTCTGGCCGCGCCAAATTTTTTATTCAAATCAACATGTGCCGAGGAATTATCAATACGCAAACGCAAAAGAACAGTAGCGTCAGGGCATTGAGCCTTTATTTTATCAATTTCACTGGCACTGTCAAAAGTCATCTTGCTTACACCGCATTCGCGGCAAGCTTCCAGACCTCCGGTTGTCTTCACCGGATTGGCATAAATCAGGCGTTCCCCTTGAACGCCCATATCATATAATGTACGGATTTCCCCATCCGATGCCACATCAAAAGAGGATCCGAGATTAATCATCGTTTTTAAAATTTCAGGATGCGGATTAGCCTTAATTGCATAAAAGACCCGTACCCTATGCATATATTTTTTTAAACACAGATAATTTGCTTCTATTTGCTTTAACGAAAGAATTAATAAAGGGGACCCATACTGCTTAGCTAATTTTTTGACAGCCGTTTGTCCCAACTGAAAAATATTCTCTCTGTTCATATCCACTCTCCCCTTGCCGCAGCGTTATTTTACTCATATGATTTTACCACAAAAATCAGAAAGTACAATAGGAAACCCGCAGAAAAAGGATTTTTTTTGAGAAGAAAAGAAAATTTTTTAAAAAATCAGCTATAACCTTATATTTTTGCAGAAAAAACCGTATTTTTAAGACTTTTTTCTTTTAAAAAATGCCGGAAGCTTATTTTCTGCTGCGAAAACATTCTTCCGGCAAATAAAACTATTTATCAGTTTTCTGTGCTGCCTTTAAAGCATAACGCAACAAATACAGCATCATCATATAGGCGCCAAATTCCGCAAGCTCTTCAGCTACAGCTCCATGAAATCCGGTAAAATTAGCTTTTTCACCAAGCCAGGACATAAAAATAAAAATCAGCAGCAGCAAAAAGCTTCTGACAGGAATCTTTACCATCAGCAAAAAGCGCCATACCTTTGCCCGCCACAGACAAAAAAGCAATATTACAATCAAAACAGCAACCATCGGATGCACCATCTGCCCAAAGAACCCCATTTCGCTGTATTCATAATGACTGCCGTCTGGATGCGTCAACAAGGCCCGTCCCCAACTTATTTCTCTCATGATTAACAAGAAAAAATAAATCATTCCGGCCTTAGAAAGACTTTGTACACTTCCACCCCATTGCCTGAAATCTGCGGAACGCATTTTCCAACAATAATACCAGCCAGCAATAAGCCACAGCATCTGCAAATTCTCAATAGGACCATTTTCATCACCCATCCAAGGGGGTAATACCATTTCCAGAATAAACATTACAACCAGATAAACCCAGCCGCCAATAAACCAATTATCTTTCTTAAACATACAGCCCTCCATTTCTGACTAACCAGTCAGTTTTTTATTAATTATAAATGTATTTTATACATTTTTCAATTTTTTTACAAAAAAACATCTGAAACCGGGCATAAGCCAAATTTCAGATGTTTTAAAAATTGTATTTGAATTATTTTTCAGGAGCTTTAATAACATCGCAGCCCATGAACGGACGCAGTACTTCCGGTACAACAACGCTGCCGTCAGCCTGCTGATAATTTTCCAAAATAGCAGCTACGGTACGGCCTACTGCTACACCGGAACCATTCAGTGTATGTACAAATTCCGGTTTGGACTTGGCATCACGACGGAAACGAATATTGGCACGGCGAGCCTGGAAATCCAAAAAGTTGGAGCAGGAAGAAATCTCACGGTAGCAGCCTGCTGCCGGCAGCCATACTTCCAAATCATAGGTAGTAGCAGAGCTGAAGCCTAAATCGCCTGTGCAAAGACGTACTACGCGATATGGCAATCCCAAAAGTTGGAGTACTTCTTCTGCATCATGAGTCAATTTGTCCAGTTCTTCCCAGGACTCTTCCGGTTTGGTAAATTTAACCAGTTCTACTTTATTAAACTGATGCATACGAATCAAACCGCGGGTATCACGTCCGGCAGCACCGGCTTCAGCACGGAAGCAGCCGCTGTAAGCAGTATATTTAATAGGCAGCTCTTCCCCATTCAAGATTTCATCACGATGATAGTTAGTAACGGGAACTTCCGCAGTCGGAATCAGATACATGTCCCCATTTTCCAGTTTATACATATCTTCAGCAAATTTCGGCAGTTGTCCTGTACCCTGCATGCTGGCGCCATTAACAATAAACGGCGGGAAAAATTCTGTATAGCCATGTTTTTGAGTATGCAGATCAAGGAAGAAATTAATAACTGCACGTTCCAAACGGGAACCAAGTCCACGATAAAATACATAACGGGCGCCGGAAACCTTAACACCACGTTCAAAATCCAGGATATTTAAATCTTCACCAATATCCCAATGGGCTTTAGGCTCAAAATCAAATTTGGTAGGCTCACCCCAGGTACGTACTACCGGATTGGCAGTATCATCCTTGCCTACGGGAACATCCGGAGCAGGAATATTCGGTATGGTAAGCAAAATAGTTTTTAAACGTGCTTCAATATCTTTTAATTCCTTATCATCCTCAGCAATCTTGTCACCAAGAGCACGTACAGCAGCCATTTGCTCGCTGGCATCCTGACCAGCTTTTTTCAGCTTGCCGATTTCCTGTGAAGCGCTGTTGCGCTCACTTTTCAAAGCTTCTACCTGCTGAGTAATTTCACGGCGTTTTTTATCTAATTCCAAAAATTCGGTCAGGTCCAGGCTGCCATTACGTTTTTTTACGGCATCCATTACCAATTCCGGATTTTCACGGACAAATTTCATATCTAACATAAGCCATTCCTCCAAAATAAATTTTCATAAAATTTATTGTATCATAATTTATACAGATAAGCAAAACAGCTTTAATATTCTATGCCTTCATCCCGTTTAGCCAAATATCTGATGGCACTGAGCGCAGCTTTCTGTCCCTGTCCAGCCGCACGATTGCATTGCCAGGGCTGTCCGGTGCAGTCGCCGCCGGCAAAAACACCTTCAATATTGGTTTCAGCCTGATCATCAACATAGACGCTGCGTCCGCGAATCTGCAGGCCAGGCAAAAAGCTGTTCAACGGATCGCTGGCTCTGAACATAAATACCGCCTGAACACTGAAAAAATCAGTATCCGTATGCAGTCCGGTAACTTTATCCGTACCGGTAATTTCCATAGGTGTTTCCAAAACAACCGTGATATTTTTCTTTTTAGGCGGTACAAAACCGGTATAACGGGGGAAGAAATAAACATGCTCGCAAATATCGGCTAAATATTCCACCTCAGCTAAAGCATCCGGCACGGTAGCAATGGCGATAACTTTTTTGCCGCGGTAATTAACACCATCAACCTTTGCACAGTAACTTACTCCACGGCCTAAGAATTCTTTTTCTCCCGTTAAGAGTTCGGAACGAGAAATACCTGTTGCCAATACTACGGCATCTGCTTCATAGGTGCCATTAGGAGTACCAAGAGCAAATCCTTCTCCAACTTCTTTTAAGGCAATAATTTTTTCTTCTACTATATCTGTATCCGTTTTACGTAAATGATCTACGAAAATATCCATTAATTCACTGCCGCTGACATCGGGAACACCCATATAGTCAGTAATTTTCTCCACACTGCGCAGACGCGGACTGAATCCATGGGCTTCAAACAATACCACTTTTCTTCCTTTGGTAGATGCGGTAATAGCAGCAGCAACACCTGCCGGACCGCCGCCGATAACAGCAATATCGTATTTCATAATCATTCCTCCGAAAAATTTAAATTAGAAGCTTTTTCTTAATATTTTATGCTTTTATAAAATCGTAGTCAAATTTTTTATAATTTTTTTAAAAAAATGCTTGCCAAAACGAAAAAAATCGTGTATTATATGCAAGTAACATCACTACGGCCCATTAGCTCAGTTGGTAGAGCACCTGACTCTTAATCAGGGTGTCGTAGGTTCGAGGCCTACATGGGTCACCAA